>JAYVZI010000001.1:0-18093 GCA_043783485.1 Bacteroidota bacterium
AGGATTGTTTTTAACTCAAAAAAACAAAAATACAGAAGGTATATTGGCAACAAGTGGTTTGATTTCAGATTTACAAGCCTACAAAGGGGATTATAAAAATGCTTACAAAAACCTTCAATATAAATTCAAATATAACGATTCTCTATTTTCTCAAAAAAATAAAAACGCCATTGCAAAACTGGAATCCGAAAAAATAGTTATTGAACTCAGAGCAAAAAACGAAAAAAAATCAAATCTAAACAAAATTTTAATTGGTTCATCTATAGGTTTATTTTTACTGGGATTTTTAGGCTTTCTAAATTTTCAAAATAAACAAAAACTCCAAACCTTAAAAATTACTGAACTCGAAAAAGACAAACAACTCATGGCTATTGAAGGCATGCTAAAAGGTCAGGAAGAAGAGCGTGGTCGCATTGCAAAAGACCTGCACGACGGTCTTGGCGGACTTTTGTCGGGAACCAAATTATCATTTACAAACATGAAAGAAAACCTACTACTTACCCCAGAAAATGCCGCTCAATTCGAAAAATCATTAAGTATGCTCGATACAACTATTGCAGATTTGCGCAAAGTAGCCCATAATCTTATGCCCGAGGCATTGGTTAAATTTGGGTTAAACGATGCTCTAAAAGATTTTTGTAGCTCTATACAATTGGCATCGAACATTCCAGTTGATTATCAAAAAATTGGAACTGACAGAAAAATCGGAAATACTGCCGAAACATTTATTTACAGAATCATTCAAGAATTAGTTAATAATGCAGTAAAACATGCCAATGCCACCGAAATTTTAGTACAAATTTCCTACTCAACAAGCAAAATTATCATTACTGTCGAGGACAATGGGAAAGGTTATGATAAAAACCAAGCTAAAAATGGCGATGGACTAGACAATATTGCCTATCGCGTAAAATATCTAAACGGAATTATTGATACATTAACTTCTCCAAACAACGGAACATCTGTAAATATTGAATTAAATGCTTAAAAAACCAACCAAAATATTTATAGTCGATGACCATCAAATGATAATTGAAGGTCTAAAATCATTACTCCAAAACGAGAAAGATATCGAGTTAGTTGGCTCAGCAAATTCAGCCGAAAGATGTTTACAGTTTTTCAAAATTCATACCTGCGATGTTATTCTTATGGATATTAATTTACCCGATACCAACGGAATCGAATTATGTGAAATCATCACAAAAAAATACCCAAAAGTAAAAGTTATTGCCCTAAGCACCTTTACTCAAGGAACTTATATTCGTAAAATGATAGAAAATGGAGCAAATGGGTATTTACTAAAAAACGCAGACAAGCACGAAATTCTTAAAGCAATAAACATAGTCATAAACGGCAATAATTATATAACAATTGAAGCAGAAAAAGCATTAAAATACGAAACCGAACTCCAAAATAAATTACCTAAACTCACAAAACGTGAAAAAGAAGTCCTTACTTTAATAACCAATGGGTTTACAAGTATTCAAATTTCAGAAAAACTATTTGTAAGTATTGACACCGTAGACAGCCACCGAAAAAATTTACATTCTAAACTAAACGTAAAAAATACTGCTATGCTAATAAAATTAGCCACCGAAAACAATTTACTATAACTAAAAAATCATTTTTTCTAAAGTATCCAAAACATAACTGTGCATTACTTCACGATAATCTAAATGGGTAACAATCCTCAATTTTCCGTGCCCCATAGAACTAATCGAAATATTTTTTTGTTTCAGTTTTTCCATCAAAACCGCTTCATTTATAGTAGGTTGCAACTCAAAAATCAAAATATTAGTTTCTACAGCCTCCACTTTTTCAACCCACGAAAGTTTCGATAGCAAATTACCCAATTCCTTTGCACGCCTATGATCCTCCGCCAAACGCTCAATATTATGATCTAAAGCATAAATACCTGCGGCTGCCAAATACCCAACTTGACGCATTCCTCCACCAAAAATTTTTCTAATTCTTAAAGCCCTATTAATCGTTTTTGAGTCCGATAATAAAACCGATCCAATTGGCGCCCCCAAACCTTTGGATAAACAAACTGAAATAGTATCGAAAATAGCACCAAAATCTTTTGGATCCTGTTTTTTAGCCACTAATGCATTCCAAATTCTTGCACCATCCAAATGAAATTTAAGATTATTAGCATCGCAAACTTCCTTAATTTTTCGCAAATCATCAAGCTCATAGCACGCGCCACCACCTTTATTTGTTGTATTTTCCACACCAACCATACTCGTTAAGGCAGCATGATAAAAATCAGGATTATTTATCGCACCAGCCACTTGGTCCGCGGTAATCATCCCCCTATTTCCGTTCAACAAGCAAAACGAAACGCCAGAATTAAACGATGCCCCACCACCCTCATAATTATAAATATGAGCATATTTATCCGCAATAATCTGCTCCCCAGGATTCGTATTCAACTTTATTGCAGTCTGATTTGCCATAGTTCCAGAGGGAAAAAACAATCCAGCCTCCATACCAAACATTTCCGCAACACGAGCCTCTAACTCAATAACCGTAGGGTCTTGCTTATAAACATCGTCCCCAACTTTTGCATTAAACATAAACTGCAACATCTCCGCAGACGGCTTAGTTACCGTATCGCTCACTAAATTTATTTCCATATTTTATTAAAAAATCGTTACTTTTGCGTTTAAATTATTTTTTGTAGCTATTCCCGCTATCCGTTACAATCTTTTTTTTATACCTGACAGGTTTGCAAACCTGTCAGGTATAAAAAAAAGGATTTCCACTACTATCGGGGCTATAAAATTCCAATAAACAAAACTACAACAATTTATGACAAATACCGAACAAATAAAAGGTATTGTGGAGCGTCTTGGTGCGTTAAGGAGGTATCTTTGACGTTGATGCCAAACTAATAGAAATCCACAACGAAGAAGAAAAAACCTTTGCACCCAATTTTTGGAACAACACCAAGGAGGCTGAAATCATAGTAAAAAACCTCCGAAACAAGAAAAAATGGGTTGAAGATTACAATAAAGCCATCGAAATGTCCGATGAGTTGCAACTCGCCTATGAATTTTATCGAGAAGGAGAACTTTCTGGAGAAGAACTGGATGAGCAATACGGTACCACAAACCGATTTATAGAAGCAATCGAATTCAAAAATATGCTTTCCGAAGAAGGGGATACTTTATCGGCGGTTATTCAAATTACGGCTGGTGCTGGCGGAACCGAAAGTTGCGATTGGGCTAGCATGCTCATGCGAATGTACATGATGTGGGCGGAAAAATATGGTTATAAAATAAAAGAACTCAATTACCAAGAAGGCGAAGTTGCAGGCATAAAAACCGTAACGCTAGAAATCGAAGGCGATTACAGTTTTGGATATTTGAAAGGCGAAAACGGAGTTCATCGATTAGTACGAATTTCTCCGTTTGACAGTAATGCCAAGCGACATACTTCGTTTGCATCAGTATATGTTTATCCGTTGGTCGATGATACTATCGAAATCGAAATTAACCCAGCCGATATAACCATTACAACCGCGCGTTCTAGCGGTGCTGGTGGTCAAAACGTAAATAAAGTGGAGACCAAAGTTCAGTTGGTGCACAAACCATCAGGAATTCAGATTCAATGTTCGGAAACACGCTCGCAACACGACAACCGCAATCGAGCCATGCAAATGCTAAAATCGCAGTTGTACGAAATCGAATTAAAAAAACAACTCGAGCAACGTAACGATATCGAGGCTGGAAAAATGAAAATCGAATGGGGTTCACAAATCCGAAACTATGTCATGCAGCCTTATAAATTAGTAAAAGATGTAAGAACAGGTTACGAAACCAGTAATGTAGATGGAGTTATGAATGGAGAAATTGACGATTTTTTGAAAGCTTTCTTAATGATGATGGGTCAGAAAAGTGAATAATTTGTAAATTTATTCATATCTATTTAAGAAACTAACCCATAAAACACGATTTAACTATAAATAATTTGGAATTCTTGTATAATTTTACTTATTTTGAACAAGAAATGAGTTTTTTTCTGCGAAATAAGCAAAAATACCAAAGTTTAAATTAAAAAAAATTACTTTACAAAGTGCTTTTTGTTGTGCTTTTTAATTAAATAAAAAAATCATGAATAATTATATAAAACGATTTTACGATAAAGAAATTTGGAAAAACGTAGATTTAGTTTCCCCATTTGTTGAAAGATATGAAGTACAAATTTCTAATTATGGTGTTGCAAAACGAATTGAAATTGCAACTGGGGAAGTTAGAATTTTAAAGCAATTTTTGCTCGAAGGTTATCCATCTGCTAGATTTTCTATGATGGAAAAAATGTCCGAAATAGATAATCTAGCATTTATCAAAACCAGAAAGATAATGGCTCAAATGCAACTAGAAATTAAGCAATTAACTCTAGAAACAGAAGTTCCAGAAATTGATGCAGATAAAAAAACGCTTTTAATTTCTACAATTTCGGAAAAACAATCCATCTTCGAAAAACTTCAAAAAAGTCATAAACGTAAATACAAAAAAAACGAAAATAGTCGCAAAAAAAACTTCGGAAATCTTGTACATCGACTAGTTGCAATAGCATTTATAGAAAAACCATCCGAAAACCATATACTTGTTGCACATATGGATTATGACAAACACAATAACCATCATTCCAACCTAAAATGGATGACCCGTGAGGAAAATGTAATTCACCAAAAAGGAAGTCCATTTGTAATCCAGTCAAAAATTTTAGCCGAAAGCAGAGAAAAAGTTACCCGATCAAAACTAACAATTTCTCAGGTTATGATCCTAAAAAAACGAATGAACGAGGGCGTTTCCTTAAGAGAATTAGCAAAAAGATATGTAGTTACCGAAACACAATTATTAAGAATAAAGCGCGGCGAAAATTGGGCAAAAATACCTGCTGCCTTGTAAAAAGATAATATTAAAATTAAAAAGTATTTTGCAACTAATAAATTCTTAATTTGCAGGACAAATATTTTTTAATTTTAATTCATTTATGAAATCATTTTCAATCATACAAATCAACGAAATCCTAAAAGGAGAAATTGTTGGACATACAACTCAAAATATTACTGCTCCAGAACAACTTGATTTAGCATCAAATTCTGAAATTTCATTTATTGGAAATAAAAAATACGAAAAATTTTGGACAACATCTCAAGCTTGTGTTGCAGTTGTAAATCAAGATATATCAATAGAACCAGGTAAAAATCGCGCTTTTATCAAAGTAAAAAATGCTGATTTAGCCATGTCTCAGGTTTTGGAATTGTTTGCTCCTCCTACTCCACTCTTTTATTCTGATATTCATGCAACTGCAGTAATTGATGATTCAGCAACAATAGGAAACGGAACTCGCATAGGCGCAGGAAGTTACATTGGACCAAAAGTAGTTATTGGAGAAAATGTCACTATTTATCCAAATGTTACTATTCTTGATGAATGCACAATTGGAAAAAACACCATTATTTGGTCTGGAACTGTAATTAGGGAGCGTTGCTTTATAGGTAATGATTGTATTTTTCATCCAAACGCTACTATTGGAGCCGACGGATTTGGTTTTCGTCCAGATCCAGAACGAGGTTTAGTAAAAATTCCTCAAATTGGAAATGTTGTAATTGGAAATAATGTAGAAATTGGCGCCAATTCATGCGTTGATCGAGGAAAATTTAGCTCAACAATACTTGGAGATGGTTGTAAAATAGATAATTTAGTTCAAATAGGACATAATTCCAAGCTTGGGAAATTTTGTATTATGGCAGGAAATTCTGGATTGGCAGGATCGGTAACTTTAGGAAACGGAGTAATTATTGGCGGAAGCGCCTCTATAAAAGATCACACTACAATTGGAGATGGAGCTATTGTTGGAGCAGGATCTGGCGTAACTGGCGATATCGAAGCTGGAAAAGTAATGCTTGGATATCCTGCCGTAGAAGCTCGTGATGCTCTAAAACAATGGGCGATTTTGAAACGATTGGTTCGAGAAAGTTCTAAATAGCTTTACTTTTTAAGCAAAAAAAACGTCTTGATTTACAAGACGTTTTTTTGTAGTTATGATATCTCTATTTTATAAACAAACTCAAAATAAAATATACAATCGCAGCCAAAATTGCCGAAACTGGAATTGTCAAAATCCAAGCCCAAACTAGGCTTACCGTAATTCCCCATCGTACTGCAGAAACTCTTTTAGTTAATCCAACTCCAATTATAGAACCCGTGATAGTGTGAGTTGTTGATACTGGGATTTTTAAATGTTCTGTAAAATATAACGTCAATGCTCCAGCGGTTTCGGCAGCAACTCCCTCGAATGAAGTTACTTTTGTTATTTTAGATCCCATTGTTTTTACAATTTTCCAACCTCCAGACAACGTTCCTGCTGCTATTGCAGAGTAACAAGCTAACGGAATCCATGATGGCATATTTCCTTTGAAATCGTCTTTTGGCAAAATAACATTCAACCACTCTGGCATACTTTCTTGCGATAATCCGCTTGTGTGAATATAAACTGCTACTGCTGCAGCAATAATTCCCATTACTTTTTGAGAATCGTTTCCACCATGACCTAAACTAAAAGATGCTGAGGATAATAATTGCATTTTTCTGAGCCATTTTGTAGATTGAGTTAAATTTAAACTACTAAATATTAAGCAGAAAAAGCTTATAGAAAATATTATAAAAGCTACCAAAAACCATTTGATATTATGAGGTTCTAAAGCCACGCTCCAAAAATGAGAAGTAGGAAAACGCGGTTTATCTCCACTTTTGATAATATCGTCAAAATAAATCATTTGGTTTTGTACAAACCAAAAAGTAAGTCCTACAAGTCCTAAAGTAAATAATTTTGGGTAAATACTTTTTATAGAAGCATTAAGCAACCAAATCGATATTAGATAAGAAATTAATGCGCCTAATAATGGTGCCAAAACAATAAATGCTATAATTACTAAAACCCCTGACGGCATTCCTCCATCTTTTCCTGGCGAATACCAATTTACAATATTATACCAATATTCTGTAACGCCATCTTTGTTTAAATAACCCGAAAATCCTCTAACAGCAATAGCATGAGCAATAGCAGCACCAGCAAATCCGCCTATTAATGTATGTGAGGAACTAGAAGGTATTCCAAGCCACCAAGTCAATAAATTCCAACAAATTGCAGCAATTACTCCCGCCAGAATTACTACTAACGTTATATCCATTGTATGAGCAGTTTTTGCTACTGTATCTGCAACTCCAAATCCAAAAACCCAATAGGCTAAAAAGTTAAAAAACGCTGCCCAAACTACTGCTTGAAAAGGAGTTAAAACCTTAGTAGCAACAATTGTAGCAATGGCATTTGCGGCATCATGAAAACCATTTATATAATCGAAAATAAGTGCGAGAACTATAATAACTATCAGAAGAGTAAACATAATTATAATTTTTTTATGTTATGATTATGAATGTTTTACAGAAATTGACTCCAAAACACTTGCTACTCCTTTACATTTATCGGTTGCAGATTCCAAAACAGATAAAACTTCTTTGTACTTAATAATGTTTTTTGCATCAGTTTCATTTTCAAAAAGTTCCGAAACTGCTTTGTCATAAACATTATCAGATTTGTTTTCAAGTTTATTAATCCTTGAACAAGCATCGGTAATATTTTTTATTTTTTTCAGATTCTTTAATTCTCTAACTGCTATATCAATATTTTGGCACGCTTCGAGATTAATTTCCGTTAATTTTCTAATTGATTTTGTAATTTTATCAACCTGATACAATTTCATTCTGCTTGATGCACCATGAATATTGTCAGCAACATTATCGATAGATGTAATTAAGGCGTAAATATCTTCTCTATCAAAAGGAGTGATAAAATTTCTACTCAACTCGATATTGGTTTGACGCGTAATATTTTCACCTTTTATTTCCAATTCATCAATTTTCTGAAAAAGTATATCTCTTTCTTTCAAAGGAAGATTTACAGCTTCATGTAATGTTGAAGCAATTTCTATAAGATTACTACTCGCTTCCTCGAAAAGTGGAAAAAACTTTTTATCTTTTGGTACTAAAAATTGAAATATACTGTTTATTGACATCTTCTATTTATTTTTTATGATGCAAATGTAATGTTCCAATGTTAAGTTAATATTAAGTATCAAAAAAATTAAATAGGAAATAACTTTAGTTTTAATTCTCAAAAGGCGCTTTTTTATCTCAATCGTTTTCGTAATTTAGCAATCAAACAAAACAAGACTTACAACTCACAATAATATGGATTTAAACTTCAATAAAAACGAAGATCACAACAAACTTTTATTATCAGATTTAAAACAACGTTTTGCAAAAGTTAAACTTGGCGGAGGCGAAAAACGAATTGCAAAACTCCACGCCGAAGGCAAAATGACAGCCCGAGAACGCATAGATTATTTACTTGACGATAAGGCAAAAAGTATCGAAATTGGCGCATTTGTTGGTGACGGAATGTATGCCGAACACGGTGGTTGTCCATCTGGTGGAGTTGTTGTAAAAATAGGATATATCAAAGGAAAACAATGCATAGTCGTTGCCAATGATGCCACTGTAAAAGCCGGAGCTTGGTTTCCAATAACTGGAAAAAAGAACCTACGTGCGCAGGAAATCGCTGTGGAAAACCGTTTACCTATTATATATCTCGTAGATTCGGCAGGTGTTTATTTACCATTGCAAGACGAAATTTTCCCTGATAAAGAACATTTTGGACGCATTTTCCGCAACAATGCCATTATGTCCAGCATGGGAATTACCCAAATTGCTGCCGTTATGGGAAGTTGCGTAGCTGGTGGAGCCTATCTACCAATAATGAGCGACGAAGCAATGATTGTGGATAAAACAGGAAGTATTTTCCTAGCAGGAAGCTATTTGGTAAAAGCTGCGATTGGAGAAAGCATTGATAACGAAACACTTGGAGGAGCAACAACCCATTGCGAAATTTCCGGAGTTACAGACTATAAAGCCAAAGACGATAAAGATGCATTAGATAGGATAAAAAGTATAGTTGGTAAAATTGGAGATTTTGATAAAGCAGGATTTAATCGTGAAAAATCCCAAAAACCAGCTCTCGACGAACAAGATATATACGGGATTATTCCAAAAGCCAGAAACGAACAATATGATATGTACGAAATCGTAAAACGATTGGTAGATAATTCGGAATTTGATGAATACAAAGGCGATTACGGAAAAACATTAATTACGGCTTATGCCCGAATAGATGGTTGGGCAGTTGGAATTGTTGCCAATCAACGTAAAGTTGTAAAAACAGCCAAAGGCGAAATGCAATTTGGTGGCGCAATATATTCCGATTCGGCTGACAAAGCCACGAGATTTATTGCCAATTGTAATCAGAAAAAAATTCCATTGGTATTTGTGCAAGATGTAACCGGTTTTATGGTAGGAAGCAAATCCGAACATGGCGGAATCATAAAAGATGGTGCCAAAATGGTGAATGCGGTTTCTAATTCGGTGGTGCCAAAATTCACTGTAATTGTAGGAAATTCATACGGAGCGGGAAATTACGCTATGTGCGGAAAAGCGTATGATCCAAGATTAATATTTGCTTGGCCAAGTGCCGAATTGGCAGTAATGGGTGGAACTCAAGCCGCAAAAGTATTGGTGCAAATAGAAGCCAGTTCGCTTAAAGCAAAAGGCGAAATTGTAGATGAAATCAAAGAAAAAGAGTTATTCGATAAAATAAAAGCCCGTTACGACGAGCAAGTTTCGCCATATTATTCGGCATCCAGACTTTGGACAGACGCAATAATTGATCCGTTAGAAACCAGAAATTGGATTTCGATGGGAATAGAAGCCGCCAATCATTCGCCGATAGAAAAGAAATTTAATTTAGGAGTCATTCAAGTATAACAATTACAATTTTACAATTTATGCGTTTTTTAATTTTCTAAATTTGATGTTTTTCAAAACAAATACAACCATTTACAGGCTTTTATCGTCTAATAAGAAAACCCATTTTATGAAAAACATTTATTTACTCTCGTTTTGTATTTTATTAATTAATTGCTCATCCATAAAAAATCATAACGATCATTTAAATGATTTAATTGCTGCAAACGATCTCAAAAACGATGTCGATTTTACGTATAAAAAACTTAAAAAACTGCACCCAAAACTATATTGGTATATCTCCAAAAAAGACTTGGATTATAAATTTGATAGTTTGAAATCAACGATAACAAAACCATTAACGAGTTACGAATTTTACAAAAAAATAACTCCTGTAGTTGCCGAAATTCGTGAAGGACATATTTTTGTATATCCAACCGAAAAAAAATATTCTAAAAAACAAATCTCTGCTAGAGCAAAACTAGGTGTTGGACCTTTCTCACAATTCGATTTCCAAATTTTTGATAATAAACTCTTTGTCATCAAAAACAAATCTTACGATAAAACAATATTAGTAGGTTCGGAGATTATAAGTATTAACAATCGTAAAACATCGGAGTTAATTGTGGATTATAAAAAACTTTTTGCATCGGATGGATACAATACAACTTTCAAAAACAGTATATTAGGAACACGATTTTCTAATTTTTACACCTACGAAAACGGCATAAAAGACAGCGTAAAATACAATTTTAAGATAAATAATGAAGAAAAAATTATTACTATAAAAAGGCAAATTGTAGATTCCTCTGAAATAAAAAAGAAGAAAATTGTTTTATCAAAAACCGAAAAAAAAGCAAAAAAACTAAAAGATAAAGTTTCTGGTTATGACAAAACTATAAAAGCATATGTTCGGAATCTAGATTTTTTAGAAAAAGATAGTAGTATTGCAGTTCTAAAAATAAAAGGTTTTCATATAGGAAATTATAGCAAATTTTACCAAGAAAGCTTCCAGAAAATAAAAAACAACCAATCTAAAACGTTAATTATTGATCTTCGTGGCAATACTGGCGGACGACTTAACGAAATTGTAAATCTTTATACTTATCTATCGGATTCCACATTTGTTTTTTCAGATAAATCCGAAGTAACCCAAAAAACAAGTCTTTTTAGAGCAAATTATTTTCAAGGCGGAGGAATAGGAACAAAAGTTCTTAAGGCAATTGGTTCCCCTTTTTATTACGGTTATAATTTTTTTAGTGTTCATAAATCAAAAGACGGAAAATACTATTGTAACTCTTACACAAAACCTCAGAAAATAGATAAAAATGCTTTCAAAGGAAAAATTTATGTACTTATAAACGGATCTAGTTTTTCGGCTTCGAGCATTATTTCATCTAATCTAAAAGGTTCCAAAAGAGCTACATTTGTTGGGCAAGAAACTGGCGGAGCATACAACGGAACAGTTGCGGGACAAATGCCAATTTACGAACTTCCAAATTCTAAAGTAAAAATAAAACTAGGATTAATTGCTTGCATACCGCATTATAAAACCCAAATTGAAGGTCGCGGAATTTTCCCTGACAAAGAAATTATTCCAACTTTACAAGACAGAATAAATAACAACGATCCAGAAATGAACTGTATTCTCGAAGATATTAAGAAATAATTTTTTAAATTTACAACATGAAAAATATAACAATTTTATTACTAATTTTAGGATTTCAGCAACTTTCTGCTCAAGAAAATTTTACCCGAAAAGACAGTCTTCATGGCAGTTTGCGTCCAGAAAGAACTTGTTACGATGTGATGAGATATGATTTAAACATAAAAATCAATCCTACCGAAAAATCAATTGTCGGTTACAACGATATTAGTTTTAAAGTTGTAGAAAATACTTCAAAAATTCAGTTGGATTTATTCGAAAACATGAATATTGACAGCATAGTTTTCAATTCTCAAAAATTAAAATACAAACGCGAATTTAATGCCGTTTTTGTTGATTTCACAAATACTTTAAACAAAAATTCCGATCAAAAAATCCGTTTTTATTATTCTGGAAACCCATTAATTGCAAAACATGCGCCTTGGGATGGTGGTTTTGTTTTCAAGAAAGACAGCGGAGGGAAGGATTTTGTAGGTTGCGCCGTACAAGGAACTGGAGCAAGTTTGTGGTTTCCTGTAAAGGATTCGCAAAGCGATGAACCCGATTTTGGAGCAACCATAAAAGTGGCTGTTCCAAACGGATTAATGAATGTTTCTAACGGCAGATTGATTGGTTCTGAAGATTTAAAAAATGGTTATACCCGTTGGGATTGGGAAGTTAAAAATCCAATTAATAATTACGATATGACCATTAATATTGCTGATTATGTTCATTTTGGTGAAAATTATAAAGGATTAGACATCAATTTTTATGTATTAAGAGAAAACGAAGCCAAAGCAAGAAAACAATTTGAGCAAGTAAAACCCATGATGGATTGTTTTCAGAGTAAATTTGGCGAATATCCTTTCAAGAACGATGGATATAAATTAGTTGAAACTTCTTATTTAGGTATGGAGCATCAAAGTGCTGTAGCTTACGGTAATAAATATGAAAATGGATATCTAGGAAATGATTTGTCAGGAACCGGAATTGGTCTAAATTTCGATTATATTATCATTCACGAAAGTGGACACGAATGGTTTGGAAACAGCATTACCAGCAAAGATATTGCCGATATGTGGATTCACGAAGGCTTTACCATGTACTCCGAATCCGTATATGTAGAGTGCAATTATGGTTACGATAAAGCCATGGAATATCTAACTGGAATTCAAGGAAACGTTAGAAACGACAAGCCAATAATTGGTAAATTTGGAGTAAACAACGAAGGCTCTGGTGATATGTACCCAAAAGGCGCGCTCATGCTAAACACTTTGCGACATGTAATAAATAACGATGCAAAATGGTGGGAAATTTTACTAAAATACTCTCAAACCTATCGCCATAAAATTATTGATACACAAACCGTTATCGCTTTTTTTAATCAGGAAAGTGGCATGAACCTTACTCCAATTTTCGATCAATATTTGAGAAATGTTGGAATTCCATTATTGGATTTGAAACGTAAAAAAAACAAGTTCGAATACAAATGGAGAACAGATGTTTCTAATTTTGATATGCCAATTGACATCCAATTTAAAGGTAAAGAAATTAGATTATATCCAACAAATAAATGGAAAAAATCAGATTTAAAAATAAAGAATATCAATGATGTTAAAGTATTAACAAATGAATTTTTTGTTAATGTCTTAAAAAATTAAAAATTTAATACTTTTTTAGGATTATTTTTAGTAATTTAGTTATCTAATTTTAAACTCGATTATTATGGATACTTCTGTAAAAAGTTTAAACAAATGGGCAAACGCTCATACCTACTATTCGTTAGATTTTTTGAGGATTGGTCTCGGGATTTTCTTTCTTCTCAAAGGAGCATCTTTCGTAACAAATAGTAGGGATTTCGAAGATTTGGTTTCGCCAATTAGTAATTTTATGGGCGGAATGTTTGTTTTTCATTATATTGCAGCCGCTCACATGATGGGCGGAATCATGATTATTTTTGGATTATTGACCCGTTGGTGTGTTATAGCACAAATTCCCATTTTGATTGGAGCCGTTGCCATCAATTTTATCGGAACAATGAATGTTCAAAATTTAATTATGGCAATATTATTTCTAATTGTTTCCTTATTTTTCCTTTTTTATGGTAGCGGTAAACATTCCGCCGATTATTATTTCAAAATGGAAAAATAATTTTCATCAAAAAAGCGTGCTAAAATAAATTTTTAGCACGCTTTTTTAATTATTATAATTACAAATTAATTCAGGCTTTCTTTTCGCATTAATTTTCCATTTTCAGTTTCCTTAAATTTTGACACAAAAATAATTTCTTTGGGTTTTTCGTATTTGTCTAAATCTTCAAAAATATTTTCATCTATAATTTGATCTTTTCCTTCTATTACCAAAATCAGTTTTTCGCCAAGATCTTGGTCTGGAATTCCAGTTACATAAAATCTTGTTGTAATTTTGTGAGCTAATTTACTTTCTATTTGTTCTGGTATTAATTTTATTCCTCCACTATTTATAATATTGTCGAATCTTCCAAGAAACACAAATTGATTTTCGTTTACCAACTCGACCAAATCATTGGTTACAATAACTTCCTCGGAGATTTTTGTCGCATGAATGACCAAACAATTTCTGTCATCATAGGAAATGGTTACGTTTGGCAAAACGGTAAAAGCCTTTTCACCTATTTTTTTAGCGGCAATATGAGTAATGGTTTCGGTCATTCCGTACGTTTCGTAAACCAATGTTTGCAATTTTGCCAATTGTTTTTCGAGCGAATTGCTCATTTTTACGCCACCAACAATGAGTTTTTTTACGTTTTTTAGTTCCTTTAATGAGTTTTGAGCTTGAAGCGGAACCATTGCAATAAAATCATATTTTGTATCATTATTAGCCAACGGATGGGAACTTGGAGCTACAAAATCCATATCCAAACCCAAAATAAATGCGCGAACAAACATCATTTTTCCTGCAATATATTTTACGGGCAAGCAATGCAAAACCTTATCGTTTGGAGAAAGCTGAAAAAAATCTCCTGTTGCAAGAGCGGAGTTTACCATTGCTTGTTTCTCGATTCTAATACGTTTTGGTTTTCCAGTTGTTCCTGAAGTTTGCAGATTCATAAACGAATTTTCATCAAACCAATCCAAGAAAAATTCTCCAACATGTTTCTCGAAATCGTCGCCCTCTTTAATAAAACTGTAAGCTACGCGAAGCATATCCTCACGATTAAAGTGAAAACCATTCATTTTGAAATGGTTGTGTACGTTTTCGAAAGTTGGATTATTCATGAGATCCTATGTTTTGAATTTGTGATAATTCTGGATTTTCAATTATGTTTCCTGTTAATTTTTCCTTCCAGTTCGTCCAGCCATATTTTTTACTGAAAATAAATATTAAAATTGGGTAAATGACAAAAACTGGTATAAAAGTTTCTATTCCGGCTTCTGGTTTTGCAATATCTCTAAAAACGGATGCCGTCTGGAAAACAGACCAATTTGAGGTTACCAACAACGCTCCTACCAAATTATTTGCTGCATGAAATCCTAGCGAAAGTTCCATTCCTTCGTCCATCAAAGTCAAAATACCAAGCATAAAACCTGTACCTATATAATAAACCATTATTATGTAACCCATTTCTTTAACTTCGGGATTCATAATGTGCATTCCTCCAAAAATTACTGAAGTAAAGATTAACGGTAACCATTTGTTTTTGAACAAATTACCAAAACCTTGCATCAAATATCCTCGAAAAACATATTCCTCGCAACTGGTCTGAATTGGAATCATGATAATTGCAATTACGGCCAAAATAGCAAATGGAATGGGTTTAAAATTCCAAACAAAATTTTCTGGACTAAAATAATAGGTAACTAATGTAGTAACTATTGTAAAAATTCCCCAAATCGAAAATGAGGTTAAAACCCTATTCCAATCTAATTTTTTTCGAGTGGTTGTTACCGATAAAATGGTTTGTCGATGGATTTTTTTAATTATAAAAAATAAGGTTATTAAACCAACCAAAAAAGTAATCATTATTAAAAATAATGTCAAGTTTGAATCTAAGGTTTTCATCAAATCATCTTCGTTAGGAAATCCTTTGCCTTGTTGCATTTTTTTATAAAAAACACCCAAAACGAGAGGAATTGTGGCTAATTGCGAAGTTATAAGAACAATTAGTGATCCTAAAAGGTATTTCCAAAACTGATTTTCTTTTTTTATTCCTTGTTCTATAAACATGTTTTTTGTTATTTAATATTATAGTATTAGTAACTTTACTACTACTTTTGTTACGCCTAAATTAGCTTTTTAATTCTAAATAAAAAAATCAAAAATGATACAAATTTATCATAATTCCCGCTGCGGAAAATCTAGAGATTGTTTGGTTTTTCTTGAAAAATCAGGGAATAAATTCGAAATTATTAATTATTTAAAGGAAATTCCAACTTTTGATGAATTAAAATTGATTATAAAAAAGTTAAATATTAATCCCATTGAACTTGTTCGTAAAAAAGAAAAAATCTGGATTGATCTTTTCAAAAATAAAATTCTGAATGATGAGGAAATTATAAAAGCCATGATCGAAAACCCAATTTTAATAGAAAGACCGATTGTAATAAACGGAAATCAAGCCATTATCGCTAGACCTTTAGAAAATATTAGGAAAATTATATAAACCCAAAGGTTATTTTTAACATCGATTTGTGAAATGTTCCTTAAACCAAGAACTACTTTTGTATTCTAATTAGAACAAAAACTCACTTTCATGAAAAATATAAAAATTATCGTAACGTTTCTATTATTATCGGTTTCATTTTTGAATTATTCGCAACAAAAACCAGAACCAGCAAAAATAAAAATCACTGGAAAAGTTATCGAAAAATCATCCAATCTTGCGCTTGCTTATGCAACAATTGAGCTAACAAATCCAAAAAATCCAAAAGCAAAAACTGGTGCAATTACCGACGAAAAAGGGGAATTTAGTCTTGATGTAATACCAGGTATTTACGATATAAAAATTGGTTTTTTCTCCTACAAACCAATCGAAATAAAACAAAAATCTTTACAAGAAAATACTAATCTTGGAACCATTAAACTTACCGAAGATGTAACACAATTAACAGAAGTTGTGGTTAGAGCAGAAAAATCTACAGTAGAAATAAAGCTTGATAAGAAAGTTTACAATGTTGGAAAAGATATGATTGTAAAAGGAGGAACAGCTAGCGATGTACTTGATAATGTGCCATCAGTAACCGTTGATAGTGACGGAAATGTGAGCCTTCGCGGGAACGATAACGTAAAAATATTAATAGACGGGAGACCATCAAACGCTATAAACATTGCCGATGCACTCCGAACCATTTCTGCCGAAGCACTTGATAAGGTTGAAGTAATAACAAACCCATCTGCGCGTTACGATGCCGAAGGTGGTGCAGGAATATTGAACATCGTCCTGAAAAAAGGTAAAAATCAAGGCATAAACGGAACCATAACAGGAACTGTTGGTAATCCAAAAAACAATAGTTTAATTGGTAATATCAATTTCAAAAGTGCGCAATTCAATTTGTTTTCAACCATTGGTTACACCGATAGTAAATCATTTGGAAACGGACTTACTAATTCCGATTATTTAAATCCAGACGGATCTGTAAACTCATCTATTAGGGAACGAGTAAAAAGAGAAAGAGGTCGAAAAGGTCTAAATTTTAATTTTGGTATGGATTGGTTTTTGACCAAAACATTAACCTGGACAAACGCAGTAAATTTCAGAAAAAACGATGGTTACAGTCCCGAAACCGATTTATTGTACAATTATCAACCAAGTAGCAATTTTGTAAGAAGCCGATTTAACGATCAGTTTACCTATACAAACAATGCGGAATATACAACAAATTTTACACAAAAATTCAAAAAAGACGGTCATAAATTATCTCTTGATGGCGCATTTTCAAGAGATTTAGACAATGATATTTCTACAATTACAGACTTTATTGTTGGCGACGAAAGTAATTTTACCAAAGCATCATCTAATAATTTTCAGAATTCTAATCGTAATTTATTTCAAGTAGATTATGTACTTCCAATAGGAAAATCAAGCCAATTCGAGGCAGGTTACAAAGGCGATTACAATGATTTGCTAACCAATTACAATGTGAGCAATTTGGACATTTCGGGAAATTATATTTCTGATCCAAACTTTACCAATATTTTTCAATACAAAGAAAAAATAAATGGTTTCTACTCTCAATTTGGTTCTAAAATAAATAAAATTTCTTATTTACTTGGATTGCGATTCGAAAATTCCGATATCGATGCAAACCTATTAACAACAAGCGAATTTATAAATAAAAAATACCACGATTTTTTCCCAAGTGCTTTTTTGACCTATGAAATTTCGGAAAAGAGTTCGGCATCCTTAAACTATAGCCGTCGAATATCTAGACCGCGTTCTCGTTTCATAAATCCTTTTGGAGGTTACACCAGTAATGTCAATTTATTTAAAGGAAATCCAGATATTAACCCAAGTTATACCGATGCAATTGACTTTGGTTTCATGAAAAAATGGAATAAAGTTACCTTTACTTCTTCATTATACGTAAACCAATCTAC
>JAYVZI010000002.1:0-2356 GCA_043783485.1 Bacteroidota bacterium
GCTGAGTCAAGCGATATTCAAAACACAAATAGTGTAACTTTAAGTGATTTTAATAATTCTTTTTTTACCACTCAATTTGACTTTACAATTTACAATCCTGACGATTTTCTATTTCCCGATAAAACTAAAATTTTATTTAAAGTAGGAACAGGAAAAAGAGAACTGGCTACAAAAAGTGATTCGCAATTTTTTACAACATTAAATATTAATCATAATTTTTATTTGAATAAGAAGAATATCATCAATATAAAAAGCTCTAATTATTATTTAAATAGTTCCAATTTTGTTATAAACGAATTATATCGTTTTGGCGGCATCAATTCTATTAGAGGATTTAACGAAAATAGTTTGCAAGGCAACATCTTTACATCAATACTTACAGAATACCGATATGTTGTAAACCCAAATACCTATTTACACTCCATTATTGACTATGGATATTATCAAGATAAAACTTCAAATTCCTCGAATAACCTAGTAGGATTAGGTTTCGGATTCGGATTAATAACAAAAAATGGGCTTTTTAATCTTGTTTATGCCAACGGAAGCACAAAAGAACAAGATATTAAATTATCAAATTCTATTGTTCATATAAGTTTTAAAGCGAGGTTTTAGAATAGACTTCTTAGATATATAGACTTTTAGACCCCTTAATTGTAAAGAAATAATTTTCAAGAAATAGAAAAATTTAAAAATCTAACTAATCTAAAAAAAAGTATCTTTGCACCATGGAAAAAGAAAACCAAATATTTGGAATACGTGCAATTATTGAAGCTATAAATGCCAATAAAGAAATTGATAAAGTATTTATACAAAGTGATGCTCAAAGCGAATTAATGCAAGAATTACAAAAATTGATGAAACAAAAAAGCATCAATTTTTCGTATGTGCCCGTAGAAAAACTAAACAGATTAACACCAAACAATCATCAAGGTGCAGTAGCAACCATTGCGCCTATTACTTTTCAGGATTTAGAAAAACTAATTGATAAAGTAGTTGAAAACGGCAAAAAACCATTGTTCTTAATCTTAGATCAATTGTCTGATGCTAGAAATTTTGGTGCCATAATTCGTACTGCCGAATGTACTGGTGTAGACGGAATTATTGTACAAAAACAAGGATCGGCTCCTGTAAATGGCGATACCGTAAAAACTTCTGCTGGCGCAGTATTTAATGTGCCAATATGCAAAGTAGACCATATAAAAGATGCAATATTTTTATTACAAGCTTCTGGCATAAAAACTATTGCCGCTACAGAAAAAACGGAGAACAATATCTATGATATTTCGCTAAACGAAGGTATTGCAATAATTATGGGAAGCGAAGACCGTGGCGTAAACCCATCGGTTTTAAAAATTGTTGACGAAAAAGCAAAATTACCCATGTTTGGAACTATTGGATCTTTAAATGTTTCTGTAGCTTGTGGTGCATTTTTGTATGAAGCAGTTCGTCAGCGTTCATGATTTTTTGTTATTAAATATTAAGAAATTAAGGTTATTAAGATTTATTTTTAATTGATAAAAACGTTAACTTTCTAATGGTACAAAATCATTTTTCTTTAAAAATATAATTAATCTTAAAAAACGAATCTTCCTCTTCTTCGGGTTCAGGTTCCTTTTTTATAGGTGCGAAATTACCATTGTCATCAAAATGTTTCATAAAATCGTCTTGACTTGGGTCGAAATCTGACTTTTGCCAATCGTATTTTACTGGTTTTTGATACGCTTCTGTTTTGGTAAAAAATGTTAATAAATATCCTGCTATAAAACCCGAGAGATGACCTTCCCACGAAATTTCTTGTTCTGAAGATGGGAAAACATACCAAATCATTCCGCCATAAATAACAACAATTGCTAGAGACAGTGCAACTAATCTGAAATATTTAGATTTAATTCCTTTAAAGAAAATAAAACTCACCAAAACATAAATTAATCCGCTGGCTCCTATGTGGTAACTTTCACGACCAATTAGCCATGTGCCAATTCCTGAAAACAAAATTCCAAAGATTAGAACTTGCAAAGATTGACTTCTGTAAAAAAACCGCAAAGCTGCCAACAACAAAAATAAAGGAATTGTATTGTTACACAAATGGCTAAAATTACCATGAAGAAAAGGACTAAAAAAAATGCCTTTTAGACCAGAAACTGTTCTTGGTAAAATTCCGAAATGAGAAAAATCACCAGGGAAAATTATTTCTACTGTATATGTTAACCAAATGATAAGCACAGCATAAAATGGCCAGGCTAGGACTGAGGTTGAAAATTTAAAATCGGTTTCTTTCATAGATAATTTAAAGATTCGAAAAACTGAATGATTTAAAATTAGTTGTCAAATATTTAGCCAAAGTGAATTTAAT
>JAYVZI010000003.1:0-49147 GCA_043783485.1 Bacteroidota bacterium
ACATCAAAATTATGCCAAGATCGGTAAACTCAGTTGCTAAAAGAGCACGAAGAAAAAAAATAATGAAGCAAGCCAAAGGTTTCTTTGGTCGTCGTAAAAACGTTTGGACAGTTGCGAAAAACGCAGTAGAGAAAGCAATGTGCTACGCTTACCGCGATAGAAAAGTGAACAAAAGAAATTTCCGTGCATTATGGATTCAACGTATTAACGCTGGAGCTCGTTTGGAAGGAATGTCTTACTCACAATTCATGGGAAAAGTGAAAAAGCACAATATCGAATTGAACCGTAAAGTTCTTGCAGATTTAGCTATGAATCACCCAGTAGCTTTCAAAGCTGTACTTAACAAAGTAAAATAACGTTTTATCAACAAGATTTAGAATTACTTACTACAGAAAAATCCCATCTTACGTTGGGATTTTTTAGTTATAAACTGTTTTAAAAAAAACTTGAGTAATTTATATAAATTAACCCGTTGGGTGTAATTATCAAAATATGCTAAAAACAGAGTTATTGAATTAAAATTAAACTAAATTAATACTAAAAACATGTCTAAGCTAGCTAGTGCTGACAAAGGAAGTAAAGACCTATAAAATATTGCATTTAGACAAGCTCAATGTGACAATTGTTATAAAATTAGCATCAAAAAATAATTACACCCAACGGGTTAAATATTAATTGATTTTTTAATTTTAATCAAAAACTTCAAAATTATCCCCATCAAAACTAGCAAAAACCATACTTGGATGAGAATCCTGATGAAACATATTTCCTTTATTATCAATACCAATTGCACCAGCAAAACCGTCGTAAGGCAATAATTCGTTGAATGTTTTTGCAAAAGCATCTTTTATAAGGAATCCATCTGTAACACGAGTAACAATTTTAGCAGCCGTAGCATTACTAACAATGTCCTCGCCTACTCCTGTTAAACTTACGCCACAAAATTCGTTGGCATAATTTCCTGCAACAGTTGCCGAGTCGGATATCCTACCCACCAACTCAAAACCTTTTCCTCCGGTAGATGTTGCAACGGCGAGCTTTCCGTTATTATCTAAAGCTACGCAGCCCACAGTTCCTGTTCCTAATGATTTTAGTTTGGCTTCATATTCGGCTTTTCGTTGAGGAATTTCTGTAGAAAAAACTTCGAAACCATGTGCTCTAGCAAAGCTTATAGCGCCAGTTCCACCAAGAACTCTATCGTCTTCTTGCATTAAAATTTGAGCTACTTGAATTGGATTTTTAACGGCTTCAATATTAATAACGCCACTCATTTTCTGAGTTTCGCCATCCATAATTGCCGCAGACATTCGTATTTTTCCGTCACTCTGAATTTGAGATCCAATTCCTGCATTAAACAATTCGTCATCTTCCAATTGCGAAACGGCAAAAACAACTGTTTCTAGAGCCGAATGGCTTTTCAAAAACTCAAACGACGCTTTTACAATACGTTCCAAAGCATCTTGCTTAGCAACTTTGGTTTCGTGATTGGTATTACTTTCGGAGAAAAAACCTCCATGTATTATAAGTTTCATTTGGGTGCTGGGTGTTGGGTGTTGGTATCAGACTAAAACCTAAGACCTAAAACCTAATTATACGTATTGCGAACTAGGAATTGTCATCTTAAAAGTATCCAGATCAAAAGTATCATGCTTACTCATTACATGCGTGACCAAATGATTAATAGAAATAGGTTGTCCTAATTCTATTTGAGTCAAATTCGTATCTTTTATCTCACGTCCGTCCACCAAAATAACAAGACCAGAACCAATAGCTTCCATTTGTCGCCCGTTAGTAATTAGCAAACCCGTATCTTCTCCAAGACCAATTCCGAGAACTTTCGGATTACCAACAACAGCCTGAAAAAGTCGTCCAATCCTGCCGCGTTGCACAAAATGTGTATCAATAATTACATCATCAATAAGTCCTAAACCCGATGTAATTTTTACTTCGCCCTTAAGCAATGCTTCGGAGCTACTTCCTTGATAAATCATATTATTACTAGCAGCAGCAGCACCTGCAGACGTTCCAGCATAAATAAAATCTTCGTTACGGTATTTATCCAACAAAATATCATCAAACGGAGTTCCGCCCAAAATCGATGTCAATCGCAATTGATCACCACCTGTAAACATAACCACATCTGCAGCCTTCAAGCGAGCCAAAACCTCAGGATCCATAGCTTGTTCTCTGCGCTCAATATTTAGCACATCTACATTATTTGCCCCTAAATAACTCAACGCTTTTACATATTCTGGACCTATTTCTCTCGGGATTTTCGATGCAGTTGTAATTACCTCAATTCTCGAAAGCAATTTATGTTTAGATTCGTCTAAAATTCTTTTCAAAATTCCAGCCTCAAAAAAATTCAAATTCTTTGCAGCACTCTTATCAATGTCGGTTTCGGTAAAACTTCCTTTATCGACCGCACCACCTATTATAATTAATTTTCCACGTATATTCATTCGGTAAAAATAGATAAATCTTTAAATAATGCAAACCTTTTTCTTTATTTTTAATCTATTTTTTGAAGCTATTTCCAGCTATCCGTTCCAATCTTTTTTGGAGTCATAAAGTCTGCTATCGCTGGACTTTACAACTCCAAAAAAGGATTTCCGCTACTATCTGGGCTAGGACACACGTTTTTAAGAAAAATCTATCAAAAAACAAAAAAATTTTGATAACTCATTAAAAACTGCTATTTTAGTTGAATTATATTTCAAGTTTTTTCATACAAAACAAACTATTCTAAAGTATTTTGTTAAAAACAAAACTTCCAATAAACTAAAAATCAATTCATTATTATAATTCTAAATCTTTCAAATCAATGAAAATTTTAAAAGTACAAGCACTTCGCGGACCTAACATTTGGAGTGTTCAACGCAAAAAACTTATCCAAATGCGTTTAGATTTGGAAGAAATGGAACAATCGCCAACCAACAAAATCGATGGTTTCAGAGAAAGATTAGAAGCAATGTTTCCCACAATGATAGAGCATCGTTGTTCCGAAGGCGTTCGTGGAGGATTTTTTTCCAGAATAGATCGCGGAACTTGGATGGGACACGTCATAGAGCATATTGCCCTCGAAATACAAACTCTTGCAGGAATGGAAACAGGTTTTGGACGAACGCGCGAAACCAAAACTCCAGGAACCTACAACGTAGTTTTTAGTTATACCGAAGAAAACGTAGGAATATTTGCCGCCGAAAGTGCAGTTGCCATTGCCGAATCTCTAATTGCAGGAACCGTATACGATTTGGAAGCAGATATCCAAAAAATGCGTGTCATTCGGGATCGCGTTCGCCTAGGACCAAGCACAGGAAGCATTGTCGAGGAAGCCGTAAACCGCGATATTCCTTGGATTAGATTAGGAACCAACTCCTTAGTGCAACTAGGTTACGGAATAAATCAAATGCGTTTTCAGGCAACAATTACCTGCAAAACCAGTAGTATTGCGGTAGATATTGCTTGTAATAAAGAGCAAACCAAAAAAATGTTAGACGCAGCAAGTATTCCAGTTGCAAACGGCGGAATTTGCGTTGATGAAGAAGATCTTGAGGAAGTTGTCAAAAAAATTGGTTATCCAATTGTCCTAAAACCATTGGACGGAAATCACGGAAAAGGCGCATCTATAAACGTAAAAACGTGGGAAGAAGCAAAAGCAGGATTAGAATATGCCAAAAAATACAGCCATCGTATTATTGTCGAAAAATTTATAACTGGATTCGATTTTCGTGTACTTATCATAGACAACAAATTGGTTGCTGCCGCAAAAAGAGTTCCTGCACATGTAATTGGGAATGGAAAACAAAACATTCAAGAATTAATTACCGAAGTAAATAAAGATCCACGTCGTGGTTACGGACATGAAAATGTACTTACCGAAATAGAAATTGATCGCGATACCGAGGATTTATTAGAAAAACTAAATTATACTGTAGATACAGTCCCTAAACAAGACGAAATTGTTTACCTAAAATCTACAGCAAACTTAAGCACCGGAGGAACATCTGTAGATGTAACCGATATGATGCATCCAGAAAATATTTTCCTTTGCGAACGTATTTCACGAGTTATAGGATTAGACATTTGCGGAGTTGATATTATGGCGGAAAACCTAACACAACCGCTCAAAGAAAACGGTGGATGTATCCTCGAGGTCAATGCTGCTCCGGGATTTCGTATGCACTTGGCGCCATCCGAAGGGTTGCCAAGAAACGTAGCTGCACCAGTAATCGACATGTTGTATCCTCCAGGAAAACCAAGCCGAATTCCTATTATTGCTGTAACTGGAACTAACGGAAAAACAACAACCACACGATTATTAGCACATATTGTTAAAAATAATGGATATAAAGTTGGGTTTACAACATCGGACGGGATTTATGTACAAAACCATATGATGGAAAAAGGCGATACCACTGGACCAGTTTCTGCGGAATATATCTTGAAAGATCCAACCGTAGAATTTGCAGTTCTTGAAACCGCTCGTGGAGGAATTTTGCGTTCTGGATTGGGTTTTAGTCGTTGTGATATTGCAATAATTACCAATATTCAAGAAGACCATTTAGGTTTAAGCGACATTCATAATTTAGACGACTTGGCTCGTGTAAAAGCCACTGTTGTAAAAAGTGTAAAGAAAGACGGTTGGGCAATATTAAATGCCGAAGACGAATATTGTGTGAAAATTGCTAATGAATTGAGTTGTAATATTGCTTATTTCTCGTTAGACGAAAACAATCCATTAATTCAGAAATTGTGTAAAGAAGGAAAAACTGTTGCCGTTTATGAAAATGGATACATTACCATCAAAAAAGGAGAATGGAAAATCCGAGTAGAAAGAGCTACTCATGTACCTTTGACATTGGGCGGAAAAGCAAAATTTATGATTGCAAATGTACTTGCAGCAACATTGGCAAGTTATTTATATGGTTTTAAAACCGAAGATATTAGTTTGTCCTTACAAACATTTATCCCAAGTGTGGCGCAAACTCCTGGTAGAATGAATATTTTTGAATTCAAAAAATTTAAAGTTCTTATTGATTTTGCTCACAATCCTGCTGGTTACAAAGGGGTTGAAGGCTACTTGGAAAGTGTAGATGCTACCAAAAAAATTGGAATTATTGCTGGAGTTGGCGATCGTCGTGACGAGGATATTAAGGAATGTGGAATGATTGCTGGTCGTATGTTTGACCATATTATTATCCGTCAGGAAAAATATTTGCGAGGCAGAACCGAAGAAGAAATTATCGGATTAATTCTGGAAGGTATTGCCGAATCTGGTCGAAACGTAACCCACGAAATTATTACTAAAGAAGTTGAAGCTATAAAACACGCTATTGACAATGCCGAAGATGGAAGCTTCATCACCGCACTAAGCGATGTAGTAACTAATGCCATAAACATTGTACAGGAATATTTGGATAAAGAAAACGAGGAAGGAAATATATAATCTTCGAATTTAGTTAAAAGTAAAAATCCCAAAATCTATATGATTTTGGGATTTTTTAATTTTTATAAACTAAAATTTAGTTGGTAGTTATACAAGATGCAACAGCTAATGTGTTTCCGCTTTCTATTGTTTCCGCAACACCATTTTTCCAAATTCTAGCTTTATATATACCAGCAATACGTTCTAAACCACATAAATATACATCTGAACCAACAATTTTTATTGAAGAAACTTGTGCATAAGCTGTTCCATCTGACAAGCTGGTAGCTGTACCATTTTTCCATGAAGTAGCAATATCTGCGTTTTGAGTTCCGCCTCTTATGCTTCCCGCAACAAACACGTCCGATCCACTAACTGCAACTGCTATTCCAAAAGCACTTTGCGTACCATTTGATAATTGTGTGGCAACTCCATTTTTCCATAATTTGGCATTGTATATAGAACCATTTTTTTCGTAACCTGAAGCATAAACATCATTACCTACAACTGCTAAAGAGAAAATTGTAGCATCGTTTGTACCATCTGTTAAAGTAGTAACTACTCCATTTTTCCATATTTTAGCAACCTGTTTACTATTTACGTTATATTCATATCCAGCAACGTAAACATTATTATTTACTACAGTTACACTTCTTGCTGTAGCTCCATATGTTCCATCAGATAATTTAGTTGCGACTCCGTTTTTCCATAAGGTGGCTACATATACCCCATTACTGTTTTGTAAAGCTCCACAAACATAAACATCAGATCCTAAAACAGCAACACCATAGGTTAATGCTATTGTTGTTCCATCTGATAAGTTTGTAGCAACACCATTTTTCCAGATTTTCGCAATATTTTTACTATTAAAAGTCTCATTTCCTACTGCATAAACATCTGTACCAGATATTGCAATACTATTGGCTTCGGATTCTTGTGTACCATCCATTAATGGTGTTGCTTGGCCATTTTTCCAAATTGTAGCCACATTTTTTGTTCCGTTATTTATGTAACCAGCAACGTAAATGTCTTTTGGACCTTCTGGGACCACAGGAACTTCATCATTGTTGCTACATGATAAAGCAAGAGCACTTAAAATTATAATTGATAATAGTTTTTTAATTATTTTCATAAAAATTTGATTTAAGTTATAAAATTATTATTATTTTGAAGTTTGAAAATGTATTAATTGGTTGTGATAGTATTTATATACGAATCAGCAATACCATCTCCATATGTCGTAATTGTTCCGTTTTTCCAGACTTTAGCAATATTTATAGTTCTACTTATAGATTCCGAAAAGGCAACACTCACGTCTGTTCCTGATACAATAATAGAGGTGGCATCGGCAAAATTTATACCATCGGATAAAGATGTTGCTGTTCCGTTTTTCCAAAATTTAGCGGCATTATTTTCGTAACCTGCAACATATACATCGGTTCCTACTACAAAAATTGAATTTGCAGCTGCGTCTCCTACCGTTCCGCTAGTAATTGCTGTTTTTACGCCGTTTTTCCAAATTACAGCAATTCTGTTGTCCGTATTCATGTTACGATCGGATCCCGAAACATATACATCTATCTGATCCAGAAACAAATATTGATCTACCAGATGCATAAGGAAGGTTTTTGTCTGTAATTGCTGTTGGCACCCCATTTTTCCATACGGTTATGTAGTAGTCGTAATTGTTTGAGATAGAGTTACCTCCTAAAACATACACATCGTTACCAACAACTGCCAATGCATTTGCATAGGAACTATTTACAGTAACATTTGGTATAGTTAATGTAGTTGGAACTCCGTTTTTCCAGAGGGTTGCAATTTGCTCATTATTTATTTGTTGTTGTCCTACTACATATACATCATTTCCTATTACTTTCATATCGTTTACATAAGCATTAGTGGTTCCGTCTGTTAGTGCAACTGCAACGCCATTTTTCCATACTTTGGCTACACTTATATTCGAGATATTGTACTCAATTCCTGCTGCATAAACATCCGATCCTATTGCTACAACTGTCCTTACCTCAGCAAAATAGGTATTGTTTGTTAATGCGGTGGCTATACCGTTTTTCCAGATAGTAGCGGAATTAGATTGGTATCCTCCTGCATAAAAGGCACTTTCGATTGGTTCGGTTGGTGCTTCATCATTGTTGCTGCAAGAAATTGCAAAAAGGCTTAATAAAGTAATTGATAAAAGTTTTTTAATTGTTTTCATGGTTTAATTTTAAAGGATTTGGTTATTTATTATTGTTAAATTTATTTGATTTGGATTTTATGATTAATAATCTAAATTATTTTACAAAGTTGAAGTATTAGAAAACGATTTCAAATACGTGGAAACTCCTGAATTTTAAAAAATAAAATAAATGGACTAAACAAAAGGTTAGCCCATTTAAAATAAAGAAGTTTTAAAACTATTGTTTTATCAATTTCATTGTTTTGGTTTCATTTTTATCATTGGTTACTTTCATTAAATAAATTCCACTGTTGCAGTTACTTAAGTCTAGTTTTGTAATTCCTAAATCGATGTTTTCGGTTTTGATGATTTTTCCAATTAAATCATAGACAACTATTTCTCCCCGAGCATCACTGTTTATAGAAAACACATCGCTCGACGGATTAGGATAAACGGTTAGATTTGAGGAGAAATTAAAACTTTCATTTCCTAGAGTTCCTAAAAATTCTGATGCGCCAATGTCTGGAGTAGTAGCATCTCTTGTTACACCAAAATAATCAGTATTAATAGCTGGAGTTGTAATTGGCAAACCAGCATTATTGGCAACCGATACTGCACCATCTGCCAAACGTAAAAAATCTACATTAGAACCAACAGTGCTTGTAAAAGGTGTAGTTGTTTCTGTTACCGATGCTTGATCTCGTGTTGCCATTCTGGTTTTGAATGCTGCAAGTGTGATATCAGTGTTTGTTCCATCTGTGAAAATTGTACTTGCGTTTATCAAATTATTGTTTGAGCTAACATCATACCTTGTAGCATAATTAAGAATGTATAATGCAGTTGCTTTTCCTGTTCCAGTTAATACCGATTTATTTATGAAAATGTTATTTCTTGAAATCAAATTTCCTGTTGATGAATTAAAAAGTAAAGCAGTAGAACCCGCATTTGATCCATTTTTTATTGTTTCATTTAGTAATATAGTATTGTTATACAAATTGAGACTTCCATTTGCCCGGAAACCAATTACTCCAATTCCAGAATTTGTATTTGGAGCTCTTAAATCCGAAACAACATTATTGTAAAGCGTTGAAGTTGAAGTTGAAATTCCAGCGAAAATTGCTACAATTGTCCCATTAACAGAATTAGCAGAGAGGTCATATATTTTATTATTAGAAATTGTATTATCAGGAGAATCAAGTCGTATGCCCGTTACACTACTTGATGCAGTACCGTTATTGCCAGAAATATTAAGACTATAAATACTGTTGTTTCCTATATTAACTGTACCATTTAAACAATATACTCCATAAAAATTGGAACCACCTGTACCCCCTGTACTTGTAGCAAAATTGAATATTTGGTTATTGTTTATCGTTTTTGTTCCTGTACTTCCAGAGTCATAAATTCCGAAAATATTTCCAGTAGACGGAATAGAAAGATTCTTGATTATATTAGAATTTAAGTTTGTATTTATACTAGTAGAACTCAACCCATAAATAGATCCTGTAGAACTTGTTGCCGAAAATTTAAGGTTGTCAATCGTATTATCTGAAGCATTCCAGTTAGTTGCACTAATTTTAATAGCGTTTAAATTTCCACTAGCTACTGTTCTATCGATATTTCTGATACTATTACCAATTGTGTTTACAGTGGTTATATTTGAAGAATTTATAATGCCATTTACATCTCCACTTCCTGCAATTGGAACGCCTACAATTCCATCGACGGTATTGTAATTCATGTTTAATACGGCGGGCACAGAAGAGTTGAATACTCCAGATGTAATTGCTGAAGAGCGGTTTGCATAGCCTAAAGTTATAACATTGTCGCTTATGCTTACGGTTCCTGTACCAGTACCTGCACTATTGTTTATAGCATTCAATATGTCGGTTGAGCTACCGCTTTGTAGTTTTATGGTATTGTATGTAATGTTTACATTGGCGTTATTTCCTCCAGATGCTAAAATTCCATACAAAGTATATAACGTGTTTACGCCTGTTCCTGTATTATTGTCTATTATGTTACCGGTAATTAAAATATCCCATTGGTTGTTTGCGGTTATTCCAGTTGCAAATGAGGCTGCGGTTGCACCACCACCAAAATTTCGAATTGTATTTAAGTTACCAATCGAGTTATTATAGTCATCGTAAGGTGAAATACTTGCATAACCAGATAAATAAATACCATTATTACCCCCATTTATTGTATTTCCTGCTATTCGATTATTAGAATTTGATCCTGCAACACTTGTAGGTGTTAGTGCGGTTGTTGCTGCCGTTGGTGTCGAATTTACCACAATAATTCCTGTTGCACCAGATGGCATAGGTGCACTTCCTGCTGCAAAATTGACACGTTGCATTGTAATTTGGTTATCTAATAGGATATTGTTGTTACACCCATCGGTGGCACTGGCTTTAAACAAACCAATACCAAATTCCATAGTGGCAGGATTGGTCGTGTTGCCATCTACAAGCGAAAAATTACGAAAATCGATATAGTTTGCTCCAACAAGTTTTACCATTCCATCTGGTGAGGGACTTGTAGGATTACCTATACCAATACCAGCATTTATCAAGGAACCATTTCCGTTAATGACCACATTATTTGTTGCAGACAAAACTGGGTTTAAAGTTGCACTGCCTATCGTGAAACCTTTAATTGGTGCAGTTTCCGTTCCATAAGTAAAGGCAGTCATATAAACCGTACCAGTCATTGCTGTAACTGCATTCAACGCTGTTAATGCATCTAATAATGACGGATAACTTGTTGCTAAGTTTGGTGTAGTATTCGTATTGTTTTGTACAGTAATGGTAATTTGAGCGTTTGTTTTTGTGACGCTTACCAATGAGAAAAACAATAGCATTGCCAATATTTTTCTCCGAAAATTTTCTTTTTTAAAGGATTTTTTTGGGTTTTTGAGTAAGATTCTGTTCATAAAAATTGGTTTTTATATTAATGTTAAAAATTGATTGCCACGGGAATCTTTTAAATTCTGATTACAAAGTTGGAATAATACAAAATGAATTCATATACGTAGTAACCCCTGATTTTTGGTAATTTTATAAACCCAAGTATATAAAACCATTCATAGCAATATAAGGATTCTGAATATTTATTGCAGTTTGAGTTACGCCACCGTTTAATGATTCTAAAGTATGGGTATGAGCACCATCAGCATCGATTGTTGGATAAACATAAGCACCAAGATCAAGTTGAGATGCACCAGCAGAGCCACCATTAGTTGATCTTGCAGTAACTCTATAATATAAAGTAAGATGCTTGTGCGCACCATAACCCGGTAGCGTATTTAAATACAAATCAGGTAACTGGTCTCGTGTAATTGTTGCCGCAGCAATTCCTCCAAAAGTATTTAAAGATTTTGTAGCACTTGTACCTACGATACTTTTGTCAGCAATATTTGGCAAATTAGTACCAAAACCCAATGCTGTTGCTGCAGCTTGTTGTGTAATAGACAAAGTGCTTATTAATCGTCCGTCAAGCAAAATCCAGCCATTGTGATCGGTAGTTTGATATCCATTTTTTACATCGCCAAGAACAGCCGATGAAGTATTAACCAATACTTTCCAAAAGCTACCATTGTAAAAATAATAGGTATTTGTGGTTGTAAGATAAACAAGTTGTCCTGCTCTGTTTCCAGTTGTTGGCAATACGCTTACTTGCGATATTGCAATACCTGCTTGTGCCGTTGGAGCAGCAGGATTAGCTTCTCTAATGTCTAATGTTGCTTGTGGGTTTGTGGTGCCAATACCAACTTGGGCGTTGGAAATAAAAGCGTAAAATAAAATTAGTAGATATTTTTTCTTCATCTCAAAGGATTTAAATTCTGATTACAAAGTTGGACTAATACAAAATGAATTCATATACGTAGTAACCCCTGATTTTTGGTAAAACAATAAACATTTATTACCCATAAATTGCAAAATCAAGTTTAATTTTATCTAAGTTTTTTTTTATAGTTTGATTACTTTTCTTGTTGCGCTTCCTTTATTAGAGGAAACTTTAAAAAGATAAACTCCAGAAGAAAAATTCTCGATATTAATAGTATTTGATAGATTACTTAATTTTTGTGAGAGCAATTTTTTTCCATTAAAATCAAAAACTTCTAAATCAGAATCGTCTATTTCTAACAAATCGATATTTACAACGTTTGTAGCAGGATTTGGATAGGTTTGGAAGTTATTATTAATTAAAAAATCTTGAGTTCCTAAAGTTACTGTACCAAAATTTTGCCAAACCGGAGCAGCAAGATAAGCCGATTGAGTCCCCACAGGAACATATAAAATAACGTTTGCAAGATTTATACCACTAAAAACTTCATTTGGAATAGCCAATGGAGATGCCCAATCTACTGTAAAAGACGTTAAACCTGTGCAACCTTGAAATGTATAATTCCCAATACTTGTTACGGAACTTGGTATATTAATGGAAGTTAAACTTGTACAGTCACCAAATGCAAAAAATCCAATACTCGTAACCGAATTAGGAATTAATATTGAAGTCAAACCACTACAACCAACAAACGTAGATTCCTTAATACTAGTTACAGATTCAGGAATAGTTATGGAAGTTAAACTAGAACAACCATAAAAAGCTCCTTCTCCAATACTCGATAAATTATTAGGCATTGTTACAGATAATAAATTATAACAATTAGAAAACACATAATTACCAATACTCGTTACAGAATTAGGAATCACTACGGATGTTAAACTAGAACAACCAAAAAACGCATAAGCTTCAATACTTGTAACAGAACTAGGAATGGTAACGGATGCTAAAAGATTACAATCTTTAAAAATACCGTATTCAATAGTCGCTAAGGAATTAGGCATGGTTACAGATGTTAAACCAGTACAAACTGTAAATGCAGCATATCCAATACTAGTTACCGAGTCAGGAATTATTACGGATGTCAAACCAGTACAACCTGCAAACGCATCATGTCCTATGCTAGTTACAGAATCAGGAATCGTAACGGATGTTAAACCAGAACAAGTATAAAAAGCAAGGTTTCCTACGCTTGTTACAGAATAGTTTTTACTAGCATTTGTTACTATACTAGGAATAATAGCATCTCCATAAAAATCATTATAGTCAGCAACTTGTACAGTTAATGGAATCGTTGCGCTCGTTACAGAATATTTTATCCCATTATCAAAAAAGGTTTGAGAAAACAATGTACTTGTGGAACATAAAATGAAAATAAAAAAAAGCTTTCTTTTCAGAAATTGGGTAGAGTAAAGTTTTAGCATCATAAAGATTATTTATTAAAATGTATTAAATAGTTAAAGTAACGGAAAATGAATTGATACAAGGAAACCCTCGATTATTAAGTAAAAAATTAGATTTGAATTCTTTTTTTAAACAATACCAAAAATAGTAGTAAGAAAAATAAGATAGTAGCCCATTAGGACATACTTTTAAAAAATAACTGTTAAAAATTTTATCTGAAATCCGAAGGTAGTTTTCCGAATCTTTTTTTGAAAGCCGCAGTAAATTTGCTAGCACTTTCGTATCCTGTTAAAACAAAAATATGATTGATTAAAACATCTGAGTTTTCGAGCAATTGTTTTGCCAATAACATATTTTTTTCTTTGTGGTATTGCAACATCGAAAAACCATAAATCATCTTAAAGTTAGATTTTAGTTTGGTTGGCGACATAGAAATTTCTTTGGCAATTGCATCTACTCCAATAAACGGGAGATTTAAATGAAGTAAAATAATTTTCTCAGCTTTAGATATTTTTGCATAATCGGAATTGCTCAACGAAATATTATCAAGAATTCGATTGTCATCGAAAGCATTTTCGAAAAAATTATTAATTAACTCAATTGCATTGGTTTTTAAATCATTAATATTAAAAAACCCAGCTTTTTCGTTGGTAATTATTTCAGCCATTTTTTTGGATAAATCTTGTGCTTTTGGAGCAATATTTAACCAAGTGTAAAATCCAATTTCGGAATCTAAAAATTTATTGAATGCGATTTTATTTTCGTTGTTTTGTATTAAAATATTTTCATCAGCCCATTTTTTATCGAACAAAAAATTATAAAATTTACCTTTTGTATTTTTATAAAAATAGGTTTCTACTTCGGTTTTTGGTTTATAAAACGTCCAACAAGTGCTTAATATTTTTGTGTTTTTGCCATCGTTATTTTTTATAGGAAACTCATACTCAAAAAACGAAAACGACAAAATGTAGTAATTACTTGCTTGGTTTTCGTCGTAAATTGCTTTGGCCCTTATGTTTTCTTTTATATTTATATGAGAAGACAAAACCGTAAAATTACCCTCAATTTCTCGATAATACATAATGCCTTTGCAAAAAGGATTGTTAGAATAAATGCCTTGCTCGAGCGGTTTATTTCTTGCAACAGGGTTTTCTATAACGCTATCGGTCATTATTTTGGCAGAATTAGATAGATACGGCAATTCGAAAAAACCATCTTTGTATAAAAAAAGATATTTTTCTAGAAGTTTGTCCCATTTAGTTTTTGCCATAATTTGTAAATTTAATAAATATTTTAGTCATTAATCCTTTAAAAACTGATTACAAAATTGAAAAAATAGAAATTAAATTCATATGCGTGGAAACCCCTGATTTTTGATAAAAACTTTTTTATGAAATTTAATTAGATACTTTTGCTAAAAAAAAAACAATGTTCAGAAACACCCTAAAATCGTCCAGACTTCTTTTGCTACTTACCGTTATCACCCTTTTTTTTGCTTGTAATGGCAAAAAGGAAACTGGAGTTGTTTTCGAAAAAGAAATTCCCGTAAAAGGAAATGCAACAAAAGAGTATTTAATAAAGGTAGAAAATTATAAAAAAGACAAAAATTATTTAGCAGTTTTATACAAGTTTTACAACCAAAAAATCAAGGAAAAAAACTATCTTGAAGCAGCGCAAACATTAGACGCAGCTAGTGTATTCCTTGCAGATTCCTATGATTATAACGAAGTTTTTTTGGCAACTATAAATGAGTTTAATACAAAATACAGAAAAGAAGTTCCAGCACTAAATGCCACTTTTGTAGATGCTTATTTGGCACATTATTCTGAGGATAAATCCAATTTAAAAAAAGCAGCTGAGTATTATAAAAACATTACTTTGCTAGAACCTAACAATTATAAAAGTTGCTATAATACTGCAAGAGCCTATTATGACTTGTCATATGTTTATTACATCATGGGAAAGCAAAATTTGAGTTTAGTAGCCAATCAAAAATCTTTCGAATATTTTACAAAAATAAATAATCCAAAAGGTTTTGCCTTTGTTTACGCCAATTATGCCAATATTTATACCGCAATTGGCGACAAAAAAAGAGCCATTCAAAACGCTGATTTAGCCATAAAAACATATAAAAGTATCGACAATACCTATAATGTATATATTGGTTTGATAAACAAAATTGCGATTTATGATTTTATGAATGATTCTCGAAAAATTGCCCTAATAGACTCTACTTACAAGGCATTTAATAACAGTAAAGAGGATGGCAAAATATTAAAACTAAAAATATATGATTACAAAATCGAAAATTTAGTCCAAGCAAATAAATTGCCCGAAGCAAAAATAATTATTGATGAATTAAAACCAATTGTCGAGGAAATAAATTCTGATGATTTATCAAACGAATACAAAGTAGCCATAGCGCAATATGAAATAAAAAATAATCCCAATTATTCTGATTTTAAAGATATAAAAACAGCTTTACCAACCTTAATAACCAATCAGCAATACGAAAAAGTAAATATGTTTTACGGAATCTTGCAAACAAGTGCATTGCAAAACAATGATTTTAAAAACGCATATTTTATCGAAAAAGACAAAAAAATAATTGCAGATAGCGTAGCCGATATTTCAACCAGAGAAAAAATAGCCGAGCTAGAAACCATTTACGAAACCGAAAAAAAACAACAACAAATTCAGCTTCAGGAAAAAACAATTTTAAACAATAACACCACAATTGCTCTTTTAGCTTCGTTATTTTTAGGATTATTTTTAACCGTTGTAGTGTATGTTACGCGTCAAAAACAGAAAAAATTAAAACTCGAAAAAGAAAATGTACAACAATACACCAAACAATTACTCGAAAAAACCGAAGAAGAACGCAAACGAATTGCAAGCGATTTGCATGATAGCGTAAGCCACGAGTTGTTGAGCCTAAAAAGTTCTTTTGAACAAAAAACAGATATTACAAACAATAAAATCGATTCAATAATAAACGACATTCGGATAATTAGTCGGAACCTGCATCCAATCATGTTCGACAAAATTGGCCTAAAAGCTAGCGTTGAACAATTGGTCGAGCGTACACAATCTGTAAATGATTTTATGGTTACTGCAGATATTGATTATACTCATTTTTTATCCTCAAATGATGAATTGCAATTGTATCGAATCATTCAAGAATCGTTATCGAATATTATAAAATATGCCAATGCAGTTGCAGCAAAAATTACGATTTCCGAAAAAAACAACATTCTTTTTATTGAAATAAAAGACAACGGAAAAGGTTTTAATGTCTCCGAAAAACTAAACGGAAAAAATGCTTTTGGATTACACAACATCATCGAACGCAGCAGAGCAATTGGTGGCGAAGCTAAAATAAATTCCGATAAAAACGGAACAGTTATAACCATCGAAATTAAAAAAGTATAATGAAAATTCTCATCGCAGACGATCATCCGTTTACACTACAAGGCACAAAAAGCTTTGTAGAAACTTACGGATATAAAGTAACCGATACTTGCTCTAACGGCATATCAGCACTAAATTTAATCACTTTGCATTTACCAGATATTGCTATTTTAGACATAAATATGCCAGGTTTAGATGGTTTAGATGTGGCCAAAAAAATACAGGAAAGTAAACTAAAAACGAAAGTCATCTTACTCACAATGCACAAAGAAATGACCATTTACAAAAAAGCTACCGAATTTGGAATTTATGGATATATTCTTAAAGAACACGCTCAAACCGAACTTGAAAAATGTTTGTTCGAAGTAAAAAAAGGAAACAAATATGTGAGCGAATTTCTTGAAGATGAATTGTTTAATGACCATAAAAAGGAAAACAATGAACTGTCCAAACTAACGGTATCCGAAAGGAAAATTATAGAACTCATTTCCCAACAAAAAACAAGCAAACAAATAGCAGAATTACTCTTTTTGTCAGAAAGAACCGTTGAGGGTCACCGATCTAATATTATAGAAAAACTTGGTCTACCAAAAGAAAAAAACACGTTATTGAAATGGGCAATTCAGCAAAATTTTTAGTTAATTTTTACAATTTATACTATTTAACATAAATTATATATATTAGAAAACCGACATTCCCGTTTTTGTAGTCAATAACTCTAAAGCATTCATACCAAGTTCGGAATTTCCTTTTTCATTAAGTCGAGGTGACCAAGTGGCAACCACAAAGTTTTTAGGAAATAACGCTGCAATTCCGCCACCAATTCCGCTTTTTCCTGGCAATCCAACTTTATAAGTAAACTCGCCCGATTCATCATAAAATCCACAGGTTTGCATGAGGGCATTAAGCCTTTTTACTTGACTTTTTGTCAAAATTTGTTCGCCAGAAACAGATTTTCCTTCATTGGCAAAAAAGAAAAACGAATGAGCCAATTCCTTGCAAGTCATTTCTAAAGAACATTGATGAAAATAAAAATCAAGAACCGCATCTACGTCATTATTTATATTTCCAAAAGATTTTAGGAAATTGCATAAAGCTGCGTTTCTAAAACCTGTTTCTTTTTCGGATTTGGCCACTTTCAGATTGTAATTAATCGTTTTGCAGCCCGAAATTTTGCGAATAAATTTCAAGAAATCATCTTTAGGATTTTCAAGATTAGAAACCAACATATCGGCAATAACCAAAGCTCCAGCATTTATAAACGGATTTCTGGGAATCCCTTTTTCATATTCCAATTGTACCAACGAGTTAAAAGCGCTTCCCGATGGCTCTACGCCTACTCGTTCCCAAACTTTTTCGTCCAGAAACGAAAATGCTAACGCAACTGTTAAGGCTTTTGAAACAGATTGTATAGAAAATTTTTCGTTGCTATCACCTATTCCAAAATCTTGATGATTAATGGTTGTAAGATGAATCCCAAATTTATTTGCATCAATTTTGGCCAATTCTGGTATTGATGCAGCCACATTTCCAATGGTTGGCAGCGATTTTGCTTCTTGATATATTTCTTTTAGAATTTGATTATAATTCATGGAATCCTCTATTTTTTTTACTTTAAAATTTTATTTAGGCTTATTTAACAATTTCCATTCTTTAAAAATTAAGGATTGATAAAGAATGTAAAACAAGGAATTAAAAAACCAAATATCAAAATAAAAAGGTTTTTCAAAAAATACCAATTCTGTATTTCCGGATAAAAAAATAAATGCGCTACTGCTTAAATAAAAAGTCAATCCCAAACAAAAATAAAAATAGGAATGATTTACCTCGAGGTTTTTAAAAAAATATATAACACAATATGCAAACAAAATGATCGAGGTAATTCCTATTTCAAAAATATTGAATTTCCAATACAGTTCTGGATTTATAATATATTGATATCCAACAATTAATAAAGTAATAATCCCATTTATTACAACCAATAGCTTTAATGATTTTTCTTTAAATAATTTGTAAAAAAAGAAACTCAAGACTACAAACTGAATGTTGAAATAATAATGTGAAAGGAAAAAATTAGAATTTGGTTTCAAAAACCCAATAATGTTGCAAAACAATTCTACAACAAATAAAACAGATAAATATAGGGTTACAATTTTGTACAATTTGTCTTTATTTTTCGATTTTCGAATAAATAAAATGCAATTAATTAATAAAAATAGTAATCCAATTAAACTAATAAAAAAAGATAGTAGCATATAATTTAGGGCTATAAAGTTATGTTTTCTGTTTTTTCTTTTTTGCTGCAGGAAATAAAACATTGTTTAAAATCAGACGATAACCAGGTGAGTTGGGATGCAGGTCTAAAACTGTTGGTGCATCTCCCACTTTATGCTGAAAATCCTCGGGATCATGACCGCCGTAATAAGTAAACATTCCTTTTCCTTTTTCGCCATGAATGTATCTGGCTTCCCCATTTAGCTCATTTGAACCCAAAATTAGCACATTCGATTTTATTAATTCCTTATCAAATGCAGTAGTTTGCCCCATAAAACCTTTTACCAATGAAGTGTGATTTTGGCACAACATACTTGGAATTGGATCCCATTTTGCAGAAAAATCCATTAGTGTAAAATAATCTTTCTCGAAAGGAATGGCTCTTTTATCCGTCATATCAATATCCGAAAATTCATAATGTTCTGGTCGTCTGTCCAATGTATAGTTTTTAAAAGCAAAGGAATTATTGAAATTTATCTTGGATTGATAATTACCATCACTAGGATCTCCGTCGAACATGGGTTCGCAAATATCAACTCCATCTGCTGCAAGGGCAATATCAAAACTGTCGGTTGCGGAACACATGGCAAACATAAATCCGCCACCAATTACAAAATCACGGATTTTTTTGGAAACTGCCATTTTTTCTTGAGAAACTTTTGCATAACCTAGTTTTGTAGCTAAAATTTCAGCGTTTTTTTTCTGATCGATGTACCAAGGAGCATTTCTGTACATTCCATAAAATTTACCATATTGACCCGTAAAATCTTCGTGATGCAAATGCAGCCATTCGTACTGTATTAGACCATCGGCAAGGACATCCTCGTCGTAAATTGGCGTAAAAGGAATTTCGGCATAGGTCAAAACCAGCGTTACGGCATCGTCCCAGGGTTGTTTTCCTGGTGGTGTGTAAACTGCTATTCGTGGGGCTTTTTCTAGAGTTACAGCATCCATGTTTTGAGATGGACTGGCAATTTCGGCAAGGATATTAGCAGTTTCACCATCGGAAAGTATCTCGAAACTTACGCCGCGAATTTGACATTCTTTCCGGATTTCTAAGGCGTCTGGCAACAAGAAGGAGCCACCTCGATAATTGAGTAACCAACTGGCTTTATACTCTTTAGACAAGCACCAATAGGTAATTCCGTAGGCTTTTAGATGATTTTTTTGAGTAGTTTCATCCATTGGTATTAGAATATTAGAAGAGAAACAATTATTTACCCAAATAAACAGAATTATTAACAGTAAAAACTTTTTATGCATGACAATAATTTAATATATTTGTTAAAACTTAAAATATTTAAAATGAAAAAAAATTACTTCAAACAAAATTTACTCTTAATTTTACTAGTTTTTGCAAATGTAATGTTTGCACAAGATACTAATAAATATAATGAGACTAATGGAAATTTACAATTAAAAAAACTTTCTAACACCAAAATTACAACCAATAGTTTGGTAGCTAAAAATGTAATAAACACTTTAGCCCCAACTATTTCGCCAACTGCGCAAACAATTTGTTCAGGAAATGCCATTACAAACATTATCTCTAGCGGACCAGCTATTGTAGATGCAACGACACTTGACTGCCTTACTGGAGGAGCTGGAACACTCATTACAGCAGCAAATAACGGTATTTTCTTTGATATTTCTAATCCATCTGCAGCACCTTTACGTATTAGTGGATTTACAATTGTAACTTATGCAGCTACAGCTACTACAGGTAATAGTACAGTTCCTTTTTCAGTTTACAAAACAACATCTGCAACTACAGCAGTAGGAAATTATACAACACCAGCTAACTGGACTAATTTGGGTAATTTTACTACAATTTTACCAACTACTGCTGCAAATTCTGGGTATTTATTAAACTTAAATCTAAATGATACGGGATTTACACTTGCTCCTGGTGCTTCCTTTGGGATTTATTTAGTTTGTACAAATACTGCCACTACTGGTTTTAAATTAGGTTACAGAACTGGCGCAACAACTACAACACCAATTACAGATGGAACATTAACGGTAACTCATCGAGCTAGAGGAGATGGATTGTTTGTGTCGGCTGGTACTTTGAGGGGTTTTTATGGAAATGTTTTATATCACACCCAAACTTATGGTTTTTGGGATAGAAGCAATACAACAAATTTAACAGGAGCTATAAATGCAGGAGATGCTTTTTCGGGAACTACTCCTTTTCCAATTTCTGGATCATTAACTAATGTAACTGCAACGCAACAAACTTCAATTTATACAATAACATCCTACGATGTAAACGGTGCAAAAGATGTTCAAACATCTACAATAACTGTGGATCCAACTCCACTTACTACTGTGAGCCTTGCGATAAATACATTAACAGCAGATCAAGCTGGTGCTACCTACCAATGGTTTGATTGTAATAATGCAAACGCACCTATTGCTGGGGAAACTAACCAAAGTTATACTCCTGTTGCAGATGGAAATTATGGAGTAACGGTTACTTTAGGAAGTTGTCCTGCTGTTAATTCGGTCTGCAATAATTTTACTTTAGGAAATAAAACTTTCGATTTTAACAATAATTTTGTTTTGTATCCAAATCCAAATAATGGAAGTTTTACTATAAAATCCGAGGTAGATGCTCAAATTTTATTAGTAAATCAGTTAGGGCAAACTATTAGAAAATTCGAAATTGCCTCTGGAATAGAACAAAAAATGACAATTGCTGATCTAAATGAAGGTATTTATTATTTGACAAGTACATCAAACAATATCAAAATAAATAAAAAATTGATTATAAGTAAATAATTTTATTATATTAAAAAAGCGATAAGTTCTTATGGATTTATCGCTTTTTTAATTTTATTTTTCAATTAGTATCAAAAAAAACAAAAATTACGTATTAATACGTATATGCAGATCGAAAATTGGTTTTAAATTTGAATAAAATATCTTAAATGATACAACTCGAATTTTACAATATAAACTACTCGTGTCTGGTGGAAAAAATTAAAAAAATAGGATTTGTAATTTTGATTGTAATGCTAATAGTTTTCTACGTTTTGGCTTTTACAAATTTGGTTTTATTAAAATAAAAAATCCAGATTACTCGTTATTTATAATTTTAATTTTTAGAAAGGAACATCGCTATCATCATCAAAATTATTGGAACTGCTCCCAAAAGCCTCATTGGCAGTTGGCAGGTTTTTGGTCTGAAAAGGATTGTCGTCCTGCCCAGTATTCATTGTAGATGGCAAGTAATCATCGCCAGCGGAATAATCCTCAAGATTGTCGAATTTTCCTAAATTTCCTATAAATTTTAAACGCACGTTTTCCAATGATCCGTTACGGTGTTTGGCAATAATAAACTCGGCTTGACCAGCTGTTGGCGATTGTTCATCGTCATCCCATTCATCGATTTTATAATATTCCGGACGATAAATAAACGAAACGATATCTGCATCTTGCTCAATTGCTCCAGATTCACGAAGATCGGAAAGTAAGGGACGCTTGCTAGATCCACGGGTTTCTACAGCACGTGATAATTGTGATAATGCAATTACAGGAACGGCTAATTCCTTAGCCAATGCTTTTAGATTTCGGGAAATGGTTGATATTTCTTGTTCTCGATTTCCTATTCCTTTACCGTTGCTTCCTCCGGCTGTCATAAGCTGAAGATAATCTACAATAATCAGTTTTATGCCATGTTGCGAAGCCAATCGGCGAGATTTTGCTCGTAAATCGAATATAGAAAGTGATGGAGTATCATCTATAAAAAGTGGTGCTTTTTCGAGATTTTTTACTTTAATACTCAACTGTTCCCACTCGTGTTTTTCGAGTTTTCCAGTTCTTAGTTTTTCTGATGACAAACCTGTTTCCGATGAAATTAAACGCGTAATTAGCTGGACTGATGACATTTCCAGAGAAAATAAAGCTACAGGATGGCCAAAATCAATAGCAATATTTCGCGCCATAGAAAGTACAAATGCGGTTTTTCCCATACCTGGTCTTGCTGCAATAATCACTAAATCAGACGGTTGCCATCCAGATGTGATTTTGTCGAGTAATGTAAATCCTGTTGCAACTCCACTCAAACCTTCTTTTCCTGCTATTTCTTCGATTCGTTTTTTGGCTTGTATTACAAGACTTTGTGCGGTTTCGGAACTTCGTTTGATGTTTCCTTGTGTAACTTCGTATAGTTTAGATTCGGCTTTATCTAGCAAATCAAAAACATCGGTGGTTTCGTCATAGGATTCCTCGATGATTTCCGATGAAATTCTTATCAAACTGCGTTGTATGTATTTTTGAAGTATAATTCTGGAATGAAACTCAATGTGCGCAGAAGATGAAATTTTTTGAGTAAGCTGAATTAGGTAAAAATCGCCTCCAGCCAAATCTAATTTTGCATTCTTTTTTAGCTGCGCCGAAACTGTTAATAAGTCAATAGGCTGAGAATCTGTGAATAATTGAAAAATGGCTTCGAAAATAAATTTATGCGAATCCTTGTAAAAAGCATCTGGTTGCAAAATATCGATAACCTCATCTACTCCTTTTTTGTCAATCATCATTGCGCCAAGAACTGCTTCCTCAAGATCTATGACCTGTGGTGGCAATTTCCCTTTTTCGAGATTGATTATAGTAGTTTTATCTACTTTTAAGGGGTTTATGTTTTTGAAGTTTTCCATGTTGCGAATGTAACTATAAAATAAAAAAAATGCGTGCAGAGTTATTACACTGTTTTGTTAATAAATGTTTATTATTTGTTTATAAGTCAAAAAAAATCCGAAACCATAGGGCTTCGGATTAGATATAAATTTGTAAGAATTTACTCTTTGTACTCGCCCATTTTACTGTACTTGTCCATTCTTTGTGCTACTAGCTCGGTTGTTGATAAATCTTTGAGCTGGCTGTAACCTTTCAAGATATATTGTTTCACGGATTTGAAAGCCGTTTCTTTATCATAATGCGCTCCGCCTAATGGTTCTGGAATAATATCATCTACCAATTTTTGCTTTTTCATGTCGGCAGAAGTTAGTTTTAATGCTTCAGCTGCAATTTCCTTGTATTCCCAACTTTTCCATAAAATAGAGGAACATGATTCTGGCGAAATTACCGAATACCATGTATTTTCCATCATATAAACTTTATCGCCAACGCCAATTCCTAATGCTCCTCCAGATGCTCCTTCGCCCACAATTACTGTAATAATTGGGGTTTTTAGTCGGATCATTTCAAAAATATTTCTGGCAATTGCTTCTCCTTGTCCGCGTTCTTCGGCTTCGAGTCCGGGATATGCGCCTGGAGTATCTATTAATGTTAATACTGGAATTCCGAATTTTTCGGCCATTTTCATGAGTCGCAATGCTTTGCGATAACCTTCGGGATTTGCCATTCCAAAATTACGAAGCTGTCGCATTTTGGTGTTAATTCCTTTTTGTTGCCCTACAATCATGAACGATTGCCCGTCTATTTTTCCTAGTCCACCAATCATTGCTTTGTCGTCCTTAAAACCACGATCTCCAAACAATTCCAAGAAAGTATCTCCGCAAAGTGCCTTGATATGCTCTAATGTATAAGGCCTACTTGGGTGTCGTGATAATTGTACACGTTGCCAAGCGGTTAGATTTCCGTAGATTTCTTTTTTGGCATCTACTAGTTTTTTATTAATTTGATTGCAGGTATTTGTTACATCTACATCCGACTCTTGTCCGATAATTTGACATTTGTCTAATTGATCTACAAGTTCTTTTATTGGAAGCTCAAAATCTAAATATTCCATAGGGTTTGTGCGTTTTTGGTTTTTGTTTGAAAAGCAAAGATAGTTTTAAATTTAAATATTGGGAAATAAATTTCTTGTTTATTAAAATAAATCAGAAAATCAGAATCAAAAAATTATAGCAAAATTAACCTTTGATATGAAATTAAAAATTAGATTTGTTTATTGATTTTTATGAAAAAATTACCTGAAATAAATTTATTTTATTGGTTGCTAATCATTAGTGCCAACACGATGGGCGAAACTGCCGGCGACTTGATATCTCAAACTTTTAATCTTGGATACGGTGGCGGAACAATTGCTCTTGTTTTGTTGTTTTTGATTGCTTTGGGTTTTGCAATATTCTCGAAAATACAACATGTTTTTGTTTATTGGACCGTTATTACTTTGGCGAGTACGGCTGGCACAACTATTTCGGATTATGTTACTCGTACATTGGGTTTTGGTTACGTTTATGGAACATTGATTTTAATTGTTTTGCTTGGTATGACTTTCAAGATTTGGCATTATTTTTCTAAAGCAAGCGCGCTAGAAACTGGATTGGATACAAAAACAGAATTCCTTTATTGGATTGCCATTTTGACATCGAGCACTTTAGGAACTGCCTTGGGCGATTTATTGGCCCACGACACAATTCTTGGTTTTGGTGGAGGAACTTTATTGCTTTTGGGATTGATTGTTCTGGTAATATTATTGACTTTTTTTACAAAAATTTCTAGAGAAATATGTTACTGGTTGGCAATTATCCTTACGCATCCTATTGGTGCAACTATGGGAGATTATCTTACAAAGCCCGAAGGTTTTAATTTAGGAAACGTAAATGCTAGTCTTGTTTTGGTCGGCGTTTTTGTAGTAGTAATTTCCGCTGGAAAATTACTAAATTCTAATAAAACATAAAATTTATTTGGTTTTCCTATTTCCCTAGCCCAGATTGAAGTGGAAATCCTTTTGGGTCGAAATGGACTTTTCTATAACCCAAAAGAGCGACCAGCGGAAGCTCCTTTTGGGTTATAGAAAAGTCCATTTCGACCCAAAAGATTGGAACACAAAGCTGGATTGGCTACTAAATATTATTCTTTTTGCGGTTTTTGATGATTCCGTTTAGGATAACTGTGCACAAAATTATGAAGGCTCCGAGGTAAAAAAGGGAGTTCATTTGCTCGGATTTTTTGAAGATTAGAACTGCTAAAATTATGCCGTAAATGGGTTCGAGATTAATGGTGAGCATTACGGTGTATGGCGTGAGAAATTTCATGACCTTGACCGATGCCGAAAATGCATAAGCGGTGCAAACAGAGGATAAAATGAGCAACCACAAGAAATCTGATCTAGATATTGAGAAAAAACTTGGGGTAAACTGGTCTGTAAAAAGTAAAAATAGGGACATGAAAAATACGCCTCCAAAAAGTTCGTAAGCACTAATGATATTGGGATTATGGATTTTTGCAAATTTTCCGTTTATTACTGAAAATAATGCGGATAGAAACGCGGTAATTATCCCTAAAATTATTCCTGTTTTGTATCTTGTTTCTATATTAAAAATTAATACCAAACCAGCAATTACTATTAGTCCGAAGAACAATTCGTAGAGAATAATTTTTCGTTTGTTGAAAATGGGTTCTAATATAGATGCAAAAAATGCGCCCGTGGACAAGCACGCTAGGGTGATGGAAATATTCGAAACTTTTATGGCTTGATAAAATGTGTACCAATGCAAAGCTATGATAATTCCCGATATCATGAATCCTATAAAAGTTTTGAAAGAAACTCTTAACGATTGTTTGGTTGCTAATATGTAAATTGCCATGAATATTACGGCAAACAACATGCGGTACCATACTAAATCCAATGCTTTGAGCGAAATAAGTTTGCCTAAAATAGCTGTAAATCCCCAAATAAATACAATTAGATGAAGGTGTAAATAGCTTTTGAGGTTACCGTCTTGCATTGCGTAGTAAAAATATGGCTAGGATTCCGAAAACTACATTGGGTATCCAAACCGCAATTATTGGTAAAATACTTGATTTTTCGGCTAGAACTCCGAAAACTTTATCGAAAAAAACAAATGAAAATGCCAACAAAATTCCTATAGCAAGGTTCATTCCCATTCCGCCGCGACGCTTCATAGAGGAAACTGCAACTGCAATAATGGTGAGTATAAATGCCGAAACAGGAACGCTGTATTTTTTGTAAAGTACAACAAGGTAAACATCGATATCTGCATTTCCTCGTTTTTTTTCTTTGGCAATAAATCGAATTAAATCGCCTAATGAAAGCGTTTCTGCGATGTAAACAACTGGTGTTAAATCCTCGAGATCGAAGGAAAATTTTTCGTCTTTTTTGTCCACTTTTTCTATGATATCATCGAATTCGCCAATGGTTCGTTTGGTGTAATCGAACATGCTATAGGTACTGTCTTGCGGATTCCATTTTATTCGGCTAGAAGTAATTTTGTATTGTAGAGTCTTGTCTTTATTGAATTTCTCCATCGAAAAATTGAAAGCAACTTTGGATACATTATTAAAACTACTTACATATATAAATTCGTCATCCGAAATTTGGCGATATACATCTTGATTTTTTCGCATTTCGTTTTGACCATTTCCAATGAGATAAGTATATCTAAAATTATTGTAAACATCGTTGGCTTTTGGCGCAAGGAAAAAACCCATAAGTAATGCAAATATCGAAACTATTGTTGCTCCTATAATATAAGGTCTCAAAAACCGTGTAAAGGATATTCCTGAACTCAAAATTGCAATAATCTCTGTATTATTTGCCAACTTGGAAGTGAACCATATAATAGACAAAAACAAAAATATTGGAAACAAAAAATTAGCAAAGTGAATCGTGAAAAAGAAGTAATAATTAGCAATTTCTGCAATTGGAACTTTGTTTTCGATCATTTTATTGACCTTTTCAGACACGTCGATAATTATCCCAATTGGTATAAACAAAAGCAACATTACTGTAAAAGTAGCGAGGTATCGTTTAAGTATGTATTTGTCTAGAATTGTTAGCATTTATTAGTTTAAAGTTTAAAGTTTAAAGTTTCAGGTTTCTCAATAAACTTGAAACCTGAAACTTTAAACAAAATTTTACAATCTTTGGCTCATATTTTTTACCATCATTTCTTTCCAAGTGGCAAAATCGCCAGCAATAATATGTTTTCTGGCTTCGCGAACCAACCACATATAAAATCCGAGATTATGAATTGTTGCAATTTGCTTACCCAAATATTCATTTGCAGCAAACAAATGTCGAAGATACGCTTTTGTATATTCTCTATCTACAAACGTTAAACCCATTTCATCGACTGGCGAAAAATCGGCTTCCCATTTTTTGTTTTTTATATTTATAGTTCCATTTGCTGTAAATAGCATTCCGTTTCTAGCATTTCGGGTTGGCATTACACAATCAAACATATCTACACCAAGCGCAATATTTTCTAGTAAATTTATTGGAGTTCCAACACCCATTAAATATCTTGGTTTTTCTTCGGGAAGTATGTCGCAAACAATTTCGGTCATTGCATACATTTCCTCGGCTGGTTCTCCTACCGAAAGCCCACCAATTGCGTTGGCCTTTTGACCTGAATTTGCTATGTATTCTGCAGATTGCATGCGCAAATCTTTATATGTACTTCCTTGAACAATTGGCATAAAAGTTTGTTCAAAACCGTATTTATAGGGTAATTTTTCTAAATGTTTGATGCATCTGTCCAACCAACGATGCGTCATGTGCATGCTGCGTTGTGCATAACGATAATCACAAGGATATGGTGTACATTCATCAAAAGCCATAATAATATCGGCACCAATTGTGCGTTGGGTTTCCATTACGTTTTCTGGAGAAAAAAAGTGAACCGAACCATCAATATGGGATTTAAACTTTACGCCTTCTTCCTTTATTTTTCTATTTGCAGAAAGTGAATATACTTGATAACCACCAGAATCGGTCAAGATATTTCTGTCCCAATTCATAAATTTATGTAATCCTCCTGCTTTTTCGAGAATTTCTAACTTGGGACGCAAATACAAATGATAGGTATTTCCTAATATAATATCCGGATTAATTTCCTCTTTCAATTCCCGCTGATGCACCCCTTTTACGGAGGCTACCGTTCCAACGGGCATAAAAATTGGAGTTTCAATAGTTCCGTGATCGGTAGTAATTGTTCCTGCTCTGGCTTTAGTTTGCGGATCTTTTTTTAATAAATCAAATTTCATAGGGGCAAATATAAAATAATTATGAATTGTGAATTGTGAATTGTGAATTTAATTAAAAAAAAATCAATTCTAATTAGCTTCAATATTTATACCTGACTGGTTTTAAAAACCTGACAGGTGTAAAAATAATGATTTTCAATAATATATTTGTAGCAAACAAACTCTTAATAACTTTTCAAAAGTCTGTTATCTATTTGTCTATCATCTATTATCTAAAAAACTATATTTGCAGAGTCTAATTTTAAAATAAAAGATGAAACCAAACACACAACAACTTCAAGGTTTTTCAACACAAGTTCGAAGAGACATTCTACGAATGGTACACGCAGTAAACTCGGGGCATCCGGGCGGTTCTTTAGGCTGCACAGAATTTTTAGTAGCGCTTTATCAAAACCTAATGGAAAGAAAACCAGGTTTTGACATGGACGGTATAGGCGAGGATTTATTCTTCCTTTCAAACGGACATATTTCTCCCGTATTTTATAGCGTTTTGGCACGTAGCGGCTATTTTCCAGTTTCGGAATTGGCCACTTTTCGTAAAATAAATACCCGTTTGCAAGGGCACCCAACTACGCACGATCATTTACCGGGAGTAAGAATTGCCTCTGGATCTTTAGGACAAGGTTTGTCAGTTGCCATTGGTGCTGCACAAGCCAAAAAACTAAACAATTGCAATCATTTGGTTTACACACTTCATGGCGATGGCGAATTGCAAGAAGGACAAAACTGGGAAGCTATCATGTATGCATCGGCAAAAAAAGTAGATAATCTTATTGCTACAATCGACCTCAACGGAAAACAAATAGACGGTACCACCGACGAAGTTTTGAACATGGGAAGCATTCGTGCAAAATTTGAAGCCTTCGATTGGGAAGTTATAGACATCAAAGAAGGAAACAACATTGATGCCATTATTGCAGGAATGACCGATGCAAAATCCAGAACAGGAAAAGGCAAACCAGTTTGCGTTTTGCTTCATACCGAAATGGGTAATGGAGTAGATTACATGATGTACTCTCATGCTTGGCACGGAAAAGCACCAAATGATGCGCAGTTAGAAAACGCTTTGAGTCAGAATGAAGAAACTTTAGGGGATTATTAAATCCCCTCCTAGCCTCCCCGAAGGGGAGGAATAGCGCAAAATGATAAATAATAAATAAAACCCTATTTACCCCAATAGGAACTCCCCTCCTTTGGAGGGGTTGGGGGAGGAAAATGAAAAAATATACAAACACAGGCAGCAAAGACACTCGTTCGGGTTTTGGTGCAGGAATGACAGAATTAGGACAAACTAACAAAAATGTAGTGGCACTTTGTGCAGATTTAATCGGATCGTTGAAATTTGATGATTTCAAGAAAAACCATCCAGAACGTTTTTTCCAGATCGGTATTGCCGAAGCCAACATGATTGGTATTGCAGCTGGTTTAACCATTGGAGGGAAAATTCCGTTTACAGGAACATTTGCTAACTTTTCGACGGGTCGGGTTTACGATCAAATTCGTCAAAGTGTAGCTTATTCCGATAAAAACGTAAAAATTTGTGCTTCGCATGCAGGATTAACCCTTGGCGAAGATGGTGCAACGCATCAAATATTAGAAGATATTGGACTCATGAAAATGTTGCCAGGAATGACCGTAATTAATACTTGCGATTACAACCAAACCAAAGCTGCTACGTTAGCCATTGCAGATCATCATGGCCCAGTTTATTTACGTTTTGGTCGTCCTGTTGTGCCAAATTTTATGCCAGCCGACGAAAAATTCGAAATCGGAAAAGCTATACTTTTACAAGAAGGAACTGATGTTACTATTGTAGCCACTGGACATTTGGTTTGGGAAGCGTTAATTGCCGCAGAAGCATTAGAAGCCAAAGGGATTTCGGCAGAAGTTATAAATATTCACACCATTAAACCATTAGACGAGGCGGCAATATTAAAATCGTTAGCAAAAACAAAATGCATTGTTACTGCCGAAGAACATAACATTCTTGGTGGTCTTGGCGAAAGTGTTTCGAGAGTTTTGGCTCTTAATAATCCATCGCCTCAAGAATTTGTAGCGGTAAATGATAGTTTTGGCGAAAGCGGAACTCCAGAGCAACTTATGGAGAAATACAAACTTAACAATCAAGCAATTGTTGAGGCTGTAGAAAGAGTTATTAAACGAAAATAATTAGTTTTCAAAGCATAAAAAAACAGTTTCAGATTTCTTGAAACTGTTTTTTTTTGTGCATTATTGTAAAAATTACTTGATTATAATTTTTTTGCTGATATCGCCTTTTGTGGTTTTTATATTTGCTATGTAAGTTCCTGAACTCAAGTTTTTTATAGGAAGCTGAATGTTTTCCTGATTTTGATTTTCTACATTCCAAACCGATACTTGTTGTCCCAAAACATTATAAAGTTGTACTTTTTCTACAATTAAATCTAGCTTTTTATTGTTTATGATTAAAACATTTCCGTTTTGGATATGAACAATGTTTAAGTCGTTTAGAGCAACATTGTTATTGGTTCCTAATGTTTCTTGCCCAAATCTTAATGAAAATCTTGTGGAATTTTCTCCAATTGGAATTTCAACTTCAAAAGCTTGATTTCGGATATCGTTGTAGGTTTTTGCATCATCATCGTAAATATAAATGGGCTGATTGGCATCGAAATTTTCTAAACCATCAATCATGAATTTTACTTTTCCCGCTACATCGGATTTTAAAAATAATGGATAAATATTTTTTGTTTCGAAATTTCCATCAGCTTGAATGACTAATTTATTGGTTCCTAGCAAGAAATTCATATCGTTTTTTAATTCTTCATCAAACACAATTCCGTCATATCCATAATCCAATCCGCTAGTGGCTTTTTCGTTCATGAAACCCAAAAGTAGTTGTCTGTGCAAATCATTATTGGAGGTATAGCCTAAATGTATTTTTGCATAATTCTCTGTTGGATATGGATCGTTGTTATTATTGTCAGCACTTTTGAACATTACATTAGAGTTTGCATCGTCTTCTTTTACAAAAAGTCTTTGGCTATTTTTGAAGGTTATGTTTCCTCCGGTTGCATTTCCGTAAACAAAAAATCCTTGTCCTACTGGTATAAATTGTTTTGGAGTTCTGGAACTTGACCCCAATCCGCTTATTCCTGCAGGCGAAACCGGAGTTGTTCCTCCCGTTAAATTTCTTGCAGCATAACCTCCTTGATAATCTCTTAAAATATGTGTATTGTTTGTTGCAAATTGTTCCCAGAAATAAATAGTTCCTAAAGTAGAAGCCGCATTGTCATTAATAAATGCTGTAACATCTATTGCAGATGCGTATGGATTTCCGCTCAAATTGGTATTGTTTGCAGATATTGGCATTGTAATAGTTCCATTGTTTGGTTTTCCTACAAAGGTATAGTTTTGATATCCCAATGCAGATCCGCTCCCTTTCATTGTGTAACCTTGCCCCGCTAGTAAAGCTCCGTTTGGACCTAATGCAGTCCAGTTTGCATAAAGATCGGTTACGTTCTGAAATTTCCATAGCCAGTAACTTGCAAGCGTTATTGGTGTAGTTGGGGAACCGTTATAAGAGGCACTTGTCCAATTGATGTTTTTTATGTTTAATGGATCGGTTCCGTCTTTCATTACACCATCAACAGTGTAAGAGTTGTTATTACTAGTTGCGTTTATAGCTCCTACTGGAGATGACCAATAGTTATAGTTATAAACATTACTGGTACCTTGTTGGTCTCTTTCTAGTTTTCCTGAGCTTGATGGCTCCAAATCACTTTCTAGGGTTTGTACCAATTGGGAACGTCCTTGTAAATCGATTTTTCCGTCTAGTTTTAAATACCAATCGTTTTGCAATTTGCTATCATTACTAATCACTACATTTTTTGTAGCGTTTACAATCATTCCTAAATTGGTATGATTGCTTGTAGAAGTTACATCATGGTTTACAACTATTATTGCCCAATTATTATCGGTTGCGTCTAATCCTCTAATTTGGTTTGGAACCGAATTAATAGCCGCTGCAATCGTTCCTGTTTGCTGGGTTACAAATGGCATTGGAGCTTGTTGCACTTTTATATTTTTTACGTTATACAGTTTAGCTCCAGACAAAACATCTACTGCTGTGGTGGTATGATCGTCTATAATATCATTTTTATAGTTGTCTAGTTTGTAGTAACGTTTTAGGTTATTCCACGGTAATGAACTTATATCTTTTGGAATGATTGCTCCTTGTATTTGCCCGCTGTTATCTTTTATTTCCTGATAAACCATTCTTTGAACTTGAGCATCTGTTAAGGCTTTATCGAAAACGCGAACTTCGTCTATGCTTCCTCTGAAATATTTGTTGTTTGCCGATGGATTTTTAGCAATTGTAAACAAAGAGGTATCAGCATTTAGACTTCCAGATACAGGCAAACTTGCAGCCATAACTCCATTTATATACAGTTTTAATAAGCTATTGGCGCTATCATAGACTGCTGCAACATGTATCCATTGTGAGGTTGCTAATGCAGTTGTGTATGTAAGTGTTGTTGTATTTGCAATTACCTGAAGTTTTTTTCCCGAGTTAAATTTTACATGAAATTTGTCTTGTCCAAATACTATAGCATCTGAAGGAATTACTGTTCCCAAATTAACCCAACCCATTATTGTTGCATTTGCCCAACCATTTATTACTGATATGTTATCTTGTGCGTAATCGTTTCTGCCATCAAAATCTACAAATAGTTTACGTTCCAGATTTCTTGGCGATCCGTATTTTGTGGTATTGGTATCAAAAGCATCTATAATTCCATCCTTATCGGCATCAATAGTACCATCTATTGTTCCGTTGTTATTTCCGTCAAGCGATGCGTATAATGTTTTTGAAATATCGAAATTTGTTCCATCGGATTTTAAATCTATATAATCTGGTGTTCCATCAGAATCAGAATCTAATAAATAATTAAGAAAAGGGGTTGTGTTTGTACCTTGATTTAAATTTCCATAGGCTCCGTTTGCATAGTCGTAAATATCTAAAACTCCATCACCAAAACCTTCTGTTATTCCGTCTCCGTTCGTATCTTTAAGTCTAAAAGTTTCGGATTCTGGCCCATCGCCAAGCCCATCGCCTGTTATATCGCCATCGCCATTTACAAATCCTGTTGCCGCATTTACATTTGTTGTTCCTGATTCATCTACATCAAAAACACTGTCGTTATCACTATCTAAATCTATGTAGTTTGGCACTCCATCATTATCACTGTCTAAAGTTGCTATTAATGCTTCGGCTGAATCATGAAGCCCATTTATATTTGCATCAACCCATCCAGCATCCATTCTTCCTTTTCCATTACTTAAATTACCTAGTCCATCCTCTACAATATCAGGTAATCCATCATTATCAGTATCAAGATCAAAAACATCGGCAACGCCATCATTATCGATATCGCATAGTGTTTGCGAAATTTCGATATCATCCATAGCCAAGTCATTTCCTGCTCCCCCAGTTTCGTTGTTTATAAATACAACTTTGAAGGTCGTAACATTAAAGGTTAAATTTGAGGTAAATCTATACCAATCTCCAGCTAAGTTGCCGTTTGTTGTTGGAGTAATATCACCTGTGCTTATGGAACTTAAAAGATTGTCGTTTACATCGCGAAACTCAACTTTTACATTTGGTCTTAGTCGTGTTGCAATTCCAGGTGCATCCGATCGGTCTAAATTAATAACCCAAAAACTATAGGTTATAGGAATGCCTGGCAATGCACCGGAAATAGTTGCTGTATAGAATACCCCTGGTGTATAGGATGCATTAAAAATTGCCATTCTACCATTTGTATCTCCAGTATGATCTACTCCTTTATACCAATAATCATTTGCCCAAGATGCTATTTGAGCACTTGAGCCTACCGTATATTTACCATCGTTTAGATCTGTCGAACTTAAGTCTGGACAATCTACAGTGTTTACTCCTGCTGATCCGTCCTCATAACAATAAGTGGTTACGGCATTGTAATTTGTATCAATAGTTGTTCTTGCACCGGTTCCAAAAGTTTCGCTCAAAAATTTATAATTTACTTTACTACCATTAGAGTTTATACAATTTAGCTCTTCGGTTACATCTCGTATACCATCATTATCATCATCTATATCTACATTATCAAAGACAAGATCGCCATCGCTATCAAAAAATGTTTGATTTCCAATTCCTTTCAAATTAATTATATAAGGATTTTCGTCAGCATCGGTGCTTGCAATTGAAATAGTTGCGGTTTTAACTCCAGTTGAACTTGGATTAAATCGAACCTGAAAATCAGTTGAATTTGTACTCGAAATTGGTGTAGTTGGATAACTAGTTATGGTAAAATCTGAGCTTCCAGTAATAGTAACGGCAGGTGATCCTAACAAATTTATAGTATTTGATCCAACATTTTTTATGGTAAATATCCTAGTTTTAGGATCTGTAACTATTTGAACCGAACCAAAATCTGTTCCATTAATATTTGCAGCTGTTGAATTGTGCGGTATAAAATTGTTTAATCCATAAACTTCAATTGAGTAGCCTATTGGAGTTCTTATGAGTTTTACATTATCAACATAATACCTATCAGTTATGTTATTTTGATCATCGAGTTCATCCATTCGAAGTTGAATCAAAACTTGCGAATTAACATTCGGAATATCATATACAAATGTAGATCCTACAGTATTTCCAGCAGATGCTGGATGAGTAAAACCAAGATTATCTGCATTTCCACTTTTTCCATCCATTAGTTTTACGCTAGTAAATGTAAGCCCATTATCATAGGAAATGTCTAAATATAAATCATCGTCTACATCTGGGCTTCCGTCTGAGGAAAATTGTATCGAAATTTTAGCATCTGTATAACCAACCAAACTTTGATTATCAAAAATAATATATGGGTCGTTATTTAATGATCCTGACCCTGCTGAGTTTGATCCCTGCAATAACAATGCGTTGGGAGCGGTTACATACCTTGCATTATTAGCGACTGCGGTTCCTGTGTTTGGAGAGGATTCATAAATCCAATTATCAACTGGGAAATTATCAAAACCTTGATTAAGTATTTCTACTTGAGAGAAAGAAAGTATTGGAAATAAAAGGGCTCCAATAAAAAACAAAAAACTTGTGTCGAGAGTAGATTTTCGATTCATAAACATTGTGATTTGGGAATTACAATGCTAATATATATACAAAATTTTAACAACAATGTAAACAATTAACAAAATCGATGACTTGCTTAAAATAATCGTTAAAATGCTTGTTTTCAGATAATTTATGATATAAATTAAATATTATTGTTAAATTATAATTACGATATCTTTAATAAATATGTTAAAAATACATTTTAAAGTACAATCGCATAACAAATAGCCATTTCATGAATATTTCATAATTTTATGCATTAACATTTCTTAAAAACTGATTATTATAACCCATAAAATCGTTTTTATAACAATTTGTCTAAAAAAAAAGAAAGTTGGATTTTAATGATGATACGAAAGTTGAAACAAAAAAAATCCCTTTTCAAGTATGAAAAGGGATTTTGTAGTAGCGAGACCGAGATTTGAACTCGGGACCTCAGGGTTATGAATCCTGCGCTCTAACCAACTGAGCTATCTCGCCAAATATTTACTATTTTACGTCCTTGAACGCGGGTGCAAATATAAAACTTAAATCAGATGTTGCAAATATAAATAGATAAAAAAAAATTATTTTTTAAAAAACCTTTATTTTAGAAATTAATTATATATATTTCACAAAAATTATCAGTCTTCATGGAATTAAAAACACGCTACGAATTAGAAATACCTATAAACTCATCTCCCTCATTGCTATACCAATACATATCAACGCCGTCCGGATTATCGGAATGGTTTGCAGATAACGTAAACTCTAGAGGCGAATATTTTACATTTATTTGGAACGATTCCGAAGAAAATGCAAGACTCTCATCTAAAAAAACGGGCGAAAAAGTAAAATTTCGTTGGATTGACGAAAAAAATAAAGATACAGAATACTATTTTGAGCTAAGAATACTTGAGGACGAAATCACAAAAGACGTTTCGCTAATGGTTGTAGATTTTGCCGAACCAGACGAAATTGAAGAATCCAAGCAACTTTGGGAAAATCAAGTATCGGAATTGAAACATGTAATCGGTTCTGTATAGTTTTTTGATTTTATAAAAAGTATATTTGCCCTAAATTTATTTAGGGCTTTTTTTATGATTAATTATAACGGAAACATCGTCTCGTCGGAAACCAATTTATTGCAAAACAATCGCGCCTTTCTTTTTGGAGATGGCGTTTTCGAAACCATGAAAATTGTAAATAACAAAATCCTTTTTCTAGAGGATCATTATTTCCGATTAATGTCGTCGATGCGAATTGTACGAATGGAAATTCCAATGGATTTTACACTAGAATTTCTAGAACAACAAATTCTAAATTTAGTAAAAACCAATAATTGTAGCAATTCCGCAAGAGCTCGGATTACTGTTTACCGGAATACTGGCGGATATTATCTTCCGGAAACCAATACTATTTCGTATTTAATAAACGTAAAACCATTAGAAAACGTTATTTATTCGATCGAAAAAAAGGAATACGAAGTCGATTTATACAAAGATTTTTATGTAACAAAACAATTGCTTTCCTCTATAAAATCGACCAATAAACTCATTAATATTACAGGAAGTATTTTTGCAAAAGAAAACGATTTAGACAATTGTTTATTAATGAATGACAGCAAAAACGTAATCGAGGCACTGCAAGGAAATGTTTTTATGTTACTGAATAACAAACTAATAACCCCGCCAATTTCCGAAGGCTGCCTAAACGGAGTTATGAGAAAACAAGTTTTAGAAATCGCAAAAAAAATAGAAAATCTAGAAGTTGTTGAGGAAATAATCTCGCCATTTGATCTCCAAAAAGCCGATGAATTATTTGTTACAAATGTTATAAAAGGAATTCAACCTATTACCAAATACCGCAAAAAAACATTCCAAACAAAATTATCGGAAGATATACTAATTCGATTAAATGCCTTAGTAAGATTTTATTAATTAAAATTTGGATTTTCGGGAGCGTTAGACCAAATTAGATATTCGCCACCAAGTTCCGATATTTTTTCTTTCCAAAAATTAGTTGTCGATTTTCCAATTATTTTGTTTTCGTAACTATTTTTGGCAACAATCCATGAGTTAGATTGCATTTCGTCCTCTAATTGGCTTGCGTCCCAACCAGTATAACCCAAGAAAAATCTTATGTTGTTTTTATTAATTTTCTTTTTGTTAATTAATTTACGAGTCAATTCGAAATCTCCTCCCCAAAAAATACCGTTAGAAATCTCTATACTATCAGGAATTAGATCCGGAATATTATGAATAAAATATAAATTATCTTGCTCCACTGGCCCTCCATTATATATTTTAAAATCGGCTTCGACATCTGGAACCAAATCATTTATAGTATAATTTAATGGCTTGTTCATAATAAATCCAACCGAACCTTCGTTGTTATGATCTGCTAACAAAATTACCGATCGATTGAATGACATATCGCCAATAATCGATGGTTCCGCAATAAGTAATTGTCCTTTTGTTAGTTTTTTCACGACCATTTTACTACAATTTTAAATAAAGTTAATAAAAAAAAGTTTATTAATAACATTTTTTATTTAAAACAAAAAAAAATCACTCGCCGAAACGAGTGATTTAATATTTTTATTTGTAAAAAATGGCCTAGTTTACAGCACCTTCTAAATCAGCACCAGCTTTGAATTTTACAACATTTTTTGCAGCAATTTTGATTGTTGCTCCAGTCTGAGGATTTCTTCCGTCTCTTGCTTCTCTTTTAGAAACTGACCAAGATCCAAAACCTACTAGAGATACTCTTCCACCTTTTTTCAAAGTACCACCTACATTACCTAAAAATGACTCTAATGCTAATTTTGCAGCAGCTTTAGTAATTCCTGCGTCAGCAGCGATAGCGTCGATTAATTCTGATTTGTTCATAATAAATAGTTATTAATTGTTGGTTAAACATTATATTAATAACAAATTTAGTAGGATTTCCGTACCATCCAACAGTTTTGATGATTTTTTGCCTGTTTTGTTGATAACTTGCTTTTTTTGTTGATAACAAGGCTGTAAAAAGTGCTTTTATTCAATGTTTATAGGACTTAAACAACTATTGCGGCTCCGGAAAACGTCATTCCGTTTAAAACCTCAACTGTTTTCATTCTCTTTTTTCCAGGAAATTGCAAACTAAATATTTCTATAAAACCATCTCGAACTGCAATTTTCATTTCTTTTTTTGTTGTCAAAACGCTACCTATTATATAAGTATGATTTTCTGAAACAAAATTACTTTCATAAATCTTGACATTCCATTCATCGTTTTTGTCTTGAAAAAAACACCAAGCCGCTGGATATGGCGATAAACCGCGAATCAAGTCATGAATTTCCTTTCCAGATTTGGACCAATCGATCTTGCAATTTTCCTTGTTGAGTTTGTAAGCCGTTTTTATGTCAGTATTTTCAGTCTGAATCGTGGTTTTTGCATTTTTGTTTTGGATTAAATCCAAAGTCTGTACAACTGTTTCACAACCTAAATTCATCAATCGATCATGCAATTCGCCTGCATTTTCGTTTTGGGAAATTTCTATTTCAGAACTCAAAATCATGGCTCCAGTATCTATTTTATCATCTATAAAAAAGGTTGTTACTCCAGTTTTAGTTTCTCCATTTATGATTGCCCAGTTTATCGGCGAAGCACCACGATAATTAGGTAATAACGATGCATGAAGATTAAAAGTTCCTAAACTTGGCATTTTCCAAACCGCTTCGGGCAACATTCTAAAAGCTACAACCACTTGCAAATTGGCATTTAATGCTTTTAATTCCTCCAGAAAATCTTCGCTTTTAAGATTTGTGGGTTGTAATAATTTCAAATTATTTTCCAGAGCATATTCTTTCACAGCCGAATATTTTAGCTTTTGTCCACGACCAGCGGGTTTGTCAGCAGCTGTTATAACTCCAACTACTTCGAAATTATTTTTTATTATTGTATCCAAAATTCCAACTGCAAATTCTGGTGTTCCCATGAAAACGATTCTTAATTTTTCCATTATTTTTTTAACGTGTATTTGTTATTGGAGAGCACATTTATAGAATTATTTTCCATCAAATTCTGAATTGCAAAGATAACATCCTTAGTTTTATGTTTGGATAATTTTTCGATTTCTCTAGAATTCATATCCTGAATATTCAACAAACCAATAATTTTATCGGATAACGATTGATGATCTATTTTTTTAGGTTCCTTAGTAATACAAAACGAACAAATCCCACAATCTGGACTATCGGTTTCGCCAAAGTAAGCCAAAATCAATTTGCTTTTGCACACCTTTTTTTCGTTTACATAATTCAAAACACTCAAAAATTGTTGTTTTTTCAGTTCATTTTGTTTTTCTAAAAATTTTGACACTCTATTAATTGTTCGTTCATCTTCGCGAACTTCATTAAAAATTAGAGTTGTATCGTTACTTTTTGCTTGATATTCGATAATTTCTTTTTCTTTCAATTTTTGCAAAAGCGAATTAACTTTCTGCTCATCGCTATTGGATTTAGCTACAATTAATTGCAAATTAAAGGCGGTTTGCATGTCATAAATTCCTGGATAATTTCGCAAAATTGTTAATATTATTTCTTCGTCATTTGGATTTAAACTTACATATCTAATCACTTCTTTGGATGAAATTATAAATTGAAGTGTTATTTTTTCCGAAAATTCCTGAGCTAATGTTATAATTCCTTGTCGATCCAAAAACTGAATGGCATTATAAGTTTTTAAAATTGGAAAATTATATTTGGCACAAAACTGATTCAAATTAAACTGAAATTGCTCATTTATTCCTTCGCCGTATGCAATCCTAAAATAATTACAAAGTTTAATAAACATTTCGTTCAAGAACATTTTATCGGGCAAAACATCAATAGTTTGGGCTTTTGCTTGCAAATAATCCGATGGACTTGTAAGCAAAACGGCAAATGCTTTTTGCTGCGCCAGTTCACCTTTCAGGCTCGGGTCCCAATTTCGTCCTGCCCGACCAGCTTCCTGATAATAATTTTCGATATTTTCGGGCAACTGAATATGAATAACCGTTTTTACATTTGCCTTGTCAATTCCCATTCCAAACGCATTTGTGGCAACAATAACCTGAACCTCTTCGTTCATCCAAAGTTGCATATTTTTGTCTTTATCTTTAGATGAAAGACCACCGTGATAATAAGTTGCTTTTATTCCCAAAGCTTGTAATTGCGAGGAAACGTCCAGACAAGATTTCCTATTTCGGACATATATTATTGAAGGTTGTGGATTTTTTTTCAGAATTTGTTCCATCCGAAACAATTTATCTTCGACCTCAAAAACCATATATGCAATGTTTTCTCTGGCAAAAGATTTCTCGAAAACTACTGGATTTATTAAACCTAATTGTGTAATTACATCTTCTTTTACCCGTTTTGTTGCCGATGCCGTTAATGCTAAAAATGGAATTTTAGGAAAGTGTTCTTTAAGTTTTGAAATTTTGAGATAAGCCGGACGAAAATCGTGCCCCCATTGCGAAACACAATGTGCCTCATCAATCGCAATAAGATTTATGGGTAAATTTTTGATGCGATCCAAAATCCAATCGCTTTGCAAACGTTCTGGCGATAGGTATAAAAACTTGTAATTCCCGAACTCGCAATTGTCTAAAAGATTAATCATTTCATCGGAAGAAATTCCTCCAGTAAGCGCAATTGCTTTGATATCTCGTTTTTGCAAATTAGCAACTTGATCTTTCATTAAGGCGACAAGTGGCGAAATTACAAGGCAAATTCCGTCGTTCATCATTGCTGGAACCTGAAAACAAATAGATTTTCCGCCGCCAGTTGGCATGAGTCCAAAAGTATCTTTCCCGTCTAAAACCGAAGTTATAATTTCGTTTTGCGGAGATCGAAAAGTATCGTGTTTCCAATATTTTTTTAGAATTTCTAAAGCTTCAGGCATTGCAGTGATTTAAAAATTAAAAAATGATTCAAAAAACAGATAACTATTTAGAAATTTGATCTAAGATATAACAAATTCGGTTATCGAGCGTGTCTTTTGGGACTTCAATAAGTTGATAACCATAACTTTCGTAGGTTTCCGTAAGATGATTGTAAATTAGCTTTGCTTGTTCGTAATTTTCGTAACGCTCATCATCGCTAATATAAATTTCCTCCCAAGGCGGAAGAATAAAGATTTTTGTGTAAATATTTTCGCGACAAGCCAAGTCAAAATGTGCAGGATAGGAATCGCCAATATAATGCATATAAGCCAAAACATCTGGAATTCCGCGATCTAAAAATACAATTTCATGCGGTTCATTTTGAGCATTTTTGTGTTGTTTTACTCTTCCTTCTAGAAGTAACTCACTGAATAACAATGGATTTTCTAGAAACAATTGTTCTATTCCTTGTTTTTTAGCCTCAAGTGTTACCTCGCGCGAAATTTCTGGATAACAGCAATATCCTTTCTCGATCAAGCCATCTATAATTGTAGTTTTGCCCGTTCCTGGTCCGCCAATAATGACAATAATTTCTTTTTGCACTTTCTGAAAATAAAATGCGAATTTACTTAAACTTATTGGGATTTGGAAAGAATATTTTAAGAGAAAAATTTTTCTGTTTTAAATCTAAAATCAAAACTGTATATTTGCTTCTATTTTATTGTAACAATGGACGAAAATAAAGAAAAAGATATACAAGAATTTTACGAAAGACTAAAAGTAGAATTAGATAATAGCAATACTTGGCCTGCGGAATATTTATTCAAATTTATAGTTCCAACTGTCGATGATAATGTAGCATTTGTAGAAAACGCCTTTAATTGTATGGGCGCAGTTATCAAAACAACAAAATCCAAAACAGGAAAATTTACAAGTATTTCTGTGGATGTTACAGTAAAAGATTCACAAGAAATAATCGAAAAATATCAAGAAGTTTCAATCATAAAAGGTATAGTTTCCCTATAAATATGAACGCAAAATATATAAAAGAAAATGCCAACGACGTTGTTTTTAATTTAGAGTATAACTCAGAAAGACAGCATCTTATAATCCCAGAATATGGTCGTCATTTACAAAAATTGATTGATCAAGCCACCGAAATCGAAGATGATGTAGAGCGCAACAAAATTGCAAAATATATTATTCAGGTCATGGGAAGTTTGAATCCTCATTTGCGTGATGTGCCCGATTTTCAACATAAATTATGGGATCAAATTTTTATAATGTCCGATTTTAGATTAAAAGTCGATTCTCCATATCCAATTCCATCTCGCGAGGTTTTGCAAATGAAACCTGATGTTTTGAATTACCCTCAAAATTTTCCAAAATACCGCTATTATGGCAATAATATCAAGTATATGATAGATGTTGCCAACAAGTGGGAAGAAAGCGACCTAAAAAATGCATTGGTAAAAGTGATTGCCAATCACATGAAAAAATCCTATTTGAGTTGGAATAAAGATACCGTTACCGACGAAGTGATTTTTGAACATTTATACGAATTATCCAACGGAAAACTCAATTTGATGACCAGCACCGAATCATTACTAAAAACAGATGATTTAATGCGAACCAACAAACGTATTTCTAATAAAATAATGCCGGCAGGACAACCCAAAATTGCTCCAAACAAACCAGTAAAAAAGAAACCTTTCATAAAAAAATAAAAATAATTTTGGGTTTTAAATTTTCAATTTTTATATCAAATATTTTTAATTTATAATTCATAATTTAAAATTCATAATTTAAAATATGCAAACATTCAAGATAGAAGGCGGAATCCGTCTAAAAGGAGAAATTCATCCGCAAGGTGCAAAAAACGAAGCTTTACAAGTTTTATGTCCTGCACTATTAACTTCCGAAAAAGTTAGAATCACAAATATCCCAGACATTATCGATGTAAATAAACTAATTGTTTTATTAGGAAATTTGGGCGTAAAAATTCAAAAAAATGGAGTTGGCGATTACACTTTCCAAGCTGATGAAGTAAATATTGATTATTTAAAAACTGAAGCTTTCAAGAAAGAAGGCGGTTCTTTGCGAGGATCTATTATGATTGTTGGACCACTTTTGGCCCGTTTTGGTTGTGGATATATCCCAAAACCTGGAGGAGATAAAATTGGGCGCAGACGATTAGACACGCATTTTGAAGGATTTATAAATCTAGGAGCCAAATTTAGATACGAAAGAGAAGACCATTTTTACGGAGTGGAATCCGAAGGCAGACTCAAAGGAGCCTACATGCTACTCGACGAAGCATCCGTAACTGGAACTGCAAATATTGTAATGGCAGCTGTTTTGGCAGAAGGAACTACAACTGTTTACAACGCAGCTTGCGAACCATACTTGCAACAACTTTGCAAAATGCTAAACTCGATGGGAGCAAAAATTACAGGAGTTGGATCTAATTTACTAACTATTGAAGGTGTCGAAAGTCTTAGTGGTTGCGAACACAGAATCCTTCCTGATATGATCGAAATTGGTTCATGGATTGGTCTTGCGGCCATGACAAGAAGCGAAATCACTATCAAAAATGTTTCTTGGAACAATCTTGGCGTAATTCCAAATACTTTTAGAAAGCTTGGAATAACTCTCGAAAAACGTGGCGACGACATTTATATTCCAGCTCATAACGACGGTTATGAAATAAAAACCGATATCGATGGATCGATTCTAACCATTGCCGATGCGCCTTGGCCAGGATTAACCCCAGATTTATTAAGTATAATTTTGGTAGTTTCTACTCAAGCCCGTGGCGATGTTTTAATTCATCAAAAAATGTTCGAAAGCAGATTGTTTTTTGTAGATAAACTAATAGATATGGGGGCAAAAATAATGCTTTGCGATCCGCACAGAGCAGTGGTTATGGGGCATGATTTCAAATCACAACTAAAAGCTACAACAATGAGTTCGCCTGATATTCGTGCTGGAATTTCATTATTAATTGCGGCGCTTTCGGCAAAAGGAACAAGTACAATTCAAAACATTGAGCAAATTGACCGTGGTTACGAAAAAATCGATGAACGATTAAGAGCCATTGGTGCAAATATTGTAAGGATGTAAAAAATTCACATATTAAAAAATCCCAATAAACTTAATTGTTTTATTGGGATTTTTTTATGTTTGAAAAATGATATTTTAGACTTTAAAAATCTCTATTTACATCAAAAGCTTCTAAATATTCTGCAACTCGTTTTACAAAACTTCCTCCAAGTGCGCCATCTACAACTCTATGATCGTAACTGTGCGAAAGGAACATTTTCTGACGAATTCCAATAAAATCTCCTTCGGGAGTTTCTATAACTGCTGGAACTTTTCTAATCGCGCCAAGTGCCAAAATACCGACTTGTGGTTGGTTGATAATTGGAGTTCCAAAAACACTACCAAAAGTTCCAACATTGGTAACCGTATAGGTTCCGCCTTGCGTATCGTCTGGTTTTAATTTACCTTGTTTAGCTCTATTTCCTAAATCGTTTACGGCTTTTGCCATACCAACAAGGTTCAACTGATCGGCATTTTTAATCACAGGAACAATCAAATTTCCGTTTGGTAAAGCAGCTGCCATTCCAAGATTTATATTTTTCTTTTTGATGATATAATCGCCATCTACAGAGATATTCATCATTGGGAAATCCTTCAATGCTTTGGCAATTGCCTCCATTAATATTGGAGTATAAGTCAGTTTTTCGCCTTCACGTTTTTCAAAAGCAGTTTTTACTTTATCTCTCCATTTTACAATATTAGTAACATCTACCTCGATAAACGACTGAACATGTGCCGATGTTTGAACCGATGCAACCATATATCCAGAAATAAGCTTACGCATTCTGTCCATTTCTATGATTTCGTCTCCACCGTTAAGAGAATAATTTGTTGCAGGTTTAACGTTCAAAGTTTCTTTAGTTGTTGTCGTTGAAACTATTGGCTCCTGACTCTTAGCTGTTGGCTCTATTTTTCTATAGGCAACAAACTTCAAAATGTCTTCTTTGGTAACGCGACCTTCTTTTCCTGAACCTGATATGTTTTCTAGTTCAGATACTGAAACGCCTTCTTCTTTAGCAATATTTTTTACTAATGGCGAAAAGAATTTTTCGGATTTAGAAAAATCTGCTGGAGCAGCCACAAATTCTTTTGCAGTTTCGACCGTTTTCTGAACTTCTGCTACCACTTCATTAGAAACAATTTCTGGTTTTGGAGCAGCATCGTTTCCTCCTTCGGTTTCAATAATTGCAATAGTTTGACCCACTTGAACCAAATCATCTTTTCCAAACAATTGCTCTACTAAAATTCCCGAAACTTCGCTAGGAACCTCACTATCAACTTTGTCGGTAGCAATTTCTAGAACAGCTTCGTCCATTTCGATTTTATCGCCAACTTGTTTTAACCAATTTGTTATAGTTGCTTCTGCTACACTTTCTCCCATTTTTGGAAGTTTCAATTCAAATCTTGCCATATTTTTTCCTAAAAGGTATTTTGGTTTTGATGATGCAAAAATACTAAAAGTTTTTAGTTTATTAAGGTTAGTTGGCAGTTTTTAGAAAAATCTAAAATACTTGTAATTAAATCGGAAATATTACAACAAAACAACTTCTCCTCTATCAAAGCTTGTATTGCTACCGATCATAAAATCAGCATGTTTAGGGATAATTTTGAAGGTAATTTTTTTATTTTTATTTAATTCTAAACTTTGAATTATTGCTTTAAAATCCAAATAATTATTATCGAAAATGATTTCCTGATTTTTATTTTCCGAAAACGATTGCGTAATTTGCCTCAATTGAATTGGTTTATTAAACAAAATTTCTATTTTTTCTTTCAATAAATTGTCATCGGAAACCAAAATATAATTTTCTGGAACTACTTTTGGTTTTGATGCTCCTTGAAACATTTTTGCAAACGAAAAAATTACGATTCCTATTTTCATGAAAATTAGAAAAAACAAGGAACCATTGAAATGCTTTTTATAAAAAAAATTCATCGCTTGCTGAAAATGTTTCATGTAAGTTCCGTTTTTTATCGTGCTTTCTCCTTTATAATGTATAATAGTGGTTTCTGAAAAATAATAGTTTGCTTTTCCTTTTTTCAAGACCTCGTAACTTAAATCAATATCATCGCAATACATAAAACAATTTTCGTCGAAACCTCTAATTTCATTATATAATTCGCGTTTCATTACCATAAAAGCGCCAACTAAAATATCGACTTTTCCTGTTTCATTTTCCAATAAATGTTGCGCATAATATTGATTAAAAATCTTGAGATTTGGAAAAAATTTATACAACCCAAAAATTTTCGTGAACGAAACCCAAGGAGTTGGAATTCCGCGTTTGCTTTCTGGCAAAAAATTTCCGGTTCCATCGATAAGTTTACAACCTATAATCCCTAAATTAGTTTGCTTTTCTGCAAATTCCAATACTTTTGCAAATGTGTCTTCGGCAACAACTGTATCAGGATTAAGAATACAAATATATTCGCCTTTTGCGCTTGCAACCCCAATATTATTGCCTTTTGGGAAACCTAAATTCTCCTTGTTTTCGATAAATTTTATGCTCGGAAAACGAGATTTCATCATTTCGCAACTACTATCTAAGGAATTATTATCCACGACAATAATCTCGGCATCAATATTTTCGATAGCTTTTTGAACGCTAATAACACAAAGCTCGAGAAAATATCGAACATTATAATTAAGTATGATTATGGATAGTTGCATTTGACAAATATAAATTACTTTTGCAAAAAATTACTCTTGTGAATTACTTATCTGTAGAAAATATTTCGAAATCCTTTGGCGAACGTACATTGTTCAAAGATATTTCGTTTGGAATTAATAAAGACCAAAAAATCGCATTCATAGCCAAAAATGGTTCGGGAAAAACCTGTATCATGAAAATTATTAATGGAGAGGACGAACCCGACACCGGAAATGTGGTTTTGCGCAAAGGAATTAACATGGCATTTTTGTCGCAAGACAATAATTTGCAGGACGAATTAACTATCGAAGAAAGTATTTTTGCTAGTGATAATCCCATTCTAAAAGTAATCGAGGCTTACGAAAAAGCATTAGAAAACCCAGATGATTCCGATGCTTACCAACAAGCTTTCGATGGAATGGATCGACATAATGCTTGGGATTTTGAAACGCAATACAAGCAAATTTTGTTTAAATTAAAGTTAGAGGATTTTAAATTAAAAGTCAAAAATCTTTCTGGTGGACAAAAAAAACGCCTTTCGTTAGCCATTATTCTTATTAATCGACCAGATTTATTAATTCTCGACGAGCCAACCAATCACTTAGATTTAGAGATGATTGAGTGGCTAGAAAGTTATTTTGCTAAAGAAAACATTACGCTATTTATGGTTACACACGACCGCTTTTTCTTGGAACGCGTTTGTAACGAAATTATAGAACTCGACAACGGAAAACTCTACCAATACAAAGGGAATTATTCCTATTATTTAGAGAAAAAAGAAGAGCGAATTGCATCTGAAAATTCGAGTGTGGATAAGGCGCAAAACCTTTTTGTAAAGGAATTGGAATGGATGCGCCGACAACCAAAAGCAAGAACCACAAAATCTAAATCGCGCCAAGATGATTTTTATTTAATAAAAGAAAAAGCACAAAGCCGCCGACTCGAAAACAAGGTGGAACTGGAAATAAACATGGAACGAATGGGTTCCAAAATTATCGAATTGCACAAGGTTTCTAAAAAATTCAAAGACAGAGTAATATTAGACAATTTTTCTTTCGATTTTCAGCGCGGAGAACGCATAGGAATTATCGGAAAAAACGGAACAGGAAAGTCCACATTTCTTAATGTTTTAACAGGTACAATTGCACTCGATGCTGGAAAAGTTGTGGTTGGCGAAACCATTAAAATCGGTTATTATACACAAAGCGGTATTAATCCAAAACCCGGACAACGCGTTATTGATGTTATCAAGGAATATGGCGAATTTATTCCTTTAAATAAAGGAAGAATTATATCGGCATCGCAATTATTGGAGCGATTCCTTTTTGATAGTAAAAAACAATACGATTTTGTCGAAAAACTGAGTGGTGGAGAACTAAAACGTTTGTATTTATGTACGGTTTTGATTCAGAATCCAAACTTTTTGATTCTTGACGAACCAACAAATGACTTGGATATTGTAACCTTAAATGTGCTGGAAAGTTTCCTTTTGGACTATCCTGGATGTTTACTTGTAGTGTCGCATGACAGGTATTTTATGGACAAAATTGTAGATCATTTGTTTATTTTTCGTGGCGAAGGAGTAATAGAAAATTTTCCTGGAAATTATTCCGATTTTCGTGCTTACGAAGATTCAGTTGAACCTAAAAAACTGGACTCGGTTAATACTGAAAAAAAAGATTGGAAACAAAGTAATCCGTCAGGAAATTTGACTTTTAATGAGCAAAAAGAATATCAAAAAATAGAAAAAGAAATAAAAGATTTAGAAGTAGAAAAACTCACTATAGAAGCATTATTCTCCGAAGGAAAAATTGCCGATGACCAAATATCGAGCAAAGCAAAA
>JAYVZI010000004.1:0-16879 GCA_043783485.1 Bacteroidota bacterium
GGAGATATTAACTAATACGTTTTTGGCTTCATCTTTTGATAAAGTTTCGTGATTAAATAGTCGGTTTAGTATGTTTTTCATTATTATTGGAACGCGGATTACGCGGATTTTGCTGATTAAAACGGATTTTTAAGATTTATATATTTAATTATTTACCCAATTGTTCAAAATTTTCTTTCCGTTTGGTGTTAAAACGCTTTCTGGGTGAAATTGAACGCCTCGAACATCGTATTTGCTATGTTTTAACGACATAATTTGTCCGTTTTCGTCAATTGACGTTATGATTAAATCGTTTGGGAAATTTTCATTACTTACAACCCAAGAATGATAGCGACCCACTTCAAATTTTGATGGTAAATCTTTAAATAAAATATCATCTGGATTTGTGATTTTGATATTTGTAGCAACACCGTGATATACTTTTTCTAGGTTAGTAAGCGTTCCGCCAAAAACTTCTCCAATGGCTTGTTGTCCCAAACAAACTCCCAAAATACTTTTTGAAGATGCATAAATTTTGATAACTTCTTTTAATAATCCAGCTTCATCTGGAATTCCGGGTCCTGGCGAAAGCAAAATTTTGTCGAATTGTTGCAACTCATCAATATCAAATTCGTCGTTACGAAAAACGGTGACTTGGCAATTTAAATCTTCGAGATAATGTACGAGATTGTAAGTAAAACTATCGTAATTGTCTATGACTACTATTTTCCTACCCAACCCTCCCAAAGGGAGGGCTTTTTGCAATTTTATTGAATTATTATTTTCCATGCTTAAATTTATATATTGTTTTTAGCCCTCCCTTTGGGAGGGTTGGGTGGGACTAAATTTTTTCTGCTATTTCCAATGCTTTATTCAATGCGCCTAATTTATTATAAACTTCTTGCAACTCGTCTTCTTCTGTTGATGAGTTTACTATTCCTGCTCCGGCTTGGTAATGCAATTGATGGTTTTTACTCAAAAACGTTCGGATCATAATAGCATGATTAAAATTACCTTCGAAATCCATAAAACCTATTGCGCCACCATAAAAATCACGATTTGTTTTTTCGTATTTTTCGATGAGTTGCATCGCTTTGTGTTTTGGAGCTCCACTTAGTGTTCCTGCTGGAAAAGTATCGGCAACGACTTGCATTGTGGTCGCTTTTTCGTGTAAATTTCCTGTAACTTTAGAAACCAAATGAATAACGTGAGAAAAAAATTGCACTTCGCAATAATTTTCGACTTGAACATTATTTCCGTGGCGACTTAGATCGTTTCGAGCCAAATCGACCAACATAACGTGTTCGGAATTTTCTTTTGGATCGTCTTGTAATTTTTTGGCAAGAATGGCATCTTGTTCATCGTTTCCAGTGCGTTTGAAAGTTCCCGCAATTGGATGAATTTCGGCTTTACGATTTTTAACAACAATTTGTGCTTCGGGCGATGAACCCATAATTTTGAAATTTCCGTAATCAAAAAAGAATAAATAAGGACTCGGATTAATGCTTCGCAAAGCGCGATACACATTGAATTCGTCGCCTTTGAAATTTTGGGTAAAGCGGCGTGACAAAACCAATTGAAACACATCGCCACGCTGACAATGTTTTTTGGCTAAGGCTACATTGGCTTTAAACTCTTCATCTGATAGGTTTGAAGTCGATTTTCCTTCATTTGCGTAGGCGTAAGAAGCGAAATTTCGAGATTGTAACAATTGCTCGATTTCTTGAATGTTATTTTCATCGTTCATCGAATGACAAAAAATAAACGCTTCATTTTTGAAATGATTTATAGCAATGATATTTTGATAAATAGCATAATAAACTTCTGGAATTTCGAGATTATTTTCTTTTTTAGAAATTTCTATTTTTTCGAAATAACGAACTGCATCGTAAGAAATGTAACCAAACAAACCATTATTAATAAACTTGAAATCGTTTTTTTGAGATTCAAATTGCGATGCGAAGTTTTGAATTACTTCTGGAATATTGGTCGATTTTTCGACGTCAAATTTTATTGAAGTTCCATCTGGGAAATTTTGAGTTACCGTTTCGTTTTCGATTTTTATAGATGCAATTGGATTGCAACATATGTAAGAAAAACTATTGTCGTTGCCTCGATAATCGGAACTTTCGAGTAACAAACTATTCGGGAATTTATCACGGATTTTTAGGTAAACACTAACTGGCGTGATGGTATCGGCCAGAATTTGTTTGTGATTGGTATTTAATTTAAAATGTTTCAAGTTTAAATGTTTTCAGGTTGTTGAAAATAAAAAGGGCTTGTCGTGATGACAAGCCCTTTTTGATATTTTTTGTTTTAAATATACTATAAGTATGCTACTTCACGACGTTTGACGTAAACTGCTCCACCACCAAGTATTGTTTAAAATTGTTTTCATGTTTTATTTTGAATTTCAAAAGTAATAAATATTTTTAGATTACAGAATATTAATTTTATTTTTTTTTAAACTTTATGATTTGTTTATCTGATTCTTGCGTGAGGGATAGGAGTGGAAAGCCCACAGTGAGGAGGAACGACGATACGAGGACTTGTAGCGGATAGCCCGACCCAAAATTGTGAGGTAACGAAGCAATTTGGGTCACGCCCAAAAACAAAAAAACCTCGAAATTGCTTGCGAGGTTTGGTTTTGAGTCTTAGAAATTTAGAATTTCAATGCTACATTTAATTCGAATTCGTCGGCAATTGTTTTGTCTCCAAGATTCTCGAAGAAACTTCCTGAACCGTAACGAACATCGTATTTTGCTCTGTTTATTTTTAGAGTAGTTGTTGCTGTTTTTGCTGTTGTAGCAAGATCGAAAGTGATTGGATTTGTGATTCCTTTTATGGTTAAATCCGCTGTTACTGTGTAAACTCCGTTTGGTTTTGCAGCCAATGATTTGAAAACTAGAGTTGCAGTTGGGAATTTTGTAGTTCCGAAGAAATCGTCAGATGTTAGGTGTCCGTTAAGTCCTTTTAGTTTTTCTCCAGTTACATCATTAGCGGTTAGAGAGGCCATATCTACAGTGAAAGTTCCGCCTGCTAGTTTTTTCTTTTTGAAAACTAACGCGCCACTTTTTATATTTATTGTTCCAACATGTTGGTGCGTTACGGCTTTTCCTAACCAGTTGATTGTGCTTTTTGCAGCATCGACTTGTTTGGTTTGAGCCGAAATGTTATTTGCTGTAAAAGTTACTAAAAGTGCTACTAATAATGTTTTTAATGTTTTCATTTTTCATTTTTTTTGTAGTTAATAATTAAAGTGTAATAAATAAATTTTCGTTAGATTTTCTGACTTTTTTGTAGTTTTGAGTATCGTCTTCGTTGCTTCTGTAACCAACTGTTGCAATTACCGCCGCGTTAAGGTTTAGTTTGTCTAATCCCAAAATTTCGTTGAATTGTTGTGCATTAAAACCTTCCATCGGAGTTACATCTATTTTAAGCTCAGCAGCTGCATTAAGCAAATTTCCTAAAGCTAAATAGGTTTGTTTTGCTGTCCAGATTGGTCTTAAATCGGTAGGAACTCCATTCAAAAAACCTTTCATGTAGTCTCCATATCCAGAAAGTGCACCTTGTGGCAAGCTTCGGGTTTGGGTTGCATTGTCTAGGTAAGAATCTATATCGGAATCATCGAAAGTAGTTTGGTTTGCAAAAACAATTAGGTGCGATGCATCTACAATTTGTGTCTGACCGTAAGCAGAAGGTAGTAATTTTGCTCTAGTTTCTGGGTTTTCGACAATAATAACTTTGTAAAGTTGTAGTCCGAATGATGATGATGATAAACGAATTGCTTCTTTAAGGAAGTTTAAATCTGTTTCTGAAATTTTTTTTGATGCATCAAATTTTTTTGTTGCATATCTCCAATTTTGGTTTTCTAAAAAGTTGCTCATAATTGTATTTATTAATTGTTATTGATTTCTAAATTTTTCTAGTAAATTGTTTAATTGTTCTAACTCTGATTTGGAAAGGTTTTTGGCAAATTTTTCTTCATGTTCCTTTACTTTTGGGTCTAATTCTGATAAAACGGATAATCCTTTTTGCGTGATGAGAACCTCGATTTTTCGTCTGTTTTCAGGGCAAACTTCCCGAGTTACTAATTGTTTTAGCAGTAATTTATCTACTAATCGGGTTGTATTACTGGTTTTTGCAATCATTCGTTCTTGGATTAAACACATGTTTGCTGGGCATCCTTTTTGTCCGCGTAAAATTCTAAGTACATTAAATTGTTCTCCGGATAAATCAAAAGGTTTTAGGATCTCATTGAAACTATCGTTTATCACGTTTTGAGTAAAAATAATATTAAGTACAGCTTTTTTGGAGGATTCCATTTCGGTACTAGATTTTATTGCGTCTTCGATTTTCATATTTGTAATATCAAAATTTGTAGGTACAAATGTAGTATTATTTTTTATTTGTATATACAAATGTACATTAAATTTTTGTTAATTATTTTTTAAGAAAAAAACAATTGATAAAAATTTTTAGGAATTTTCATTTTTTTTGATATATTCGCAACATATTAATAAAACCCAAGTTAAAAATGAAAAAAATTACTTACCTATTGATGCTTATTTCATTTATTTCGGTTACTGTTTTTGGACAAGTAAACCAGAAAATGAAAGATGATGCACCTTTTCAGAAAACATTAAAATTCAATAACTCACAAAGTAAAGAAAGTGCAATTGTTGAATTTGAAAAAAAGTACAACCTAGATGGAAACAATACTTTTTTAGCAAAACTAGAAACATCTGATGATTCAGGACTTTCCCACCAACGCAACCAACAATACTATAAAGGTATAAAAGTTGAGTTTGGAACTTTAATTACTCACACACGAGATGGTCAGGTAGAAAGCGTAAACGGAGAATTGTATGATTCAAAAGGGTTGAACCTCAAGCCAACTTTGTCCTCGGGTATGGCTTTCAAAATCGCATTAGATTACATTGGGGCTAAAAAATATCTTTGGGAGGATGAAATGAGTTCTAAGACTATGAATTATTCCAAACCAAAAGGTGAAATTGTAATTTTTCCAAAAGTAAACACTGGGGAAATTAAACTTGCCTACAAATTTGATGTTTATGCAACAGCACCGTTATCTAGAGAAGAAATTTTTATTGATGCCCATACAGGGGAAATTCTTTATAGAAACCCAATAATTCATCATGCAACCAAGGCAATTACTAGTAATGAGATGGAAGCTAGAGCAAAAACGGTTGAATCCTTAGTTGTTGGTAAAGAGGTGAAAGCACCTTTTTTAACAGGATCTGCAACTACACGCTATAGCGGAGTTAGAGCTATTGAGACTACATTATCGGGAACCTACTCTCTTAATGAAGCTACTAGAGGAACTGGAAACGGAATGGTTACTTACAATTCAGGAAAAACACCAACTTATCCATTAACTAATTTTACAAATGCTACCAATACTTGGAATACTGGAAACTATGCCTCTGGGTCTGCAACTAAGGATAATGCTGCTTTAGATGCGCATTGGGGAGCAGAAAAAACGTATGATTTCTGGAAAGATATATTTGGAAGAAACAGTTATGATGATGCTGGGGCTAAAATAAATAGTTTTGTCCACTATGACGATGTTGCAGGTGGTGCAGGATATGATAATGCATTTTGGAACGGAAGCGTAATGACATATGGTGACGGAAGTTCATTTAATGTTTTAACTGCATTAGATGTTTGTGGACATGAAATTGGACATGCGGTTTGCGAAAACACTGCGGGTTTAGCTTATCAAAATCAATCAGGAGCAATGAACGAAGGTTTCTCAGATATTTGGGGGACTTGTATAGAACAATATGGTAGAAATGGTAATTTAAATTCTCCTGCTGCGCCAACATCAACTACTTATGGGGTTTGGAGTATTGGCGAGGATTTGGCTGCAACTCCATTACGATCTATGAGTTTTCCGAGATCTAAAGGTAATCCAGATACCTATAAAGGGACATCATATACAACAACTGCTGATGACGGAACTTGTACTCCAACGGGAGGACCAACAGGAAATGATTATTGCGGGGTTCATAATAATAGTGGGGTATTAAACCACTGGTTTTTTATAGTAACTCAAGGTAAATCAGGAACTAATAATGCTGCACCATCATTTGCATATAATGTCACAGGAATTGGTATGGCAAAATCTTCACAAATTGCATATTACGCAGAAAGAGATTATTTGACACCAAATGCAACTTTCTTAGATATGAGAAATGCTTCAATTGCAGTTGCAAGTAACCTTTATTGCGCTTCAAGCCCAGAGGTTCAGGCAGTTACAAAAGCTTGGAAAGCAGTAAATGTTGGAGCTGACTATGCAGGATTGACAAATGATGTTGCTCTAAAAACAATATCAGGTGGAAACACTAGCGTAGCATGCGGAGCAACTTTTAGCCCAACAATAGTAATGGAAAACGGCGGTTCTGCAAGTATATCTGCAGTAACAATTTCTTATAATATAGATGGCGGAGCGAACTCAATAATCAACTGGACTGGTTCTTTAGCAAATTGCTCTACAGCCAACCAAGCAATATCAGTAACAGGATTAACAAGAGGTTTTCATACACTCAATGTAACAACAACTACAACGGGAGATGGAAATGCAACTAATAATACCAAATCTACAACTATTGTAGTAAATGATGCTGGAGTAGTGGGAACAGTAAACAACTTTAATGCAACTACAAATGCTCTAGTCACTATTGATTATAATGGAAAAACCAGTACCGTTTGGGAACGCGGAACTCTTACTACAAAAACTAAATTGACTAATGCAATTGCAGGATCACAAGTTTATGCAACAAAACTTACGGCCGCTATTTATCCAGATGCAACTACATCATATCTTGTATCTCAATGCTATAATTTGTCTAATATGACGAGTGCATCTGTAAATTTTGATATGGCATTTGACCTTGAGGAAAATTATGATGTTGTTTATTTTGAATACTCTACAAATGGAGGAACTACTTGGAATATTTTAGGAACATCTGCTGATGCTAATTGGTATAATAGTAGCAGAACTAATGCATCATCTGGAGCAACCAACGATTGTCAAATTTGTCCAGGAGCACAATGGACTGGAGCTTATGCAACAGGACCAACTGCAGCATTAGGCGGAACTGGCGTAAACGGGAACAAAAGAAACTACAGTCACTCGCTAACTCCTTTTGGATTTGGTGGAGCAACTCCTGCATCAAATATTATTTTCAGGTTTAATTTTAGTTCAGATAGTTCGGCGGCTTTAGAAGGAGCTTTTGTTGATAATTTTGTTGTAACAGGTACTTTAGGAAACGTTGAAAATAAATTCGAAGATTTTTCAGTATCTCCAAACCCATCAAGAGGAACAGTTATGCTTTCTTTGAGTGCTACTAGCGATGTAAAAGTAAGTTTGTATGACCTTAGTGGAAGAAGTATTTACAACAAAACCTTTAATAACAATTCTATATCTTTCAATCAAGAACTTAAATTTGATAACTTATCAAAAGGAGTTTATTTATTAAATGTAGAAAGCGATGGCAAAAAAGCATCCAAAAAACTAATCATAGAATAACACTTTTTCAGTAAATATCCAAATCCCGATTGTAATTATGCAATCGGGATTTTTTTTATAAAGATATTTTATCGAAATTTGATTCAATTAAAAAAAACCAAAGTAAAAATGGATTTATCACAACAAGATTGGACATCAAAACTAAAAGAAGATCAAAATGCCGTAATATTAGATGTTAGAACCCAGGAGGAATGTAACGAAGGAATCATCCCAAACGCTATAAACATTGACATTTACAAAGGGCAAGGTTTTATTTATGAAGTTGAAGAATTAGATAAAACTAAAAACTATTACGTGTACTGCAAAGCAGGAGGTCGAAGCGCACAAGCCTGTAGCGTCATGAATCAGTTGGGTTTCGAAAACACTTATAACCTTATTGGAGGAATGATGAATTGGAATGGAGAAGTTGTGCAACAATAACTTTTTGCTATTTATAAAAATCAAAAAACCCTGTAAAGTATATATTTTACAGGGTTTTTTTGTGGAGTCGGGGAGAGTCGAACTCCCGTCCAAACAAGCAACTAAAAAACTTTCTACACGCTTATTTCCTGTTTAGGTTTTCGACGTTGGGCTAGGACAGAAACAACCACCAAACGCTTATTTTCTTAATTTCGAAATGGCACCGAAACATTACCAAATCTAGGTTTTAATTTACGATTCACCTTTATCGAACGCTAAAAACCAGAGCTTTCGAGGTAAATCCTGCTTTCCTACCTAGTAGGAGCGTGGCTAATCTTACTATAATTCAGATTATGCAGCAAGAGCGTAGTTTCCTTCGCCGTGTATGTGTTTTGAAACCTTTTATTAACGAGAATTGTCCCAGTTCTCGACGTGCTTACTTTCCAATTCGACTTGCTGTCAAAACCAGTCGACCCCTTTTTTTCAAAATTCAAAATTCAAAATTCAAAATTGTTTTGCAAATGTAGTTATTATTATTTATTTCAAAAAATCTAAAAGTCTAAATAAACCATAAATCTGTAATAAACCTAAATACTATCCTGAATTTTAAACGGATAATCTCCAAACAAAACCGCAAGATTTCTAACTTTATAAGTAGCATGCGTAAATTTATTTGACAACGAAATTATAGTTACGTGCTCTTTTCCCATCGAAATATAGGAAGACGTATTACCATGCCACCAACCGTTATGAAAGTAAAATGGTTCGCCAGTTTCCCACTCAATCATTCTAATCCCTAGTCCATAATTCTTGGTTCCTTTGTGCTCATTACTATAACCCGTGTAAACTGCTGTTTCTAATTCGGGACTCAAAAAACCGGGCGCATGACGGGCTAAATCTAGTTTTAATAAATCCCTTGGTGTAGAATAAATGTTTTTATCTCCATAAATGCCATCTAAAAAATCCATCGGAATTTTTACAAAATTACCTTTGTAGGATGGAGTTGCTGCGTCTTTGTCTTTTTCGTAATCAAAAACAAAAGTGTTATCCATGTGCAAGGGTTCGAAAATTATTTTTTTCATGGCTAGACCATAATTTAGACCAGTAATTTTTTCGATGACTAAAGCAAGCATTGCATAATTGGTATTGGAATAACTAAAGCGGGTATCAGTAGGGAATTCTAATTCAATTTTATTATTAATCATAATGTCCAAAACATCCTGATTTGTCATTGTTTTGTGATTGTCCCAAACTTTTTTGTCGTTAGTAAAATAGGCATAATTCCTAATTCCGCTTCTGTGATCGAGTAATGTTTTGATGGTTATTTCTGGAAAAGGAAAACCTTGCAAAATGGTATTTACTTTCTGATTTAAATCAATTTTTTTTGCATCAATAAGTTTCAATATCGCAGTTGCAGTTAATACTTTACTTACAGACGCAATATGAATTGGAGTTGTACTAGATATAATTGTTTGGTTTTGGTTATTAGCTATTCCGTTATATTTTTCGCAAATAATTTGTCCATTTTTTGCAACCAAAAATCCACCATTCATAGTATTGTTAGGCCAATTTTTTTGATAAAATCTTTCGATTTCATTTTTTTTGGAACTAATGTAACTCGATGATAATTTGGGTAAATTATTGCCAAAAGGTTCCATAACTGGAAACAAACCTTTAGAAGTTTTTAGTGGAATTGCAGCTATTTTTTTAACTTCTTTCGCACACGAAAAAAATAAAAAGAATAACAAAAGTAAGCCTGAACAAATATATTTTATGAATTTCATTTATGATTTTATAATAAAACAAATATAAATAAACATTTGGTTTCATTTTGCTTTTAGTAATCATGCTTGCTTTTTTTTATTAACTTTTGTTTACAAATATTGAAGCATTGAAAATCAATAAATAAGCAATAATTATTTTGTTTTTATTACTTATAAAATTGCAAAACCATTTTCGAATGTTATATTTGTAACAAAAAAATATAATAGTGTTAGGATTTTAAAACATCCAAAAAGCATAAAATCTTTATTACAAAAATGAAATTCGGAATTATAAAAGAAAGAAAATCGCCACCAGATCGCAGAGTTGTTTTTACTCCAGAGGAATTAGTTAGGCTAAAAACAGAACATTTAGATGCAAAAATACTTGTAGAAAGTTCGGATATTCGAATTTTTTCTGATGAACAATACTCAAATTTAGGAATCGAAGTTGGAACCGACATGACCAATTGCGATGTGCTTTTTGGTGTAAAAGAGGTTCCTGTTGAAGCATTAATTCCAAACAAAAAATATTTTTTCTTTTCGCATACTATCAAAAAACAACCTTATAATAGGAAATTATTACAAGCCATTTTAGACAAAAAAATAGATTTATACGATCATGAAACCATTGTTGATGCTCACGACAGACGATTAATTGGTTTTGGACGATATGCAGGAATTGTTGGTGCTTACAACGGAATTAGAGCTTTTGGAATTAAATTCGAATTATTTACTATTCCTAAAGCAGAAACATTAAAAAATAAAGAAGATTTAATAGTTAGACTAAAACGTCAAATCCTACCGCCCATAAAAATTGTACTAACAGGTCACGGAAAAGTAGGAATGGGAGCAAAGGAAATCCTTGATGGAATGAAAATTAAACAAGTTTCTATTCAAGATTTTTTAGAAAAAACTTATACCGAACCCGTTTATACTCAAATTGATGTTTTGGATTACAACAAACGCATTGATGGAAAAAATCTTGGAAATACCGATTTTTATAAAAACCCAACCCAATATGTTTCGGATTTCGAGAGATTTACAAAAGTTTCAGATATTTTTATGGCAGGACATTTTTATGGAAATGAGGCACCAGTAATTCTTTCTCGCGAGATGCTTTTGAGTAAAGATTGTAAAATAAAAGTAGTTGCAGATATTTCCTGCGATGTAAATGGACCAATTGCTTGCACCATAAAAGCATCTACAATTGCTGAACCCTTATTTGGATATTTGCCCTCTGAGGATAAAGAAGTCGATGTTTTTCATCCAGCAGCAATCGTAGTCATGTCCGTAGATAATTTGCCTTGCGAATTGCCAAAAGATGCCAGCGAAGGTTTTGGGGAAATGTTCATGGAACATGTTATTCCTGCTTTTTTTAACAATGATAAAGACGGAATTTTAGAGCGAGCCAAAATGACCGAAAACGGAAAACTCACAAAAAGATTCGAATATTTGCAGGATTATGTAGATGGAAAATAAAAATAAATGCTTCTAAACAGGAAGCATTTTTTGTATAATGTAGTTTTTTATGCATTATTGCAATAAAAAACAATACATGAACTATACAACTACACAATAATTAAAAAAATAATTTATATTTGGCTTTAGGTTAAAACAATTAAAATTTTAAACCAAATTAACTAACAAAACCAATAATAAATCATGAATTCAAATCAAGTAAAAACCAATTATCCAGCGCTATTAACTGTTGTTATGGTGTTTTTTTTCTGGGGATTTGTTGCTGCATCAAACGGGATATTGATTCCATTTTGCAGAACCCATTTTTCATTAACCAATTTCGAATCCCAACTTTTGGGTTCCTCATTTTTCGGTGCTTATTTTATAGGCTCAGTATTACTTTATTTGGGTTCTTCGTTTTTCAAGTATGATTTAGTGAATAAATTAGGGTATAAAAACACCATTATTTTTGGATTAGGAGTTTCAATTCTTGGCGCATTAATCATGATTCCTAGTACAAATGCCAATTCGTTTCCAATGATGCTTTTGTCTTTATTTGTGGTTGCATTGGGATTTTCGTTACAGCAAACCGCAGCACAACCTTTTGTAATTTCGTTAGGAAGTGAATCCTCTGGAGCTAACAGACTTAATTTTGCAGGAGGAGTAAATTCGCTTGGAACAACGGTTGGTCCTATTATTGTGAGCTATTTTCTTTTTGGAAGTTTAACTTCCAAGGTTGAGCCATCACCATCAAATATTAATACTTTATATTTAATTCTGGCAGGAGTTTTTGCTTTCGTTGGTCTTGTTTTTGCATTTTCTAAATTGCCTTCTGGAAAAAACAATGAGGCTCTAGAAAATTCTCCAAAAGCTACAAGTTCTATTTTAGCAATAACTTTGGCTATTTTGGGACTAATTTTAATTGGTCAATTTACAAACATTTCAAAAACAATCTTATTGGTTTTATTGATTATCGTAATAATTGGAATTCTAATTTTTTCTAACCAAAAAGCAATACAATCTAACTCGGGCTGGGGCGCCATGCAGTTTCCTCAATTGGTATATGGAATGATTGCTATTTTTGTTTATGTTGGTGTTGAGGTAACGATCGATAATAATTTTGGGTCTTTATTAAAAACTCCAGGATATTTAACAGCAAATGGTTTGGCTGATCAAGCAATTTCTAAATACATTTCGCTCTATTGGGGAAGTTTAATGATAGGAAGATGGATTGGCGCAATTAGTGTTTTTAATCTTAACAAAATCAATAAACTTATAGCCACAATTATAGTTCCATTTGTAGCTTTTGGAATAATTATTTATGCCAATTCTTTGAAAGGAACTGATATGAGCGATTTATATTATTACGCAATTTGTATCATTATTGCAATTGCTGCATTTATTTATGCCAATGAAAAACCCGTAAAAACTATGATTGTAGTAAGTACATTAGCAGTTGTAGCAATGCTAATAGGAACTTTTACAACAGGAATAGTATCTGTTTATGCCTTTATTTCTGGAGGTTTATTTTGCTCGGTAATGTGGCCTTGTATTTTTGCATTAGCCATAACTGGTTTAGGAAAATACACTTCTCAAGGTTCGGCATTTTTAATCATGATGATTCTTGGTGGCGCAATAATTCCTCCTTTTCAAGGGGCGTTAGGTGACACTTTAGGAATTCATTTTTCGTATGTTATAGCTGCAATTTGTTTTGGAGTTTTAATAGTGCTTACTTTGCTTATGCAAAATGCATTAAAGAAACAAAATATTAATATCGATGCTATCGAATCTGAATCAAGTCACTAAAATGAAAAATCTATATATCTTATTTTTATTAATTTCAACTTCAATTTTTGCACAATCCAAAGATGAACAAAAACTGAAAGAAATATACAATACAGCACTAACAAACTCCAAATGTTATTCTTGGTTGGATTATTTGTCTAACAAAGTTGGTTCCCGATTATCGGGTTCCGCTGGGGCTCAAAAAGGAGTAGAATATACAAAAGCTCAACTAGAAAACTTGGGTCTTGATCGTGTTTATCTGCAAGAAGTAATGGTTCCAAAATGGGTTCGTGGTGATAAAGAAGTGGCTTTTTTTATGGACAACAAAAAGAAAGTAAATATTCCCGTATGCGCACTTGGAGGATCTATTGCAACTTCAAAAATGGGATTAACCGCCGAAGTTTTTGAAGTTCATTCCATAAAAGAACTTGAAACTTTGGGTTCAGAAAAAATAAAAGGAAAAATAGTTTTCTATAACCGACCTATGGATAATGCTCAGATCGAAGCCTTCAATGCTTATTCTGGAGCAGTAGATCAGCGTTGGGCTGGTGCAAAAGAAGCCTCTAAGTTTGGTGCAGTTGGCACAATTGTTCGATCCATGAATTTGCGATTAGACGATTTTCCACATACCGGAAACCAAAGTTATGGTGATATTCCAAAATCGCAATACATTCCAACGGCAGCAATTAGTACAAATGGTGCAGAATTGTTGAGTAAATCCTTGAAAAATAATTCTAAACTCAAATTTTATCTCAAACAATCTTGCCAACAAATGGATGATGTTTTGTCCTATAATGTTATTGGCGAAATAAAAGGTAGCGAACATCCCGAAAAAATTATTGTTGTAGGAGGACATTTAGATTCTTGGGATCTTGCTGATGGATCTCATGATGATGGGGCAGGAGTTGTGCAAAGTATGGATGTGTTAAATATTCTGAAAAAAATTGGTTACAAACCAAAAAATACCATTCGAGCAGTTTTGTTTATGAACGAAGAAAATGGCGGTAAAGGTGGAAAAAAATATGAGGAATTATCCCAAACTAATAAAGAAAACCACATTTTTGCTCTCGAAAGTGATTCTGGTGGATTTTCTCCAAGAGGTTTTTCATTCGAAACGGATGATGCTAATTTTAATAAAATTATGACTTGGAAAACGTTGTTTGAGCCTTATTTGATTCATAGTTTTACCAAAGGACATTCGGGTTCGGATATCGAGCCGCTTACTTCCGTAAAAATTGTTAAGGCTGGTTTACATCCAGATTCTCAACGTTATTTTGATTATCATCATGCCGCAAATGACAAGTTTGATGCGGTTGATAAACGAGAATTAGAACTTGGTGCAGCAACAATGACATCATTAATTTATTTGATTGATAATTACGGAATTGAGTAAATAATTTTGAACAATAAAAAAAGAGCATCAATGTATTTTGATGCTCTTTTTTGTTGTTTATAAATAAGCGATAATGTGAATCTTTAGCCCTGATTGAGCCGATATCCTCGTGTAGTGAAACGGAGTGAGATAAAGGCGAAAGCAGGTATTGCGACTGTAAATAAATCCCAAGCGATTGGCTCCTAATTATTACCCCAATCTATTTTTCGGGAAAAGTACATGATTGCTCCAAGTATTAAGAATAATCCTATACTTCCTACCAAAAGTGCGTAATTTTCGAGTTGAATTATTACAAATATAAAGGTGTACAACGCGACTAATGATATCCCGATAAATATTGGGAATTTTTTGTTTTGTAAAATGGATATCGAATATAATACAATCATGGCGATGACCGAAACCGATGCAATAAGGTAGGCTAAAGCAAAACTAGAATGTTCGGTTATTGAGATTAATAGCGTGTAAAACATAATGAGTGCAAGGCCTATCATGGAATATTGAAAAATGTGAATTTTTATTTTGCTGAACGATTGAATCATAAAAAACACCAAAAATGTGAGTGCAATTACCAAAAAACCGTATTTAGAAACGCGCTCGTTTTGCTGATATTCGTTTACGGTTTCTAGGAGTTTTACACCAAATGAATATTCTAAAAGGTTTGGGATTTTTGTAGTGAATTGTTGCGAAAATGGTCTGTTTATTTCTAAAATTTTCCAGTCGGCATGAAACCCTTTTGGAGTAGATGTAAATGTGGTATCGTTTTTAGAGAAAGCGCCATCGAAACTTGGAGATTCCCAATCGGAGTCTATATTTACGGTTGTTATTTTTCCTAGCGGAATAAAATCGACACTATTGCTCCCGTTGTATAACATGTTGAAACTGTAGTTGATGTTTTCGTTTTTTGAAATTAATTTATAATCAAAAAAATCAGATTCGAGTGTTCCGTAAATATCATTTTCATCGGATGGTTTTGATTCGAATGACAAGGTTTGATCGTTGAGTTTGATTTTTAAATCGCTTTTTATGCTTTTGAGATTGGTTGTTTTTACTACAATTACGGCTTTTTCCCAAACAATATCCTCGGGTTTTATTCCTAGTTTTTGGTAATTAAGCTTGGTGAAATTCCCATCGAAATTCATATTTGCCGTAAAAACTACATTGTTATAAATGCCTCGTTTTAACGATGTATTTTTCTTTATATAAGATTTATTGTTTAGCGTTTCTGGAAAAAAATAAACAAAATCATAGGCTAACTTTCGTTGAATTGTAGTTTTTTTGGTTTTGTCATCCTCAACTTCGGTTTCTACGATTGTTTTGTAAGGGATTTTGAGCATTGGTCCATAAAACTGAACATCTTTACCCCAAAGATTTGCTACTTCATCTACGACTTCTTGCTTGCGTTGTGAGCGTTCGTTGATGAGACTTTTTACAAACTCTAACGGAATTAGTAAAAAAAGTGACAGAAAGGTTATCATGATTAATCGCGCGGTTGCGGACTGAAAAATAGATGTAACGGTTTGTTTTAGTGGAGATTCCATGTAATAAAGGTTTAAGATTATTGAATATTAAAAGTTGTTTGTAATGTCGAAACTGGAATATGTAGCATTTTAGAAAAATCGAGATAATGAAACTGATGAGCCATTTTTCCTCTGCAATATTGTTTTATAAAATATTGAAATTTATTGGGGTAAAAGCAAGTTCCTGTAGCGATTACAAGATATAAATATAAGCTTCTTTTGCCATTTCCGTACAAAAAATATTGCATTCCGATTTCCTCTGAAACAGAAATTCCTGTATTTGTAAGTACATGAATTACATCGTGATCCTCTAGTTTTGGCTGAATTTCGAAATGATATTTTATTAAAAAACAACCTAAATGAAACCCTAAAGTTTCGGATTTGTGTTGCAATAATTCTGATTTTCCAATGCTCCAAGGTTTGTTTTTCTTGAAATATTTTTGATATGGTTTTTTGCTAATTTCGTACATTTTTTCGATGATTTTGTCTTTTATTTTCATGAATATATTTGTAAAGAACTTTGTTTTTCAAAGTAAATTAATAAAAAAAATAGATTATGTTTTTCGGATTAATTTTTCGAGTGCATCAATATGATCTGCAAATGCTTTTTTGCCTTCCTTAGTCGCTCGGTAACTTGTGTTTGGTTTTTTGCCAATAAATTGTTTTTCGATTGCAATATAATTTTCTTGTTCTAATGATTTGGTATGACTTGACAAATTACCATCGGTTACTCCCAAAAGTTCCTTGAGCATATTAAAATCCGCAGATTCATTGACCATCAAAACCGACATAATTCCTAGTCGTATCCTATGATCGAATGCTTTGTTAATATTTTGGATGATTGTTTTCAAGATTATTTTCTATCGTATTTAAAATACATAATACTTCCGTACAAGATATGACAAAAACCAAATCCAAGAGCCCAAAATAATAAACCATAACCTAAAAACCAAGTTGATAATAATCCCAAAAAGATCATCGACAAACCTAAATACCTAACATCTCCAAGAGTATATTTACTAGCGTTTAC
>JAYVZI010000005.1:0-16844 GCA_043783485.1 Bacteroidota bacterium
AAAGTTCCTTGGTTCGCGTACCTATTCGGTTGGGGCAAGACGCATTTACCGTAGGCGAAATTACTGAGGAAAATATTGAGCGAATGGTCGATGCAATGAAAGCATTTAAACTATTAATGAAGGTTCACAAAGTCGAAAAATATATGGCATGTGCCACATCAGCAATGCGCGAAGCCTACAATGGGAAAGAAGTTGTAGAAATAATTAAAAAAAAATCCGATGTAAAAATCGAAATTATCGATGGCAAAAAAGAAGCAGCAATTATTGCATCGACAGATTTGCATCATATTCTAAAAACCGATCAAACCTATCTTTATGTAGATGTTGGCGGAGGAAGTACGGAGTTTTCGTTGTTCTCTAACGGGAAAATTGTGGCATCAAAATCATTCAAAGCAGGAACTGTAAGATTACTAAACGATGTTGTTAGCGAAATTGTTTGGCAAGAAATCGAAAAATGGATAAAAACTAATACCGAGGATTACGAAAATATTTCCTTGATTGGTTCCGGCGGAAATATCAATAAAATCTTTAAAATGTCAGGAAAACATGAGGATAAACCCTTGTCCTACATTTACATGAATTCCCAATATACTTTTTTAAGTTCATTAACTTATGAGCAACGAATTGCAGAATTGGCATTAAATCCTGATCGCGCGGATGTAATTATTCCAGCTTTGAGGGTTTATCTTAATGCTATGAAATGGAGCGGAGCAAGAAATATTTATGTCCCAAAAATTGGACTTTCGGACGGAATTGTAAAGGCAATGTATTACGGAAAAGTTTAAAAACCTAAATCGAAAGTACGTTTTAATAACTCTAAATTCGGGTTTATTTCATTGAGTCGGTTGTATTTATCTTGATCTGTAAACGCAAATTTTTGTTCCACTTTTTCGTTTACAACAACATCAATTGCAATGTCGTGATTGTGTAATTTTCCGCGTAAATAACCTAAAAGTTCGGTTTTTTCGGTTTCGAAATCAATTTTTGAGCCTTCGTTAGGAAGTTCGTGTGTAATTATTGTTCCGTTTAGTTTTGGATCGTTTAGTAACAATAACGATTCCATTATTTTATGCCCTTTATCGCTTAATCGTTGTGCATATTTATTCCATTGCAGCAACATATCGGTTTCTGTAAATGCCTCGGTTGGCAAATGAACCTCGTCTCTAATTATAGATTTATTGCTTTCCTGCAACACTTTTTTAGCCCGAATTCCCGCTAACGAAAATGCCGAAACTTTAGGTTCCGAACTTGTATTAGTTGTTGGCTGAACGGTTTTTTCTATAATTTTAGTGGGCTCAACAGGAGTTGGTGTAACAGGAATTTCTTCAACTATCACATTAGGAATTCCATTATCCGAAATTACTATTTCTGGACTTTCGGTTTTAATTTCTGTTTTCGAAGTATGACTTTCAACAATACTATAATTGTTATTCCTAAAATAAGTAGGAGGAATTATATATTGTTCAACTTTTTTTTTTCTCCATCATGAGTGATAGAGGCTAGTTGCATTAAACAAAGTTCGACTAAAAGGCGCTGATTTTGCGAAACTTTGTATTTAAGATCACAATCGTTTGCAATTTCTATTCCTTTAAGTAAAAAATCTTGACTTGCAATTTGAGATTGCGTAGCGTATAATTTTTGCGCTTGTTCGCCAGCTTCTAATAATGACAATGTTGCTGGAGTTTTTGAAACTAATAAATCTCGGAAATGACTTGCTAATCCAGAAACAAAATGATGACCATCAAAACCTTTAGACAAGATTTCGTTATACGAGATGAGTAATTCGGGAATTTTATTTTCTAAGATTAAATCCGTTACATTAATATAAGTTTCGTAATCCAAAACATTCAAATTCTCTGTAACTGCTTGGCGCGTAAGGTTTTTTCCGCAATAGGAAACCACTCTGTCAAAAATAGATAATGCATCGCGCATGGCACCATCGGCTTTTTGAGCAATAATATGTAAAGCATCGTCCTCGCAAATTACGCCTTGGTTAGCGGCAACTTCCGCCAAATGTTCCTTGGCATCTTTTACCGTAATTCTTTTAAAATCGAAAATCTGACAACGCGATAATATGGTTGGAATAATTTTGTGCTTTTCGGTGGTAGCCAATATAAAAATGGCATGTTTTGGTGGTTCTTCGAGGGTTTTCAAAAAAGCATTGAAAGCCGCTGATGATAACATGTGAACCTCATCAATAATATAAACTTTATATTTCCCTGTTTGTGGCGGGATTCGAACTTGGTCTATCAAACTCCGAATATCGTCTACCGAATTGTTTGATGCGGCATCGAGTTCGAAAACATTAAATGCAAAATCTTCGTTTGGATCATCGTATCCTGGCTGATTTATTTTTCGTGCCAAAATCCTAGCGCAAGTTGTTTTTCCTACACCACGAGGTCCTGTAAACAATAGGGCAGAAGCCAAATGATTGGTTTCGATAGCATTGAGCAAAGTATTAGTAATTGCTTGTTGCCCAACAACGTCTTTAAACGTTTGGGGGCGGTATTTCCTTGCCGATACTACAAATTGTTCCATTGTTGCAAATGTATATTTATAATTTTGAAATTGAAAGCGAAAAGCAAAATTTATAGGATTGTTTTTACTTTTATAAGTTGCTTTAAACTGTTACTAAATATTATTTTGTTCCCTATTTTCTAGGAATTCCATATTGCTTTTATTTCCAAACCCTTCAATTAAGGATTTGTTCGGGATAAGGCATTTTGGATTCCTCCTCCTAAAACTATTGTAAAGTAAAATTTAGGAATAGGTCATAAGTTTGCACTCCCTTTTGATGCGCCGTTTGCGATGAAGCTATTTTTTATTTAATTAAAATTTTTTAAAATTTATGATTTTTGCAGTTGTTGTTGAAATGTGATTACAATAAATTCTGCTGGATGCGTTACTGCCACTTTCACCTCAATATTCATTTTACCTTCGAGTATATCATTAGCGGTCATTGTTGATCCTAAGCCAACAGAAACACTAAAGGCATCGGTTGGAACAGCACCAGCCAGCGCTCCCAATTTCCATAAATTGGTTAGGAAATTGGTAATCATTGCCTCAATAGTTACCCAAGTGTTTTTTACATTTGGCTCAAAAACATAAGCACTAACAGCCAATTTTATGGACTGCTCTAACATAATCATTGTACGTCTCACATTTATATAGCGCCAGTCTAAGCTGTTGGCATCAAGCGTTCTTGCACCCCAAACCATTGTTCCCAAACCGATAAAATGCCTAATAGCACAAATAGCTTTACCATCGATAGGTGTATTTAAGTCTTCTTGTTGTTCAGCATTAACTAAAACAGCGGGAGAAACCACACTACTTACGGCAACATTCGCTGGAGCTTTCCAAACGCCTTGTGTTGAATCTACCAAAGAAAAAATACCAGCCATCGCGGCGGATGGTGGCAATAGATTTTTTTTCTTTAAGATATGGTTAATTACTATTTTGTATTCGGGAACAGCTACCGACAAAGCATTTGACACTGTTTTTGCCTTTTCATCTGTAACATCAGTAACGTCAGTAGTTAAATTGCTTAATAAGTTTACAATCATTTGTTTTTTGGTAACCTCCCATGTATCTATTAAATTTATACAAATATTATGTAACATTTTCCGTCCATCGTCGTTTAAGTTTCGATAATCTATTTCAGATGGTTGTACGATTGTAGTATGTAACCAAGGATAATAAGCTGCTCCAAATTTCAATGACTCAGTGTCGGTTACTTTTTCTCTAAATGATGTTATCGGGTTATAATTTAGGTCATCCAGTCCTTTATCACCATTGTAAATATCTAAAATAGCAACTCTATTCTTTTGCTCAGCACAATGAGCAAGCATTTGTGTTTGCAAGCTATAACAATCGTTTGGTTTAAACAAAACCGCATCTGGAATCACTAACAGGGTTGGTTCGGTTTCTTTTTTGAGCAGCTCTATTCCTTCAAGAAATGGAGCGATAGATGTAAAAGGCATATCTGAATCTGAGTCTTTAAAACTGCCAATTGAAATAATGAAACAACTTCCGCCACCGTTTTGATAAAAGAATTTCAACAAATCAAAGAGGTTGAATTTTGTGCCCGGTTCCTCAGAAAGTTCATAAGCTATATTGTTTAATTTGAAATCATAATTCAGTGGCATTTCTTCGGGTTTTACGGCTTTTAAATCGTATATTGTTTTGAAGCCATTACCATAAAATAATTCGAATTCCGTAAAATTTTTAATCCGTACGGGTTTGTTTTTTAAGGATTTACCGCCATATTCGGACTTCTCAGTATATCCAATAAATGCAGGAATAGCTGTTTCTAGAGCCACAATAGAATTTGGAAATGCGTTTACCTCATCTATATAAACGTCAGGTGTTTTTAAGGTTGTTGGTAATGCCATAATTTTTGTTTTATAAATTAAGTATTATAGATTGGTGTAGACTCAATATTGACTTTGCAAACTGTTTATTGGCGTAATTTGCATCAAGCAAAATTATTTCTTACCCAATAAACGCATAATTTTTTCTGCGGTTTTTTAATTAATTTACAAAGCTTTTACGCAACTTGTAATTACGACTCATTTATTAAACTTTTCTAATTGTTTGATAATATTTTATTCAATAACAAAATTAGAATTTCAAATTTCATAAACCAAATTAGGAATGAAAAAAAAGTAAAAAATGCAATAAAAGGAAAATGCAAAAAACCAAATTCAATTGTAAAAATAATTTTAAATTTTTAAAAATATTTTTTTTTTGAAAACAAAAACCCTAGCCCCGATAGAAGTTGAAATCCTTTGTTTTATACCTGACAGGTTTTTGAAACCTGTCAGGTATAAAAAAAAGATTGCAACGGATAGCGGGAATAGCTCCAAAAAAAACTATTTTTGCAGCAGCAGACCGCCTTATCGCTTGTTAGTAATAATGAGAGGAAAGTCCGGACACCACAGAGAGGCATAGCGGGTAACGCCCGTCAGTTCAATTAGTTGAGCGAGGACAAGTGCAACAGAAAGTATGTACAGGTAATGCTGTAGTGAAACCAGGTAAACTCTATGCGGTGAAATTTCAAGTATATCGGTAGTTAAGGGCTTCTCGCTCGTTGCCGAAGGGTAGAAAGATGGATCTTGCGAGTAATTGCAAGGCTAGATAAATGATAAGGATTTGTTTTATAACAGATACAGAACCCGGCTTATAGGTCTGCTTTTTTTTATATTTTAATGAAAATTTAACTTACAACTTCGTCATCCTCGATCGTGGTTTCCTCATCTTCGAGATTTTCGATTTCAAAGAAAGAAAATATAGAGCCTCCATACGTTTTCTTGAACGAAAAATTGACTAAATGATCCAACTTGGTATATTTGGAATGTTCGATTACCATCATGCCATCTTCCTGCAAAAGTTCTCGCTCGAAAATAGAAATTACAATTTTATCGAATGTTTTTTGGTCTAAAGCATACGGCGGATCGGCAAAAATAATGTCGTAACTCGATTTGCATTTGTCTATAAATGCAAAAACATCGCTCTTTATGGCCGCAATATTAAAATCGTATTCGGTTGCGGTTTGCTTAATGAATTTTACGCATCCAAAATCGCCATCTACACTCGTAATATTGTCGCTTCCGCGTGAGGCAAATTCGTAGCTAATGTTTCCAGTTCCAGAAAATAAATCCAAGACTTTTAGTCCTCCAAACTCAAAATGATTGTTAAGCACGTTAAACAATGCTTCCTTGCTCATGTCAGTCGTTGGGCGAACGGGCAGGTTTTTTGGTGGCGAAATTCGGCGACCTTTGTATTTTCCAGAGATTATTCTCACGAGTTAAAAAGTATAAAATGGTTTCTGTTTTCGGCTTCCGAAAAGTAATTGTTCCAACGCAAATCGTTTACATCAAAAAGGGAAACATTGCGAATGTATTTGTAAGCAATTTTGAAAAAATCGTCGTTTTCCTGAATATTTCCTATCAACTCTAGAGTTAAATTTTCGGGGTTTAAATTCAGTTGTTCGGCTGTAAAAAGCAAGTAATATATAAAATCTTCGGGCGTTTTATAATCAAAGGAATTGAACAATAATAATTTTTGGTTTTGAACAACAATAATTTCAAAATGACTAGAATTCTTGTGAACAAACATTTTTTTCTCGTCATTGTTTTTTGACAAATCCAATAATTTTTGGACTAAAATGCTATTGGCATGTTTGTAAACAAAGGTTCCAAATTGGTCAATAAAAAAATTATTAATGTTTACATACGGAATAAAAACATTGTTTATTTCGTAGTTTTCGATGGCATCAAAAGCAAAAAAATCGGTCTCGAAAACCTTGGTATTGTATTGCAAATAACTGCCCAAATAGTCTTCGTCAAAAAGGGCATTTGGCACAAATGTAGAAAGGTTATTGTTGTGAACAATCACTATTTCATCGTATTTTGCTGATAATTCCGGGTTTTCTCTAAACGCATCTGCAAACAAATCTTCGGTAGAAATATCTTTATTAATAATATCAAAATCGATAGTTTTTACATACGAAACGGTATTGTTCAAAGTGTCGAAACAACAAAACGAAAGTCCGTTCATAGCAACTTGAATGGCTAGTTTTTTGTAAACTTTTTCGGTTATGTTTTCGATATTTGTCATTGGTGCAAAACTACAAAATCAAAATCAATATCAATGGTAATTTCAAAAATCAATTTTTTATTCTTACTTTGCAACAAACATTTTCTAAATGAGTTCCGCACAATTTTACAGTATTTTAACCCGAAATTTTCCGTTTCAACCCACATTAAAACAAGATATTTTCTTTCAGAAAGTTGCAACATTTATTACAAATAATAATAATGACGCCATTTTTGTGCTAAAAGGGTATGCGGGAACGGGGAAAACTACCGTAATTTCTACGATTGTAAATAACTTAATTGATATTAATAAAAAATATGTTTTGCTTGCACCAACGGGTCGTGCGGCAAAAGTTATTGCCAATTATTCCAACAAACCCGCATTTACCATTCACAAAAAAATATATTTTCCCAAAAAATCGAGTGGAGGCGGAGTGGCATTTACGATGCAACAAAACAAGCATAAAAACACGATTTTTATTGTCGATGAAGCTTCGATGATTTCGGATATTAATAACGAAAGTAAAATGTACGAAAACGGATCCTTGCTCGATGATTTAATTTCATATATATATAGTGGCGAAAATTGTAAAATGATTTTACTTGGAGATACCGCCCAATTGCCACCAATAAATTTGGATATTTCGCCAGCATTAAATACCGATACTTTAGAGCTTAATTACGATAAAAAAGTCGATTGGATAGAGCTAGATGAAGTCATGCGACAAGGCGAAAAATCTGGAATTTTGTATAATGCAACGGAGCTCCGGGAAATCCTGAAAGAAAGCATGATTACCACTTTCGAGTTCAAACTAAAAGGGTTCAAAGACATTATTAGGCTTACTGATGGCTACGATATTCAAGATGCGATTAACTCGGCTTACAGCAATTATTCTATCGAGGATACAGCATTTATTGTTCGTTCTAATAAGCGTGCCAATCAATATAACGAGCAAATTAGATCTAAAATTTTGTTTAAAGAAAACGAACTTTCGGTTGGAGATTTCCTAATGGTCGTAAAAAATAATTACTTTTGGTTGAAAGAAAAAGACGAAGCTGGTTTTATTGCCAATGGTGATATTATCGAGGTGCTGGAAATTTTTAGTTTCAAGGAATTGTACGGTTTTAATTTTTCAAAAGTCAAAATCCGAATGGTCGATTATCCCAACCAAATTCCGTTTGAAACCGTATTGATTTTAGATACTATAAAAAGCGAATCGCCATCATTAACCTACGAGCAATCCAACAAATTGTATGAGGAAGTCATGAAGGATTATGAACATTTGACAACCAAATATGCTAAATTTCAGAAGGTTAAGGAAAATGAATTCTTCAACGGATTGCAGGTCAAGTTTTCCTACGCAATAACCTGTCATAAATCGCAAGGCGGACAATGGAACACCGTTTTTATAGAGCAACCGTATTTACCGGAAGGCATCGATAGGGATTATATTCGTTGGCTTTATACAGCCATTACGCGAGCAAAAGACAAATTATATTTGATAGGTTTTAAAGATGAAAATTTTGAGGAATAATTTCTTAAATTAAAAATAAATGAAAAACTGGGTAACTTTTTCCTTAATATCGATGGTTTTTGCAGGATTAACTTCTGTAATTGCCAAAATGGGTCTAAAAAATGTAAGTTCCGATACTGGTTTAGCCGTGCGAACGATTGTGGTTTTTGTGTTGGTTTGGGTCAATGCAATAGCATTTCAATCGACTAGAGATTTCAAAAATTTGACAAAATCGGATATTATGTTTCTCGCAATATCGGGAGTTACAACTTCATTATCATGGATTTTTTATTACAAAGCCATCAAAATTGGAAATGTTTCGCAAGTGGCATTAATCGATAAAGGCAGCATAATCATTACGTTATTACTGTCTTTTTTAATTTTGAACGAAACTTTTACATGGAAAATTGGTCTTGGTGCTGGTTTTATATTAACAGGTTTACTAATTTTGACTTTCAAATAAATATATTAATAAAAATAATGGCTTTAGTCTAATAAATATTTTTTTTTAAGCCACTGATTACACTGGTTAGCACAGATTCTTTTATTATAATGAAGAAATGCTTCTAATATTTTAATCTGTGGCAAAATAAATTAAATGTAAATATACTATTAGACCAAAGTCAAAATAATTAAAAAATTATGGCAGATATTAGACCTTATTTAGTTTTTAACGGAACATGCGAAGCCGCATTTTTGTTTTATTCGTCCGTTTTTGAAATCGAAATTCCTTATTTAGGAAGATTTAAAGATATGAACAAAGAAGGCGGACCAGAAATGAGCGAATCCGACGGTGAAAAAGTAATGCACGTTACTTTACCAATTGCCGAAAATTTTGATTTAATGGGGAGCGATACCAACTCGCAATCTGGAGATGTTATTATGGGATCAAACGTTTCCTTATCAATAAACACAAAAAGTATAGAAGAAGCCGACAAATTATTTAACGGACTTTCGGCGGATGGAGTCATAAAAATGCCCATGCAAGATACCTTTTGGAATGCTTATTTTGGAATGTTTACCGATAAATTCGGAATACATTGGATGATAAATTTTGATAAAGTATAATCTAAATCTCTTAAAATGACAGCAACAATACTAAGTGTTTTTCTAGGAATTGGGCTTGCATCTGCATCTGGATTCAGAGTGTTTTTGCCCATGTTTGCAATGAGTTTGGCATCTTATTTTCATTTTTTTGAGTTGAGTGCTACGTTTCATTTTTTGGCAGGAATTCCAGCATTAATAACACTTGGTATAGCTACGGCTGTCGAAATTTTTGGGTATTATATTCCGTTTGTAGATAATCTTTTAGACACCATCGCAACGCCACTAGCCGCAATTGCAGGAACGGTCGTAATGGCATCAACATTAGTGCATGTTTCGCCAGAAATGACTTGGATTTTAGCCCTAATAGCTGGAGGAGGAACCGCAACGGCAATGCAAGGAATGACATCGGTAACCCGATTGGCATCCTCTGTAAAAACGGGTGGATTAGGAAATCCGATTGTTGCCACTGCCGAGACGGGAACCGCAACTGCAATGAGCGCTTTCGCTATTTTTATGCCAATTGTAGCTTTTGTATTAGTAATTGTTTTACTCGGAATTGTTTATTTTTTGTATAAAAAATTCAAAAAAACAATCAATTAATTTCTTAAAAATAACCAAAACCCAAATACAATTTTGAAAACCATCGCCGTCATTCCCGCTCGTTACGCATCTACTCGTTTTCCTGCCAAACTTATGCAGGATTTGGGAGGAAAAACGGTTATTTTAAGAAGTTATCAAGCCACTGTTGCAACTCATTTGTTCGATGATGTTTTTGTTGTAACCGATTCTGATTTGATATTTAATGAAATAATTTCGAATGGAGGAAAGGCAATTATGTCTATCAAAGAACACGAATCGGGTAGCGATAGAATTGCAGAAGCCATTGCTAATATTGATTGCGACATTGTAGTAAACGTGCAAGGTGACGAGCCTTTTGTAAACTCCGAACCATTGATAGATTTGTTAAAAATCTTCGAAAATGATGAACACAAAACCGTAGATCTTGCCTCATTAATGCGAGAAATAAATGACGAATCCGAAATTAATAATCCAAATAACGTGAAAGTTGTAGTGGATCAAAATGGTTTTGCATTGTATTTTTCCCGTTCTGTAATTCCGTTTCCCAGAGAAAAAAATGTTGGCGTTCGCTATTTTCAGCATATTGGGATTTATGCTTTCCGCAAACAAGCGCTTTTAGATTTTTATTCTTTGCCAATGAAATCCCTCGAAGCTTCGGAAAAATTAGAACAACTCAGATATTTAGAATTCGGAAAACGCATAAAAATGGTCGAAACCAATCATATTGGAATAGGAATTGACACAATCGAAGATTTAGAAAAAGCCAGAAAGATGCTCTAATTTTTAATTTTCATAAAATTCAAATGCATCAATAATATCAAGATAAGCTCCATCAAAATTGGCATCTAATATTTTTTTTATATACGATGAATTATTGCCATAAATAATATTTTTCCATTCGGTATTCCAATATTTTACTTTATAATTTCCTGGCCAATTTGGGTTTACGGCATCTATCCAAGCAGGTTTTGTAGTATTCCAACTTGGGTTCCAATAATATCTATAATCTTCGGCTTCGCCAATAGATATATACGAAATAACCATTCGTTTTCCTCCATTTGCTTTCATTTTTAGCTCATTTACGTCCGAACTTGTAAAAGCAATTCCATCTTTAAAATAAAAATCGGTTATCAAAACATCGTAATTTGTAGCTTTTACAGCATTTATAAATTCGGATTTTGTACTATAATTTACAGTATTTATAAGATACAAAAAGTTTTGAGCTTGGCTAAGATTGGTAATAATATTCGAATTTTGATTAGTTATTGTTGCAGGAAAATTTGGAATATTATTCAATTGCCGTTGGTTTGCTGCAAAGGAAATATAATTAAGCGAGCTATTTGTAATATACGAATTAGACATTTTGGAAGGCGTTGAACAATAATCAGTTACGAGAATTTTTTTGCCAAAATCTTTAGATTTATTTAAATAGGATTTCAAATAATCAGAATCCGAAGCATTAGTTGCCTGATCATCAATATCATAACCGTAAAACAAGTCTTCTTGCCCATGGCCATCTATTGCATTTAGATAATTGGAACTCGGATTTCCATTAATTTCACCATCATTTGTAATCAATTCTATTCCGTTTTGAGGAATAATTGCAAAATTTGGATTAATAGCTTTAGAATATTGACTAATTCCAATTACAAAATTTCGCATTTCGTCTTTGTAAAATAAATTTGGGTTATCGGGATTATCACTTTTGTTGCATCCAAAAGTAAAAAGTACAAATACGATGGCTATCTTTTTCATAGGTTTATTTTTATTAAACAACGAAAAAAAAATTATAATATTGTTTTTTCAATAATAATCAATTCGTTAAATTTTTCGACATTTCGAATTTTATTTACGGAATATTCAGTTCTAAATTTCGAAATAAATTCGAGATTTCGAGATTCATTTTCTTTGTTTAAAATCATCGTGTTAAAAAGAATTATTCCATTTTCATTTTCTAGTAACAGATTGTATAAACTTTTCCTCAAATAAAAACTCTGGCATAATATTATCCTGAAAAATATCAATAACTATTAAATCATATTTTTTTGTAGTTTCTTCAACAAATTGAGCAGCATTAGCAATTATTATTTCAAGATTTTCGGTTTTACTTAATTCGAAATATTTATTTGCAATTTCAATAATTTCGGCATCAATTTCAACTCCAGTTATTTTTCCTTGATATCCAATTTCGTTTCTCAAAGTCTTAATTACGCTTCCGCCAGCAACACCAAGAATTAGGATTTCTTGCATGGATTTTATTTTTTCGAGACCTATATAAAGCAATCCTTTTCTAAGAATTCGTTGCAAACTTCCGTAGGAATAATTTGTGTTTTCGGTATCTAAAACCAGCTCGCCATTTGCCCAAGTAACTTCAATAGATTTGCTAAGTAATGATTTTTGCTTGTAAATATTTATTGGAATTAGAAAACTTAAAAATTTTTTGAACATAGCAGAATATTTTCATCAAAAATAAAGGAATAATATTAATTTAGCACCAAATTATTACAAATGAAAAAGAGGTTCTATAAATTGATTTTTTTTAAATTAATGGGTTGGAAAATAGAAGGTTCTATTGATCCAGAAATAAAAAAATGCGTTATGATGGTAATTCCTCACACGAGTTGGCACGATTTTTATCTCGGAATATTTACGCGCGGAATTACAGAATTAGATATGAGTTACGTTGCCAAAAAAGAGTTATTCAAGTTTCCGTTTGGCGCTTATTTTAGATATATGGGAGGCGAACCACTAGACAGAGCAGGCGGATTGAATAAAGTTGATGCAATTGCAGAAATTTTTAAGCGTCGTGAAATTTTTCGATTGGCTGTTTCGCCAGAAGGAACTCGCAAGAAAGTTTCGGAACTCAAAACGGGATTTTATTACATTGCGCTCAAAGCAAATGTACCTATAATTACAGTTGCTTTTAATTTTGGTAAAAAATCTGTACAATTAGGAAAACCATTTTTGCCGTCAGGAAATTTCGAAAATGATATAAAAATTCTAGAAAGTAACTTTATAGGAGTAAAAGGAAAAGTTCCCGAAAATAGTTATGATGTAAAAATCTAACTTTTTTATTTTGGGTTGAATTCCGAGAAAGTTCCATTTGTATAAAAAATCACTATTTTTTCAATTTTCGATTCATTTTCATTACCGGATGAGAATGCGGTATTTTTGTTTTCAATAATTTTATTTTCGAATATTGGATTTTCATTAATATCTATATTTTGCTCCGAAAATAAATTTTCTTGATTTTTGGTTTCTAAAATAGGTGTGGAGCTATTTTCATTTTTTAATAAATCCGAATTTGTAATATTTGCATTTGCCGTTTTTGGAAAATTTCCTTTTCCATTCAAAATCCAATACAAATCTACTTCTGGAAAAATAGAAATTATTTTTAGAATAAAATCCAAACTTGGTTTGTTTCTTCCCGAAAGGAGGTGAGACATACTAGATCGTTGCACCCCAATTTTATCTGCAAATCCTGAGGCAGAAAGTGAGTAATAATCCAGAATTAATTCTAATCTTTTGATGAAATCATCTGTGTTTACCATTGTAATTAATCAATTAAAATTAATAGATTACAAATGTAAACAAAACAATTGAATTACGCTAATTTACATAAGTAAATTGTAATCTACTTAATATTTTATATAAATTAATTATATAAGTAAATTTATTTAAAATATTGATAAACAACAATTAAATTATTAATTTAATTAATAATTACAAATGTTAATACTAATAACAAAATTAACAATGTAAAGGCTTTAAATTTTGAACTATTTAATATACATTTGTAAACATTTATTTGTTTACAAATGTAAATACAAAGATGTTTACTTTTGTAATAAGTTAAAAAGCTATGAATTACGAAGAAATTTACATTGAAAATAAAGAGCAAAAACTTCATGGAAGATATATAACTCTTGACGATATAGAACCTATTTTGAACTTATTAAATACAAATAATGAGCTAACAATAATTGGAAAATCTGTTCTAGGAAAACCCATATATAGATACAAAATCGGAAACGGAAAAACCAAAATTTTGCTTTGGTCACAAATGCACGGAAACGAAAGCACGACTACAAAGGCGCTTTTTGATTTTTTGAAACTCCTAAAAAACGATTCGGATTTGGCAATTTCGTTGCTGGAAAGCTTTACTTTTTGCTGTATTCCGATGCTAAATCCTGACGGATCTAAACTTTATACACGAGAAAACGCTAATAATGTTGATTTAAACAGAGATTTTCAGGATTTTTCGCAACCCGAGAGCCGATTATTAAAACAAGTTTTCGATGATTTTAAACCCAATTATTGCTACAATCTTCATGATCAACGAACTATTTATGGAGTTGGAGATTCAGGAAAACCTGCAACAGTTTCGTTTTTAGCGCCAGCATTTAATGAAAATAGAGACTATAATGCAACAAGAATGAAGGCAGTTAGTGTTATTGTGGCAATGAATTTGGTTTTACAACGTTATATTCCCGGACAAGTGGGGCGTTTTGATGATTCGTTTAATAATAATTGTGCTGGCGATAGTTTTCAACTGCTTGATGTTCCGACAATTCTGTTCGAAGCAGGGCATTTTGCTGAGGATTACGAAAGAGAGCAAACCAGAAAGTTTATATTCATCGCATTATTAGCTAGTTGTAATTATATTAACGAAAACGATATAGTTGATAACGTAATTAATGATTATTTGAATATTTCTCAAAATAAAGTCATTTTTTATGATTTTGTTTGCAAAAACTCTAAAATAAATTATGATTCCTCAAAAAAAAGTATAACCTTTGCAGCTCAATATAAGGAAGAATTGTCTGACGGAAAAATTCAATTTAATTCCTACATCGAAAAGATTGATGATTTAGATGGTTTTTTCGGACATTTAGAATTAGATGCCGAAAACCTTTTATATGAAGATGAAAATGGGTTTATTCCCCAAATTAATGCAAAAGCTAATTTTAGATTAGGAAATAAATATCAAATTGTAAATGGAGAGATTTTACAATTATAAACACAATTAAATTAGATTATATGAGCAAGTTTCGTTTAGATGAAGTAGACCACCAAATTTTGGACATGTTGATTGACAACACTAGAGTTCCTTTTACAGATATTGCAAAAAAATTATTAATATCTGCCGGAACAGTTCATGTTAGAGTCAAGAAAATGGAAGATGCAGGTATAATAATGGGTTCATCATTAACCTTGGATTATGAAAAACTAGGCTATTCATTTATTGCTTATGTAGGCGTTTTCTTAAATAACACATCGCAAACTAAGTTTGTTTTGCAAAGAATAAACGAAATTCCTTTCGTTACTGTTGCCCATGTTACAACAGGAAAATTTAATATTTTTTGTAAAATTCGTGCAAAAGATACCAAACATGCTAAAGATGTAATCTTTATGATCGACGATATTGAGGGTGTTTACAGAACAGAAACTATGATTTCCCTTGAAGAAAGTATTAATGACAAAAAACGTTTGATGCATACTATCTTTAAAAACATGTAATATTTTATTCTTTTTTGAGTAAAAATCTAAAACCTTAAGGTAATTTTAAGGTTTTTTTTTGTTACTTTATTAATAAATTTGATTTTGCATGTACACGCCAACAAAAATCGAACGGTTCAATCAGAACGTACTTTATAAATACCATATTTATAACAGTGTTTTTATTACTTTGCCATTTGATTCTATTGATAATACTGGAGCTTTATTGCCTTTTTTTGCAGAAAATTGCGAAAACGGATTCAAAAATCAACTAAATCCTAAGCAAATAATAGATCAATTTTCGTTAAAATTTTTAGACAACAAATCAGAAAACGATAAAATCGACTTAATGTTCAGTTTTATTCAATATATCGAACGCCAAATTGTGTTGTTTGATGCAATCGAAGACGCCGCCTTTCCGATAGTCAATAATATGGAAGGTAGAGGTTCGTTACGAGATATTAAAGAAAAAGCCGAAGCAAAAGGAAAAATAGAAGAACTAAAATTTTTTTTAGAAAACTTCAATATCCGAACCGTATTAACGGCGCATCCAACGCAATTTTATCCAGGATCAGTTCTTGGAATTATTACAGATTTAACCGAAGCGATTAGGAAAAATGATTTATTGCAAATCAAGAAATTACTAGCTCAATTAGGAAAAACGCCTTTTATAAAAAAAGAAAAACCTACTCCTTATGACGAAGCAGTAAGTTTGATTTGGTATCTGGAAAACGTTTTTTACCAAACGGCTGGCGACATGATGCAGTATTTGCATAAAAATATATTTAATCGAGAAGAAACTAAAAATTCGATTATAAATTTTGGTTTTTGGCCTGGAGGAGATCGTGACGGCAATCCTTTTGTAACAACCGATATTACACTAAAAGTTACGGACCGATTGAGAACCTCTATTTTGAAGTGTTATTACAACGAAATTAGAAATCTTAAACGCAAGCTAACTTTCTATAATGTAGATGTTTTAATAACTGAAATTGAACTAAAACTTTACCGTTCCGTTTTTTATTCCAATGGCGAAATTTTTATAAGTTTACAGGAATTAAAAGATAAACTAAATATAATAAAACAAATATTAATCACGAATCATCAATCGCTTTATCTGGATGATCTTGAGGCTTTGATTAGTAAAGTAAATCTTTTTGGATTTTATTTTGCAACTTTAGACATTCGACAAAACAGCAAAATTCATGAGAAAGTTTTTGTTGATATTATAGATTTTGATCGAAATAACAATTTAAATGCTTTTCCTAAAAACTATAAAAATTTATCAGAAAATCAGAAAATTGAAGTTTTAGAGCATATTAACTTGCAATTGAAACCAGAAAATTTTAATGTAGGAGTTACAAAATCTACTATTGAATCCATTTATGCAATGAAAAAAATTCAGGAGCAAAATGGAGAATTTGGAGCAAACAGATATATTATTAGCAATAACGAAAGTGCGCTTAATGTCATACAAACGCTAGCTTTATTAAAATCATGTGACTGGAAAAATCCAACGGTAGATGTTATTCCGCTTTTCGAAATTATTGATGATTTGCAAAATGCACATTTAATAATGGAGAAATTATATACTAATAAAACCTATTCT
>JAYVZI010000006.1:0-105184 GCA_043783485.1 Bacteroidota bacterium
GAATTTATACTAATGATGAATTTAATTTTAAAAATATAGAAATCAACGGTTTAGATTATAATTCCATAGAAAAACAAGATGCAATTGTTCTAAATGAACTCAAAGAAATTCCACAAGCATTGCAAACAACTTTGAAAGCATTTGTCGAAAAAGGCGGAAGCGTAATTGTGATTCCTGCGCAAGAATCTTCGCCAGCAAATATGAATAGTTTGTTAGCCAATTTTGGTTCGGTTCAATATGTAAACTCAATAAATTCAGAGAAACTTATTACTAAAATCAATTTTAGTCATCCATTATTTGCCTCGGTTTTCGAGAAAAAAATTGATAATTTTCAATATCCAAACACACGAAATTCATTTGTAATAAAAAGTAATTCTGGAGCCATTTTGAGTTACGAAGATCAAAGTCCGTTTTTGGTTTCGATGCAAAATGATTTATCGTCGGTTTATGTTTTTTCGGCGCCGATTAACAAAACAAATTCTAATTTTCAGAATTCACCATTAATTGTTCCTGTTTTTTATAAAATGGCACAAAATAGTCAAAAATCTGGTGTAAATGCTTTAACAATTGGTAACGAAAATCCTTTTGTGATTGATGCTTTATTAGGAAAAGACGAAATTGTCGAAATCAAAAATAATGATCAAAAATTTGTTCCAACTCAGCAAATCTTGAATTCGAAAGTAAAAATGACTTTTAATGATAATCCAGAAATTGCTGGTAACTTTGGAGCATTTTCTAAAGATAAATTATTAAAAAACATCAGTTTTAATTATGCCAGAACCGAAAGTAATTTGGATTTAGTCAATGAAAATGCTGTTTCCGATTTTAAAATTATTGATTCGATTGGTAGTGTTTTCGAAAAAATTCATTCTGACAGAACTGATAACAATGTTTGGAAAATTTTCTTAATTTTGGCATTGTTATTTTTAATATTCGAAATGCTAATTCAAAAATTCGTGAAATGAATCTAATTATCCGTAAAGCCAAAATTATCGATCTTAAAAGTAATTTTCATAATCAAATTGTGGATTTAAAAATTGTTGATGGGAAATTCGAAAAAATAGGTTCAAATATTTCTAATTCTGAAAATCTACAAGAAATAAATCTCGAAAATCTGCACGTTTCACAAGGTTGGTTTGATACAAGTGTATGTTTTGGCGAACCAGGATTCGAAGATCGAGAAACAATTGCAAATGGTTTAAATGTTGCTGCAAAGTCAGGATTTACGGGCATTTGTTTACAACCCAATTCGTTTCCTATAATCGATAATCAATCGCAAATAAATTTTGTAAAAAACAAAGCTTTGGGTTTTGCAACCGATTTATTCCCAATTGGAGCATTGACTAAAAACAGCGATGGAAAAGATATGGCGGAACTTTTCGATATGAAAAATGCAGGCGCAATTGCTTTTGGAGATTACAATAAAAGTATAGAAAACCCGAATTTAATGAAAATTGCTTTGCAATATGTTCAAGATTTCGACGGATTAATTATAGCATTTTCGCAAGACGAAAACCTGAAAGGAAACGGAATTGCCAACGAAGGAATTGTATCAACAAGATTGGGTTTGAAAGGAATTCCGAATTTGGCGGAAGAATTGCAAATTGCTAGAAACTTATTTTTATTGGAATATACTGGCGGAAAATTGCATATTCCTACTATTTCAACTTCAAAATCGGTAGATTTAATTCGAGAAGCAAAAGCAAAAGGTTTACAAGTAACATGTTCGGTTGCGGTGCATCATTTGATTATGACGGACGAAAAACTCGATGATTTTGATACAAGATTCAAAGTTTCGCCACCTTTACGAACTGAAATGGATCGAAAAGCATTACTTGAAGGAATTTTAGATAATACAATCGATATCATAACTTCGGATCACAATCCAGTTGATATTGAGCATAAAAAAATGGAATTCGATTTGGCGAAAAACGGAACAATTGGCTTAGAATCTGCTTTTGGAAGTTTAATGACAATTTTAAATTTAGAAAAAATCATCGAAAAATTGACTTTTGGAAAATCGGTTTTTGGAATACATGAAAATCCGATAAACGAAAATCAAGTTGTGAATATATCATTATTTAATGCAAATGAAAATTGGATTTTTACTAAAGAAAACATCAAATCTAAGTCTAAAAATTCGGCTTTTCTAAACGAAAAAATGAATGGAAAAGCTTACGGAATTTATAATAATTCGAAATTGGTAATCTAACCACAAAGCACACAAAGTTAGAACTAAGAACACAAGTTTAATTAAAATTTGTGAACTTTATTGAAATCTTGGTGAACTTAGTGGTCATAAAAAATAAAAATTAAAAAAAATCTTAGTGAACTTTGTGAAAATATTAGTAAACTTTGTGATTAAAAAAATATGGAAAAACAAGAAATAAACCAAGGAAAAACAATAGCAATTATAAGTTATATCTTATTTATTGGACCATTAATTGCGCTGTCGATGAACTCAGAAAATAAAAATAAATTTGCTTCATTTCATATCCGTCAAGGTTTGGGATTAACAATTACGTTTATTATTCTTGGCGTTTCGATTAGCTATTTTAATAATATAATGATTGCTTCATCGATGTGGATTTTTGTATCAATTCTTACAATTTACGGAATTTTTACTGCTGCAAAAGGCGAAACAACTTTGCTCCCACTTTTGGGAAATTTGTTCCAAAAATGGTTTAAAAATATATAATTTAAAATGAAATTATCGCTACATCACGTTGTTCGTGAACCAAAAATAAAGCTAGAAAAAAACCCATTATTGCTATTGCTTCACGGATATGGCAGCAACGAAGAAGATTTATTTTCCTTTGCCAGCGAACTTCCAGATCATTATTATGTAGTTTCTGCACGTGCGCCCTATGACATGCAATACGGAAGTTATGCTTGGTATGCTATAAATTTTGATGCCGACGAAAATAAATTTTCAGACTTAGAGCAAGCCAAAACTTCTCGAGATTTAGTTGCTAATTTTATTGATGAATTAACCGCAAATTACGCTATTGATGAAAATAATGTAACATTAATTGGTTTTAGTCAAGGTTGCATTTTGAGTTATGCAGTGGCACTTTCCTATCCAGAAAAAGTACAACGAGTTGTTGCTATGAGCGGCTATTTGAATCAAGACATGTTGGTTCCCGATTATTTGAAAAATAATTTATCGAACCTAAAATTTTTTACTTCGCACGGAACCGTAGATCAAGTTGTTCCTGTGGAATGGGGACGAAAAGCGAAACCATTTTTGGATAATTTAGGAATCCAAAATGTATATAAAGAATATCCGATTGGTCACGGAGTTGCACCACAAAATTTTTATGATTTTAAGAATTGGTTGTCTGAATAAATGTTTTTATTTAACGATTTGTTTCTGATATAACAAAGATTGAATTACTTCGAAAGAAATAGTTTTGTCTTGATTTACAAAATATTTCAAGAGCACTTCACCCCAAATTTCGCCATCGCTAAAATCGGCAATAACCCAACGATGATTGAGCACTTTTGCTTTGTTGATTATAAATTTTCGAGCTCCAAGTTGTACTTGTCCGGTGTATGGATTTCCTTTTGGATCATCATTATAATCAATTAATTTGCTTGTAACGGTTGGGATAAGTTTTATATAATCGACATAATTATCGGGATTATCACTATCAAAATAATTTTGTGCATTTTGGTTATTTGCCAATGAAAAATAATCCGCATCGACCAATTTATTGGAAATTGAGGTTAAACTATCCGTAGTTTTTTTATCAAGATTCTTATATAATTTTTGTTCATGTTTTAGTTCTCCACTATAAAACATGTAGGCAAAAATGTTTAATAAAACTGAAGTAATGCAAAGGTAAAGTAACAATGATTTTTTCATTTTTTTATTTTAAATTAAATGGTGATTTGTAAATTATCGTAAGCCAAAAATACATTTTCGGGCAATCGTTTCTGAATTTCCTCATGAAAACCAAAAGTATAACTAATATGTGTAAGATATGTGATTTCTGGTTGCACCAAAGTTATGAAATCTAGCGCTTCCTGCAAATTGAAATGCGAATGATGTTGTTTTTCATGCAAACAATTAATAACCAATACTTTTGTGTTTTTTAGCTTATCAATTTCTTGTTTTTCTATGGTTTTTATATCTGTCAAATAAGCAAAATCATCTATTCGGTATCCAAAAACCTGAAGATTTCCGTGTAAAGCATTAATAGGAATAATGTTTTTATTTTTGATTTTAAAACTCTGATTATTTACAACTTCTTTTACGGCAACACTTGGCGCACCTGGATATTTGTTTTCGGTTTCAAAAACATAATCAAATCGTTTTTGCAAATTTTTTATAACTCTTTCATGAGCAAATATCGGGATTTCTTGCCTTTGTTTGAAATTAAAAGGACGAATATCATCAATTCCAGCCGTATGATCGGAATGTTCGTGAGTAAATAAAATAGCATCAATATTTGGGCAATTAGAAGCTAACATTTGCTGTCTAAAATCGGGACCACAATCTATTACAACCGAAAAATCATGGCATGAAATCCAAACCGAAACTCGCAATCGTTTGTCCTTTTTATCCAAGCTTTTGCAAACCGGATCGCTGTTGCCAATTACCGGAATGCCTTGCGAAGTTCCTGTTCCAAGAAAATAAACTTTCATTTGGTATACTTATTGTTTAATATTACACAAAAATAGGTTTAATTATCTTTTGATGAAGTACCATTTTTATTAACTTTGCAATGTTATTTATCTAAAATATAAAATGGATACCGAAATAAAATTAAAAGGCGATAAAGTAATTGAGCAAATTCCTTCTATAAAGGACAAAGCGCTTCGTATCAACCTGAACGAAAATATATACGGAACTTTTGCCGAAATTGGTGCTGGACAAGAAACCGTTCGTCATTTTTTTAGATCTGGAGGATCGTCTGGAACTATCGCAAAGGCGATGTCTGCCTACGATAAGGATTTTAGCGATGCTATTTATGGAATTGAGACAGATGGTAGGTATGTAACCGAAAGTCGCCTAAAAAAGATGCTTGATCACGAGGTTGAACTCATCGAAAACAGACTAAAAAGAGACAAACATCCTAGCAAAATGTTTTTTAGCTACGCCAATACGGTGGCTACAATCGATTTTGCAAAACAATTCAAAGGACACGGTTGGGTCGGAGTAAGATATCAAATAGAGCCTGACGAAGACTATAACGAAATAATATTACACATCCGTTTTAAGGAAACCGATGCGCGTTTACAGCAAGAAACACTTGGAATACTTGGAGTAAATCTAATTTATGGTGCCTACTATAAATACAATGATCCAAAAAAATTATTGCGTTATTTATACGATCATCTCGACAAAGACCAACTAGAAATTGATACTATAAACTTTTCTGGTCCCCGTTTTGCCGATGTAGACAACCGATTAATGAGTTTACAATTGGTAAAAAACGGAATGACCGATGCCGTAATGTTTGATCCTCAGGGAAATAACATTTTGCCAGCTGCCATACTTTACAAAAAAAATATCCTAGCCCTAAGAGGAAGTTTCCGTCCTGTTACTAGTGTAAACATGGATATGTACGAAAAATCGCTTAAAATGTTTCTTCAAGAGAGTAAAGTCGAGGAAGAAAATACATTGGTAATTTTCGAAATTACATTATCCAATTTACGCTCCGAAGGGGAAATAGACGAAAGAGATTTTATGGATCGTGCGGAATTGTTATGTTCGCTTGGGCAAACCGTAATGATTTCTAATTTTCAAGAATACTACAAAGTTGTCGAATATTTTTCTAATTATACCAAAGCGCGTATGGGGTTGGCAATGGGTGTAAACAATCTGGTAGATATTTTTGACGAGAAATATTACCGACACATGAGTGGAGGAATTCTCGAAGCTTTTGGAAAATTATTTTACAGAGATCTCAAAGTTTTCCTTTACCCAATGGAAGACGAAAACGGAAATGTTATCAATTCCCAAAACCTAAAAGTACATCCTCGAATGAAGGAATTATACAAATTTTTTGCCTACAACGGAAAAGTTATCGACATTACCGATTTTGATGCGAATAACCTAAAAATATTTTCTCGCGAAGTCCTAAAAATGATTAGCAAAGGACAAACAGGCTGGGAAAAAATGCTTCCTCAAGGAATTGCAGAACTCATCAAGGAGCATCATTTGTTTGGATTTGATAGTAATAAAGTTTTGGTGGAGAATAATTAGGGAATATATCAATTAATTTCTTTTTAAATAAAAATGTTCAAAAAAACCTTATTCCTATTATTACAAATTAGCTTTTTTGCAAGCTTTGCACAAACAGAAGTTAGAGAAACTCAATCCGAAGAAAGCAATGATGTTTTTGCTCCTGAATCAGTCTACGAGACGCCAAGCGGTGTTGCCATTTTTTCTGAAAACGGTAAATATGGTTTAAAAAACTACTCCACTTCGCAAATTGTCCTTGCCCCTGATAACGATTTTATAATTAACAAGATAAAAAATTATTTTGAGGTTATGAAAAACGGAAAATACGGAATTTTTAATTCCGAAGCCAATAAAATGGTGGTTCCTATGATTTACGAGCAAGCCGAAATTAACAATGCACAAGACGGTTCCGAGTTTCAAAATAACAAGAAATTTGTTGTAAAAATTACACAAAACGGCAAAAAAGGTTTGCTTAACGCCAACTACGAAACCATTTTGGACACGCAATACGATTTTCTTGAAACTTACAAGGAATATGTTAAATACGAGAAAGATAAAAAACAAGGAATTTACTTTTTTGACAAAGCAAAAAGGAATATACCAATGGAGTTTAGTGATGTTATCGAAAGTTATCCATCGGGAAGTTTTATTTGCCAAAAAGACAATTTGTACTATTTGTATGACGATAAAGGGAAATTAATTTCCTTAAAAAACAAAAATATAAATGAATTTTATGATTTTTGGGCTGAAAATTCATCGTTTGATATTCTGATAAAGAACAGTAAAAACAAAGTCGGAATTTATAACGGGAAAACCAAAAGAATTGGAATTCCAATAAAATACGAAAATATTACAGATTATTTTCAAGGCAATTACATTGTAAAGAAAAACTCGAAATTCGGAATTGTGAATGCCGAAAACAAGAAAATCGTAACTCTTGATTACGATACCATTTCATTCATGAAACCTCGAGATATAGAATCATTAATTTTAGCTTCTAAGGCTGGTAAATTTGGATTGATAAATCTTAAAAATGAAAAAATCACAGATTTTATTTATGATGAAATCGAAGATATAAACGACAGATACAAAGCTAAAGTTGATAATAAATATTACATACTAGATACTAATATTGGAAAAAAAATATCTGATATTGGGTTTGATAATGTTGGAAGTTTTTATGGCGGAAAAGCAGCTGTTTTTAACGATGGAAAAATTGGATATATCGATTTTCAAGGAAAGATAATAGAACCAATAGACCGAAAATCCGAAGCCAGAGGTTATAAAACATTAGACGAAGCTTACAGAAAATTTGTAGAAATCCTAAAAACAAAAGACGATAATTTGCTAATGGAATTTACCAAAGATATTTCCCTAGATAAATATTCGCAAGAATTTATGGAACGTATTGGTTATGTTTATCGTGGATTTCCAACTGAAATGAAAACTCAGAATATTACTTTCGAGAAAATTAATACCTTTTATTTTGATGCTTTTTTGAAATTTAGAAACAATCTTGTTCGAAGAGATGAATTGGAAAGTTTGGTTTTTGTAAAACTAGAGAGAGACCGAATTGGTTTTTGGGACAAACAATATCGATTACTTGGTACAGAACAACGCGGAATTTTGCAAAGCAACAAAAGAAAATATGAATACAAGTTGGGCGAAATGATTTATCTGGATGGTTTTTGGAAATCGTTTACAGATCCTAGAGATTAATTTGTTATCATTTATAAATTTAAAAAGCCAATAAAAATATTTTTATTGGCTTTTTTAGTTTTTGATTAACAGGATTTATTTTAAAATTTGTGCTGCATGCGCTTTGGTTTTTACATCCGAAATAACTTCATCTATAATTCCGTTTTCGTTGATGATAAACGTGGTTCTGTGAATTCCGTCGTACTCTTTTCCCATGAATTTTTTGGGTCCCCAAACTCCAAAAGCCTCTATAACTGCTTTATCCTCATCGGCCAATAATGGAAATGGAAAATCGAATTTTTCTTTGAATTTGAGTTGTGCTTTTGCTGCATCCGCGCTTACGCCAAGAATTGCATAATTGTTTGATGTGAATCTCTGGAAATTGTCTCGTAAATCGCAAGCTTCGGCGGTGCACCCTGGCGTATTTGCTTTTGGGTAAAAGAAAACTACAAGCTTCTTTCCAGAATAATCCGAGAGTTTATGTAGGTTTCCGTCTTGGTCTAATGCTGAAAAATTGGGTGCTTTGTCGCCTTGTTTTAGTGTTGTCATTTTTTTGATTTTGGGTTTTTAGTGTTGGGTTTTTGGTTTTTGGTTTTAGAAAAAAGAAAAAAGAATTAAGATTAGTAATTTTTTCTATTTTCGATTTTTAATTTTTAATTTTTAATTTTTAATTTAAAATATTGCTCCTGCCCCAGATTGTAGTGGAAATCCCTACTGATTGGAGAGCTAATTTTTCTTGAAAAAATAGAGAGACCAGCGGAAGCTCCTATTTTTTCAAGAAAAATGGCTCGAAAACAGTAGGAATTGGAACGTAAAGCTGGATTAGGCACATGATTAAAATTACTATACTTTTACATTTCAAATTTAGTGAAAAATGAATAAAAAGGAACGTGCAACTTTTGTTATTAATACGTTAAAAGATTTATATCCGTCGATTCCTATTCCGTTGGATCACAAGGATCCTTACACGCTTTTGATTGCGGTTTTATTGTCGGCGCAGTGCACGGATATTAGGGTAAACCAAATTACGCCGTTGTTATTTGCTCGGGCAGATAATCCGTTTGATATGGTAAAAATGAGTGTCGAGGAGATTAAGGAAATTATTCGACCGTGTGGTTTGTCGCCAATGAAATCGAAGGGAATTCATGGTCTGTCACATATTTTGATTGATAAATATGGTGGCGAAGTTCCACAAAGTTTCGAGGCGCTCGAGGAATTGCCTGCTGTTGGGCACAAAACGGCGAGTGTGGTGATGAGTCAGGCATTTGGTTTTCCGGCTTTTCCGGTAGATACGCACATTCATAGGTTGATGTATCGGTGGAATTTGACTAACGGAAAAAACGTTATTCAGACCGAAAAAGATGCTAAACGATTGTTTCCAGAGGTGATTTGGAACGATTTGCATTTGCAAATTATTTGGTACGGACGGGAATATTCGCCTGCGCGAGCTTGGGATTTGGAAAAAGATATTATTACTAAAACTATAGGGAAACCTGTTGTTTTGAGAGCATATTATAAAAAAAATGCCACTAAGTAGTGGCGATTTTTTAGTTTGCTATTGTCTCGATTTTCAGGTTACCAACTTTTATATAACTCAAAGCTTTTGAGTAATTTAATAAAAAAGAAACTATTTCTTTTTTTGGTTTCATGCTGTTTGACGATACAATTTTTTTAGAGTAAATTTTTGCCATGTTATTTGTTTAGGTTTAATGTATAACGTGGCAAGTTTCTAAATATTGTTAGTTGGTCAAAATAATTTGATGTTTGTCTATAACTTTTCTAATATTAAGGATTGCATATCTCATTCTGCCCAATGCAGTGTTGATGCTAACGCCTGTTAATTCGGATATTTCCTTGAAACTCAAATCCTGATACATACGCATCATGAGGACTTCTTTTTGGTCTTCTGGAAGTTCCTGAATTAATTTTTTGAGATCTAAAGATACTTGATCGCTTATCATTTTACTTTCGATAGTCATGGAATTATCGGACATTATAGAAAAAATAGAAAATTCTTCTGTTTCGCGAAACATTGGCATTTTTTTGTTTTTTCGGAAATGATCTATGACCAAATTATGCGCAATTCGCATAACCCAAGGCAGGAATTTGCCTTCCTCGTTATAGGAATTGGATTTTAGGGTTTTGATAACCTTGATAAAAGTATCCTGAAAAACATCATCGCAAACATCTCTGTCTGGAATTTTGGAATATATAAACCCATAAATTTTGGATTGATGTCTTTTTATTAGCGTAGCTAAAGCGTTTTCGTCTCCTGCTACATAACTTTTTACCAATAAAGAGTCTGGGATTTGAACATTAGCCATAAAATTACTTTTTTAGTGATTATAAAAATTTGAGGGTTTCTCTAAAAGTAATTTTATATTATATAGGCTTAGTTATTTTGTTGTTAATTATTACCCAAATATTGCTTAATTTATTTTTAATATCCAAATGTTAAACAAAATTTTAACATATTTTGTACAATAAAGTCTAAATTGATTACATTTTTATGAAAATATGGCTATTGATAGACTTTTATGTAATCGATTATGAATTCCTGAGGAAATAAATTATCATCAATATCGGCTCCTCCAAAATTTCCGCCAATAGCCAGATTTATAATAAAATAAAAAGGCTGATTGTAAGGCCAAGTATTTTCGTTTTTTAGCTCTGGCTGAAAGGTATAAACGGATTTATTATCTATAAAAAATTCGATTTTGTCCTTAGACCAATCGATGGCGTAAAGATGAAATCCTTCCTCGAGTTTTGAGATATTTGTTTTTTTTGTATTTATAGTTTCACCGTGACTGTCCTGCGTGTGCAAGGATGTGTAAGCAATGTGTGGCGTTTTTCCAACATATTCTAGGATATCTATTTCGCCACATTTTGGCCAACCCACTTGCGAAATATTGGAACCTAACATCCAAAATGCCGGCCATAATCCTTTGCCTAAAGGTAATTTTGCACGGGCTTCTATTCGACCGTATTGAAATTGTTTTTTGTCCTTAGTAGTAATTCGGGTTGATGTGTAAACTTGGCCTTCTTTTTTGGCTCGAATTATTAGTTTTCCATCAATAATTTGATGGTTATTGTTGGTATAAACTTCCTTTTCGTTATTTCCCCAACCACAAATATTTGGGCAACCGTTACCGAGTTCGAAATTCCAAACTTTTTGGTTTAATGTTGTTCCGTTAAAATTTTCTTGCCAAACCAGCTTTCGTTTTGCTTTTTGAGCAACGCAAATTTGAATTGAAATTAAAGCAAATATTATTATCTTTTTCATTTAAATTAATTTGTAAATTGAAAATTTTCTTCTAGAGTTTTGGCAGAATTGGTTCCTACAAAAACTTTGAAATCTCCAGTTTCGGATTCCCATTTTGAATTAGCTGAGAAAAATTCGATGGTTTTTTCGTTGATTGTAAATGTAACTGTTTTTAATTCATTAGGTTGTAATTCAATCATTTCGAAATCTTTTAATTCTTTTACTGGTCTGGTTATACTGGCAACTAAATCCCGAATGTACATTTGAACCACTTCTTTTCCTGTAACTTTTCCAGTATTTTTTATTGTAATAGAAACTTCGATTTTTCCGTTTTTAGAAAACGATTTAGCATTGAGTTTTAAATCCGAATATTCAAATTTAGAATAACTCAAACCATAACCAAACGGATACAAAGGCGTATTTTTTTGATCTGAATAATGCGACCAAAAAACACTTTCTGGCTCATTCATAGTTGGTCTTCCTGTATTTTTATAATTATAATAAATTGGGATTTGACCTACATTTCTTGGAAAAGTCATTGGCAATTTTCCACTAGGATTATAATCACCGTAAAGCACTTGAGCAATAGCATTTCCGCTTTGAGTCCCGAGTTGCCAAGCCTCTACAATAGCAGGAATATGCTCGTCTGCCCAAGGGATTGCAAGCGGACGACCGTTATTGAGCACCAAAATAATATTGGGATTTACTTTATATATTTCCTCTAATAATTCTTGTTGTACGCCAGGCAAACCCAAATCGGTTCTGCTGCGACCTTCGCCTGTTTCTAGGCCATGTTCGCCAAGAACCATTACTACAACGTCGGCTTGTTTTGCTGCTGCAATTGCTTCAGGAAATACGCTTTTGTCTGTTGTATTAATTTTGGTTTCCCAAACAAATTGGGTTCTACCAACAGTTACATCAGCTCCTTTCACGTAAGTTAATTGGTTGTCTTTGTACTTTTGTAAACCTTCCAGAACAGAAATTGCGGTGTTATCGTCTGCTCCTATTCGCCAGCTTCCTAACGGGCTTGTTTTATCGTTTGCTAATGCGCCAATTAATGCTATTTTTTGATTGGATTTTTTTAACGGAAGTAAATCATTTTCGTTTTTTAATAAAACTATAGATTTTTTTGCAACGTCAAGAACTCCATCTTGAATTTCTTGTTTTCCGACGGTTGCTTTTTCGCGGTTTTCATCGCAATATTTATATGGATTTTCGAATAATCCTAATTCGAATTTTACTTTCAAAATGCGTTTTACAGCATCGTCTATGAGGCTTTCTTTTACTTTTCCTTCTTTTACCAAAGTAGATAAATGGGCTAAATAAGCGTAGGATTCCATGTCCATGTCCGAACCTGCATTTATAGCAATCTCGGCAGCTTGCTTGTTGTCTTTGGCAAAACCATGATTAATCATTTCGCCTATTGATCCCCAATCTGAAACTACAAAACCCTGAAAATTCCAATCGCCTTTTAGTATTTTTCGTTGTAAATATTGGTTTCCAGTAGCCGGAATACCATTTAATTCATTGAAAGAATTCATAAACGTTCGAACTCCAGCATCTGAAGAAGCTTTGAAAGGTGGAAAAATAGTATTTTGTAAAGTGGCTTCGCTAACATCGACAGTGTTGTAATCGCGACCAGATTCTGCGAAAGCATAGCCAGCAAAATGTTTGGCACAAGCCAAAATATTTTTGTTTGATGATAAATCTCCTTGAAAACCTTGAATTCTAGCCACAGCAATTTTACTTCCAAGATATGGATCTTCGCCAGCGCCTTCCATAACTCTTCCCCATCGTGGATCGCGGGAAATATCGACCATTGGTGCAAATGTCCAGTTGATTCCAACCGATGAGGCTTCGTTGGCAGCTAATTGTGCAGATTTTTTTATGGCTTCTAAGTCCCAACTTGCTGCTTCGGCTAGCGGAATTGGACTTATGGTTTTGTAACCATGAATAACATCAAAACCAAAAAGCAGTGGAATGTGTAAACGAGATTGTTCGACAGCGATTTTTTGGATTGCAGCAACTTCCTTAACTCCTTTTACGTTAAGCATTGATCCTACTAAACCGTTTTTTAAGTCCTGATATTTTTTGGCTGCTTGCCCTTCTTTTGGGGTTGGGCCAGTTATATCGTAAAAACCATTGTATTGATTGAGTTGTCCAACTTTTTCCTCTAAAGTCATTAATTTTAGAATAGAATCGACTCTTGAATCTAAAGTTGATTTATTACTATTTGATTGAACAACTGATTTTGAGGAATTGCAACTAAAACAAATAATTATTGCAATGATAAATCCATATTTTAGATGATGGTTTTTCATTTTATGATTTTCAAAAAGATTTGTAAAAAAAATCAATTTTCAGGAGAATTAAAACAAAATAATTCGCCCGAAAATTGATAAATAACTAAAATAAAATTACTATTGATAAACTCTTACGTAATCAATTTCCATTGATGCTTGAGTAAAAGCAGGATCGATTGCTCCTCCAAAATTACCACCCATTGCAACATTAAAAATCAAGAAAAAATCGGCATTAAATGGTAAACTCGCGGTGTTTGCAACAGAGTGATACAAAACATCGTCTACATAAAATTTTATAGCAGTTGGGCTCCAAACTACAGAATAGTTATGAAAACTTGTTGATGCTGTGCTAATTGTTGTAGATCCGGTATTTCCATTTCCTCCAGAATTTCCTGGATAATGGAGCGTTCCATGAATTACATTTTGTTGATTTCCTATATGTTCCATAATATCTACTTCTCCACAAGCGGGCCAAGTGTTAGTTGCATAGTTTTGACCAAGCATCCAAATTGCTGGCCAAGTTCCTGCTCCTGTTGGGAGTTTTGCTCTAACCTCAACTTTTCCGTATTTGAATTCGAATTTGTTTTCGGAAACCATTCTCGAGGATGTGTATGCTGCTCCTCCAAAATTTTCTTTGATAGCAGTAATTTTTAGATTTCCGCCAGTTACTGTTACGTTATTTGGACTATCGGTGTAATATTGAGCCTCGCCATTTCCCCAACCACTTTGTCCAGTTCCTGTATTAAAAGACCATTTGGCTGGATCTGGAACTCCATTTGTATTGAATTCATCCGAGAAAACTAAGTTTGTATAATTAACATCCGGAACTACATTTGGTGAAGTAGTTGTAAAAGTATGATACCAAGCAAGGAATGAATTGTTGCTGTCTATGCATCTAACGACCATTCTGTTAGCGGTTAATGATAAAATTTCGTAGGAAGTTGCTCCTACATAATAACCCATAAATCCACCATCGGCAATATTCAATACTGTTCCTCTTGTTTGTGTGGCGTGATTTGGGTTTTGAGAAACATACGATTCCGAAGGGCTAAGCAAAACTGTTTTTAGACCTGTGGTATTGAAAGGATAACATTGATCAGTACCACCGCTTCCTCCTACTACATTGGCATGACCTGCATTGAAATAAGTTTCGTTTTGATTGTCTAAAGCTAGTTTTAATTGTTCTCCAACCAACGAAAAAGTCATAACACTATTGTACAAACAAGTATTTGCCTTATCTTTTACTGGTGCTGCGTAAAATGAAGGGTAATGATTTTGCATACCAAAAGTTGGATCTGAGTAAGGAACATTTGGCCCTACTCCTAAATGACCAACTTCGGATTGTGCCCAATACCATTTTTTTCCAGTTGTATTATTTCCTGATAAAAACTCAACCGCTTCTGGATCAGTAAAATCACTTAGTAATTCAACATCCAGGGTTGTATTTGTTGTAACTCCACCTTTTCCAGTAGCAATTACGGTTACTGTGTAGGTGTTTACTCCAACTTTTGTAAACCTTTTTTCAAAAATTCCGTTTGGTGCATTTTGAGTTGTTCCGTCAGGAAAAACATATTTATAGGAAATTGCATTATCGGCAGTTGCTGTAAAATTTACTTTTCCTGAGCCATCACCAAAAGGGTCGGCAGCAGTTTTTCCGATGATATCAACATTTATCTGAAGGTTTGTTGGCGCATCTAAAGCTCCAAAAGACTTATCATCTTCTTGGCAACTAAATAATGATAAAAGTGTGATTACAAATAAGTAAAATCTATTAATATTTTTCATTTTGAATAGTTTTTTGATTAATTATGGAAATAAACATTATCTATATAAACTGTGTTGTTTCCAGTTGGCGCGCCAACATAAATAAGCTGTTCGATGTGAGCTCGAGTTGTAAGTCCTGTAAAATCGCTAAGCGGAATGTCTAAACTTATCCACGATCCTTTTGCAGGAGAATTTACAGTAATTTCATGCTCTTTATCATCGCCTCCACCATAAGCTCCATCGGCTCCAAAATCGACTAATTTTAGTTTAAAAGTTGTAAAATCCGAAGACCAAACATCCGTATGAAAATGAGTCATAGCCGTTGCATTTATTGGAGATGAAGTAGTTTCTATACCAACAAAATCAAGTGCGCTATATTTTTTTGTTGCATTACCGCCAACGGTAATATCTTGCAAAGTTGCACTTGACCAACTTGTACGCCAAGTATCAACGGGAACATTTGTATAAGCATTGCTAAACATCGAAATTACATTAGCTTGAGGCAAAGTTGGAGTTGGTGCTGGTGTTGTTAGCGTAGCATTTAGATTATAAAAATAAACATTATCAATATAAACCGTATTGTTACCTGCTGGTGCACCAACATATATAAGCTGGGCAATATGAGCACGAGTGGTAAGTCCTGTAAAACTGCTTAATGGCAAATCTAAACTTACCCAAGCTTCTTTAGTAGGATTTGAAATTGTAATTTCATGCTCAACATCGTCTCCTCCGCCATAAGCGGCATTTGCTCCAAAATCGACTAATTTTACTTTAAATTCCGTAAAATCTGATGACCAAACATCTGTATGAAAATAAGTCATTGCAGTGGCATCAATCATTGGTGCAGTGGTTTCGATTCCAACAAAATTTAGACCGCTGTATTTTTTAGTTGCATTTCCATTAATATCTACATCAGTAAGAGTTGCTTGAGACCATGATGTTCTCCAAGTATCTACTGGTACATTTGTATAAACACCACTAAATAATGAAATAACATTAGATGCTGGAATAGTAGGGTTTGGTGCTGGTTGTAAATTAGTAATAACTACGCTTTGAGTAATTTCTGTTGTAGCTGCTCCTCCGCTTAGTGCAACTATTCTTACTTGATAGGTTCCCGAAGCTGCATATGTATGAGATACAACTTGACCTTCGATGAAATCTACAGGAACTTCTGCAGGATTTTCGCCAAAATAAACTTGGAAAAAAGTTTCTAAATTTGCTGTTGCTTTTACGGTTATTCCTCGGTTTGTTCCAATAGTAATTTCTGGAACTAAATTGGTTGGAGCTAAAAACGAAACTGTTAATTCTTGTGTTTGTGTTGTTTTACTACCATTTATAGCAACGCCAACAATTTTTGCTTGAAAAACTCCTTCGGCATATTTATGAGATGTTGTTTCCCCTGGATATACAATTGCTGGTGCAACGGTTGCATCTCCAAAATATATTTCATACTCTGTAACTCCTTCGCCACGTGGCGTAAAGGTTACCATTCCAGAATTATCCTGTTTAATTGTAGTTAATGCAGATATTGTTGTAGGTGCGTTTACATCATCTAAATTGATGTTACTGCCATCGTTAGAACATCCTGAAATAAATGTTAGAACGAAAAGACTGATAAAGATTTGTATTTTTTTCATAATAATTATTTTTTAATATCCTTGATTTTGTTGCCAATTGCCATTAGAAAACTGAATTTCTTCATTTGGGACTGGGAATAATTCGTTTTTGTTGGCAGTAAAACCTGTTATTTTTTGAGCTGCTTTTCCTGTTCTAACTAAGTCGAAAAAACGGTGTCCTTCTCCCATTAATTCTACTCTTCTTTCTGCCCAAATGTAATCGGTTAGTGTTGCACCAGATGCGGAAATGTCATGGGTTAAATCTCCAAAAGCGCGACGACGAACTAAGTTAAGATATGTTCTTGCTTTTGCATCATCTATTCCGCCACGATTATAAGCCTCGGCAGCCATTAGTAAAACATCTGAATATCTGATTGATCTATAATTGTTTGGGTTAGTAAGGTTTTGGTCACCAATATTTGCATCGCCTTGTCTCGGTAAATATTTCCTATTAAAAAAACCAGTGTTTTTGTATCCTGTTCCGTAAGTTACTCCCGCTCCACTATTGTAACCTGAATTTGCAGCAGCAAAAGCAACAATATCAAGAATTGTAACATCCTTTCTCAAATCACCTACTTCGAAAGCATTAGCTGCTTCTTGAGTGGGAACGTTAAAACTGTAACCTGAGTCGAATAATGGTCCAGAGTAACTTCTAACCCCACTAAACCCTACTGCAACATTTCCTTGGCTGCATTGCAAACAATCAAAACTTGCTCCTTCAGCATCTGTATATTGTACTTCGAACACCGATTCTGGACCATTTTCTCCTGCATTTTCGAAAATAGAATTGTAATTGGTTACTAAAGAATACGTATTTGATGTTATAACTTGTTCTAAAACATTTGATGCTAAAACATATTTGTTTTGATATAAATAAGCTTTTCCTAGCAATGCTTGCGCTGCTCCTTTAGTCGCTCTCCCTGTTTGTGATGGAACTGCGCTTAGGTTATCGATTGCAAAAAGCAAATCTGATTCTATAACAGCATAAACATCGGACACAGATGATCTTGGTATTGTTTTTTCGTCATTAAGTTGAAAACGTTTGTCTCCACTTAAAGGAATAGGTCCAAACCATTTTACCAATTCAAAGTTGTAATAGGCTCTTAGAAATCTTGTTTCCGCAATAACTTGATTTTTTCCGACAAAATCGGTTTTGTCTTTGAATTCCAAAATATAATTGGTTCTGTTTACTCCTGCAAACATCCAATCCCAAATGTTTTTTAGATTCGCATTGGAAACCACATGAGTCATTTCATCTATTTGCTGAATCCCGGGAGTATCATTTGCACTTTCTCCGCCAGATAATGTATTGTCCGATGCGATTTCGCCAAGCAAAACATTAATATAGGAGGCGTGCAATAATCCGTATGCACCATTTAGTGCGTCTCGATAATCTTGCTCAGAATTAAAATAATTTTCGGAATCGATTGCATAAACTGGCTCACGCTCCACAAAACTATCAGTACAAGAAATAGTTGTTGTCGCTAGAATTACAATTATAGAAATTGTTTTTATAATATACTTTTTCATTTTTTTTAATTAAAAATTTAAATTAATTCCAAACATATAGATTCTTGGCGTTGGATAAAAACCATAATCAATACCCCCACCAATAGCAGCTCCAGAAGTTGCAGCTGGATCATAACCACGGTATTTGGTAAAAGTGTAAACGTTGTTTACAGCAGTGTAAAATCTGAGTTTACTAATACCAATTTTTTCGGAAACGTTTTTGTTTAAAGTATATCCGAGTTGCACATTTTGAATTCTTAAAAAAGAAGCATCCTCAACATAATAACTCGAAAATAAAGTATTATTTGTGGCTCCAGTTGTTACCCTTGGAACTGTATTACTTGTTCCCTCGCCAGTCCAACGACCTAAAACGTAATTCGATTTATTAAGATCTGATGAAATTCTTTCGTAGTTTCTTACCATATCATTTCCAATTGATGCATAGGAATAAGCAATGAAATCAAGGTTTTTATAATTCAACGAAATGTTTAATCCCATTGTAATATCTGCGATTGGCTTACCAATTTCGGTACGGTCATTCAAGTCAATTTTTCCGTCACCGTTTACATCTTTAAATCTAATATCCCCGGGCGCAGTAGCTGATCCAAGACCAGATTGACTTGGTGCGGCATTAATTTCTGTTTGATTCTGGAATATTCCCACTTGTTGCAATCCATAAAAATAACCAATTGAGTGACCTACTTGCATTCTTGAAGGACTAGGTTGTCCAACACCAAAAGCTCCACCTTCTTGATATCCTGTTGAGTTATTTACTTGTAGCACTTCATTTTTTAGTTTTGTAATGTTGTAACCAATACCAAAATTGAAATTTTTGGATAATTTGTCTTTGTAGTTTATGGCAAACTCTATCCCTTTGTTGTTTACTTTCCCAGCATTTACTGTTGGTGCGCCAGAACCCGGTGCTCCTACACCCGTAATCCCTGAAACTGGAACATTTTCAAGTAATAAATTTGCTCTGTTTTCATCGAAATAATCAGCAGTAATGTCAATTTTTTCATTTAAAATTTTTAAATCAAAACCTACATCTAATTTTTTGGCTTCCTCCCATTGAATATTTGGATTTGGTAATACTCCGATTGCAGTTCCGTTTACTAAATTTCCGTCAAGAACATAAGTTGAAGTATTTGTTAAAGAGCCAATATAACGGTTATTTCCAATTTGGTCGTTACCTAAGACTCCGTAACTTCCTCTTATTTTTAAGAAATTTAAAAAATCTGACTTCTTTAAGAAACTTTCCTCGGTAACCAACCAACCAGCAGTTACTCCAGGAAAAAATGCAACTCTTTTGTTAGGACCAAATTTTGTGGATAAATCACGACGAATAGTTCCAGAAATTAGATATTTACCTTTATAACTGTAATCTAAAAATGCAAAATGAGATAATCTGCGTTCGTCATATTTGTAGGAACCAACTGCACTTGCAGCACCTATTCCTTGTGCCAATTGAATATCAGCATAATCCCAAGAATTATTAGGGACATCATAACCTGTTGCAAAAAGACCAGAACCAAATTGCTTGTAAACGGTTGTTCCAACTGTTGCTTTTATTTTATGATTTTCGAAAAATGTTTTCTCATATTCTCCAAATAAATCGAAAGTATAATCGTTATCATTTACTTTATTTTGAGAAACGCTGCTTCTGGCTACATCAAAAACTTTTCCACCATAACTTAGCTTTTTATTAAAAACTTTTCCATTACTGTTTGATGTATTAAAGCCCATTCTCGATGTTATTTTTAAATTCTTAACCACATCGTAAGTCAGTTTTAAATTTCCGTTTAATTTTTTTAAATCATAATCATTATATGTATTTTCGATTTGAGCCAAAGGATTGATAACTTCAATCCCGTAACCTGGCGTATTAGGGACTAAAGTGTAATTTCCGTTCAGATCTCGAGTAGAAAGCACAGAAGGCACGTTTATAGCGTTGAATAAAACAGACCCTAAACCATTTTCGTTTAAACTTTTTCTGTTAATATACGTGTAAATAAAGTTGGTTTGCGCTTTGAACTTTGGAGACAAATCAATTCCTAGAGCCAAACGAGCCGTGTTGCGTTTGAAACCCGATTTGGCTTGTCCAATAATTCCTTCTTGCTTAAGATCTGATGCGCTTAATGCATAAGTAATTTTGTCTGAACCGCCAGAAACTGTAAAATCACTATTGATAATTGGTGCTTTATTAAAAACTTCTTTCTGCCAATTTGTTCCCGATCCAAGTCCAGAAACATTTGTGTAAGGTAAAGCCTGTCCCCCATTTGCATAACTTTCGTTGAGCAAAAGTGCATATTCTGTGGCGTTAAGTAAATTTAACTCTTTTGTGGTTTCCTGAAAACCAGTGTAATTATTGAAAGAAACTTTGGTTTTAGAATTTTTCTTTCCTTGTTTTGTATTTACAAGAATAATTCCGTTGGCGCCAAGTGTTCCATAAATTGCCGCCTGAGCATCTTTTAGAATTACAATATTATCAATATCATCTGGATTTAAAACACTCAAATCTCCTGCACTTCCGTCAATTAAAACTGTTGCACTTGATACTCCATTTGTTCCAATACCTCTAATTCTGATGTTTAGTCCAGCTCCAGGTGAACCAGAGCCAGAAGTTACGGTAACACCCGAAACAGTTCCTTGCAATGCTTGTTCTACTTTTATTGGTCTAATTTCCTGAATGGTTTTACCAGACAAAACGGCAACTGCACCAGTAATATCTTTTTTCTTTTTTGAGGAATATCCCAAAACAACTACTTCTTCTAACGATTTGGTATCTTCGTTTAAAGAAACGTTTATTTTTTCGGATTTAGTTGCTTTTAATTCGAAGTTCTTGTAACCAATAAAACTAAAAACAATTGTAGATCCAGAATTAAGATTAGAAAAAACAAAATTTCCATCTATATCCGAAGAAACGTTATTGTTCGAATTTTTTTGTTTTATGTTTACTCCTGGTAAAGATATTCCAGTAGTTGCATCTACAATCTTTCCTCTAATTTCTATAAGTTGGGAATATCCAATGGAAGAAAATAAAATGAAAGCAATTAGTAATAATTTAGGCTTCATAGTTTTTTGTTTTTTATTGAATTATAAAATTAAATGGAAGTGCTGTTAAAAAAATAAAAATAACCTCAACAAAAAACATACAACTGCAACAAAAAGCAAGAATCTTAGGAAATATGCAAAAAATCATTGCTTTTTTTATGAAAATAAAAATTCAATAATTCGCAAAACACATCAAAAATAGGTTGTGAAGAATATTAATGTTGTGGTAATGTATGGTTTTACAAACCATTTTACCTTTAATTAAAACGACAAAATATACTCTACAAGTCCTTGTTCGTGAGATAAATCCATTTTTTTACGCAAACGATATCGTTTTATCTCAACACTGCGTACCGAAATGCTAATTAATGGCGCTACCTCTTTAGAGGAAAGGTTTAATCTGAGGTAAGCGCAAAGTCTAAGATCATTTGGAGTTAATGATGGATGAGCCATTTTTACTTTCTTTAGGAAATCTTTATCGGCATTATCAAAAGCTTCTTTGAAAATGTTCCAAGTATCTTCCTCAGAAATATTTTTGTTGATGGTTGAGATTACAGATTTGATATTTTTGTTACCATCATCCGAAGTGTTTTTTAAATCTTCCTTTATTAATGATAATAATTCGTTTTTCTTAATTAAGCTCATCGTGGAAACTGCCAATTCTCTATTTTTTGTATCTACGTCTTGAGATAATTGATCGTTTTGAACTTTCATGAGTTGTTGCGAATTCTCAAGTTCTTTTATTTCTAACAACAAATTATTTTCCTCGATGAGTTTTTCACGTTGTTTTGAATAATAATTCTGATACGTTTTGTTTACAAAATAAGCACCAATTAACATGGAAATAAAATAGAAAAAAACAGCAAAATTAGTAAAATACCAAGGTTTTGAAACCGTAAACGAATATACTGCAATGTTTTCTGGCAAGGAATTTGCAATTTTTGCTTTAACTTTAAACTTATAATCTCCAGGAGAAAGATTCTTGAAATTTACTGTTGATTTCGAACTCCATTCGCTCCATTGATCCTGAATTCCTTCTAATAAATACTGATATTCTGCATTAATATATTTGTCATATTCGGGAACAGTATAACTAATTGTAATGTTATTTTGATCGTACTTGAAATTTCCGTCTTCTTTTATAGAAAAATTCTGTGCTTTTTCGTTGAGTTTATTTACTCCAATATTAGATATTGAAACCGAATAATTTTTGAAACTCAAATCGTTAATATTTATCGTATAATAACCATCGGTAGTTCCTATAAGATAAACCGAATTGGATAATTGGGAAATATTTTCGTAACCCAACATAGAGTTTGTAAGGGATGAAGGAATTGGGATTACGTTTTGCTTCAATTCGTAACTTAGTTTATTTAGCGTAAAATAGTGTATGTAACTTTTAGAAAAAAGCCAAATTTTATTAGATTTATCAATAATCAATTTACCAGAAGTATATTCTCCTTTTTCGAAAATAGAACTCAATAGTTTGTCTTTCTCGAATTGATTGGTTTTTTTGTTTAGTTTGAAAATTCCATCTTTATAGGCATAATAAATTTCATTATTGTATTTTGCTAAACTTGCATTTTTTCCTTTTTTGGGAGATTCGACCGTCTGGAAAGTATTGGTTTTTAAGAAATTATTATCCAATTGAAACCTAAAAATTCCTTTATATTCATGGCTTACATAAACTTGGAGCGCATTTGTAATTGCAAAATATTTAGATGAATAATCAAATCCAGAAATTTTGTTTCGGAAAATCCATTGATTATTTATTTTTTCTAAAACCGAAATTCCATAATAATTCCCTTGTAATAATAAGTTTTTATGATTGGGAACCGCTTCGAATTTCCAAGTTCCAGATTGATAAAAAATATTTTTTGCAGTACCGTTTTCTACAATAAAAGTTCCCGAATCATGACCGCAAAAAAGTGTTCCATCGTTTTCGAACAACGACCAAACTTGTCCTTTTGTTCCGGGAATAAATTTGAAATCTTGATTGCTTTGAAACTCTTTAAAGAAAAGCCCTTGATTGGTTCCAATGTACAATTTTCCTGCATGTAAAATCGATGCGTAAACCGTTCCGAAAATTCCAGTATCGTCCGAAAAAGTTCGAACTTGCGATTGTAAATTGATGCAATTTATACCATTATCCAACCCAATCCAGAGATTTTTATCATCATCTTCGAACAATGACAAAACGGTATTGTTGCTTAATCCTCGGTTTTGAGTAATATGATATTTTACTTTTCCGTCTTTGGATAAAATAAAAACGCCGTTAGAAACCGTTCCAATTGCAAAACTTCCGTCTGATAGCATTTGACTACAATAAACGCTATTTGAGGCAAATTCCGAGCCCGAATCGGTTATGAATTTAGAAAAATTTGTGCCAAATAATTTAAAAAAACCGTTATACTGAGTTTCTATTAGTAATCCTTCATCATTAGAAAAAACATTAACAATTTTATTGTTTTGCAGCGTTAAATTACTACAAACCAGCTTGCTATTTCCGTTTTCTATTTCAAAAAGACCTTCGTTTATAGTTTGATAATATATAGAATTTGCCGTTCTAAACGATTTTACAATATTACTTTTAGGAGAAATAATATTAAAACTATTAGATTTAGTATTGTAAATATAAATCCTACTTAAGGACTGAAAAACAACCCATTGGTCATAACTCAGAATGTTCCAAAACTGTTCATCGTCTTGAATTTTGCTTTTTATAAGTTTGCTAAGCGATGTGTATTTGAGTTGCCCATCATTTTTTTTTATCCAATACCCAAATTCCATGTAAGAACCTGTAAAAATCTTGTTGTCAATCACTTTTACAGCCCTAATAATTGTTTCGTTTGGCGATGGATAAAGTGTCCAATTAGACCCGTTAAACTCAAGTAAACCCTCGTTATTTGCAAAATAAATAAAATTACTTTTGTCCTGAGCTATCATCCAATTTTGGTTTCCTGCTCCGTAACTTGACGAGGAATATTTGACAATTGGTGGCAATTCCTGCCCAAGACTTAAATAAGAAATCAATAAAAACAAAAATTGTTTCGGGAACTTAATTGTAAACATTGTAGGTTTTAGGAATTAATCAATATTAAATATAAAGATATAAATAATTGAAAATAAATTGACTTTTTGGAATTAAAAAACAAAAAAAAAGCATTTCTAATTACGGAAATGCTTTTTCTGAAGAATTTATTTTTTTATAATTCGGGAATCTGATGTAATTCCTTCTATTTTTATTTTTACAATATAAACACCAGATTTGAACTTGGAAATATCAAGCAATTCTATTTGTTTTTTAGGGAATTTACTCATGACTTCTTGACCTAACAAATTATAAATTGCAATATTATCAATGTTCGAATTAGCTTCAATATTCAAGATATCTGATGCTGGGTTTGGATAAACTTTCAAATTAGATTTTTCGAAATTTGCAATTCCTAAAGCAACATTACTAAAATAAACATTATCTATATAAACTGTTCCAGATCCAGACGGATTCCCAGAAAATATTAATTGTGCAATGTGTCCTCTAGTTATTAAACCAGCAAAATCTGATATTGGAATATCATAACTATTCCAACCGCTTAATGCTGGGGTAAACGAGAGTTCATGCTCTTTATCATCTCCTCCGCCATAACCTGCATCGGCTCCAAAATCTACTAATTTTATTCTAAAAGCGGTCATGTTTGGCGTCCAAGCATCTACATGAAAATAAGTCATTGTTGATGCATTTATTAAATTTGCACCAACAGTTTCAATGCCTACAAAATTAACATTAGAATATTTTTTGGTGTCATTTCCAACAATTAGCATGTCCGTAAGCGATCCAGCTGACCAACTGGTTAGCCAAGTATTTACTGCTACATTTGGGTAAGTATTACTAAACATCGAAATTACATTTCCAGACAGTCTTGTTGGGATTGGAGCAGCAACTGTTGGTCCACTTGGAGCGGCAATTTGTGTCGAAAAAGTAATATTATCAAAATAACAAACATTATCTGTAGTTCGAGCCTGAAAATCAGGAAAAACTATGATTTGATCGTAAACAAATGGATTTGAAGCTTGAATTTGACTAGAAAAATCGAAAGTTAATTCTTGCCATTGGTTTATGACTGTATTTGCAACTTTTACTTCTCCAAAAGAGGCTCCTGCCGAAGTTGCAAATTTAATTCCAACATCGCTAATTACAGATTTGTAAACCATAATTTTCACGGTACAATTTGATGCATTTAATGAAAAATTCCCAATCGATGCACCATGAAGTGATTCAACTCCAGCATAACTGGGACTTCCAACTAAAGGAGTTAATTTAGCAACCGTACTCGAGGTATTAATTCCCGACGGAAAAGGATTTGCTAAAATAACCATTGGCGGAGCTGGAGTAGTTGGATTCTCAAAAGTTGTCCAAGTCCAGGAAGCTCCATATCCTCCACTTTCAAAACTGATGGGAGCATTTTGTGAAAATCCTAATGAAAAAATCATCAGAAAAATAGTAATAGTAATTTTTTTCATAATTTTATAATGTTTTATTAACTCAAATGTAATCTACAATTAATGATAGAAATTTAAAATCAAGTATATATTAACTATACCAATTGTTATATCTTTTTTTAATTAAAAATAATCAGTAAAACCAGTGTTTATTAAGGGTTTTTGAATTATTTAATAAAATTAATTTTAAATCAAAAAACTACAATGTTGTGGTAATGTATTGTACAACTATTTCGTTTGCGTAAATAAATTTTAATCATAAAATAAAAATCACAAAAAATTTTGTAGAAAATTGACAATAACTAAAAATTATCCTTAATTATTTATCAAAATCAAAAAATGAAAAATCTCAACTTTAACACTAATTTGTCAATCGTTGTATTAATGAACTCATTCGATAATTGATTATCTTTGCGATTATTCAAATTTTACTATGATTAGACCAGATCTTTCTAAACTCGAACCCAAGAAAAATATTATTATAAAAGGTGCTCAAATTCACAACCTAAAAAACCTTGATGTTGCTATTCCGCGTAATAAATTGGTAGTAATTACTGGACTTTCTGGCTCAGGAAAATCATCTTTGGCGTTCGATACTTTGTATGCCGAAGGACAGCGCAGATATGTAGAAAGTCTTTCATCCTATGCCAGACAATTTCTTGGACGATTGGATAAACCAAAAGTAGAATATATAAAAGGAATCGCACCTGCAATTGCTATCGAGCAGAAAGTAAATACCACAAATGCACGTTCAACAGTAGGAACATCGACAGAAATATTTGATTACCTAAAATTACTTTTTGCTCGGATTGGAAAAACTTTTTCTCCAATTTCTGGAAAAGAAGTCAAAAAAGATACCGTTACCGATGTGGTAAATGAGGTAAAAACGTTTGCAATTGATAGTAAATGGTTGCTTCTCTCGCCTATTCATCTTGAAGAAGGTCGCAAAATGGAAGACAAACTAAAAGTGCTTTTGCAACAAGGTTTTGCCAGAATTTTGGTCGATAACGAAATGGTTCGTTTAGAGGAAACATTAATATTAAAAAAACACAAAGAAATCCTACTTATTATTGATCGAATTGTGGTTAGCGATGACGAAGATTTTTATAACAGATTGTCAGATGCGGTGCAAACTGCTTTTTTTGAAGGAAAAGGCGAATGCTTTTTACAAGATTTAGAAACCAAAAAACGAATTCCTTTTAGTAATAATTTTGAGCTTGATGGCATTACTTTTCTGGAACCAAACGTTCATTTATTCAGTTTTAATAATCCTTACGGAGCTTGCCCTGTTTGCGATGGTTACGGAAATATTATTGGAATAGATGAGGAGTTAGTCATCCCAAATACAACTTTATCTATCTACGAAAACGCGATTTTTCCTTGGCGCGGCGAAAGTATGGGTTGGTATCGAGATGAGTTGGTAAACAAGGCATACAAGTTCGATTTTCCGATTCATAAACCTTATTTTGAGCTTTCGGAGGAACAAAAAGAACTGGTTTGGAACGGAAATAGTTACTTTCAAGGTTTAAATGATTTCTTTAAAGAACTGGAATCCAAAAATTATAAAATTCAAAATCGTGTCATGCTTTCGCGTTATCGCGGAAAAACAAAATGCCATTCCTGCAAAGGAAAACGATTACGAATAGAAGCTTCCTACGTGAAATTTGATGGAAAAACGGTTTCGGATTTGGTCGATTTGCCTATAAAAAAATTGATTCCTTTTTTTCAAGATTTAAAACTTTCCGATTATGATCAAGTTGTTGCCAAACGATTATTAATAGAAATAAAAAACAGATTGGATTTCTTGAGCGAAGTTGGTTTGGATTATTTAACTTTAAATAGAAATTCCGCAACGCTCTCTGGTGGAGAATCACAACGTATTAATTTAGCAACATCGCTAGGAAGCTCCTTGGTTGGCTCCATGTATATTCTGGACGAACCAAGTATTGGTTTGCACCCAAAAGATACCGAAAAACTCATAAAAGTATTGCTTTCACTTCGAGATTTAGGCAACACCGTTATTGTTGTTGAGCACGACGAAGATATCATGAAACAAGCCGATATGATTATAGATATTGGGCCCGAAGCTGGAACTTTTGGTGGCGAGTTAGTCGCTCAAGGCACTTTTGATGAAATATTAAAGTCGGATTCATTAACCGCAAAATATCTGAATGGCGAATTGGAAATAAAAACACCAAGAATCCGCAGAAAATGGTCTAATTATATCGAAATTCTTGGTGCACGAGAAAATAATCTTCAAAATGTAGATGTCAAATTCCCATTAGAAGTTTTAACTGTAATTACTGGTGTTTCGGGTTCTGGAAAAAGTACATTAGTCAAAAAAATATTGTTTCCAGCCATGCAAAAAAAGATAGATGGCGTTGGCGAAAAAGCAGGACAATTTAGCGATATGCGTGGCTACTATCATAAAATACAGCATATCGAATACGTTGATCAAAACCCAATTGGGCGCAGTTCTCGATCCAATCCTGTTACTTACATAAAAGCTTACGACGATATTAGAGAATTGTATGCCAAAGAAAAACTATCAAAAATTAGAGGTTATCAAGCCAAACATTTCTCTTTTAATGTCGATGCTGGTCGCTGCGAAGTTTGCAAAGGCGAAGGTTCTATAAACGTAGAAATGGTTTTCATGGCAGACGTTTCCTTGCCTTGCGATGCTTGTAACGGAAAACGTTTTCAGAAAGAAGTGCTCGAAATTTCGTTTGCAGGAAAAAACATTTACGAATTATTGACTTCTACTATCGATGATGCTGTGGCATTTTTTAAGGAAAATAACCAAACTAAAATTGTTCAAAAATTACAACCTTTGCAAGATGTTGGTCTCGGATATGTGCAATTAGGGCAATCCTCATCGACACTTTCGGGCGGCGAAGCGCAACGTATAAAACTGGCTTCTTTTCTTGTAAAAGGAACTACAAAAGAAAAAGCTTTGTTTGTTTTTGATGAACCGACAACGGGTTTACATTTTCATGACATCAAGAAATTATTGGCTTCGTTTGATGCTTTGATCGATAAAGGACATTCGATTATTGTTATTGAGCACAATTTAGATTTGATAAAATGTGCCGATCACGTTATAGATCTTGGTCCTGAAGGCGGAGAAAACGGCGGACAAATTTTAGCTTTTGGAACTCCTGAAGAAGTGGCAAAAAACAAAAAATCGATTACGGGGAAATATCTAAAAGAAAAATTATAAAATTACTCAATAACTATTTTTTTGGTAATTCTGTTTTTAGAAGTTTCTAAAACACCCAAATACATTCCTTTGTTAAAGCCAGAAATATCTATTTGTTCTAGTTGTTTTGCGTTCTGAATATTTTTAGAAAAAATAGTTTTCCCAAGAATATCAATCAACGAGAAAGTATAATTATTTTCGGTTAAATTTCCGGAGTTTATATTCAAAATATCTTTAGACGGATTTGGGAAAAATCTAATCTGAAAATCATTCTCAAAACTTTCGTTTGCCAATGTATTTGCCCCCGAAAAATGTAACATTGCTCCTACTGCAACTTTTGCCACATTATAGTTGTAAACTGGATCCATATAAATTAGTAAATCCGTTGCAGTGTGTTTGTGTGTAGTTTCGTTAGTTTCAAAAAGACCTGTAATTACTTCATTATTTGTCTGAAACGGCTCATAATCAGACGCATAAGCTCTATCTAAAAAAGTCTTTAATGGAGAATATAATCCTACACAAGCAATAAGCTCATTCGTAAATGTTACTGATGCAGCATTATTTGTAGATGGAGTTCCGTTCGTATCTTTTTCGCAAGTTACAGTATCGTTAGTCATACCTGCAACACCACCAACTTCATCGATGTTTAAAACCAATTTAATATTCATTTTTGGAGTTGTACCATTTACTACGGCAGATACAAAATGTTTACTTCCGTACAAACCTTCCTCTTCTCCACTAAAATTGATAAATTTTATAGAATAATCCGTTTGTACATTTTGCAACAAACGAGCCACTTCAAGGATAGATGCTAATCCGCTTCCGTTGTCATTTGTTCCTTTAGATCCTGTATTACTGATATTATAAGAATCATAATGTCCGCAAATAATTACATAAGTATTTGGATAAAGGTTTCCAACTTTCGTTAAAATCAAATTCTTAACTGCAGTGGTAGATCCAGAATAAGTATAGGAATCCTCTACCATTTGTGCAGCGGTATATCCATAACTTAAATATTTATTTTTTAGCCAAGTAACTGTATTTCCTATAGCTACAGACCCTCTCGATTTAACCCCTAAACCTTCATATTCGGTAAGGTTTGTTGTAACATTAGTTTGCGAAACTTGCCCAACAATGGCTCCATAAGCAGGAACATAACTCTGAGAATTTGAAAAATTGGAGAAAAACAAAAATAATATTAATGCAATTATTGGCTTCATTTCGTTAGGATTTATGATACAAATATAAGATTTTTTAGAAGATTACAAATTCATTAACAATAAACTTAAAGACTTTGGCACGCAATTTGGAATGTACAATATAATTAGATTTATTTCTAATTCGAAAAAGCCGAAAATCGAAAGAGTAAGCAAAAAAATTTAATACTTATTGATTATGAAAAAAATTACCCTTTTAGTAGCTAGTATTTTCCTGGTTGGAAGTGTAGCGAACGCTTCAGAAATAATCAATCTTTCTGATGAGAATTACAAAATGAATGTTCGTTTCGATGAAAATGAGCCAATTCACTTTACAGAAAGAGGCATTGAATTTTTTGTGTTCTCAAACGGAGAATTCGATTTTAATACTCGTCCAGATGATAGTCAAGGTGATTATTATTACAAAACTGCAGGTCGTAGAGGCGCGGATGTAAATGCAAATCGCCATCAAGAAAATTTTGGAGTAAAAATCGAGCGAGACAGTTTTGGTCGAATCCGCCGAATCGGAAACACTTTTATAAACTACGATTACACAGATCGTGTAAGCAGAATTGGTAGTGTTTTTATGAGGTACAATCGATATGCGCTTTCTCAAGTTGGTGGTTTACAAATTGTTTACAATCGTTATGGTCAGATTGTAGATATTTACGGTAGCGTAAAAGGTTACAGAAACTATGGTTACGCCTACAACGATCATGATTATCGCAACAATAACGGTCATAATAATGATTATCATAACAACGATAATTCGGATGATTCTGACTCTGATGATCATTACTATTATTTCAAAAAAGATGGTTCTAAAGCAATGATTGCGGAGAAAAAAGAAAAAATGTTAGACGAAAACAAAAAAGAAAATAAAGAATAAAAATAGTTAGTTTAAGTTTGGTTGATTTGTTCAAAAAGCCCTTATGATGAAAATTATTTGGGCTTTTTTTTATTTCAAAATTGTTATAAATACAACAATATGTTATAAATTGTTATACTTTGTTGTTTATTGGCAGAAGTGATAAAAGAATAATAACTTTGTAAAAAAATAAAAAAATGCAGCCAAAAGATTTACTTCAATTGTCCGAAAATTTCGGAAGTCCTTTATACGTTTACGATGCGCAAAAAATTCAATTTCAATACAATCGACTAAAAAATGCATTCGCAAAAGTAGAAAACCTTCGTATAAATTATGCCGTAAAAGCATTGTCCAATATATCTATTTTGCAAATACTCAAACAAATGGGTTCGGGACTTGATACCGTTTCAATTCAGGAAGTTCGACTAGGAATACACGCAGGCTTTGATCCGCAACAAATAATCTTTACTCCAAACGGCGTTTCTTTCGAAGAAATCGAAGAAGTGGCTCATATGGGCGTTCAAATTAACATTGATAACCTATCAATTTTAGAACAATTTGGAACCAAATATCCAAATATACCAGTTTGCATTCGCATCAATCCGCATGTTATGGCTGGCGGAAACGACAATATTTCGGTTGGGCACATTGATAGTAAATTTGGGATTTCTATCTATCAAATTCCACATGTTTTGCGAATTGTAGAAAATACAAAAATGCACATCAACGGAATTCACATGCATACGGGTTCCGATATTTTGGACATCGAGGTTTTTCTTTATGCTGCCGAAATCCTTTTTGATGCTGCAAAAAACTTCAAAACATTAGATTTTTTGGATTTTGGTAGCGGGTTTAAAGTCCCATATAAAAAAGGAGATATCGAAACAAATATCGAGGAATTGGGCAGAAAATTATCCAAAAGATTCCTTGCTTTCGAGAAAGAATATGGTCGAGAATTGACCTTGGCTTTTGAGCCCGGAAAATTTTTGGTGAGCGAAGCTGGATTTTTCTTAGCCAAAGTAAATGTGGTAAAACAAACAACATCTACAGTTTTTGCTGGGATTGACAGCGGTTTTAATCACTTAATCCGACCAATGCTATATGGTTCTCAGCATCATATCGAAAATATTTCGAATCTAAAAGGCAAAGAGCGATTTTACACCGTTGTGGGTTACATTTGCGAAACGGATACTTTTGCCAACAACCGCCGAATTCATGAAATTACTGAAGGCGATATCCTATGTTTTCGGAATGCTGGCGCCTATTGTTTCTCGATGTCGTCTAATTATAATTCGAGATACAAACCCGCAGAAGTTTTGTGGAATGACGGAAAAGCATTTCTAATTCGGGAGCGAGAAACTTTTGATGATTTGCTAAAAAATCAAATTATGATTGAGGTTTAAATTAAAACCAAATATTTAAAGCAAAAAAAAAATCACGAATTACATTTAATAATTCGTGATTTTTTTATTTAAAGAGAAAATGTTACTTATTCAAAACCTCAGTCAAAACATTACTTTCGGTTCCGTTAGGAAAAGGAATTTTTAGTTTTTGAGCCAATGTTGGAGCAATTTCTGTAATTACTTTTCGGTCGTGGGTTTCCCCTTTTTTGATATTCCAACCATAAAAAATACAAGGCACATGCGTATCATAACTATATGGCGTTCCGTGCGAAGTTCCAGTTCCTTGATATTCAATATATCCAGGCTTGTTTAGGATTACTAAATCGCCGTTTTGTTTGGGATCATAGCCTTTTGCAATAAAATTAAGATAAAAATCATTCTCAGTCGAACCAAGAATCTCTTCTTCGGTGTAAACTCTTTTTATAGATTCTTGTGTCATCAAAAATTCCTTAAAGCTTTGTTTTACTTTAGATAAATCTAGACCTTTATTTTTGATGATTATTCTATTAAAAAAAACATTAAAATTAGAATAATCCAATACTAAACTTTCTCCAAAAGTTGCTACCGAAAAATCTTTTAACGCAGTTTTAAAATCTTTTGAAACTATGTTTGTAACATTTAATTTATTGTCTTTTAGATAAGTAACATTCTCAGCTCCAGCATGATCTGCCGTTAGGAAAAGCAAATAATTATCCTTTCCTACAGTTTTATCCAAATAAACTAAAAAGTCAGCAATTGTCTGATCCAAACGTAAATAAGTATCTTGCAATTCTACAGATCTTGGTCCAAAATTATGCCCAACATAATCTGTAGATGAAAAACTCACGGTCAAAAAATCGGTAATATCATCTTTTCCTAAAGATTCTTTTTCGATAGCTTTTTTGGCAAAATCGGCTAAATAATTGTTACCAAATGGAGTTCCTCGAAGGATTCCTGCATCGTTTTTGTCAAACATTTCTTTTAGATTGTAAGGCAAAATTGGTTTGGCTCCATTTAGTTTTCCTTCGTATGGATTGTCGTCTGCAAGGCTTTCGTTATAAGTTGCAGCTGGTTTGTACAAATCCCAACCTTTATTTATGTAGTTCATAAAACTTTTTTCTATATTGAAATCCGTTACCCAATCTGGTAATTTTTCTCCATAAAAAGTGCTCGAAATAAATGCCCCAGTTTTGCTGTACCAAAATGCCCAATTGGCGAAATGTCCAGCTGGCAAAATAGCGCCACGATCCTTCAAACTAATCCCTATTACTTTTCCTTTAAAATTGGTTTCTAATCGCAACTCATCAGTAATTGTGGTGCTTAACAAGTTTTTTGGAGACATTGCTCCTTCTTTATCCGTTCCGTCACCAATGGTTTTTACAGCGGCATCATCAGTGCAATACATATCTTTTCCCGTAGATCGATTAAACCAATCATTACCAACAATTCCGTGGGTTGATGGCGTTGTTCCAGTATAAATTGATGCATGTCCTGGTCCTGTATAAGTTGGCATATAATTAAAATGCATGTTCTGAAAAGTATATCCGTTATTCATCAATCTTTTGAAACCATTTTCTGTAAAATCATCCGAAAAACGATATAAATATTCCATTTTCATTTGATCTACTACAATTCCCACAACTAATTTTGGGCGTTTTTGAGCATTACTATTCATCATTGAAATAAATGCCAAAAACAAAAATAACTTTTTCATATTTTTTTTAATTTTTACAAATTTACAAATTAGATTCGAAATCAATGTGATGAAAATCTTAAATAAATACCATAATGTTTTAAATATAATTTCTAAATTTGATTGTAATTTTAAATATTTTCTACAATGAAAATGTATGATAACGAAAACACTTTTCAGAAATCTTTTGATGAAAATTATTTATCCGAAGAATTATTACAAGCGCAATGGTCTGAATTTGTGGAGCTTAAAAAAATAATAACGCAATTATTTATAAAAAAGAAAAGTCCAATTAGTATTTTAGACATTGGAATTGGAAATGCCCGAATTGCGAAACATTTAAGCGGAATTGAAGAGATTTGGAATATGATTGAAAAATACGACGGAACCGATAATGCGCAAGCGTGCGTAAATTTATCGAACCAAATTGTTAAGGATTTAAATATTGATGATAAAGTTTATGCCTATTTTATAGACGCAACGGATTTATCAAATTGGAATAAAAAATATGATTTAATCATCACCACTTGGTTTACAGCAGGGAATTTTTATCCCGATGATTTTGATTTTGCTAATTATGAAAAATCGAATCAGAAATTGGATTTATCTAGGAATGAAAAATTTGAAACCATTTTTTATGGTGCTTATAATTTACTAAATCCAGATGGTGAAATTGTAATTGGAGCTTGTTATAAAGACAACGAAAGTACACGAAAAAAACAGGAAAAATCATATCTAAAAATGGGAATGATGGTAATTACGAGCCAAAAAGATACATTTACAGCAACTCGAGAAGGTTTCTTGTCGCAGAGATTTACTGAAGAAAAACTGAAAAATTACTTGTCATTTGTTAATCCAGAAAAAATTTCTTTCATAGATTTAGATACATATGAATATGCAATGCAAGTCCGAATAAAAAAATAATTTACTTAAAATTTACGATATTGTAATTCAAAATTCTATCATCGTAGGTGATGTAAAGCTGTTTTCTGTTACCTTGATTTTTTCTGGTAATGATAGAAACCGTGCAGTCTTCGCCATCATTATTTTTGCAAACAAACGATATAGTATCTTCGGTAGGAGTTGTTTTTTCGTCTGTATATTCTAAAATTTCGAATAATTGAATAATTTGAGAATACACCACAACTCTATCTTTTTTAGTATCGAGTGTAACAATTAGGTTTACATTTTGCGCTTTAGACCATTTTTCCCAAGTACCTTTATTAGTTTTTTCAGATACAGAAACTGATGTGGTTTTAAATCTATAGTTTTGACTATAAGAATTTTGCAGCCCAATAATCATGAAAAGTATTACTAAAACAGTTTTCAATTTTGTCATTTTATTTAAATATTTTTTCAAAAATACTATTTATATTTCTAATTTACCGATTTCGATTCTTGCTATTTCGAACTCATTCATTACATTTTGAATAATTTTTTCGACTGGTAAAACCTCATGAATTAATCCTGCAATTTGTCCAATTTCTAATTCTCCTTCGATTAAATCTCCTTCGAACATGCCTCGTTTTGCACGGCGTTTTCCAAGTAAATTTGTAAGATCATCAACACTCGGATTTTTAGAATATAATTCCTGAAGATCATGATAAAATTTATTTTTTATCAACCTTACTGGCGCTAACTCTTTCAGTGTTAATTGTGTATCGCCTTCTTTTGTTTCCAAAATTGTTTTTTTGAAATCTGCATGAGCAGAACTTTCTTCGGATGCTGCAAAACGACTTCCCATTTGCACTGCATCGGCACCAAGTACCATTGCTGCTAGCATTCCGCGACCTGTTGCAATTCCTCCAGCGGCAATTAGTGGGATTTTTATTTGCTCTTTGACCATTGGAATCAAAGTTAAAGTTGTTGTTTCCTCACGACCGTTGTGACCGCCGGCTTCGAAACCTTCGGCAACTACTGCATCTACTCCAGCTTCTTGTGCTTTTAATGCAAATTTGCTACTACTAACAACGTGAACTACAGTAATATTATTGTCTTTTAGGAATTTTGTCCAAGTTTTGGGATTTCCTGCCGATGTAAATACAATTTTTACTTCCTCCTCAACCAAAATTTTCATAATTTCCTCAATATTTGGGTACAACATGGGAACATTTACACCAAAGGGTTTATTGGTTGCTTTTTTGCATTTCTGGATATGTTCTCGCAAAACTTCTGGATACATAGATCCTGCTCCAATTAGCCCTAAACCACCCGAATTACTAACTGCGCTGGCTAATTTGTAACCCGAATTCCAGATCATTCCTCCTTGAATAATTGGGTATTTTATATTGAAAAGCTTTGTTATTTTATTCATTTAGAAAAAAGAATTCGAAGATTTATAAATTTTAAAAAAGTAGAAATAAAATTAGTTTTTAATCAATTTTCCGTATAAAGTTTTTTCAGCGGAAGCGATATTGTAATAATAAATTCCATTATTTAGTGATTGTAAAGAAATTTTTTGAGATTGAGATTCTATTTTTCTTTCTAAAACAAGCTGTCCTAAATTATTATAAAATTTTATTGCAGCTCCAATTAAATTGTCCGGATTCGATAAAGTAACTTCGTTATCCGAAGGATTTGGATACAAACTAAAAACTGTTGTTGCAAATTCCGAAGTAGAAAGTGCCGTTGTTAGAGCAGTTTGAAAATTTGGAATTCCGTAACCAAATTGGTTTGTTGGCGATGCAAATCTATCAGACGATGCTTTGATCATTTGGATAATTTGAGCATTGGTTTTGTTTCTATTTACAGGAGCTTGCCAAAAACAAGCTACAGCTCCCGCCATAATTGGACATGAAAAAGAAGTTCCGCTATTTGTAGTAATTGTTCCTGAAGTATTGGACACAACCGAATTGGTTCCCATTGCCATAACATCTGGTTTTACTCTACCGTCTTTTGATGGGCCAATGGAGCTAAATGACGAATAAGCTTTTGTACTTGTTACCGATCCAATGGTTAGCGCACTTACTGCATCTCCAGGCATACCAACATGTGGTTCGGTATTTGCTCCTTCGTTTCCTGCAGAGATTACGCAAATAATTCCTCTACTAAATGCTATTTCGCAACCTCTGCTAATAAAGGATGTGTTTCCATTAGTATCATTATAAGTATAATCGTAATTTGTATTATCAAAAGTTAAATAACCTAATGATGAACTTATAATATCTACTCCGTTAAAATCCGCCATTTCGGCTGCTTCGACCCAATAACTTTCCTCAACAGGGTTTTCGGTAGCGGCAACTTCGGTAATATAAAGGTAAAATGATGCCTCTGGAGCTGTACCAACAAGATTGGTTGCAAAACCTCCTATGGTTGATAAAACCTGAGTTCCATGATTATTTCCTGTATAAAAATTGGTGTTTCGGTTTGTAAAATCATATCCTCCTAAAATCTGATTTCCGGTTCTAATTTTGTTAAAAGGCGCAGCGGTATTTACACTCGGAAAACCTGCATCAAGAACAGCAATAACCATTCCCGAACCAGAATATCCTTGTTGATGCAGATAATCCCCTTTTATCAGCTGGATTTGCGTTCCGGAACTTCCATAAGTATAAGTGGTTTGTGGGCTAAATTTATTTTGATGCGTTGGTTTTGCTTCAGAAATTATTGCTGATTTAGCATTCAAAGCTCTGTTGGCAAATTTTACACTTTGTACACAAGACAATAGTTTTAAAGCATTAATATCTGCTTGTGTTCCACGAATGTGAAGCGAGTTTAACCATTTAGACTTTGCCATAACAGTAATTCCTGTCGATGCTGTAATAATGTTGATATAGGGTTGATACAAAGGAACGTCCTTTATATCCAAAGGAATATTTTGAGTTGTTCGTCTGTCTAATGACTTTTGCGAAAGCATGAGCAATGGACTATTATAATATGTCTGAAAATCGGGTTTATCCTTGAAATAAACCCAAGCATCTTCTTGAGAAAAAGAAAAAATGTTAGAAATTAAGAACAAAAAAAGTATATATTTTTTCATAATTTTAATTTAAAATAAAAAGCCAAATTACGAAATTACTCCCGAACCAACTAATTCGTCACCAATATTCCATGCTACAAATTGACCTGAGGTTATTGCCGATTGAGGTTCATCGAAAACTACATACATTCCTTTCTCAAATTGATGTAAAGTTGCTTTTTGCAAAGGCTGGCGGTATCTAATTCTTGCCATTACTTGCATTGTTTCTCCATTTTTTAAAGCTAAATCCTCACGAATCCAATGTACTTCGGATTGATCTACAAACAATACTTTCTTAAATAATCCTGGATGAATTGCTCCTTGACCTGTAAAAATAATATTAGTTTTTACATTAGTTTCGAGTACAAATAAACCTTCTTTTGTTCCACCAACATTCAATCCTTTGCGTTGCCCAACGGTAAAATAATGTGCACCTTGATGTTTGCCCACCACTTTTCCGATATCCGAAGTATAGTTTTTATTTTTTGAAAGGAATTCTAAGTTTTCCTCCAACGATGAAAACTCCGGTTTTTCTTGATTATAAATTGAATTATTGGCTTCTATCTCAATGATAATTCCGTCTTTGGGTTGCAGTTTTTGTTGCAAAAATTCTGGTAATCTTACTTTTCCAATAAAACACAATCCTTGGGAATCTTTCTTTTCGGCTGTAACCAATTCCATTTGAGTTGCAATTTCGCGAACTTCTGGTTTGGTTAATTCGCCTATTGGGAACAAGGATTTTTCGAGTTGCTCTTGCGATAATTGGCACAGAAAATAGGATTGATCTTTATTATCGTCTTTTCCTGTAAGCAATTGATAAACTTTTTTCCCATCAACATCAATTTCGCCTTTGCGGCAATAATGTCCTGTTGCTACAAAATCTGCTCCAAGTTGAAGGGCAATTTTCATAAAAACATCGAATTTTATTTCTCGATTACATAAAACATCAGGATTTGGGGTTCTTCCTTTTTCGTATTCGTCGAACATGTAATCTACAATTTTTTCTTTGTATTGTTCACTAAGATCTACGGTTTGAAAAGGAATTCCAAGTTTTTCGGCGACCAAAAGCGCATCATTGCTGTCCTCAAGCCAAGGACATTCATTAGAAATTGTTACGGTATCATCGTGCCAATTTTTCATGAAAAGCCCAATCACATCATAGCCTTGCTCCTTAAGCAAATAAGCTGCAACACTAGAATCTACTCCGCCCGAAAGACCAACTACAACACGTTTCATTTTTTTTGAAATAAAATAATTAGAGTGTAAAGGTAAGCAGAAATTAGAACTTATTTAAACAATGGTTTGTTAAACATCAGACTAAAAAACTAGTAAAAAATTTGAAATTTATTTTTACTTTTTAGTGTTATCGTTTTTGGTGTAGAAACATATTTTTTCCAAATTCCATTTTTTCTAACATTCCAATAAAAAATAAAACTTGTGTTTTCTTGAACGCTTGCGTGAATAATTGAATTTATATTACGTCCAATCCAAAAAGGATTGCTTTTATCCGTTAATTTCGATAGATTATTGGATTCGTTATCTGAACCAAAGTTTTGAATACTACTAATAATGTTTATATTGTAGTTTAACTTTTGGGGAATTACCGAAACATAAATAGCATCATTATCGTCAAATGGTTTTGTGTTTTTTACTTCAACATCCATTTTAATTAGTGGTTTTGCTAACAAAGTTATTTTTTTGGGGATTTCATCGGATAAAAAATATTTATTTTCATTGGGATATGAAATTTCATTTTTATCATCAATTATTTTATCAAATTCAAAAAAATCACCATCTTTCTTGTAACTTATTGACGTTTGAAAAGCTCCATTTTGATCTGTTTTTAAATGAAAAAATTTAAGCGTTTTATCACTATTAATAAATCCGGAACTATTACTAATACTTGCATTTATGTATATGTCGCTATTAGAATAAGGTTTGCTATTAGACGAATTTATAACCGTTCCTTGTACAGTTGCAATTTTCGATCTTTCAAGTTTTTTACAACTTACAAGAATTAGCATTGTAAAAAAAGTAATAATCAGATATTTCATAGTTTGTAGAAAAGGGTTATCAAATCTACAAATCAATATAAGTACAATGTCCTGAAATATCTAAATTGGATAATTCAGGACAAGTTTTTTAAGAATTATCTTAGAAACACTAAGTTTTATTTATCTTATATTGTGATGGGGTAATTTGTGTAGCTTTCTTGAAAGCCGCATAAAATGCTGATTTAGAGTTAAAGCCGCATTCTAATCCAATAGAAACAATTGTATAATGATTGTAATCTGGATTGTTAATTAGATTTTTAGCTTTTTCGACTCTAAGATTGTTTATAAAATCTGAAAAATTAGAATCACTGTTTTTATTAATAGAAAATGACAAAGCACTAACGCTCATTTTTAGCTCGTTTGATAAGTCTTCTAAAGTCAAATTAGGATCTAAATAACGTTTTTTGTTTATAATGTGAGTCTTTATATTCAAAAATTTATCTTCATTTGTTTCTTTAGTTTCTGTTATTTTTGATGGCTTTGGGTTTAGATTACTATCTACTTCAATTGCGTTTCGCAAATTTATTCTTTCAAATAAAAGGGAATAATTATAAAAACCCTGAAAAGCAATCCAATACAATAATATCGAACTTGTTAATCTCATTGGATAATAAATAAAAATTTCAGGATGCAAAGTTTTATCTAAATTGAGAATTATAGCAGAAACCCACATAATTAAAACAATGCTTCCCAGATACATAAACGTTTTTAGCCATTGTATATTGTCAAAACTAAGTACGAATTGATACATTTTAGAATACTTAAACAATAAAATTAATGATTTACCAAACAAAAACAAGGTATAAGTTGCGTTTACAATTTCCTCGATTTGAGAATATTTGGCAATAATAAAATTATCTTTTTCGTGGAAAAACAAAAATGCTAAAACAATTCTTGTAATTATTTCGGAACTAAATAATAAAAATGTAAAGATTTCATAGGATTTTAGTTTCTTTTCGACTTGTAAATAATAGGTCGCAAAAGCGTAAAAAGAGGGCAAAATCAAGACATAATAAGGAATTAATAAATACCTACAAAAAAAGTTTGCATTATGAAAAAAATTATCCAGCAAAAAAATTTGTAAATTATGTAATGTTAAAAAAAGCACCACAAGATTAAGATATATCACAGATTTATCTCTACCTCTAGGTGAGAATTGTGTAATAATTATAAAAATGATCCCCAGTAAAACACCAGAAATCATCGAAAAATTAAAAATCTGCTTTATAAGATCCATTCAGAAAAATTATTTTTCAAATATATAATTAAATTTGTTTTTTCTTGAATTTTCTTCCTTGTTTGTTAAAATTTTCTTGACTCGTAAGTTTACCGTTTTCGAAAAATTTCCAAATGCCTATTTTTTTACCGTTTTTGTATAATCCTTGACCTACAATTTGATTATTTGGATCTTTATAAACCGCTAATCCTTCGTACTCTCCATTTTTGTATAGTACATTTTCTAGAATAATTCCTTTTTCGGTATATTTTTTGTAAAAACCGTCTTTTATTCCGTTTTTGTAATTGGTTTCTTCGGCAATTTTAGCATTTTTATAAAAAACGCTTCGTAAACCTTCGAGTTTTCCTGACTTATAATTTTCTAAGGTCATGATTGTTTTTGAAGCTTCGTGATAATATTTCCAAACGCCTTCGTTAAGTTTGTTAATAGACTTTCCTTCGCTTACCACATTCTTTTTTTGATCATAAAAAGTAGTGTAAACGGAGTTATCATTTGCATTAAAAACGCGAACACCAATAATTGAAGCTTCTTTTGTATCATCGTAATAATTGAAAGTTCCTACCTCCTTATCGTGCTCAAAAGTGCCTTGATATCTTAATCTTTTAGATTCTGGAAAATATCCTTTCCAAAGGCCTTGTTTTTTTCCGTTTTCATCAAGTTTATTGAATTCGGTTTGGGAAAAGGACAACAATGAATTTAGTAAAATTAATAAGAAAATATTTTTCATTTATTATGTTGAGTTTTTTTATAAAACGAATTTATGATATAAAAATTATATTTAAAAAAAATATCCGCTTAATCGCGGATATTTTTATATTATTTTTTTTGATTCAATGCCTTTTGCTCTTCGGCTTGCTTCATAACTTCCTGAAGTTTTTGCTGAAACTTACCTTGTTTTTTAGGTTCTTTTAGTTTGTTTTCCTGAATTTTAGCATGAATTTTATCACTATCTACAATATAATTTTTGATTACAAACATAATCCCAATGGTAACTAAATTCGAAATAAAAGTGTACAAACTCAATCCTGATCCATAACTATTAAAGAAAATTAGCATCATAAATGGCGAAACATAAATCATTATTTTCATCATTTTCGCCATATCTGGCATTCCTTCTTGCGCTGGTGCTTGCATTTGCTGATCGCCAGATGTCATTTTTGAATAAAAGAAAATAGCAATTGCTGCCAAAAGTGCAAATAAACTTACGTGATTTCCATACAATGATGAAAGTCCCGGAATGTATTGTTTCCATGAAAAAATAGCATCGAACGAAGCCAAATCATCCGCCCACAAGAAACTTTTTTGTCGCAACTCAAATGCCGCTGGAAAAAACTGAAATGAGGCATACATAAACGGCAATTGTATCAATGCAGGAATACAACCCGCCATTGGATTTACTCCAGCTTTGTTATATAACTTCATGGTTTCCTGCTGTTTTTTCATTGGATCTTTTGCAAACTTTTCGCCCAATTCATTAATTTCTGGACGCAAAACTTTCATTTTTGCAGTCGATAAAAATGACTTATATGTAATTGGCGACATAGCAATTTTTATCAGAATTGTAAAAATTATGATAGCAATTCCTAGTGCCATATAACCGCTAATAAATCCGAATAACGGAATAAAAATAAACTTATTTATCCAACCAAAAATTCCCCAACCTAGTGGAATAATTTTCTCTATATTTCGGTCATAAGATTTTAGTAATTTGTAATCAGTAGGTCCAAAATACAAATTCATTTTATAATCTACTTCGCCATTATTAAAAGCCAATGGAATATTTGCATTGAATTGTTTTATGAAAATAGAATCTTTTGCAGCATCTTTTATCAAATTATTAGATCTAAGTTTAGCAGTTGCAAAAGGCGTTTTTGTTAATAAAATTGATGAGAAAAAATGTTGTTTGAAAGCTACATACGTAACTTTTTCTGGATTTTCTTCTTTATCATTTCCTTGGCCTACATTGTTGTCCTTTCCTTCCTCGTACTCATAACGAATATCCGTAAAACGGTTTTCCATAGAAACACTTTTTTCTGTACAAAAAGTTTTCATATTCCATTGTAAATCCAATGGTTTTGAAGCATTAAGCGTTTTATTTAAACCTTGAGAACGAACATCAAAATCAATCATATACTGGTTTGGTTTTAAAGCGTATTTGTACTCTAAAAACTCGTTTGCACCCGATTTTAATTTCATTGATAGGATTTGAATATCTCCTACTTTGGTTAAATTTGGCTCAAAAAATAAATCTTTTGTGTTTAAAGTTCGGTTGTCTTGTGTTTGAAACTGAATGTTTAGATCGGTATTATTGTCCTTTATTAACTCGACCAATTGTCCAGAACCTTTTTTGTATTTCTCGAAGTTTTTTAGTTTTGCTTCTACAATAAAACCACCTTTATTAGAAATTTTTAGTGAAACTAAATCATTTTCTAGAGTTGTAAAACCGCTTTTTGCTGTTGGAAGTGAAGCCGAATAAGCAAAATTTCCTAATGTTCCTTGCAGTTTTGCCAGTTGCAGTGAATCTGTTACACCAGTAACTACTGCATTTGAAGAAACTGCCGTAGATATTTGAGTTTTTTGTAAAGCGACTTTTTCGGTTTGTGCTTTTTTAGCTTTTTCGGCAGCTAATTGCTCTTTTGATGGTTGCATTTGCGAAAACATCCATACTACTATTCCGAAAAGTAATGCGAAACCAATTATTGAATTTAAGTCTAATTTTTTCTCTTCCATTGTTTTTGTTTATTCTTTAGTAGTATAAAGGGTTAAATTGTTACTACTATTTTTTCTTATTTTTATTTTGAACCATTGCGGCGACAAAGCTAACAAAAATTGGGTGCGGATTTGCAACTGTGCTCTTATATTCTGGATGATATTGCACGGCAATAAAAAATGGATGGTTTTTTATCTCGATAATTTCTACCAAACCTGTTTCTGGATTCACGCCAGAGGCTATTAATCCAGCTTTTTCTAATTGTTCTGCATATTTGCTATTGTACTCATAACGATGACGATGACGCTCGGAAATATTTGATTTTCCGTAAATTTGATGTGCTAATGTTCCTTCTTTAAGGTCGCATTTCCATGCTCCAAGTCGCATTGTACCGCCTTTATCGGTAATTGTTTTTTGTTCTTCCATCAAATCTATTACTGGATTTGTGGTTGTTTCGTTCATTTCGGTTGAATTGGCATCAATAAGTCCCAAAATATTCCTAGCATACTCGATTACAGCCATTTGCATCCCTAAACAAATTCCGAAAAACGGAATATTGTTTTCGCGAGCATATCGAACTGCATCTACTTTTCCTTCTATCCCTCTACCTCCAAAACCTGGAGCAACTAGAATTCCGTCTAAACCTGAAAGTTTTTCGGCAATATTTTCATCATCTAGATATTCAGAATGAACTGAAATTACATTTACTTTGGTTTCATTGGCAGCGCCAGCATGAATAAATGCCTCGAGAATTGATTTATAGGAATCTTGTAATTCAACATATTTTCCAATCAAACCAACATTTATGGTATGTTTTGGATGTTTTAATCGGTGCAAGAAAGTGTTCCAGTTTTTGAGATCTGGAGCGGCTTTTTTGGGTAAATTTAATTTTTTGAGCGCAACAATGTCCAAACCTTCTTCTAGCATTAAATTTGGAACTTCGTAAATGGTTGATGCATCGATGGATTGTATAACTGCCTCGCGTTTTACGTTACAAAAAAGAGCGAGTTTATGGCGCAAATCTTCAGAAAGTTCATATTCGGTTCTGCAAACTAAAATATCTGCTTTTATTCCGCTCTCCATCAATGTTTTAACGGAATGTTGTGTTGGTTTTGTTTTTAATTCGCCTGCTGCAGCAAGATACGGAACTAATGTTAAGTGGATTACAAGTCCGTTATTCTCGCCTAATTCCCAAACCAATTGACGCACCGATTCGATGTATGGCAAGGATTCTATATCCCCTACGGTACCACCAATTTCGGTAATTACAATATCGAAATCGCCTGAATTTCCAAGCAATTGCATGCGTTCTTTAATTTCGTTTGTAATATGCGGAACTACTTGTACGGTTTTTCCTAAAAATTCGCCGCGACGTTCTTTTTCGATAACCGAAAGATATACTCTTCCTGTGGTGACATTATTGGCTTGCGAGGTTGGTACGTTGAGAAAACGTTCGTAATGACCTAAATCTAAATCGGTTTCTGCGCCATCATCTGTAACATAACATTCGCCATGCTCGTAGGGATTTAGGGTTCCTGGATCTACATTTATATAAGGATCAAATTTTTGAATTGTAGTTCGATAACCTCTTGCTTGTAATAATTTTGCTAATGAGGCTGCTATAATTCCTTTTCCAAGAGATGATGTCACGCCGCCTGTAACAAAAATATATTTTGTTGGATTCATTGTGTTGTGTGTTGTAGTTATGTTGTAGTTGTGTAAAAAACGAGGCAAAAATACAATTATAAATTGATAATTTACATAGTAAAACAGACAATTAAAAAGAAAATAATTGTGTTACGGTTTTGGGTATTTTTTTTTTACATTTCGAATTAAATCTTCTAAACCATTCAATTTCAATTCATAAATAAGTTGTAGTTGTTCGCCGAATTTCCCCGGCGGAAACCCTTTGTTTTTGAACCAAACTACATAAGGTTCTGGCAAATCTATAAGGTAATATCCTTTAAATCTGCCAAAAGGCATTTTGGTATGCGCTAACTTTATGAGTTGTTCTTGTTGATCGTCCAAAGTTTTTTGAATATTGGTTTAGCAATAAAATATTGAAATTTATTTCCAATTAATAACAATATCTTTTTCGATATCTGGATTTAAACTCAATAAAACTGGGCAATTCATAGCAGTTCGTTCCAGAATAATTTTGTTTTTTTCGGAAACGGAAATACTCATGTTCAATACTATTCCTATACGAGCAATTTTTCGGGGTTCTGCTTGCATGATTTTGGTTACTTCGACAGTTGATCCTTCAAGATTTAGATCTAAATCAGTCGCTTTTATAGCAACAATTGTCATCATACAACTTCCTAAAGAATTAGCTAACAAATCGGTAGGCGAAAAAGCTTTTCCTTTTCCGTGATTGTCCGTTGGTGCATCCGATAGGATAACAGTTCCCGATTGCAAATGTACGGATGATGTTCTTAATTCTCCTAAATAGGTTACTTTTGATGTCATTATTCTGCGTTTGAAATGGTTAGATCTGAATTGTATTGAAGAATATAAACTCCTTTATTTATGTATCCTCCAGAGATTTTTTTGCTGTAATCGAATTTGTTTTCGACTTGTTCCGATGCCGAATCAGTTATTGTTTCCTCAAAAGTTTTATCTTGTGCCAATCGCAAAAGTGTATCGAAAGTAATATCGAAACCACGAGTTGCAAATTGGGTCGGGAAAATTTTGTTTTTCTTTTTGTATTCTTTTTCAAAAATCTTGGCATTATCCGATTCGTTTTCACGGGTTAATGAGGGATAAGTCAGTTTTAGTTTTGTTAATCTACTAAGTGCAATTTCCTCAAAATCAAGCGTTTCGTTTGGCTCAAGGATTACTAAACGGATTTGATATTCCGATAATGCATTGAGCAAATTGTTGGTTGTGGTAAAAATCATTCCCGTTCGTTCCGACGCCATTACAACATAATTTATTTTGTCCTTGACCAATAAACTTTTCAAACTTTCTGGCAAAAGTGCTCCTTTATCATTAAGTTCAGCAAATTTTACATCCTTTTGATTATCGGTAATATATTGCTTTATTGCGGCTTTTTTGGTATCGACAACGGCAATAATATTTCCGTTTTTTTCGCGCATAAAATCAAACATGGCATCTTTTACAAAATCGCTTGTTGGCATTGTGGAATACATGTTTTTGAAAGGTTTTCCTGCATCTTTAGACAATGGAGAAATTACAGGAATGTTATTACTTTCCAGTAAATACGCCACTTTATCCGAATGTATTTGATAAAACGGTCCAATAATTGCGTTATAATTCTGAAGGTTATTTTGAGAAACCAAATTTTCTACATTTGATGAAGTTTTGGTTTCCTGAGAATCTAAAATCTTAACATCTACATTTATTCCAAGCGTTTTAGCCGAATCTATAGCCATTAATGCACCAGAATAAAAATCTAAAGTCATGTTTAAAAACCCATCTTTTTTGAGTCGTTGCTGCATGGAATTAATAGTATCGTTCTGAATTTTCGAAACATTAAAAGGCAAAAGCAACGCCAATTGTTTTTTATTGATTTGTTTAATAGATTTAGAAAAATCTACAAATTGCTTTTTGTTTTCCTCTTTTATAGACACTGTCGATGGAACTTTTAGCGTCATTCCTTCCTGAACTCCGTTTGCCAATTCTGGGTTTGCAGCAATAAGTTGTTCTTGGCTCAAACCAAATTTTCTTGACAGACTGTAAAGTGTTTCTTTTGGTTTTACTTCATAATTTACATATTCAATTACTTTTGGAACTTTAACTTCGGGGATTTTTACCTCTGGAGTTTTAATTTCTTTATCCTTTATAATTGGCGCATTTCCAGAAATTAATAATTTGTAACCAATGGGTAAACCAGATACAATTTCGGGATTTAATTGTTCTAATTTTTCGATAGTTATTCCATATTTTTTGGCAATATAATATTTAGTTTCCTTAGCCAAAACTTCGTGAGTTATGGTTTGAGTTGCTGGTTTTGGGTTTTGAAACGTTGGTTTTGGCTGAACTGGATTTCCCGAAATAGTTATAATTTGTCCAATTTTTAGGCCTTCGGTTGCAAGGCTTGGATTTTTTTTGATTAAGTCATCAGCTGTAAGTCCGTATTGTTTTGCGATTCCGTAAATGGTTTCTTTTTGCAAAACTTCGTGCGTTTTTGGGTTTCCAGAAACAGTATTTTTCAAACTTCCTGAAGGAATTAGTAAAACCGTATCGGGTTTTAGACCGTTTTGAGAATCGGGATTTAGTTTGTAAATATCAAACGGAGTAACTTTGTATTTTTGGGCAATTTGATTTATGGTTTCGCCTTTTGAGACTTTGTGTTTGGTGTATGTTTGCGCATTTAATGCAAATGCAAAAAGCAAAATCCAAAGTGTAATATTTTTTTTGAACATGATTGTTTTTATTTTAAATCCCTTAATTTCAAATTGTTATTCCCACTCAATAGTTGCTGGCGGTTTCGAGCTAATGTCGTACACAACTCTATTTACTCCTTTTACTTTATTGATGATATCGTTGGAGATTTTCATCAAAAAATCGTAAGGCAAATGTACCCAATCTGCAGTCATTCCATCGGTAGATTCTACGGCTCGTAGCGCAACAACTTTTTCGTAAGTTCGCTCATCACCCATTACTCCTACGCTGTTTACGGGAAGCAAAATGGCTCCAGCTTGCCAAACTTTGTCATACAATCCCCAAGATTTTAGTCCATCTATAAAAACAGCATCAACTTCTTGCAAGATACGTACTTTTTCTGGAGAAATATCACCAAGTATTCTAATCGATAATCCTGGTCCAGGAAAAGGATGTCTTCCTAATAACGCAGGATCTATACCTAATGTTGCCCCAACGCGTCGCACTTCGTCTTTAAAGAGCATTCGGAGTGGTTCTACAATTTTTAGTTTCATATAATCGGGTAAACCGCCCACATTATGATGCGATTTTATGGTTGCCGATGGGCCTTTGACCGAAACCGACTCGATTACATCGGGATAAATGGTTCCTTGAGCCAACCATTTTACGTTTTCGATAATTTTGGATTCATCGTCAAAAACTTCTATAAAAACGCGACCAATGGTTTTGCGCTTGGTTTCTGGATCGGATATTCCTGCAAGTTCATTCAAAAAACGTGCCGAAGCATCTACTCCTTTTACATTAAGTCCCATTCCTTTGTATTGTTCGAGAACGCTTTCGAATTCGTTTTTACGTAACAATCCGTTATTAACAAAAATACAATACAGGTTTTTTCCTATTGCTTGATGCAATAAAACGGCTGCAACTGTAGAGTCTACTCCGCCCGAAAGTCCAAGAACTACTTTGTCGTCTTGGATTTTTGCTTTGAGTTCCGCGACCATATCTCCAACAAAAGCGTTTGGAGTAAAATTTTGTGGAACTTCGGCAATTTTTACAAGGAAATTCTCTAGCATTTGTTTTCCGTCTGTAGAATGAAAAACTTCGGGATGGTATTGAATTGCGTAGGTTGTTTCTCCTTCAATTTTATAAGCTGCATTTTCTACATCATGCGTACTTGCAATTTTTATGGCATTTGTAGGCAAGGATTTTATAGAATCGGAATGCGACATCCAAACTTGGGAATTGAGATTTACATTTTCGAAAAAAATCTCGTTTTCCTTTATAAATGTCAGATTGGCACGACCATATTCCCGTGTGTTAGATGCGGCAACTTCGCCACCCGAAAAATGTGCCAAATATTGCGCTCCGTAACAAACGGCAAGTAATGGCATTTTGCCACGAATATTGGATAAATCAGGATGTAAAGCCTCGTCTGATCGAACAGAAAACGGACTTCCGCCAAGAATTACGGCTTTGTAACTGGATAAATCGGATGGGATTTTATCGAAAGGGAAAATTTCGCAGAATATGTTTAATTCGCGAACGCGGCGTGCAATGAGTTGTGTGTATTGAGAGCCGAAATCTAAAATAAGTACGTTGTGTTGCATGGACAAAAGTAATTTATTAATTTTATACATGAAAACAGAAATCGAAAAATATATTTTAAATTGTTTAAACAATAAAAAAATGTCAAAAATATTCGACGCATCAATTTTGGCTCAATTATTATTTTCGCTTTTATTTATTATTCATCGCTTTTTTTATCCTTTTGGCTCCGATTTTATGTTTGGGGTCTTAATTTTTTCATTGATAATAAGCGGTTATTTATTTTGGCAGATTTTTAAAGTTGGAAATATTTTTGGCTTCAGAAAAATTTTAGGAATAATTTGCGCAAGTTTGCCTATAATTTGGTTACTGCTTTTAGTTGGTTTTTTATCTTAAATCCCAAAAACACTTTCGAAATGCTAAAAATGACTTAAAAAAATCATAAAATTCACCTTTTCAAACAAGATATTTAGAAAAAAAACGTCTTACATGATATCAAACTATTTATCATGACCAGAAAGATTCTTTTTTTAATATTTTTTTCCATTTTTTCAGGAATTTGGGTAGTCCATACTTTGAATAAAACTGGAAATCCAACTCATAATCTAGGGCAATTATTTTTTCATTTACTTATTGGTGGTTTGACTATTTTTGGGCTTTTGACAATTGGAGGTTTTTATTTGTTTAGAAAACAGAAATAAATAATACCTTTGATTTTCTAAAAAAATCAATCATGGTTAAAACTATACTTTATATAGCAATTGGCGGAGCAATTGGCAGCGTTTTGCGATATCTAACCTCAATTTTGGTTAATAAATATTGGAGTAATTATTTTCCACTTGCTACTTTTATAACCAATGTTTTGGGATGTTTGCTAATTGGTTTTTTAATAGGAATTCTCGAAAAAAATAACTTATCAAATTCTAATCTGAAGTGGTTTTTAATCACTGGTTTTTGCGGAGGATTTACAACTTTTTCGACTTTTGGATATGAAAATTTCAATCTTTTTCAAGCTCAAAACTCAGCAATCGCATTCCTATATATAGGCACAAGTATTTTCTTGGGAATTATGGCGGTTTGGCTTGGACTTTTTCTTTCGAAATAAATTCTAAAATCTGTGTTAATCTGTAAAATCTGTAACTAAATTTTAGTATTTTCGCAATCTATGAATGAAAAAGATATTTTAGCGATTAAAGAATTATTAGCAACACCAAAAAAAATTGCAATCATTCCTCACCGCAGTCCAGATGGCGATGCAATGGGATCTACATTAGGATTGTACCATTTTTTATTAAAACTAAATCACAACGTAACGGTAATTGCACCAAACGATTTTCCAGATTTTTTGGCATGGATGCCCAGTTCGGAAAAGGTTTTAATTTTTGAAAATGAAAGAGAAAAAACAACAAAAATTCTTCAGGAATCCGAAATAGTTTTCACTTTAGATTTTAATGCTTTTCATAGAACTGGGGATATGGAGCAGGTTCTCAATAAGTTACAAACCATTTTTGTAATGATTGATCACCATCAATTACCAGATAATTTTGCTAACTTTACGTATTCCGATACCAGTTTTGGATCGACTTGCGAGATGGTTTACAATTTTATTTCTTTTCTAGAAAAAAAAGAATTGATTGACAAAACCATTGCAACATGCTTATATACTGGAATTCTTACCGATTCTGGCGGATTTCGTTACCCAAAAACAACTGGAACAACACACAGAATTGTAGCCGAATTTATAGATCTTGGAGTAGAAAATACCGAAATCCCGAATTTGCTTTTCGACAATAATTCCTACGACAGATTGCAATTACTAGGAAGAGCTTTACAAAACATGAAAGTTTTCCCGGAACATAAAACAGCTTATATATCGCTTTCGCAAAAAGAGCTTGACGAATTTAATTACAAAAAAGGCGATACCGAAGGAATAGTAAATTACGGATTGACCATAAAAGGAATTGTTTTTGCAGCCATTTTTATAGAACATACAGACGAAAAAATTATTAAAATATCATTCCGTTCGCAAGGAGATTTCGATGTAAATCAGTTTTCTAGAACCCATTTTTCCGGAGGTGGACACATTAATGCTGCTGGTGGAAAATCGAACTTATCGTTGGAGGAAACCGTTAAAAAATTTGAAACAATTTTATTTCAAATGAATTTAAAATAACAAAAAATGAAATCAATAATCTCAATAATAGCTTTTTCGATTTTACTAATTAGTTGCTCACAACAACAAGCTCGAAAACCAATCTCGCAATCCTCTGGTTCCTTCATGAAAGAATCCGTAGAGAGAAACAAAAAAATTACTGCAGACGAAGAAAAAGTAATCGATTCTATTATAAAAAGTAATCCAAATAACAATTATTTAGCTTCCAAGAAAGGATATTGGTATTATTACGAAACCAAAAACGAAATCGATACTTTACGACCAAAAAGAGGTGATGTAGCCACTTTTGATTACGAAATAAAAGACATAAAAGGAAACGTTATTTACACTCAAGAGGAACTACAAACCCAGAACTATAATGTTGATAAACAAAATATTATAATGGGATTGCGCGATGGAATAAAGTTAATGCGAAAAAACGAAAAAGTTATTTTCCTTTTTCCATCTCGAATGGCTTACGGATATCACGGCGATAACAAAAAAATAAGTACCAACGAATCGCTAATGTGCACGGTAACGCTAACCGATTTCAAATCATTATCTGCAAAACCAGAAATAAAAACTACCGAAATTTCGAAACCAATAAAAACAGTCGAAAAAACCTCGGAAATTCCAGTCTCTGCAAACGAAATCATCAATAAAGAAAAAACAAGTAAACCTGAATAATTAATTATTAAACCAAAAATGAAAAAGTTATCTATTTTATTACTCCTATCGATTTCGATATTTTCGTGTAAAAACGAACAGAAAAACCTAAAAGATGGCTTATATGCCGAAATAAAAACAACCAAAGGAGATATTTTATTACAATTAGATTGTGCCAAAGCACCAATAACAGTTGCCAATTTTGTAACCTTAGTCGAAGGAAAAAACACATTTGTAGATGAAAACCACAAAGGAAAACCTTTCTACGATGGATTACTTTTTCATAGAGTAATTCCTAATTTTATGTGTCAAGGCGGAGACCCAAATGCTGACGGTTCTGGTGGTGCTGGATACAATTTTAAAGACGAATTTACAGATCTAAAATTTGATAATGGAGGCATTCTTGCCATGGCAAATTCTGGACCAGGAACAAATAGTTCTCAGTTTTTTATTACCGATGCTGCAACTCCTTGGTTAGAGGGAAAACATACGATTTTTGGTCATGTGGTAGATTATAAAATGGATGTGGTTACAAAAATTACTCAAAATGACGTAATTAATTCTATAAAAATAATTAGAAAAGGAGATGAAGCCAAAAAATTTGATGCAGTAAAAATATTTAGTGATTATTTTGCTGGTCAAGCAGATGATCTAAAAAAACAAGCATTAATTGATGCAGAAAATAAGAAAAATTTTGATGCAAATTTCAAAGCAACTTTAGATAAAAAAGTTGCGGAGCTATCTGCAATAAAAGCAACTGCTACAAAATCATCGACTGGATTACAATACAAACTCGTAAAAAAAGGATCTGGAAAGAAACCTACAAACGGAGCAACAGTTTATGTACACTATGCTGGTTTTCTGGAAAACGGAACATTATTTGATAGCAGTATAGAAAGCGTTTCAAAACAGTTTGGCAAATTTGATCAAGCTAGATCAGACGCCCATCAATACATTCCGTTACGGTGCCTAGCAGGAAAATATCAATTCATTCCGGGATTTAATGAAGGCGTTTCGAAAATGAATTTTGGGGACAAAATGGTGCTTTTTATTCCTTCTAATTTAGCTTATGGCGAAGCTGGTGCAGGAGCAGATATTCCACCAAATGCGAATATTATTTTCGAAGTAGAACTTTTGGAAAGCATGCCTCAATAAATATTTTAAAGAAAAATTTAAAACTTTATAATCATGAAAAATAAAATTTTATTCTTACTATTGTTAAGTATTTCAACCATTTTTGCACAAAAACCTGTAAAATCAGTTGCTCCAAAAAAACAAGTTATTACAGCACCAAAAGTAGTTCCTGTTGATCCTACAGATGGTGTTTTTGCTACATTCGAAACTACAAAAGGTATAATAATTTGCCAATTAGAATTCGAAAAAGCCCCTATTACAGTTGCAAGTTTTGTATCATTAGCCGAAGGAACAAACAAAGCAGTAACCAATGAAAAACTTAAAGGAAAACCGTTTTATGATGGATTAAAATTTCATAGAGTAATTCCAAATTTCATGATTCAAGGTGGTGATCCAGAAGGAAATGGTTCTGGTGGAGCTGGATATGCTTTTTTAGATGAAATTGTACCACAACTAAAATTTGATAAAGGAGGAATTCTTGCCATGGCTAACTCTGGTCCAGCTACAAATAGCAGCCAGTTTTTTATAACCCATAAAGACACGTCATGGTTAAATGGAATACACACTATATTTGGTCATGTTACCTCTGGTATGGAAGTTGTAAACGCAATTGCTCAGGATGATATCATCAAAAAAATAACTATTTCTAGAAAAGGTGAAGCGGCAACTAAATTTGATGCACCTAAAATATTTAGCGAATATAATGCTGATAAAGTTGGATATGCCAAAAAACAATTAGAAAAATTAGAACTAGCAAAAAAAGCTTTTGAATTAAAATACGCTCCTCTTAGAGCCAAAACTATAGCTTACTTAAATACTCAAAAAGCAACTGCTATCAAAACTGCTAGCGGTTTACAATACAAAATAGTAGGAAAAGGAACTGGAAAAAAGCCTACCGATGGAGCAAAAGTTTACATAAATTATGCTGGATTTCTTCAAGACGGAAACTTGTTTGATAGTTGCGTAGAAAATGTGAACAGAACTTTTGGGAGATTTAACCCTGATAGAGCTGCACAAAAAGGATATCAGCCTATTCCGTTTCAATATGGTGCAAAAACAGGACTAATTCCAGGATTTATTGAAGGTCTTAATAATATGTCATTTGGCGATAAAGCAATTTTATATATTCCTTCAAATCTTGCTTACGGAGCCGCTGGTGCTGGAAATGTAATTCTGCCCAATACTGATATTATTTTCGAAGTAGAATTGCTAGAAACGCCTCCAACTCCAAAAACGCCTATCATACAACCCAAACCAGTAAATCCAATTAAATAAGGTTTGATTTAAATATAAAAAAAGCCGTAATATAATCTTATTACGGCTTTTTTGTGTTTCAAGAAGGACTATTTTTTTCCAAATTTCCAATCAAACTCATCATTATTATTTATAATTGCTCCCAATTCTAGGTTGGCAATTACACCAAATTCTGTTTGGAGGATAAGCCAATTTTCTTCATTAAAGTGGTTTTCGGCAAGATCAAAATCTTCGTTTTCCCAAGTTTTAAAGTTTGATAATTCCTTTTTGATTTCTTCAACATTTTTGCCGATAATTTTTTTGTCGAAAAGCGTTAATTCTGGGTTTGATGAAATGATATATCCTAACCTAAAATCCTCGTCTTCATAAAAAGTTAAACGCCATTTTTGAGCATTATATATCAAAATAATATTTTTATCCTCATCCTTAAATTTTTTGTCCGGAATACCATAAATCGCAAGCACATCGCTTTGTTTCATTCCGAAAAGGAGTTTGTCTATTCCGTTTTTTGGTATAATTTTCATGGCTTTTTTATTTGAAGGTAAAGTTTGTAAAGATTATATAATATTAATGAGAATTAAAAATTTCTGTTTTAGTCTAATAAATATATGCTTTTTTAGCCACTGATTACACAGATTAATACAGATTTTGTTCATTATTAATTAAGAAAATCTTTTAAATCCTTTGAATCTCTGGCAAAACAGACTGAAAATAAATATATTGTTTAGACCATAGCCAAAATTTCTATAGTTTTTTTCTTAATTCGTCTTTCACTTTTTCGAACCATTCGTTGCGCAAAATACTTAAAACAATACTGGATCGGCGCGAATTATCGGCGTTTGGCATATTGTTTCGTAAAATGCCATCTACTTGGCAACCAATACTTTTCATGGCTGCAATACTTTTTTCGTTATTACTATCAGCACGAAATTCTACACGTTCCATTTCCAATGTTTCGAATGCATATTCCAACAATAAATATTTGCAATTTTTGTTGAGTCCGGTTCCTTGAAACATTGTTCCGTACCAAGTATAGCCCAATTGTATGGTTTTGAAATCGAAATTTATGTCATAAAAACGGGTGCTTCCGGCATATTTTTGGGTTCGCTTATCGAAAACTATGAACGGAAATTCGGTTTTGGCAGCTCTTGCTTTTAGAGCAATATTTAGGTAATTTTCGAGATTGGCTTTTCCGTCTGGTTTGATGAGCGAATATTTCCAAATTTCGGGTTCGGTTAAAGAAAATTCTAGAAAATTATCGACATCGGAAAATTGTAATGGTCGAAGTTGTACTACGTCGTTTTCGAGAATTGTATTGGGTTGTATTTCCATTTTTTGTTCGATTAATGTTTTTTAGCCCGGATAGAAGGGAAAATCCTGTACTTGTTAGGAACGAAGCAAGTACAGATTTGGAATGATAGCCGGATTAGCTCCTGAAAAAATTACTCGTTAAACTCGTCGTATCTCACAGGAATTTGTGGATCGTAGAGTGAACATTTGAACTCTTCGAGCGTGTTGGCAAGTAAATCCATTGTTTTTCCTTGTGTTCCGTAACAATCTATTTTTACGGATTGTGTTGTAGTTTTGATGTGAAAAGCGCCGTTACCATTTGGATTTTTCCAGCTGTTTTCATCGACTTTTTCCCAATCTGAAAAAACATTTTCGATCCTATTTAGGATAACTGTTATGGGCAAATCCTCTAATCCTTCGACTAGTTGTTGCTCATCGATGGCTTCGTAAACGAGTTGATGATTGAGATAAATTTCGTCGTTATATTTCCAGAATACTAATTCGTACATGTTTTTTTGTTTTAGATTTTAATATTCGAAAGTCCCGTAATTGCTTGTAATTGTTAACTTTTTGGTTGAACTGGCTTCTACTCTACCCACAATTTGTGCATCGACACCAAATGATTTTGAGATTTCGATAATGTGATTTGCAATGTCTTGGGGAACGTAAATTTCCATGCGATGTCCGCAATTAAAAACCTGATACATTTCCTTCCAATCGGTTTTGGATTGCTCTTGTATGAGTTGAAAAAGTGGTGGAACTGGAAATAAATTATCCTTTATTATATGCAGATTTTCTACAAAATGTAATATTTTGGTTTGCGCACCACCGCTACAATGCACCATTCCGTGAATTTGGTTTGGTGTGTAATTTTCTAATATTTTTTTGATAATTGGCGCGTAAGTTCGAGTTGGCGAAAGCACGAGTTTTCCTGCATCGATTGGGGAATTCTCTACTTTATCCGTTAGTTTTACTTTACCGGAATAAACCAAATCCGATGGGACTTGAGCGTCGAAACTTTCGGGATATTTTTGAGCTAAATAATTATCGAAAACATCGTGTCGCGCCGATGTTAATCCGTTGCTTCCCATTCCGCCATTGTAAGATTTTTCGTAATTTGCTTGACCAAATGAGGACAGTCCTACAATTACATCTCCAGCCTGAATATTAGCATTATTGATTACATTAGATCGTTTTATACGTGCAGTAACTGTACTGTCTACTATGATTGTTCGTACAATATCGCCTACATCCGCAGTTTCGCCACCAGTGGAATGTATGGTTACGCCAAAGGTTTTGAGTTCCGAAATTATTTCCTCGGTTCCGTTTATGATTGCGGAAATTACTTCGGCTGGAATTAGGTTTTTGTTACGTCCAATTGTAGAGGAAAGCATGATATTATCCGTAGCTCCAACGCAAATTAGATCGTCGATATTCATGATTAATGCGTCTTGCGCGATGCCTTTCCATACTGATAAATCTCCGGTTTCTTTCCAATAAATATAAGCCAACGAGGATTTTGTTCCAGCGCCATCTGCATGCATTATCAGACAATAATCCTCGTCATTGGTCAAATAATCTGGTACAATTTTGCAAAATGCTTGAGGAAATAATCCTTTATCGATATTTTTTATGGCATTGTGAACATCTTCCTTAGATGCCGAAACGCCTCGTAAAGCGTATCTTTTTGAAGTATCTGAACTCATTGTGTAGTTGTGTAGTTCTTGCAAATATACAATTTGAAATACGAATTACGAATTTTTGGATTTATAAAATCTAATTAATTATCGATGATCAAGATTTCTACTCGGCGGTTTGCAGCGGCTTCTTTTTCGGTTTTTTCGGGTAATGGAAAAATGGGAACATCGCTACCAAAACCTTTATAGTAAATTCGGGATTTATCGATATTATTAGCAACCAAAAACCCTTTTATTGCTTTGGCTCTTAAGGTCGAAAGACCAACTCTATCAACAGCAACGCAACATAAATGGCCTTGTATTTCTATTTTCAGAACTGGATTACTTTTCATAACATAAAGCAATTCGTAGAGTTTTCCGCGAGATTCGTTTACGATTGCAAAAGTATTAAGCGTAAAATTTAGGTTTTCGAGTTTGAGTTTTTCTCCTGTTTTTGCAATGGTAACTTTTTTCATAAAGACGGTATCCAATTTGATTTCGGATTTTGTTCCGTCGGGATTTTGGAAAACTAATTTTTCTGGATATCTGATTGATAATCTAGGATCTGGTTTTGGAATTTGAGGAACAATTGGAGCAATTGGAACTACATTCGATTTAGATAATGCAATGATTTCGTTTTCGTGAGAAAAATCTTTTGGAAGTATGTAGAATAAAGTTACTTTTCGGTTTTCGGCTTTAATTTTTGAGATATTGTGCAATTCGCCAAAGCTTCGGGTTTTAAAATCTTCGCGCATTTTTACTTTTCCGTTAAATGCATTAAACACAAAATCGATACGCTTTTTGGCTAATGTATCATTAAATCCAGTTGTACCGTCTTCATCGCAAAAACCATAAACGCCAATTATTTTTACTTCTTTATGAGCTAAAATCCAATTGTTAAGCTTGGTTATTTCCTGTTTTTTTAGATCGAATTTGTTACTATCAAAAAAAACAGAAAATTGCTCTTGCGAATAACTATTTGCAAAAACAAAAAAAAGTAGGAATACAAAAAATGATTTCATTTTATAATATTGATATAAAACGAAATTAGTGAAAATTAATTATAAAAATCTTTAGGATTTAAAAATAAAAATCACTTTTCTAAAATCAAAATATCAATTCGGCGATTTGCAACGCGTTCGGATTCGGTTTTTTCGGGAATTGGAAATAACGGAATTGTACTTCCGTAACCTTTATAGGAAATTCGGTTTTTTTTGATTCCGTTTCTTTTTAGGAATTTATAGACTGCTTTGGCTCTTTTTGTAGATAAATTTTGAACATCAAACGGCATGCAACAGTTGTGTCCTTGAATTTCGATTTTGGTTTTTTCGTTTCTTTTCATTGCATACAAAAGTTGCGAAAGCATTGGGGTTGCGTTTGGCAAAAATGTATTGGAATCGAGATAAAAATTAAGGTTTTCGAGATTTAAAGCATCTCCAACTTTGGATTCCTGAACCTGAATGACTAATAGTTTTTTGTAAATAATTGGGGTTTGTACATTAATAGGTAAAGGATTTTCGATAGGTTTTGCGAAAAAAATTATTGCCTTTCGGTTTTGATCTTGATTTTTTGAAAGATCGAAATTTTTTCCGAAGGCTTTTATTTCTAAAGAATTAGAGAATTTTATATTTCTATCTTTCAGAGTTTTATAAACAAAGTTGGCTCTTTTTTGAGATAATTTGGCATTATAATCTTCGTTACCAACTTCGTCCGAAAAGCCATAAATTTTTTGAACCTCAGCTTCTTTATTTTCGACAATCCAATGATCTAAATGAATTTTTGAGGAATCATTTATTACATCGAGATTAAAATCAAAAAAAACTTTCATTTGATTTTGTGCTTCGATAGAAAATGGAATTAAAAGTAGGATTAAAAAAAGCTTAAAATTTTTCATTTTGAGATAGTTTTCATACTTTATATTCTAAAAATAATTCCAAAAATAAATGATAACTAGTTTCTTAAAAAACCATTTATTTCCAATCTGGCATTGTTGCATTATTATATAAAGTGATTCTTGAACTTGTTGTACCAATGCTGTATTTTACAATTTTTCTTGGAGAAATTCCGTCGTTTGATGTGTTTACGAAGATTAATTCGGCTTCGTTTGGCGAAAATCTAACATCTAAATCGTTGGTTCCGTTTGGTCTTTCCACTGGGACTTCGGCAGTTGTATTGGTTGTAAAATTGTGCATATAAATTCTGGTATCGAGTTGTCGGTAATCGCTACTTTCGAAACCAGAAATGTCTCTTGTAAAAATTAGTTTTTGATTATCTACCGATAAATGCAATCCCCCAGCTGCACCATTTACTCCAGAAAGTACAGTGTTTATTAGTGTTCCAGATTGATTTATGGTATAAATCTCGACATTGTAACCGCTGTTGTCATTTACTTTTAGCGCAATTGTTGAGCTGTCTATACTCCAATCGCACTCGGAAATAAACTTACCGTTTGGTGTCTGATAAATCATTGTTAGCCCGCTGCCGTCGCGGTTTATGCGATATAATTTATCGAAATAAGCATAAATAATTTGGCTTCCGTTTGCATTCCATGAAAAATTCATAAAATCGTAGTTAAACCCTGTAATTGGAATGCTTGATGTTACCTTAAAAACATTTTCGCCGTCTGGATCCATCGTGTAAATGTGCGCTAATGCTCCATCGGTTCTTACAAAAGCAATTTTGTTGTACTGATTGTTTTTTCTGGGTCTAAAACTATTGGTTTCGGAACTTGTAATTTGTAATTGATTTCCTGCATCATCAGCAGTGAAAATTACGTTGTTGCTCGCTATTTTTTTGACAAATAAATATCTTGCATTTGGGAAAATTTTTGTTTTGAAAGATTTTATTTCGCTAAAAACTGGATCATTTATATCGTCGGACGAGGAAACTTGCCAATAATATTTTGTGCTATACTTGAGGTTTGTTAGTGCTAATGTTGTTGCTGTAAGATCGCTAAAAGTCTGGATTTCGTTGGTTGTACCGTTTCGTAAAAACAATTTATAAGTCAGAATATCGTTGTCTGGATCGGTTGCTGTCCAAGTTAAATTTAGATTAATATTTTGATTATCGGCATTGTCCAAAGGCGTGGTTAGAATAGGAATGTTTGGCGGGAAATTATCGGAAGTTGATATTTCTAGCTCAAAAACTACTTCGGTTGTGATTCCCGAAGTTACTGTTGCAGGCTCGAATTTTGCTAAATATCCGTTTCGTCTGGCCTCGACCGAATAATCTCTTGGCGGAGCATTATTGATTGTAAAATAACCAAATTCGTCAGTAAATACAATACTTGTGTTGGGGTTTGTAGAAACTTTTGCATTGGCAAGTGGCGCAAAAGTTATACCATCCACAACTCGTCCTTTTATAATTCCGTTACCACTTTCCTGTACTTTATCTTCGCTACAAGAGAAAATAAATAATACTAAAGTAAGTCTGAATAAATGTTTGAAATATTTCATACTGGGTTTTTATATTAGTTATTTATTCTACTTGGAATGGTTTTTCGGTTGAATTGTAGTTTGGTTTTTTAGCTTTTTTTAGATAAAAAGTCAAGCCAAATCCAAATCGCCAATAAAAATCGTCTCGTTTTCCTGAAACTTTTTTGTCGATATTATCTGTAAATGTGATGTTTTGTTCCCCAAAAAGATTGATGCCAAATTGATTGGAAACCAAATACTCCAATCCTGCTCCGTATTGAAACTTGAAATGTGAATTAGACAAGTTTCCAAAACTTAATCCTGGACCAGCATATAAATAAGGAGTAAACTGGCTTTTTGGCAAAACCAATAACTCGAAATTTAGATCCGCCGAAGCATAGTTTACACTAAAAAGTTCTTTGTTTGATAAACTAAAAAGATTGGCAGATGCATTGACATTAAAATTGGGTTTAAAAAAATATTTAATTCCTGCTTTTATCAACGGACGACTTTCTGGGAATGGCAAATCGCCGTCTATTAATGCAGCTCCACCACCTATTTGTATCCCGAAATTACTTCTTTTTTCGTCTATTTTTTTTTTAGTAATGGGTTGTTCAGCATCTGCTTTTTCGGCAGTATAATTATTTATGACTTGTGTTAGTTGCGAAATTGGGGCTGTAGATTTCCAAACATCATCCATAATTCCTTCTATAACTAATGATTGTACGGCTTTCTCAATAGCCTCTGTTACGGCAAGTTGAATGGGTTCGTTTTTGGTGTAACCAGTTTCGACTTCCAAAAGTCTTTTGAAATCTACATATCTAAACAAACTTGCATCGACCGCTTGAGATAGTATTGTTTTAGAAATATATACCGTTTTTAGAATTTTTCCGTTAGAGGTTGAAACCAATCTTAGATAAATGGTTACTCTATCCTGACGGTATCTTGTAGAGGCTCCGGCACCAAAATATCTTGCTCCATATCCGCCAGTTAAAATATTAGAATCGTAGGAAACAATTCCGCCTTCGAGCAAAACGCCTGCATAAAGTAATGGCGTAAGTTGTGGCTCGGTTGTGGCTGGAGTTTTAGAATATTCTTGTCTTGTGGAACGAATAATATTTCTTTCGTTTAGCAAATTTCCTAGATTTTCTCTTTCAATTGGCACAAACCATTTGGAATCTTCGAGAGCTTTTAGTAAAATGGAGGTTGCGCCTTGAGTAACGGCTGTACTAAAGGTGCTTCCGGCTTCGGCCTCCTTGTATTGTCCGGTTTGATCTCTAAATTTATAAACTCCAACAACAATCTGTTCCTTGGGTGGCGGTAAGTTTTTTAGGTAACTTGTTGCTGGTGTTGCTAGTCCTGTATGAGCTTCCTCGACACTAATAGGTTTGTTTAGATAGGAACTGCAACTGCACAAAATACCAAAAACCGATAACAGTATTATTTTGTATAATTTCATAAATTTTGGGGTTTTATATTTTTAAATTAAAATTTTCAAGGAATAATAATTTGGGTTTGCTCACCAGTATTAATATCCAAAATGGTTACTACCAATCCGTCGCTGGAGTTAGTAACATCTACGGATAAACTCCCAAAAACATAACTTCCTGCTGCTAAACCTCCAACTGTGCTTCCTGCTCCTGTGCCAAATTTATTTTCGAATAGGGATTTTGATAACTGGTTTAGCAATTGATTGTTTAGATTGTCTGTAAATTTTTCTATTTGCGTTTTTTGTGCAAATGCGTTTGAAGTTGTTGTTGGATCCTTAAATCTGTTTTGAGAATCTGCGGAACTCAATAACCATTGATAATTAAATGTATCGCCACCAAAATTTGGATTTTTGGGTTTGTACACAAAATCCTGAGCCTGAATTGTCATGGAAAAGGCAAAAAACGATAATAAATAAAATATTTTCATTTGGATTTAGATAATCTATTAATATTGCATAATCTGTTTGCTTTGTTTTTCGACATTTTTTAGATATTCGAAAATTTTCTTGGCGGAATCCTCCGCCATATAAGTCAGAAACTCAGCGTCGGGTTTAGATATAAATTCGGAAATTGTATCGCTATCTATTTTGACAGCTATTTTTGTTGTTCTTGCAAAAGTTAATTCTTCCTCGATGCTTATGATTTTGGCTGTGTTTATTTTTAATTTATTGTATGCTGTATAAAAATAATCATAAAAATCCTTACCAATTCTGGTTTTGGTCTGATCGGAAATAATACTCATCATCATTAGTCCATCATTTGGTTTGTCGTATGCTGGAGTTTCGTTTTTTTTTTCTTGATTAATGCCGTATTCAATTCTGTCTTTTGCTAATAAATTTTTGTCTTCATCGTAAATGAGTAATAACAAAATAGTTTGATCCTCTGGCGAAATATTTATTTGAGTTTTGGACAAATCCTTTTTCTGATTTGGATCTAAGGTAAAATGTCCGTCTTGTGCATTATCGGATTGATTTCCTGCGGTTTTGCTTTTTTTGAAAACCGTTAATTTATAATACAAATTTTTGTAAACATCCGTAAGATTTTCTGCTGTTCCTGTTACAGAAAGCGTATTTTCGGATTCTTCGACCTGGATTTTTGCAATAATATCTTTGCTCAAAATTTGTGAGTGAACAGTTGTATTCACTAACAAAATTATTAAAATTAATATATTGAAAGTCGAAATTTTCATGATATTATTGATTAAATATATATATCGTTCCAGAATCGCCTGTTTGTGTAATTTGCAAGTTTTGTGATATAGAGTTGGTTCCGTTACTAAAAATAGTAAGGTTATTTCCTAGTTGATTAAACTGGGTATTCGAGTTTTGATTGCTGTATGCCGTGTAATCCTGAATGTAATTGTTGTTTCCGTTTTGATAAATGTTTTCCTGAATTTGAGGAACGTTTTTATCAATATTTACTAAATTTTCGTTTCCGTTTTGTACAATATTTATTTGCGAATAATTAGATTTTATATTCACATTTGCATAATTGTAATTCCCAGATTGTGAAACTAGAACGTAATTGTTTTGCGAAATACTATTAAAATTATTTACATTACTTTGAGAATTATTATTACTAATGATACTTTTACTTATATCCGAAACTTCGATATTAGAATTCCCAATCAATACCAAATTTTCCTCTTGAGCGGAAACGGCATTTATTGCAAACAAAAAAACGGTTATAAATAGTTTCATTTTCATTTATTTAGAATTTTATAAAAAATAAAGGGCAAGAAAAATTTTGTTTTCTTGCCCTTTAGATCAATAAATGTTAGTTGTCTTGGTTTACCAAAGAAAAGTTTGAATCTCCAGTTTGTAAAACTACACTTGTATGTGATGCATTTTCTTGATTAGTCCACGCAAAGTTTGAATTACCATCTTGGATGATGAATGACCAGTTGTCAAAACCATCTTGAGTTGTATAAGCAACATTGCCTGTACCCAATTGATCATGATAAGCAAGGTTGTAATCTCCGTACTGGATTTGTAATGACTGATTTGATGTTCCGTCTTGTAAAGCTAAAGCTAAATTGTTGGTTCCAACTTGCAATTGTCCAGAATAGTTGTCTGAACCAAATTGGTAAGCTTCTGCATCATTGTCATCTCCAAACTGGATTTGCTCAGACACGTTGAAAGCACCATCTTGTAAAACGTAAGCATAATTGTAAGTTCCTACTTGTGTTACGTAAGCCTCATTTGCAAATCCGTATTGATTTACATCAGATTCGTTCCCTTCGCCCCATTGGAAAACGCTTGCATAATTAAAAATACCGTCTTGCATAACATCAGATTCGTTTGCTAAACCGTACTGATCTACTTCGGCTAGATTTGCTAACCCCAATTGTGTAACTTGAGAATCATTAGACTCTCCAATTTGATTTACATAAGATCCATTAAATGCTCCAATTTGATCAACTTCGGACATATTGGTAAGTCCATCTTGGTTTACATCTGAATCGTTTAGGAATCCAAATTGATCCACATCCGAAGCATTTCCTACTCCAGTTTGTGTAACATAACTAAAATTTGCTTGAGCAAAAGCTCCTGCTGACATAAGCATCACGGAGATACTAAAAATCACTTTTTTCATAATAAAATATTTAATTGGTTAATAAAATACATCTTTATAAAATCCAAAAATTTGTAATGCGAAATCGAAAACTGAAGTAGGTATTTTCGAATTTGTATTTTTGGACTTTTCGTAACTATTTGGGTTTCATTACGATTCAAAAGTAAAAATTATTTAATATGATGGTTATCCAAAATGAATATTTTTTACAAAAAAACCCAATTTTTCGATGAAAATTTAACAATCATCGACGAACGGTATTATATATATAAGAAAAACCTCAATAAATTGAGGTTTTAATATTTGTTTAATCTTAAATTACTATTTTGTAAACAATAATTCTCGGTATTTTGTTAAAGTCCATGTTTCGTTATCTACTAATAGTTCTAATTTATCACAATGTTCGCGAATATCCTCAAAATATGGTTTTACTTTATCACAATAAACCTCAGCCATAACTTGAACATCTGTTAAAACATTTGCGGCTTTCCTGGCTTCGGTCATTTGTTCTACTTTTGTATTAATTCCTTCGATATGTTCAGAAATTTCTTTAATTAATACGATTTGTTCCTTCCCAATTTTCTTGAATTCATCTCCAAAAATATCTTTCAAGCCTTTTACATTTTCTATTAATGTATTTTGATATTTAATAGCCGTTGGTATTACATGATTACGAGCAATATCGCCAAGAACTCTTCCTTCTATTTGAATTTTTTTGGTATATTCTTCCAATTCTATTTCGTATCGCGCTTCAACCTCAACATGGTTCATGACATTCATTTCCTTGAATAAATCCAATGCTTGCTTGGAAACTTTAGCTTTTAATGCCAATGGAGTAGTTTTATAATTACTCAAACCGCGTTTTTTGGCTTCTTGCTCCCAAGCATCGCTATAACCATCTCCTTCGAAAAGGATTTTCTTAGAATTTTTGATGTATTCTCTCAAAACATTAAAAATAGCATCATCTTTTTTCATGTCTTTTGTATCAATCAAAGCATCGACTTCTTTTTTGAAATCCTTGAGTTGTTTGGCAACAATTGTATTAAGAGTTGTCATCGCATTGGCGCAATTTGCAGATGAACCAACCGCTCTAAACTCAAATTTATTTCCTGTAAATGCAAATGGCGATGTTCTGTTTCTATCGGTATTGTCCAAAAGTACATCTGGAATTTTTCCAACAACGTTCAATTTTAAATCGGTTTTTTCCTCTGGCGAAAGTTTTCCTGCGGAAACGCCTTCTAATTCAGCCAAAACTTTAGTTAGTTGTGCTCCAATAAATACTGAAATTATTGCTGGCGGAGCTTCGTTTGCGCCAAGTCTGTGATCGTTTGTAGCCGTTGCAATGGCTGCACGAAGTAACTCTTCGTAATCATTTACCGCTTTTATAGTATTGATAAAAAACGATAAAAACTGCAGGTTGCTCATTGGCGTTTTACTTGGCGATAAAAGGTTTATCCCAGTATCGGTAGCCATTGACCAGTTGTTGTGCTTCCCAGAACCATTTACGCCTTTGAAAGGTTTTTCATGAAACAATACTTTAAAATCATGACGTTCTCCTACTTTTTGCATCACATCCATTAATAAGGAGTTGTGATCTACTGCCAAATTGGTTTCCTCGAAAATTGGAGCTAGCTCAAACTGATTTGGAGCAACCTCATTATGACGGGTTTTTACTGGAATTCCAAGATACATACATTCTTGTTCCAATTCTCTCATGTAATTAAGCGCACGAGTAGGAATCGAACCAAAATAATGATCGTCTAATTGTTGCCCTTTTGCAGAAGTATGTCCTAGCAAAGTACGACCTGTCATTACAATATCGGGGCGAGAATTTGCCAAAGCAGTATCGATCAGAAAATATTCTTGTTCCCAACCTAAAGTGGCAGTTACTTTTTTTACGTTTTTATCAAAATATTTACAAATATCTGTCGCAGCTTGATCTATAGCATGCAAAGCACGTAATAATGGTGTTTTATAATCTAAAGCTTCTCCTGTATATGATATAAATACCGTTGGAATACAGAGTGTGGTTCCAAAAATAAATGCTGGCGATGTTGGATCCCAAGCGGTATATCCACGAGCTTCGAAAGTATTTCTGATTCCGCCATTCGGGAAACTCGACGCATCTGGTTCTTGTTGCACTAATTGCGCTCCACCAAATTTTTCGACTGCATCCGAGCCATCATACGAAGTTTCAAAAAAAGCATCATGTTTCTCTGCAGTTGTACCAGTAAGCGGCTGAAACCAGTGTGTGTAATGGGTTACGCCTTTAGACAAAGCCCATTCTTTCATTCCCATAGCGATATAATCGGCTAATTTTCTGTCAATTTTTGTTCCGTGCTGCACGGCATCTTTCACTCCTTTATGTGCATCCGAAGTAAGAAATTGCTTCATTGCTTTGTCATTAAACACATTTGCGCCGAAAATGTTAGATTTTTTATCGGCTTCTTCAAATTTTACAGGCTTACGCCCTGATGCTTCTTTTAATGCTTGAAAACGAATTGTAGACATAGAAATTGATTTTATTAAAATTATACCCCCTATTAATTTAATGCAAATATATAAAATTGTACAATATTTACAATCTAACCCCCTATTTTTTTTAACTTATATAAAATTTTAAAATTTAATTTTTTAAATTTTAAAAATATTATATTTGCCTAAGAACTAATTGATTTAAAATTGGAAGAAACTTTTCTAAAGATTTTTAATTTTTAATTCGTAATTTTTAATTAAACAAATATGATTGTCTGGATATTATTTTTTGTAATGGTTTTTATCATTTTGGCTCTAGATTTGGGAGTTTTCAACAAAACGCCACATATTATTTCTACAAAAGAAGCCAGTAAATGGACCGCTATTTGGGTTGTATTATCGTTTTTGTTTTCGGGAGTTATTTATTGGTTGTATTCTACAAATTATATTGATAACCCAAATCATTTGAAACCTCTTGGAGCTTCGATGAAATTTATTACTGGATATCTTATCGAATTATCTTTGAGTATTGATAATATTTTTGTGATTGCATTAATTTTTGCAGCTTTCAAAATTCCGCAGAAATATCAGCATAGAGTTTTGTTTTGGGGAATTCTTGGAGCTATTATATTTCGCGGTTTGATGATTTCGTTTGGCGTAATTTTGATAAATCAATTCACTTGGATGACTTATGTTTTTGGAGTTTTTCTGATTTTTACTGCTCTAAAAATGCTTTTCTCGAAAGAGGAAGAAGATTTTGACCCAAAACATTCCTTTGTTTATAAAACCATTGGAAAAATAATTCCGATTACTCACGAAAGCCACAAAGAACATTTTTTTATTAAAATTGATGGTAAAAATTTTGCAACACCACTTTTTGTTGCCCTTATTGTAATCGAGGTTATGGATGTAATTTTTGCTGTAGATAGTGTTCCTGCAATTTTGGCGATTACTTCGGATCCGTTTTTGGTTTTTAGTTCTAATATTTTTGCCATTTTAGGGTTGCGATCCATGTATTTTTTCTTAGCCAATATGTTAGAAAAATTCAGTCATTTAGAATACAGTTTAATTGCTATTTTGACATTTGTAGGACTAAAAATGTTAATTCCTCATGATTGGATTGAAATCCCTGAGTGGATTTCGTTACTCTTCATTGCACTTGCACTTTTGGTTGGCGTTTTGGTTTCTTTAAGGAAATCTAAGCAAGAAACTAGCAATTAATAGAAGATTTTTCTTTTATAAATTAATATTTGTTTAAGAATTATTTTAATTCATATTCTCTAATTGTTTATGAATAGCGATCTTACTTGTTTTTTATTTTTTTTGCAGGTCTAACAATCCTAAAAAAATAAATTTTTAATAAAAATAATCGATTAAATACCTAAAAAAAAACAACAAATTTGATTTTTTTGATAAAAAAATGCAAATAATCGAAAAAAAGTGTTTTATTTGCGGCAATTACTATATAAAACAACTATCATAAAATAAATTTTACAATACAAAAATTATTGAATATGACGAAAACTACTTTTAATCTAAAATTATTTTTTTTATTCCTTTTCATAGCTTTTTTTAATTCCAATATCTATTCTCAATGCGCTGGCGATGATAATGCTTTAACCATTTGCAACAAAGAAACCTATAATCAAGGCATCGGTAATCCCAATGGCGTTATAAATCTTTATACATTATTAGGCGGTGCTCCAACTCCCGGCGGAACTTGGACTAACATTAATAGTGCTGGAGGTTTTACAGCTCTGACAGGAATTTTGAACACTTGGCAAATTAACAAAGGTGGTGTTTACAATTTTAGATATACTGTAACTGGAGTTTCTGGTTGCATAGATAATGTATCAATCATTACAATTACTCTTGGAGGATTTCCTGGGGTTGATAATCTTACTGCAAATGCATGTATCAATTTTACGTCGGTTCCATTATTTAGTTTTTTAGGAAGTGGTCCAAACCCAGATAATAACGGTAGTTGGTCTGGAGGTCCTGTTGGATCAATTTCTGGAAACTTTTTCAATCCACAATTAGCAGGAGTAGGAACTTACACATTAGTTTATACAACGTCAGCAATTGGAACTTGTGTTGCAAAATCATCAACGGTAAAAATCACGGTTCATCCGCTTGCAATTGCTGGGATTGCAACTCCGTTGAGATTTTGTGAGACTGATGATTTTTCTACCTTTACGAATCTTGATTTATTTGATCAATTATCTGGTGAAGACGGTGGAGGATCATGGACTGATGCTAGTGGAACTGGAGAAATTTCCGGTGCTGGAGATTCTATCATTAACATTCAAAATATAGCGGCTACACTTGGTCCAGGAACTTACACCTTTACCTATACTGTAGATGCGAGTAATCCTATTTGTATTTCCTCTACCGCAGATGTTGTTATTACAATAGAGCCTGTTGTAGATCTAAACGGATCTAGTGTTGCCGTTGCTCCTACTCCTATTTGCTTTAGCGAAATTGCAACAACGCCATTAATCACCAAAATAACTCAAGGAGTAACTCCAATTCCTGATGGTTCTTATAATGTAACTTATGTGCTTACTGGAGCCAATTCTGGTTCAGAAACAGTTCCTGTTACATTTCTTGCAGGAGTTGCAACATTTACAGTAAATCCAGCTTTTTTGACATCGATTGGAACAACAACATTAGAGATTACAACAGTTATTGATCCCAATACCGTAGGAAATTGTACAAGAACAATTAGTAATCTTACTACTTCTTTTTTAATTAATGAAAATCCGAATATATCTGATTCTCAATTAATTATTAGCAACATTTGTTTGGGCGAAAATGCTCAAGGGCAAATTAGCGATATTAATGCGCCAATAATCCAACTTACTAACGGAACTTATACAATTACCTATAACATTACTGGACCAAGCGGAACAATTACTGGGCAGACTGCCTCGGTAACTATTACTGGCGGAAGCGGAAATTTTCCAATATCGAGTGCTTTAATTCCTATTGATGGAAATTATTCGGTAACTATAACAAATGTTTCGAGCGCAACAAATTGTTCTACAACAGCCAATATAATTGCCAACTTTATTGTAGCCCCTATTCCAGATGCAAAATCTATAGTTGTAACCATTGCCGATATTTGCGATGGAGATAATGTAGTGGTTGCTATATCTGGAGGAACAAATTTAGCAAACGGAAATTACGATATTATTTACGATATTACTGGAGCTATAAATGTTACAGGTCAAACCGCATTGAATGTGAATTTTGTATCCGGAAACGGAAGTTTTACTTTACCAACAGGGATTTTGAGTATTGGAGTTTCTACTTTAACGATTAAAAACTTAACTAATTCGACCTCTACTTGCGAAACAACAACGTTTACAAACCCAGCCGATACATTCGAGATTCATGCCATACCAAATGCGGATGAAATCAACATTACAGTAAATGACAATTGCTTAAGCCAAGTAATTACTGTGAACGTTTTTGATACAAATCCAGGAGTTGCTCCAGAGCTAACAAATGGTTCTTATTCATTAACGTATAGTTTATCTGGAGCAAATGTAGCTTCAGGTCAAACTGCAACAGTATTAATTAATAGCGGAAATGGATCATTTGTAATCCCTAATTCTTTATTAACAAACACTGGAACAACTACAATAACACTAACATTAGTAAAAAACGACACCACTGGTTGTTCGGTTCCTGCATTGAGTATCGCGGATAGTTTTTACTTAAATCCTATTCCAAATATTAATACTTCAGAAATTAGTATTCCAAATATTTGTCTTGGAAGTAATGGTTCGGTAACTATAAACTCTCTTGGAGGTTTGATTAACGGGAATTATCAATTAAATTATACTGTTTCTGGCGCAAACGGTCCATCTACACAAAATGTTTTGTTTTCGGTTACAGCTGGTTTAGGAACTTTCAATATTCCAAGTGCTTTGCTTACTAATATTGGACTTACGACAGTTACATTTAACATAATCACTAATTTAGATACTACTTGTTCTAAAACATTGATTAATATTTCTAAAGATTTTAATGTAAATCCAATACCAAAAATTAATACAAACGAAATGACTGTTGCCGATGTTTGTTTGGGATCTAATGGAGTTGGTACAATTGCAAACGCATTAAATTTAGCAAACGGAACCTATACAATTACCTATAATTTGAGTGGAGCAAACACAGCATCTAATCAAACCACGACTACCACAATTGTAGTAGTTAGCGGAACAGGAAGCGGAACTTTTTCTATTCCTAGTGGGTTACTAACAACTGCGGGATCGACAACAATTACCATAACAGGAGTTTCAAACAACTCGACAACTTGCGGAACTACTGGACTAAGTATTTCAGATGCTTTTATGGTTTTTGCCTTACCAAATATTACCGGTGCAACAATTAGCGTTGCAGATGTTTGCATAAATACAAAACCAATTGTAACTATAAGTAATGCAACCGCCCTTTTAGACGGTAACTATACAATAACTTATAATTTATCTGGTGCAAATACAAGTACAGGAAATGCTGTAACTATTGCTTTTGTTGGCGGTGCATCTAGCTTTGAGATTCCTATTTTGCTGTTACCAAATGGTGGATCAACAACTATTACTTTCCAAAGTTTTACATTAGGAGCAGCTTTGTGTGGAGCAAGTACATTTGCATTGAGCCCTGTAACTTTCAAAGTTTCTGATCCGCAAACACCAACTCTTAATACTGGGGGGAATTTGTTTTGTATTCAGGACAGTCCAAAAGTGAGTAATCTAACAGCAAATGTTACTGCTACAGGAACCGTAATTTGGTACAATGCATCAACTGGGGGAACTGCTTATAATAACAACGATATATTGATTGACGGAAATACTTATTACGGAATAGTTCGTGATACAAACGGTTGTGAAAGCTCAGTAAGACTCGACGTTTTGGTAGATCTAACTGCTTGCGGAAACCTATTTATTCCTGATGGATTTTCTCCAAACGGAGATGGATTAAACGAGGAATTTTACATCAAAAACATCGAGGATTTATATCCAAATTTTAGTTTAGAAATTTACAATCGATACGGAAGTATTGTTTATAAAGGAGATATAAACTCTTCGAGATTTGACGGGAAATCGAATCAATTTACAATAAATGGTAAGGAAATTTTACCAACAGGAGTATATTTTTATATTCTGAATTTTAATGATTCAAACAACACAAAACCAAAACAAGGAAGATTATATCTAAGTAGATAATACAAATTATGATGACAAAAAAAAATCTTATATACGCTATACTTTTGCTCACATTTGGTGTTTCATTTGGGCAACAAGATCCGGGATTTACGCAATACATGTATAATATGAGTGTTGTAAATCCGGGTTATGCAACCAATGATTTAGGAACGCTAAACATTGGCGGAATTTACAGAACACAATGGGTTGGAGCTGTAGGGGCACCAACTACTTATTCGCTTTTTATGCACACACCAATTTCGGAAAAATTCGAAACTGGATTAAATATAGTAAAAGACGAATTAGGCGAAAATGTACTAAACGAAACAAACGTAACTGCGGATTTGGCTTATTTGGTAAAACTAAATAACACTGCAAAACTATCCTTTGGAGTAAAAGCTGGAGTAAATTTTTTCAATACCGATTTCAAAGGTTTTAGATTAAATGATGATGCAATTAGTGCCGATTTAGCTTTTCAAAACCTAAGCGAAACTTTCTTTAATTTGGGCGCAGGAGCTTTTTATTTCTCCGATAAATATTACTTAGGATTATCTGTTCCAAATTTTTTGCCGAACAAACATCTAAAGGAAGCTAGCGGGATTCAAGCAATTGGTATCGACGAGTTGCATTTCTTTTTTACGGGTGGATATGTTTTTAATCTGACTGATAATATCAAATTTAAGCCTGCATTTATGACCAAAATAGTAAGTAATTCGCCATTATCTGCGGATATTACTGCAAACTTTTTGTTTAATGATAAATTCGAAGTTGGTGTTTCGCATCGTTTTAACGACTCATTTAGCGGTTTAGTAAATTACAGAATTAACAATCAATTAAGAGTTGGCTATGCTTATGATCATACGATTAGTAATCTGGGACAATTCAATTCTGGTTCGCACGAACTAATTGTTATTTTTAATTTAGACACATTTGGTAAAAAAGGTTATGATAAATCACCAAGATTCTTCTAAAAAAATCAAAAACATGAAAAAAATTATTTTCTTATTTATAGTTTGTTCTATTAATATTTACGCTCAGGAGGGTCAGCTAAAAAAAGCCAATCAATATTTTACCTCAGCTTCATTTGCTAAATCCGCCGAAAGTTATGCTTCATTAATAAAAGAAGAAAACTTAGATCTTTTAATCCTTGAAAGAGCTGGGGATTCCTATTATTTTATTTCAAATTTCGAAAAAGCAGAGCCTATCTACAAAAAAATAGTAGATGTTTACAAAAAATCTATCGACGAATCTTATTTTTTTAAATATGCTCAAATCTTAAAAGCATTGAACAAAAATGCAGAATCCAACAAATGGATGAAAATTTATGAAAAAGAAATTTCCGAAACTGTCTATAAAGCCAATTTAGAAAAACTTGAAAACATAAAAAATCAAGGCAATAAATTTGATATAAAAAACATTGCCATAAATACGCCATTTTCGGATTTTGGTCCAGCAATTTATAATGATAATTTGGTTTTTTCTTCGCCATCAAAAAGCACAGAAGCTAAAAATTACAAATGGAATAACCAACCTTATTTGGACTTGTTTACTGCTAAAATCGTGAATAACGAAGTGGAGCTTGAGGCAACTCCATTTTCCGAAACAATAAATTCCGATTTGCATGAAGCAAATGTTACTTTCTCAAAAGACGGAAAAACAATATATTTTACAAGAAATAACAGCGAGAAAGGAAAACGCCAAAAAGATAAAAACAAAATTACCCAAGTAAGTATTTACAAAGCCGATTTGGTAAACGGAATTTGGACAAATATTCAATCTTTACCCTTCAATAGCATCAATTATTCCACAATGCATCCATCGCTTAACAAGGAAAACAATCGCCTTTATTTTGCATCGGATATGCCGGGAACAATTGGATCGTTTGATGTTTTTTATGTTTCGATTGATGAAAATGGGAATTTTGGAAAACCAACCAATCTTGGTCCAGAAATTAATACCAAAAACAGAGAACAATTTCCGTTTATTACCAATAATGACGTTTTGTACTTTTCTTCAGATGGTCTTCCGGGTTTTGGTTTATTAGATGTTTTTAAATCGGAATTAAAAGAAAACACCTTCTCAAAACCACTAAACATTGGTTTGCCTGTAAATACAAATGCCGATGATTTTTCGTTTATGATAGACGATTCTACCAAACGTGGTTTTTTTGCATCAAACAGAGCCGACGGAAAAGGCGATGATGATATTTACAGTTTTCTGGAAGTTACTCCCGTAAAAGATTTTCAGTATTTGGTACAAGGATTGGTAAAAGATATCGAAACTCAAGCATTAATCGATAAAGCAATTATCACTTTATCCGATGAAAATGGTACTAAAATAAAAGAATTTACGGTTAATGAAGCTGCGAATTTCGATTTTGATATTACAAAACTAGGAACTTATAAATTATCTGCAACAAATCCAGATTATATTCCAGCCGAAATCACATTCACACTTTTAGACAATGGAAATACCAAAAATGTACAAAACATTTTGATGAAAGCCATTCCAAAAACCTTTATCGAAAAACTAATTGCCGAAGATGGTGATCCAAAAGTAATTACCGATAATGGCGTTTTGATGTTTGATTTAGCAGGAATTCTTTTTGATTATAACAAATTTAATATCCGACCAGATGCTAAATTTAATCTCAATAAACTAATCGATAAACTAAAACGTTATCCTTTAATCAACATTAATATTGGTGCGCATACAGATGTAAGAGGATCAGAAGGTTACAACCAAAAACTTTCGCAGCAAAGAGCCATATCTACCAAAAATTATTTAGTACAAAACGGAATAGACGAAAGCCGAATTGCTGCAACAGGATTTGGAGAAAGCAAACCAAAAGTAGATTGCACCAACCACGAATGCTCGGAAGCGGAACACCAAATAAACCGCCGAAGCGAATTTGTAATTGAAGTAAAAAAATAATTAAAGCATAAAAAAAAGACCTTTCTATTCGAAAGGTCTTTTTTGCAAAATAACAAACTTAACTATTTTTTGTTTAAAACTTGAACTTTAGAATCATCTATATTAAAAGCCTTAACAACCGCATTGTAATCATTAGTGTTCACGGCGCTTTTGTTAGACAAATATCCTGGTAAAACTACTACTCTAAAAACTTGATTAATTCTATTTCCAGAAGGGACAGTTGCCAAATTATTTCCTTTCATAAAAACACCAACATCGTATTTAGTAAAATCAAAGTCGTAACCAAAATCCAGAGTTCCGTCATTAAAATAATAGGTTTCTGGTTGTAATTTCCAAACATCGGCACCGTTATCTATTGCTGAAAGTCTATAAACCAAAACCATATCCGAAGAGTAAATTACATGTGGCAAAGTATATAAAACACTAAAACCATTAGTTGATGTAAACGAAGTTGTAAATTCAAAAACCTCGCTAATTGTATCATTATCAACCACATTTGCAGGTTGATCGTTTACTGTGCAACTTTGTAGTGATATCATCCCGATAAAAACTAGCATTAAAGTAATATTTTTCATAATTTTTTTATTTAAATGATTAATGATACAAACATCTATTCATGAACTGTGCCAAACTTTAATTTTAGAAAATATTTGTAACTTTACAAAATGGAAAACAAACCAAAACTATTTATGATCATGCTTGGTTGCAGGCCAAAAGGCAGATTTACAGAACAACACGATATTTTTTTTGGAATAGGAAATTCCCTCAAAGATTTAATTCCCGACATGAAAAAATTCTGGCCCGAAGCCAAAGGACAAATCCATATCGATGTGTGGCGCGAAGTTACGATTGTGGATAATTTTACAATAAATGTGGTTCCAAAAACCGAAAACGCATCTAATGAAAACCAGCTTTTTTTCATTAATCTTGGCGGATACAAACCAAACGAGTTTGAGGAATTTCATTATAAAATGCTTGCCGTTGGACAACAAATATCCGATGCTGTAAAGAAATCTAAGGAAACAACTTTTTATAAACATTGCGGTTTTGCAGGAGCAACATCACATGTAGATGATAAATTTGGTGTAGATGTTGATGATTTATACAACGTAAAAGAAATCCTTGAGCTGGATTTGAAACAAAAATTTGAACTTCAAATCACAAAATCCGAAAACCCAATTCCCGATGACGAATTGCATATTGGTTATTTGAAATTAGAAAAGATTTAAAACAAGAAAACCTTTCATTTCCGAAAGGTTTTGTTATTTATTATAAAAAATAATTAGTTACATATTCCTTCTATACTGCCCACCAACCTCAAACAATGCGCTCGTGATTTGTCCTAACGAACAAACTTTAGTAGCTTCCATCAAATGATCAAAAAGATTTTCGTTTTTGATTGCTGCTTCCTGCAATGTGTTTAAATGTTCCGCAACTTTATCAGCACTTGCTTGGTGCAAATTGGTTAGCATATCTATTTGATATTGCTTTTCTTCTTCGGTTGCACGAATCACTTCGGCAGGAATTACAGTTGGCGAGCCTTTAGAACTCAAAAAGGTATTTACACCAATAATTGGGAATTCACCAGTATGTTTCAAGGTTTCGTAATACAAACTTTCCTCTTGAATTTTAGATCTTTGGTACATGGTTTCCATGGCGCCAAGAACGCCACCACGTTCTGTAATTCGGTCAAATTCTTGAAGAACAGCATCTTCGACCAAATCCGTTAATTCTTCGATAATAAACGAACCTTGAATTGGATTTTCGTTTTTAGCCAATCCTAATTCCTTGTTTATAATCAACTGGATTGCCATTGCTCGACGCACCGATTCTTCGGTTGGCGTGGTTATTGCTTCATCGTAAGCATTGGTATGCAATGAGTTACAATTATCATAAATCGCATAAAGTGCTTGTAAAGTGGTACGAATGTCATTAAAATCAATTTCTTGTGCGTGTAAACTTCGTCCAGATGTTTGAATATGATATTTCAACATTTGGGCTCTTTCGTTAGCTCCATATTTATTTTTCATGGCTTTTGCCCAAATTTTACGAGCAACTCGACCAATCACAGCATATTCTGGATCGATTCCGTTGGAGAAAAAGAACGAAAGATTTGGTCCGAAATCATTAATGCTCATTCCACGACTCAAATAATATTCTACGTAAGTAAAACCATTAGATAAAGTAAATGCTAATTGAGTTATAGGATTTGCACCCGCTTCGGCAATGTGATAACCCGAAATGGAAACCGAATAAAAGTTACGAACATTTTTGGTTATAAAATATTCTTGTACATCACCCATTAATCGCAAAGCAAATTCGGTCGAGAAAATACAAGTATTTTGGGCTTGATCTTCCTTTAGAATATCGGCCTGAACGGTTCCTCTAACTTGAGATAATGTTCTGATTTTTATATTATTATAAACATCTAAAGGCAATACTTGATCTCCTGTAACTCCTAACAAAAACAATCCTAAACCATTATTCCCAGCGGGAATTTCGCCTTGATAACTTGGACGAATAATTCCTTTTTTCTTATAAATTTCGTTTATTTTTTCTTGAACTTCTTCTTCTAGATTATTTTCTTTGATGTAAAATTCGCATTGTTGATCGATAGCCGCATTCATAAAAAAGCCCAATAACATTGGTGCAGGACCATTTATTGTCATAGAAACCGATGTCATGGCATGAACCAAATCAAATCCAGAATACAATTTTTTTGCATCATCAAGACAACAAATAGAAACTCCTGCATTTCCGATTTTTCCATAAATATCTGGTCGAATATGTGGATCATTTCCGTATAAAGTCACACTATCAAAAGCAGTCGATAATCGTTTTGCAGGTAATCCAGCAGAAACATAATGAAAACGTTTGTTGGTTCGTTCCGGTCCGCCTTCGCCAGCAAACATGCGACTTGGATCTTCGCCTTCACGCTTAAAAGGATATAATCCTGATGCAAAAGGAAATTCTCCTGGTACGTTTTCTTGTAAATTCCATTTTAGGATATCGCCCCAAGCTTCGTATTTAGGTAATGCAATTTTTGGGATTTGAGAATGCGATAAACTTTCGGTATGAGTTGCAATTTTTATTTCCTTATCACGTACTTTAAATGTGTAAAAAGGGTTTTTGTATTTATTAACTTTTTCGCTCCAAGTCAGAATTACTTCCCAATTGTAAGCATCCAAATCCATTTTTACTCGGTCGAATTCTGCAATAAGTAATTTCAAAAATTCTGATTTGTCAGGCTGAGCTTGTCGAAGCCCTTCCTCTTCAATACCAAACTTCGACAAGCTCAGTTTGACATTAGAAACACTTTCTAGGGTTTTGAAAATTCCGTATAATTTTTGTGCAACTTCAACTTGCGTTTTGGCGGTTGTGTCATATTTACGATTGTTTTCTGCAATTTCGGATAAATATCGAGTTCTATGAGGCGGAATTACATAAATTTTTTCGCTCATTTCGCGAGTAATTTGAAAAGTCGATTTTAGGTCGGAATTTGTTTTTTCAACAATTTTATCCATAATCGCTTTGTACAACGTATTCATTCCTGGATCGTTGAACTGAGAGGCAATTGTCCCATAAACCGGCATATCATCTGGGTTTACATCCCAAAGATTGTGATTGCGTTGGTACTGTTTTTTTACATCGCGAACTGCATCAAGCGCACCACGTTTGTCGAACTTGTTTAAGGCAACTAAATCGGCAAAATCCAACATATCGATTTTTTCGAGTTGAGTTGCTGCTCCAAATTCAGGAGTCATAACATATAGAGAAACATCGGAATGATCCATGATTTCGGTATCGGATTGCCCAATTCCAGAAGTTTCTAGAATTATAATGTCGTATTTTGCTGCTTTTAATACTTGAATGGCTTCGGCAACATATTTAGACAATGCCAAATTAGATTGACGAGTCGCTAACGAACGCATGTAAACTCTAGGATTATTAATAGCATTCATGCGGATTCTATCACCAAGAAGTGCTCCGCCAGTTTTACGTTTAGACGGATCTACTGAAATTAATCCAATGGTTTTTTCTGGAAAATCGATTAAAAAACGACGAACTAACTCGTCTACCAATGATGATTTTCCTGATCCTCCAGTTCCTGTAATACCAAGAACAGGGATTTGAGAAGTTTCGTTTTTATGATGAATTTGATCAAAAACGGGTTTTGCAATTTTGGGAAAATTTTCAGCAGCCGAAATTAACCTTGCAATTGCTGTTGGATTTTTTTCCTCAAGATGATTGAATTCTCCGTTAAGTTTATCGCCTACTGGAAAATCGGATTTTTGAACCAAATCGTTAATCATTCCTTGCAATCCCATAGCGCGACCATCGTCTGGTGCGTAAATTCGGGTGATTCCGTAATCTTGCAAATCGGCAATTTCCGATGGGAGAATTACACCGCCACCGCCGCCAAATATTTTGATATGTCCTGCTCCTTTTTCCTTGAGTAAATCATGCATAAACTTGAAATACTCATTGTGCCCGCCTTGATAAGATGTAATGGCAATAGCATTTGCATCCTCTTGTATGGCTGTATTTACGACTTCCTCGACGCTGCGATCATGACCAAGATGTATGACTTCGACACCTGTAGATTGTATGATTCGTCGCATGATATTGATGGCTGCATCGTGCCCATCGAAAAGTGCTGCTGCGGTTACTATTCGAACTTTATTAACAGGAATATAAGGTATTTGTGGTTCCATTTTGGGGTTTTGATATTTTTTTGTGATGCAAATTTACAGATTTTTTTCCTCGAAAAGATCGAATTTTTGTAAAGTTTTTAGTTCCAAAAAATCTTGTAAAATAGCCCCGATAGCAGCAAATATCCTTTTGGGTCAGGGTTTGACCCAAAAGATATTGCGTATAGCGGGACAAATGTTATTAGAAAACTAAAACCTTTTGCTTCAAATTATTTTTAACAAGAAATAAGATTAGAAAAAAACTGGCTTTATTTTTGATTTATTTGTATTTTTGAAACTTAAACTTTTTTTTATATGAAAAAATTATTGCTTTTAATACTAGCTATTTCGCTTTCGGGTTGTGCAGAAATGCAGCAGGTTATGAATCAATTGCCGCAACAAGGATTGGGATTGGATATTGCGGGCGGATTGAAGGAGGCGTTGAACAACGGGATTTCTAAACAAGTATCTAAATTGACTGCAACGGACGGTTTTTTTAAAAACGAGGCTGTGAAAATTTTGTTGCCAGATGAACTGAAAAAAGTAGATGCTTCTTTGCGCAAAATTGGCTTAAGCAAACTGGCCGATGATGGGCTGCGAGCAATAAACAGAACTGCGGAGGATGCTGTAAAAGAGGCTACTCCAATTTTTGTAGATGCGGTAAAAAACATGAGTTTTACGGATGCAAAAAATATTTTGATGGGCAACGAAAGTGCGGCAACAAGCTATTTGCAAGGATCAACATCCGAGGCATTATATGGAAAATTTAATCCTGTTATAAAAAGTTCGTTTGCAAAAGTAGGTGCTGATAAAATTTGGACTAATATAATCACGAAATATAATAGCATTCCGTTAGTTAAAAAAGTAAATCCAGATTTAACGGATTATGTTACAAACCAAGCAATGAACGGTGTTTTTAAGATGGTTGCTGTCGAAGAAAAAGACATTAGAACCAATATAAAAGCCAGAACATCTAATTTATTACAGCAGGTTTTTGCTATGCAGGACAAAAAATAAATTTAGATTTTAATTAATAAAATTATAACCTAATCTTAACATTATCAAAAAGTTAATTTATTAACTTTGAATATTAATAATTTTTTATTATTTGTTTGGTTTAGTTAGTTTTATGAAATGCCAATACTCCCAAGTATTGGCATTTTTTATTTAATATCTTGAAGAAATGATAAAACATTTTTGTTGAAAACATTTGGTTGTTCCACATTTACAACGTGACCGCAATGCTCAACAACAAATAATTTTGATGATTTGTAATGTTTTTCGACCACTTTTCGAACCGATGGCAAAAACATATAATCCTCCTCGCCCATTACGTACAAAGTTGGAATATTTAGTTCGACTTGGCGAAACCATTTTAGGACTGGATTAATTTCGGCGGTGAGTTTAAACCAACGAATAAATTCTTTTTGGTACAACTTTTTGGCTTCGTTGATGAACAATAATCTCGAGTTTTTGTGGTTTTTGTTTGGCATGATTACAAACGCAAAAAACTTATACAAAACCAAGTATGGCAATACATATTTAAACATATTTCCGAGTTTCATCAAAATTTGAGAACGGAAATTCATTTTCAAGATTGCTCCACCCAAAATCATACTTTGCACGCGTTGTGGATGCATTTCGGCAAGTTGTCGAATAAGAATTGTTCCTAAAGAAATTCCCACAAAATGAGATTTCTGAATCTTGAGATAATCTATAACTTCCAACACATCGTTAGCAATAGACTGAAAAGTATATTTTTGTTTAAAGGCATTTTTTATCTGCACATTCGAGTTTCCGTGTCCTCGTAAATCGAGTAACAACACGTTATAATGCTTCTGGAAATCACGAATTTGCTTGAACCAAATAGAGGAACTTCCGCCAGCACCATGAACAAATGTGACCCATTGGTTGCTGTTTTCGTTTTTGTATATCGTGTAATTTATCAATTTTGAGTTGTAAAATTTTGCGTAAAGATACTCGAATTTTTAGATAATAATGATTTATAGTTTTTGATGTAAGATTTTAAAATATTCGAAAGCCTTAATTAATCTGCTTCCGTGCCACGAAAACATTTCGCCGTCTACAAAAACTGTTTTGGCGTGATGCGTAAATCGACCAATTTCGAAAGCATCTTCTTCCTTGAAAGGATAAGGTTCTGATGACAAAAAAACCAAATCTGGATCGCCTTCTAAACGGATTTTTTTGAGTTCGATTTCCGGATAACGATCACCATTATCGTAAATATTCTGGAAATTATTTAGCTTTAATAATTCATTTATAAAATTGTCCGAACCCGCAACCATATATGGGTTTTTCCAGATAAAATAAGCCACTTTTTGTATGGATTTATTTTTGACAAAAGTTTTAAAATCATTTAATGCAAATTGTAATTTGTCATTTATTTTCTGCGATTCGGTTCGGCAATTAAAAAGCTGACCGAAATCCGAAATCATTCTAAAATTATCTTCGATTGTAATAATATTGGTTACCCAAACGGTACAAATTTTGGATAATTCCTGAACAATTTCTTGGGTATTTTCCTCTTTATTACAAATAATTATATCCGGATTTAGAGCCTTAATTTTTTCGTAATTGGGATTTTTGGTTCCTCCAACTTGTTTTTTTGTAGCTCTAAAATGCGCTGGATGCACACAAAACTTGGTTATTCCAATAATTTTTTCCTCGAGTCCTAAATCGTATAATAACTCGGTTTGCGAGGGAACGAGGGAAATTATTCGCTTAGGCGAAGATTCGAAAGTATGATTGGTTCCTAGTTGGTCTGTTAATATTTTCATTTAACCGCAAAGTTCACAAAGATTTACGCTAAGTACGCAAAACTGTTTTTTTAAATCTTTGTTTTTATTAATCTGTGAAATTTGGATTTAGAATTTCCTCCATTTCCAATTGCATTTTTAATGCTTCTTCTCTGGCTTTTTCGGCAAAATCTAATCCTTCGGAAGCATAAATAATTCCTCTCGAAGAGTTAATTAATAAACCAACATTCTTATTGATTCCGTATTTGCAAACTTCAGATAAACTTCCACCTTGAGCACCAACTCCTGGAACCAATAGGAAACTATCGGGAATAATTTTTCGGATTTCGGCAAAATATTCGGCTTTTGTAGCGCCAACAACGTACATTAGATTTTGTGCATTTTTCCAAGTTCTTGAAGTTTCAATTACTTGTTTGTACAATTCTATTCCATTTATTTTCAAAGTCTGAAAATCGAATGCGCCTTCATTAGAGGTTAAAGCTAACATTATGGTATGTTTATTCTCGAAAGCCAAAAACGGCTCCACTGAATCTTTCCCCATATAAGGCGCCACGGTTACGGAATTAAAATTCAAATCCTCAAAAAATGCTTTGGCATACATAGATGATGTGTTTCCGATATCACCACGTTTTGCATCGGCTATTGTAAAAATTTCGGGATACTTTTGGTTGATATAATTGATAGTTTTTTGTAAGGATTGCCAACCTTTTATTCCGTAAGCTTCATAAAAAGCGGTATTTGGTTTATAGGAAACGCACAAATCATGAGTTGCATCGATTATGGCTTTATTGAATTCGAAAATTGGATCTTCGAGTTCTAATAAATGCTTTGGAATTTTATTTAAATCAACATCAAGTCCAATACAGAGAAAGGAATTTTTGGTTTTGATTTGGTTGATTAGGTGTTGGGTGTTGGGTGTTGGGTTATTAGAAGTCATACAGAAAATTATGATTTAGTATCAACATACTTAGTCTTGTGACTTGGCCTCAGTTGGATATTTAATATACCAAATGTATAAATTTGAGACCAGAATTCCTAGTACAAAACCAACTTTAAAGTTTGCCTAAAATCCCAATTGCGCCAAACCTATGTTAGCAGACGTTTTATTCTTTTATTATTTTTTCTACTAGTATTTGTCCATCTATAAATTTAATTTTTGCTAAATAAATTCCTTTACTTAAATCTGTGGTATTGATTAAATTCGAGTTTGAATTTTTTACTTTTTTAGAATCTAAAGTAAATATTTCAATTAAATCAATTTCGTTTTCTGAATTAATTTTTAATTCATTTTGAATAGGATTTTGAAAAGTAACTTTGTTTTGTTTTTGAATTTCTAAAACAGATAAGGTTGATGAATTATATTTTCCAATTACTAAATTCCAAACATTAGTTGATATGTTTTTAAAATCCCCACCAGTATATATAACGTTATTTTTGATTAAAATAGATGTAAATACCCCATTTGATATAAGTGATTCTTTGTATGAGTTTGAATTATTTAATTGTATCAAATTACCATTAGAATTGTAACAAACAATAAATGGTTTTCCGTCTATTGTATTACCAACAAAATAAAACACATTATTAGAAAATAAGAAATCTTCGTAAAATTCTAATGAACTATTATCACTTGTCAAGTTAATATTTCCTGTTAAGTTGAAGTTAGTATTTAATGTTCCATTGTTGTTCAAATCATAAAATTTAAGTGGTAAATCTCCAAGTTCCATAAAAGATAATTTATTATTATTTGATTTACACAAATAATCATTTTGTATTGGAAAAGAATAAATGCCATTTGCTGCAAAGTTATTTATAAAATTACCATTAAGGTCTCTTTTTTCTATGTTTAATGAATTATAAAAAAATGCATTTCCATCTTGGCTATCAAACATATTTCCATTATTAGATACATTTATAACACCATTTACACCGAATGAATTATCTATTAACCCATTTGGTGTAAATTTCATAAATTTTTGAGTATTTGAAAAAAGAATACTACTGTCACTTAATACAATCACGTTATTTCTAGGGTTATATCCTGATTCTATTCTAATTTCTCCATTATTTCCAAAAGTATTATCTAAAACACCATTTGAATTATATCTTAATATTGCTCTTTCATTATTTATTGTTCCTATTGGTAGAACATATCCAAACGCTACAATAAATTTATCATTTCCTTGTTTAAAAATCTGAAAATCACTTTTATAGTTTGGTAAATTTAATTTTCCGTTTGTGCCAAAGTTAGTATCAAAAGTTCCATCAGTATTAATTTTGAAAACTAGATTTTCATTTAGTGAGGTTGGGTTATAAATTTTTGAATAAGCTAAAAAATTATTGTTTTCAAAATCTAATAGTTCAAGTCTGTCTACTTCTCCATCAACTAAAATATTTTTAATTCCATTTGTTCCAAAATTAGTCTCTAAATTAATAGATTGTGCACTTAAAATCAATGTTGTTGTAATCGATAAAAGAGTAAAAAATCGTTTCATTATTTATTTTTTTTTTATTTTAAAATGTCTGCTTCTTTAGTGATTGGATTCTTTTTTGAATTATATTGAGTTACTAAATTATTTCAAAATGTTGATTTACTGCTATAAAACCAATCTCTTTTGCAATTTCAATTTGGGTTTCAAACTCAAAAGCGGAACCTAAACTAATTTGCAAAAATCTAGAAAAATCCTTTTGAGAAGTTTGTGAAGAACCTTCAGCAATATTAGAAGGAATAGAAACTGCACATCTATTAATTTGGGAAACAAGCCCAAATTTTTCTTCCTTTGGAAATAATCCCGTAATTATATAAATTTTTTTAACAAATAAAACGGAACTTTGCCAAACTTCTAAATCTCTAAAGTTTCTCATATATTTAATTCGTTACAAAAAGCTAGAACTTAAAACCAAATAGCCATTAAAAAACCTCGCTTGCTTCTTTCAGTTTTTCCATATTATTAACAAGTTGCAACTCATCAATCAATTTTTGGATTTTGCCATTCATAACGCCATCCATATCAAAAACATCGATACCAACTCTGTGATCCGTAACGCGACCTTGTGAGTAATTATAGGTACGGATTTTTGCAGAACGGTCGCCAGAGCTCACTTGCGATGTACGTTTTACAGCATCTTCGGCTTGTTTTTTGGCTAATTCTTGCTCGTATAAACGGGAACGCAAAACCCCAAAAGCTTTATCTTTATTCTTATGCTGCGATTTCTGATCTTGGCATTGCGCCACCAAACCAGTTGGAATATGCGTTAAACGTACTGCCGATTTAGTAGTATTTACCGATTGTCCGCCAGGTCCCGAGGAACAGAAAAAATCTACACGAACATCATTCATATCTATCTGAACATCAAACTCTTCTGCCTCTGGCAAAACCATGACTGTAGCTGCAGATGTGTGTACTCTTCCTTGGGTTTCGGTTTGAGGAACACGCTGTACACGATGCACTCCAGCCTCAAATTTTAGAGTTCCATAAACATCTTCGCCAGTAACTTCGAAAATAACTTCTTTAAATCCGCCCGAAGTTCCTTCATTCATATCCACAACTGAGGTTCTCCATCCGCGATTTTCACAATATTTTGTGTACATACGAAACAAATCGCCTGCAAAAATACTGGCTTCGTCTCCACCAGTTCCTGCACGAATTTCGACCATAACGTTTTTCGCGTCTTCGGCATCTTTTGGAATCAACATAAACTTAATTTCTTCTTCCAATTCTGGTAAACGCTCTTTTGCTTCATCCAATTGCATTTTTGCCATTTCGGTCATATCTGCATCAGAGTTGTCGGAAATAATTTCGTTGGCTTCATCAATATTTGCCATCAAAATCACGTATTCGTCACGCTTTTCGGAAAGCGCTTTCAAACTTTTATATTCCTGATTTAAAAGTACATAACGTTTCTGATCGGAAATTACATCGGGCTGAATGATCAAATCCGAAATCTCATCGAAACGTTGTTTTACTATTTGTAATCTATCTAACATTGTGTATAATCTTTATTTTGGGTGCAAATTTACAAAAAAGAATGCAGATTATCTATTTGTTTTTTTGGAGCTTTTTCCAGCGCTACATTCTATCTTTTTCTTTTTTAAATTGTTTCGTGCCTCACAATCCAAAAAAGAAAAAGGATGCCATTTCGATCTGGGCTAGGGATTTAGGAAATTAAAAATTTATTTAAATTATTATAAATCAATTACTTAAATGAATTTAAAAATATTATTAATATTTAGTCTAAATAAGTTTGTGATTTAAAAACTACTTTTTATATTTGCATAATTATTTTTAATTATTCTAAATAAATGAAAACTACATCAATATTAACAATATGTTTTTTAGGATTGTTCCTAACAAGTTGCTCGGATGATACCCAAGAATATCAAGATATTCCTGATGCAAAAATTGCTTTAGGGAAACAAATTTTTTTCGATAAAAACCTATCCAACCCAATTGGTCAGGCTTGCGCAAGTTGTCATGCTCCAGAAAAAGGTTTTAGTGATTTATTGAACCAAGATGTTTCTGCAGGTGCAAATGGAACAAATTTTTCTAGTCGAAATGCTCCAAATTTGGCTTACAATGTTTTTGCACCAACACAATTTTATAACACAACCGACGAAACTTATATCGGTGGCTTTTTCTACGATGGTAGATCGCCAAATCTTCAAGAACAAATGATTCATCCATTTATTGGCAGTTCAGAAATGAACAATGGCTCGATTGCAAATGTTGTTATCAAAATAAAAAATGCTGAATATTTTTCAGAAATTCAAAAAATTTACGGAAATTTAACCAACGATTCTCAAATATTCTCGGCTGTAGCAGATGCAGTTACCAAATTCCAAACCTCGAGAGAAGTAAATTCTTTCACCTCTAAATTCGACTATGTATCTAAAGGTTTAGTTCAATTTACAGATGATGAAAAGCAAGGTTTAAAACTTTTTCAAGGAAAAGGAAAATGTGCACAATGCCACGTTCTTGATGAAGATCCTAATACTGGCAAAGTTTTATTTACCGATTTTAGTTATGACAATCTAGGAATTCCTCGTAACAATTCGAATCCTTTTTACACCCAAACTTCAAACCCATTAGGAAATTCTTTTGTCGATTTAGGTATTGGAATCATCAAAAACGAACCACAACACAACGGAAAATTTAAGGTTCCTAGTTTGCGAAATTCTGCAATTTCTGCGCCTTACTATCATAATGGTTCTATTGCAACGCTCAAAGAAGCGATTCATTTTTACAATGTTCGAGATTTGAATACTGGCGAATTTGCCCCGCCAGAATGCAACCAAAATGTGAATGTTACCGAACTTGGAAATCTAGGTTTAACCGAAAAAGAAGAACTTCAAATAGAAATATTCATCAACACATTAACAGATCATTACAGAAAATAAATTTATACAAATATATATGTCATTCAAAAAAGCAATTCTCGTTTTATCAATAGTTTTATTTTATCAATTATCTAATTCACAAATACAAGACACTACCAAACTTACTGAAATCGTAGTAAAAGGTTTCAAAACCGTAAACGGAATTGGGCATTTATCGGATTCTAAAGACGGAATAATTTATGCAGGTAAAAAAAACGAGATTATTTTAGTCGATTCGCTAGATGCGAATAAATCAGTAAATAATACAAGACAAATTTTAGGTAGAATTCCAGGCTTGAATATTGTCGAAACCGAAAGTAGTGGCTTTACAGCCAACGGAATTGCAACTCGTGGTTTGAACCCGATTCAAAGTATCGAGATGAATACCAGACAAAACGGCTACAACGTTTCGGCAGATATTTATGGCTATAACGAAGCCTATTATTTGCCTCCAATGGAAGCAGTTTCGAGAATAGAGATGGTTCGTGGTGCAGCATCGTTGCAGTTTGGTTCGCAATTTGGTGGTTTAGTTAATTATGTTACTAAAGACGCTCCAAAAAACAAACCTTTCGAATTCATAACTTCGCAAACCATTGGCAGTTATGGCTTGTATAATGCTTTTAATTCGGTTGGTGGAAATTTCAAAAAATTATCATTTTATAGTTTTTTGCAATATAGAAACATCGATGGTTACAGACCAAATTCCGAGCAAACTCAAGTTTCTGGATTTGCAAAATTGCAATACAATCACTCTGATAAATTGAATTTTGGTTTGGAATATTCTTTACTTAGAAACAAAATAAAAATGCCAGGCGGATTAACCGATGAGCAATTTAACAGCGACCCGCAACAATCTACTCGTGCTAGAAACTGGATTCGAAGTCCATGGAATATTTTGACTGCTTTCGCTAATATAACTCCGTCAGAGAACAGTACAATTTCTATCAAAAACAGTTTTTTATTTAGTTCTCGTTCCTTAGTTTGGCGTAATGAAGATGGCGGAGCGGAAGCTACAGATGATATTGATCCAACAACTTCGGAGTTTGTTCCAAGAGAAGTTGGCGTCGAAAAAATGAATAATTCTACTACCGAGATTCGTTATTCACAAAACTATAATCTAGGTAAACAAAAATCAACTTTTGCAACCGGAATTCGTCATAGTTATGCTTGGTTCAAACGTCAAGGTGGCGGAGAAGGAACTACAAAATCTGATTTTGATTTATCAATTTCTGGCGATTGGGGTTATGATCTAGATTTTACAACAAGTAACATCGCTCCATTTGCAGAAAATATTTTCAAAATCACAAAAAACCTTACAATAACCCCTGGGTTTAGATTCGAATATTTAAAAAGCACTGCCAAAGGTAAAAAAGAAGTCGATGGAGATATATTGATTTCCAACGAATCTAGAACTCGAACATTTGCTTTATCGGGAATCGGTACAGAATGGAAACCAACCAGAAACACCAGTGTTTATGGAAATTTCAGTCAAGCATTTCGCCCGATAGATTACAGCCAACTCGAACCTTTTGGGATAGTTTCCAAGATTGATAAAAACCTAAAAGACAGCAAAGGTTATAATGCCGATTTGGGTTTTCGAGGTACAATTCGTAACTTTTTAAACTTTGACATTGGCGGATTTTATATGGCTTACAACCAACGAATTGGGGTAGTATTAGAAACCGATCCAATTTCTGGCGATTATTTTTCAATCAGAAAAAATATTGCCAATAGCGTTCACAAAGGCATCGAAAGTTATGTAGAATTCAATTTATTGAAATATTTGAATTCAAAATCTAACTATGGATTAAGTATTTTTAACTCCTATGCATACATCGATGCACAATACACAACTGGCGATTTCAAGGGCAAACGTGTCGAAGCAGCCGCAAAAATCATCAATCGAGTTGGTTTAATTTTCAATACTCAAAAATTTTCTACTACTTTTCAGGCAAATTATGTTGGCGATGCTTTTGGCGATGCCTCAAATTTAGCTAGTAGCGACGACCCGATTGCGGGTTACATTCCAGCGTATACCGTTTTGGATTGGTCGGGAAGTTATAATTTTGGTAAATTTGCATTGAAATTCGGAGCTAATAATTTAGCCAACAAACAATATTTTACACGTAGAACTGACGAATATCCTGGTCCAGGAATAATACCAGCTGTTGGTCGCAGTTTTTACTTAGGATTTACTGCCAAGTTTGAGTAGTTTTTAATAACAAAATATTACAAGTCCTAAATAAAGTAAACACTTTGTTTAGGACTTTTTTTTTAAGATATAAGCTCTAAAAATCTTAGAACTAAATATCTTTTGTGAGTAGACATTTATAATACTTTATTAATAAAAAAATATTGAATTTCAGTTATTTATAATATTTTTTGTATTTTTATTTATTATTCCCAAAGAAACCTGCATATGTCATACAAAAACTCTAAAAAAAACTTAAATGTTTCTACTTACTCAAAAGTAATTTTTTTGCTAACTATAGCTGCATTTGGGTTTCTATTGTTGTTTTCTATTTTATTTTATTACAGTTTTCAGCAACAAAAACAAGTATCTGAACAAGTAACCGAACAATTTGATAGAGAAATTAATTCCTTAATGGATTTAAATTCAAAATCATATACTTCCTTAATAGGAGAAATTACTTTTTGGGATGAGTTGGTAAGTTTTGTAGAAAAAAAAGACTTAAAATGGTTTAACACTTCAGTTGCCTATCTTGTAGATACGAATAATGTAGATTATATTGACGCTTATAATCTTAATAATGAGTTTATTACAAAAGTTTCGACCACTAAAATAACATCTCAAAATTTTATCCCAAAAGAGATATTCCCTATTTTATATAAAAATAAAATAATTAAATTTAATTTGAAAATCCCCGAAGGATATGTTCAGGTTTACGGGGCAACCATTCATCCATCTGAGGATCCTTTTAAAAATAAAACAAAACCTAGAGGCTATTTTTTTATGGTAAAACTCATGGACTCTAAATATTTTAGTAATCTTGAAACCATTGCAAGTTCAAAAATCAATTTTTATGATGTAACAAAAAAAAGAGATCCAAAATTTATTTATTCCGTTACAGATATTACTAACTATAAAGGAGAAAAAATAAATTCGATAATATTCAAAAGACCCATAAACGTAAATTTTTCGGCAACAAGAAATATTCTTGGGGTATTGGCATTAGGCACAATTATCGGGTTTTTAATCTTTTTTTATTATGCAAAAAAATGGGCAAAAACTCCAATAAAATTAATCACAAATGTGCTAAAAGGAGATACAAACTCTATTCAATCCCTAAAAAAAATACGCGGAGAGTTTAGATACATCGGAAAATTATTTGAAGAAAATCAAAATCAGAAAATGCAACTTCAACAAACTAAAGCAAAAATTGAGGAAAGCGATAATTTAAAATCCGCCTTTTTAATGAACCTATCTCACGAAATCCGAACACCTATGAACGCTGTAATTGGTTTTTCGAATTTATTATCTAATGCTGAAATTACTACAAATGAAAAAAATGAGTATATAAAAATCATTCAATCTAGTGGTAAAAGCTTAATTGAAATCATCGATGATTTAGTCGAAATGTCTAAAATAGACACTAATATGGTGGCTCCAAAATACAGCAGCGTGGAATTAGAAAACATGATTCAAACCACGTTTGACGCCATTAAAGTAACAAATAAAAAAGAAAATTTAGATTTTAAAATCATAAAACCTGCATCAATACCAAAAAAAAATATTGTTACTGATGTTATTAAACTGAAACAAATTTTAGTAAATTTATTAGAAAACGCATTGAAATTTACCGATGAAGGTTTCGTGATTTTGGATTATGAAATAGACGAGATTAATAAAAAAATTAATTTCGAAATTAAAGATTCCGGAATTGGAATTCCAAATGATTTTAAAACTAAAATTTTTAAACGTTTTAACAAAACAAATACCCATTCTATTTCCGCAAACGAAGGTCTTGGTCTTGGTTTGGCAATCTCTAAAGCGTATATAAACATGCTATTAGGCGAAATATCCGTGCAATCGCAGGAAGGAATTGGAACAACTTTTAAGTTTTGGATTCCCTTGCAATACGAAATAATAGAGACAAATCAAGAAATAAAAACCCCAGAATGTGTAGAGTTAAAACTTGAAAATTCAATAAAAATATTGGTTGCCGAGGATGATAATGTAAATTTCATGCTCATAAAACAAATGCTCAAATCGGATAAAATCCAAGTTATTCGAGCAGAGGACGGACTCATTGCAGTAAACCTATGTAAAGAACATTCGGATTTTGATATGATTTTTATGGATATAAGAATGCCTGTAAAAGATGGTCATGAAGCCTTTGAAAACATTCGAGAATTCAACCAAAAAATTCCAATTGTGGCACAAACCTCCTATTCATTCCCAGAGGAAATAGACAAAATTGTAAAAACAGGTTTTGATGATTACATTTCTAAACCATTAGACAAAGATGCTATTTTAAGCTTAGTTAATAAACATACTAAAAAATCTTGAAAATTAAAACGGCATTAATTCCTTAATGCCGTTTTAAATTAATTAGGACTAAAAACTATTTTTTTTCTGGAATACTTTCTAAAATTTCCAATACAAATTTATAAAATTTTTGAGCCGACGAAATACTGGCTCTTTCGTCTGGACTGTGCGCTCCGTGAATGGTTGGCCCAAAGGAAATCATGTCCATATCTGGATAATTTGTTCCTAAAATTCCGCATTCCAATCCAGCATGGCAAGCCACGACTTTTGGTTTTGCGGAGTTTTGTTTTTCGTATATTTTAACCAATAAATCAAGGATTTCCGAGTTTACATTTGGCGTCCAACCTGGGTAAGATCCTGCAAGATTTACTTCGCAACCTGATAATTCGAAGGTTGATCGCAAGGCGTTTGCCAAATCAAATTTAGAAGTTTCGACCGATGAACGTGTTAAGCAACCTACTAAAATTTCGCCATCTTTTACAATTACTCGAGCCACATTATTCGAAGTTTCGACTAAATCATCCATATCGGCGGACATTCTATAAACACCATTATGAGCCGCATAAATAGAACGTATAATCCCTTCTTGAACTCCCAAATCCATTACTTTTGCAGGCAAATCAGACTTTTCGATTTCGATAGTCAAATTGGGTTCGGTTGTTTTATATTCGGTTTTTATATCCACTATAATTTCCTGCATATCAAACACATAAGCTTCTTCGTACATTTGTGCAACAATTACTTTTGCAACGCTTTCGCGAGGAATTGCATTACGCAAACTTCCTCCGTTTATTTCCGAAACTTGAAGCCCAAAATTCTCAAAACCATCAAACAATAAACGGTTCATGATTTTGTTTGCATTTCCTAAACCTTTATTGATATCCATTCCCGAATGTCCACCATTCAAACCTTTTACAGTGATTGTATAACCAACAGATCCGTCTGGAGTTTCTTCTTGCTCATAGGTTCTTGTTGCTGTAACATCTATTCCGCCAGCGCAACCAATATCTATTTCATCGTCTTCTTCGGTATCCATATTCAACAGTATTTCGCCTTTTAGAACGCCGCCTTTTAGATTCAATGCGCCTGTCATACCGGTTTCTTCATCTATTGTAAAAAGCGCCTCAATTGCTGGATGTTTTATGGTTTTAGATTCCAAAATTGCCATAATCATAGCAACTCCAAGACCGTTATCGGCTCCAAGAGTTGTTCCGCGAGCTCGAACCCAATCGCCATCGACATACATATCTATTCCTTGTTTGTCAAAATCGAAAATTGTATCTCCATTTTTTTGATGCACCATATCCAAATGTCCTTGCAAAACAAGGGCTTTTCGGGTTTCCATTCCCGCAGTTGCGGGTTTGCGTATGATTACGTTACGGATTTCGTCTTCGAAAGTTTCTAATCCTAAAGAATTCCCGAAGTCTTTCATGAACTGAATGACACGATCTTCTTTTTTAGATGGACGCGGAACGGCATTTAAATCGGCAAATTTATTCCAAAGGTTTTTTGGCTCGAGGTTTCTAATTTCTTGGCTCATTTATATGTATTAAATAGTTTAAAATTTTAGAATACAAAGTTAGGATAATGGATTCTAAAAAGTTGTTTATCTTTGAAGAAAATGATTAAAATGATACGAATTTTTCTGTTACTTTTTAGCAGTTTCCTTTTTTCACAAAATGTACAATCGGATTTAGATTTAGTTTTAAAAAAAAACAATCTAATGGGACTTACTGTTCGGACTTTTTCTGGTAACATAGAAAATAATTATAATTGTGGTTTGAGAAATGAAGCTCAAAGAATTCCTGTAAATAATGACACAAAATTTAGAGTTGCATCAATTTCAAAAGCATTTACTGCACTTGGATTAATGAAATTATGTAATCAAAAAAAATTTAAATTAGATGATGATATTTCCAAATATTTAGGTTTTGTAGTCATAAATCCAAAATTCCCAACAACAAAAATAACTTTTAGGATGTTATTAAGCCATACATCAAGTCTTCAAGACGGGACTGGTTATGATAAATTTTTGAGCGCAACATTTGGAAATGAAAAAATTCCAAATATAAGTAGCGTATTGATTCCTAATGGTCAAAGTTTTAGCAACGATATGTGGCGTGACGAAAAACCAGGAAGTTATTTTGTCTATTGTAATCTTAATTTTGGGCTAATTGGAACTTTGATAGAAAAATTAAGCAACCAACGTTTTGATGCCTATATGAAAAATGAAATATTGAAACCGCTAGGAATTACAGGAAGTTTCAATCTACAAGATATTGACGATATTAGTAATGTAGCTACAATTTACAGAAGTGAGAATAATAATTGGAAACCACAAAAAGACGATTTGAATGGCGTAAAACCGGTTGCGACAGATTTATCTAATTATATCATAGGAAACAACGCTGTTTATTTTAGTCCACAAGGAGGATTGAGAGCTTCCTCCTCAGATTTATTAAAATTTATAAAATATATTAAAAGTAATGGGAAATCTGTGCCGAATTTGATATCTAAAACCACATTAAAAAAAATGAAAAAATCACAATGGAAAAATGTTAGAACCAATGGAGATACTCTAGATGGTTTTTTCATGCAATATGCATTGGGATTGCATCAAACCAACAAAAGTATAACTGATATTGTAAATAATCCAGAATTATTTGGCAATTTTATTGGTCATGCTGGCAATGCATATGGACTGATTAGCGATGCCTATTTTTCAGAAAAACAAAATTTTGGTTTTGTAATTATTACAAATGGAAGTTTTAACGCTTTCGAAAAAGGGAAAAACAGCTCATTCTATAATTTCGAAGAGCAAATTTTTAAGATTATATGTGAGGATTATTCAAAAAATAAAAATAATTTCAAAAAGTGAACCGAAAATATATTCTACCCATATTTCTAATCCTCCAAATTATATTCTTACAAATTCTGAAATTTTTTCCAGAGTTTGTAGAACACTTTTACAGCAATTCGGGTTATCAGAAAATTTCTCATTTTTCGAGGATTTGTTTGGGGAAAATTCCGTTTTCGGTTGGCGATTGTATTTATGGAATTCTTATTGTTCTAATTATTAAATGGTTTTGGAAAGTTAGAAAAAATTGGAAAACCAATCGAAAAACCTGTTTTTTGAGAATAATAAGTTGTCTTTCGGTATTTTATTTTTTGTTCCACACACTTTGGGCTTTCAATTATTATCGGGTTCCTTTGTTCGAAAAAATGAAAATCCAGCGCGAATATTCCGATGAAGATTTATTGGTTTTTACTAAAAAATTAATTGCAAAAACCAATGAAATTCAGTTTCAAATTACTAAAAACAAAAGTACGAAAATCACATTCCCGTATTCGCAAAATCAAACTTTTGTGATGGATTTAAATGGTTATAAAAACTTGTCGAATGAGTATTCGTTTTTTGAATATAAAAACCTTTCTATCAAGAAATCCTTATTTAGTTTACCGCTTACTTATATGGGTTTTGGCGGATATTTAAACCCATTTACCAACGAAGCACAAGTAAATAGTTTAATGCCAATTTATAATTTGCCAATGACATCCAACCACGAAATGGCGCACCAAATGGGTTTTGGCAGCGAAAGCGAATGCAATTTTATAGGATTTTTGGCTTCTATAAAAAACGATAATTTGTATTTTAAATATTCTGGATATTCCTCGGCATTGCGCTATTGTTTGGCAAATTGGGAAGTTCGGAATCCTAAAATTCTTATGCAATTACTCAAAACCATTAATCCCGGAATCCTAAAAAACTATCAAGACAGCGAAGATTTTTGGAAACAATATGAAACTCCAATCGAAACTGGTTTTAAGATTTTTTATGACAATTTCCTAAAAATGAACCAACAAAAAGATGGTTTGGACAGTTACAGCAAATTTGTAGATCTGATGGTGAATTATTATAAAGTTAGGAAACTTTAGTCCAAAGGTTTTGAATTCATAAAGTAAAAAAATAATGGAAAATTCTAAAAAATACTATAAACTAGATAATCCCGTTTGGTATTCTTTACTAGAAATACATCAAGAAATGTGTGTTGATTATGGGGAAATAAAATTTTATAATCCCGAATATTGTTCGTTTGGGGGTTTTCAAAACAAAGACAATTATTCCGAAAAAATAGATCTATATTCTAAAATAACAAATAACTTTTATCTTGTTGGAGAAAAACCTAAAATTTCGAATAAACTAAAAATCAATAAAGAATTAGTTTGCTTACAAATGGTTTGTGATTCTAAAATTGATTTAGAAATAACTGAAAATATTATTGCTCTAAACAATAATCATTCTAATGAATTATTTAATCTAATTAATTTGGTTCAGCCTGGTTATTTTAAAGAAAAAACACATTTACTTGGCAATTATTTTGGAATCTTCAAAAATAAAAAACTAGTTGCTGTTACTGGCGAAAGGATGAAAATGAATGATTTTACAGAAATTAGCGCCGTTGTAACTCATCCTGATTATCTAGGAAATGGTTTTGCAAAACAATTGGTTGCCTTTACGGTAAATTATAATTTAAAACTAGGAAAAATTGCTTATTTACATGTTCTTGAAAACAATATTGGAGCAATTAATTTATACGAAAAACTTGGATTTAAAACCCGTCGCAAAATTAGTTTTTGGAATATAATTTTAGACTAAACTAAACCATCTAAACTTCATCACTCGTAAAAGTAACAAAACTTTTGCGCTTGAAAGGTCTGATAATCAATCGGCCTTCGCGGTCAAAACGAATGTAATTGTAAACCCAATTCAGGAAAACTACGGCTTTGTTTTTGAAACCAATCAAGGAAAAAAGATGCACAAACATCCAAACAAACCAAGCAAAAACCCCATAAAAATGATATTTAGGCAAATCGACAACGGCTTTGTTACGACCAATAGTTGCCATAGATCCTTTGTCGTTATATTCGAAAGGTTTTAGTGATTTTTTATTAATTAATTTAATAATATTTTCGCCCAATAACTTGCCTTGTTGCAATGCAGGTTGCGCCATCATTGGGTGACCTTGCGGAAACTTTTCGGTTTCCATAGTGGCAATATCGCCAATGGCAAAAATATTTTCGTAACCTTTTACCTGATTAAATTGATTTACGCGTATGCGCTCTACTTTTTCGACAAGCGCATTTGTACCTAAACCTGGGATTTTTGCGCCTTGCACTCCTGCGGTCCAAATTACTGTTGCGGTATCGAAAGTCAGATCGGAATTTGTGGTAATTGTGCGTCCATCGTAATTGGTAACGCGAACGTTTTTCCAGATTTTTACACCTAAACTTTCCAGAAATTCTTCGGCATGCGCGGATGATTTTTCGGACATTGTATTCAGGATTCGATCGCCAGATTGCACCAAGTTTATTTGCATTTTGTCGATGTCGAGATCTGGATAATCTTTTTGGAGAATGGCTTTTTTCATTTCGGCCAATGCGCCGGCAAGTTCTACTCCTGTTGGTCCGCCACCGACCAATACAAAATTGATAAGACTATTTTTTTCGGCTTCGTCCTTTAGGATTACGGCTTGCTCAAAGTTTTCGAGGATTAAACTCCTAATGTTTAGCGATTGCGGAATGGTTTTCATTGCCATCGAGTTGCGCTCGATTTCTTTATTGCCAAAATAATTGGTTTTAGATCCTGTTGCAATTACTAGATAATCGTAGGTTAAATCGCCAATTTCGGCAATTATTTTTTGGTTTTTGGTATCGATTTCGGAAACTGATGTTAATCTGAAATAAAAATCCTTGTATTCCTGAATGACTTTTCGGATGGGATAGGCTATAGATCCAGCCTCGAGTCCGCCAGTTGCCACTTGGTATAATAAGGGTTGAAATGTGTGGTAGTTGTGTTTGTCTATTAATACGACTTGAACATTTTTATTTCGTAATTGTTTGGCCAATGCTATTCCTGCAAAACCGCCACCAATAATGACAATTCGAGGATTTGAAGAACTTGGAATATTCATTTTTTGGGTTTGTTGAATTACAAATTTAAAATTTTTGACTCAGATTACAACGCTTTTTTGAAGAAGTTTTTAGAATTACAAAAGTTGTATTTTAGCCCCGACAGAAGGGAAAATCCTTTGCTGCCATTGTTTGGCGGCAAAGATTGGAATGATGGCGGGACGAATATTGTTTAAGAAATGGGTGTTGTGCTCCGAAAAATAAAAATATATTTGTAACAAATTCAGTTTTTGGAATACTTATTGAAAATATGAGTAGTAGTTTAGAACAGTCGTTTGTGCAACAATTAAAGGCAAATCAGAATATAATCCACAAAATTTGTAGGTTGTACACTGCTGGCGATGATGCGCATAAGGACTTGTTTCAGGAGATTACAATCCAGTTGTGGAAGGCTTTCCCGAAGTTTCGGGGCGATAGTAAATTTTCGACTTGGGCCTACCGAGTTGCTCTAAATACGGCCATTACGTTGTATCGGAAAAGTACGCGATCGGTGCAAACGGTTGATTATGAGAAACATCAGTTTTTTATATCGCAGGAAGATTATAATTATGAGGAAGAGGAACGCTTGAAGTTGATGTACAAGGCTGTTTATCAGTTGAATGACATTGAAAAGGCATTGATTTTTTTGTATCTGGAAGATAAGGATTATACAGAAATTTCGGAAACTTTGGGAATTACAGAGGTAAATGCGCGGGTGAAAATGAATAGGATTAAAGGGAAATTGAAAAAAATATTAAATCCTTAAAATATATTATGGAAGAATTGGATTTATTGAAAAAAGATTGGCAGAAATTGGATAATTTTAATCAGGTTTCTGAGCAAGATATTTATGGAATGCTGCAAAAAAAATCGTCTTCGATCGTGAAGTGGATTTTGATTATTAGTATTTTGGAGTTTTTGTTGTGGACTTGTTTAAATGTTTTTTATAATGCCGATGATTATCTAAAGCAAATAAAACATCCCGAGTTTATACTATTTTCTAACATTTTAACCTACATAAGTTACGGTGTGATTTTGGTATTTATTTATTTTTTATTTCAAAATTATAAAAAAATAACAACTACAGTTTCTACTAAACAATTGATGAATGATATTTTGAGAACCAAAAAAACGGTTCAATATTATGTTTGGTACAATTTAGGAATGATTGTTTTGAGCTCAATCTTAGGATTTGCAATTGCCTTTTTTTACAATCCACAAATTACTGTTTTGAGACACAAAATGGAAAATAGTAATAGAATAATGATAATTACAATAATAACCATGATTGTTGTAACAGCAATATTTTTAGGTATATTCTGGCTATTTTACAAGTTATTGTATGGTATTTTACTCAAAAAACTTTATGCAAATTACAAGGAACTAAAAAAAATAGATCTTTAATATTCCCAACGTCTAAACTTATTTAGCTCTTCCTGCGCTTCGATTTCTTCGGCTGGAATTACTTTCAAGAACGATTGATGTTGCTCGATGGCATACTCTACTTTTTCGACAATTTCATCGATGGTATCATTTTCATAATCAATTTCTAAAGGTTCCTTGATGATGAATGATTGCAAAATTCCTTTCTTTTTGAGTCGCAATCCTTTTTTGTCAAACGAACGACGAAAACCATCAATTACAATAGGAACTACAATTGGTTTGTAGTTTTTTATAATATGCGCCGTTCCTTTTCGGACAGGTTTAAACGATTTTGTAGTTCCCTGCGGAAAAGTAATAAGCCAACCATCATTTAGTGCAATCCCAATATTTTCGGTATCATTTGGGTTTATTTCTCGTTTTTCGGTAACATCTTTTCCTTTGGCTCGCCAAGTGCGCTCCACAGAAACAGATCCTATATACGACAAAATTTTAGGCAATAATCCAGATGTCATGGTTTCCTTGGCTGCCACATAATAAATATTGAGTTTGGGTCTCCACAAATATCCAATATTCTTGATGTTGTCCTCGCGACCGCTCAAACTTGCGTTAAAAACATGAAACATGGCCACAACATCGGCAAAATAAGTCTGATGATTGGAAATAAAAAGTACGTTGCGATCCGGTAATGCTTTGATAATTTCTGATCCATCGATTTGCAAATCATTAAATCCGCGGTATCGCCTATGGGTTAGCGCACCAAAAATTCGGATGAGCCAACGTTTTATAAAAAGTATATGTCCAAAAGGATTTCGTTTTATGAATCCCATAATTTGTTTTGTTTAAAAAAATGTGGCTACAAACATACAAAAACTTGCTATTTATATCACGTTTTTTAGCGTTTCTTTCAGTTCGCTGAGCATCATTGCGGTTGCGCCCCAAACCAAATGTTCTTGAATTTTGAAAGCTGGAACCAAAATATCCTCGGAATACGAAGTTTGCATTAATTGATTAACCACAATATTTTCATCTAAAAAATCAGATAAAGGCAACTCTATAATTCCTGAAACTTCGGATGGATCTGGAGAGAAATTTAATTCCTGATGACTGAATCCCAAATAAGGAAAAACCATAAAATTGCTTGGCGGAATGTAAATTTGTGTAAATGGTTTTATGACATTTATAAGATTTGGAGCAATCCCAATTTCCTCATGCGTTTCTCGCAGCGCAGTAAATTCATGGCTTGGATCCTCATTTTCGACTTTGCCACCAGGAAATGCAATTTGCGAAGAATGCACTCCATTATAGGAATTCCTGAGGATTAAAACCAAATGAGTAATGTTGTTTTTGGGATAAAAAAGCATCATTACAGCGGCTTTTCGAGGATTTTTTTGGGATAAATCGAACTCTTTCATCAATGCTTTTCGTTCTGGTGGAGCCATGATTAGATGCGCTTGTTCTCCCAGAAGTTTGTCCTGAATAATTTTTGGAATACAATTAATAAAATCCTTAAAATCCATTTTCAAATGTTATTTTTGCAGTTCGATAAAAACGAAAGGCTTTAGTCTAATAAATATATTCTTTTTTTTAAGCCACTGATTACACTGATTAACACAGATTTTTTATTATTATGAATAAAATCCTTTTAATCTTTTCAATCTTTGGAAAAATAAATTTAATATAAATATACTATTTAGACTATAGCAAAACGAAATTAAACAAATTCGAGTTCAAAAACAATTTTACTTGATTTCTAAAAATTAAAAAAAATGTATTCCAAGCAAGAAAATCAGCAACTAAAACAAGAATTTTGGATCACTTTTGCCGAAAAATTTCCTCGGAAATGGGTTTTGTATGATACTAAAATCAAGGATTTTTCTTTTAAATTTTATGTAGATAACAAAAAAGCGCAAGTGTTAATTGATATTGAGCACCGAAACGACGAAAAACGTTTTGCTTATTTCGAAAAACTTGAGGCGCTAAAAAATATTATAGAGGAAGAGTTTTTGCAAAATTTGGTTTTCGAGAAAAACTTTGCTCTCGAAAACGGAAAAATCATTAGCCGCATTTGGGTCGAAAAACTAAATATATCTGTAAGTAACAGAATGTATTGGGACGAAATTTTTAGCTTTTTTTTCGAAAAAATGAATGCGCTAGAATTATTTTATTTGGAGTATGATGAGTTTGTTAAGGATATTTGATTTATTAACTTACTTCAAATATTTCTTTAACCCATTGGGTGTAATTATCAAAATATGTCAAAAACAGACTTGTTGAATTAAAATTAAACTAAATTAATACTAAAATGTCAGTTTGAGCTAGCTTACTGGCAAAGGAAGTAAAAAACACTAAAATAATGCATTTCGACAAGCTCAATGTGACAATTGTTATAAAATTAGCTTCAAAAAATAATAACCCCCAATTGGTTTAGGATTATTGCCTTAATTTTAAATTTAATAATATCGCAACTAACTATATTTACTAGTTAGTACCACACGAAAGGATTCGTGCGGCAGCGGGGGTTATTATTTTTCGATTAGAAATGGAATATTAAAATAAATCTTTCTTTCTCCAAATTTTCCTTTATTACTGTAAAAATATTCCTCTCTAATAAAACCTCTAATATTTTTAATTCCAATTTCCGAAAAAGACAATTTAAATTCAAAATTGTGTTTGTTTGAAAATATAGTATCTAATCTTTCATTATTTAGATTACAAAAATTTTCTTTAATTTTTGGACTTATACAAGCAAAAGAAATTGATTCCTCACTTAGAAGTGGGTTGTAATGAAATTTAATATCAATTATTTCATTAATTCTAAATTTATTTTTCTTTGTTTCTAAAGAAAAATAATTGCTTCCTCTTTTAACAATTTTTCCATTTAAATCATAATACCATCCTTGATTAACATATTGCACTCCACATAAATTAATATATTCTATAACTTTATCTAAATTTCCGTTGGTTTTATAGAATTTCCATTTTCCAATCATTTTGTTTTTATATATTTTCCCTATCGAAATAATTTTCCCTTTATTAGAAAACTCTTTTTCAATCAAAGTATCATTTTTTAAATAATACAAAATTTTTTGTATTTTCTTATTTGTAAAAAAATATATTGAAGAATCACTTTTTACACCATTCTTAAATATATGCTTTAATTTTATTTTCCCATTCTCAAAATACTCTTCATAATTACCATCTATTTTACCGTTGTTAATAAAATATTTTTCGCGTATTTTACCGTTAGAATAATATTCAATATTCTCTCTTTTACAAGAAATAATAAATAAAAATATAATTAATATGCTATTTTTCATTACTAATATATTATGTATTGTAATTTAGTTTTCAAAACTTGATGAATCTTTTTAATACTATCTAAGCCCTTTTGATTCTTTACTAAAAAAGAATTATTGTTTAAATCAACATGAAAAACAGAGTCAATAATTCTAACTTCTTGACTGTTTTCACTCTTAATAAGAGGAATAATAGCATTCTTCCTTTCATATAATGAATATGCATCTTTATATCCATGCAATAATTTTAAAAAGAGAGAACCTTCTTGAAAAACACCTTCAGGATTCCCAAAAACAGGAATTTCCTCAGATTCAATAGATGTTTTCGTAGTTCCTCTTAAACCAGATGTGTCTCCATTAGGATTAGATCCATAAATAGTATTACCATCGGTTATTGATGGAAAATTAAAGTAAGGAAGGTTTAATACTGGAAATTGAAAGTTAGAACTTAATCCACTAAAATCATTAAACATTATTGCTCCTAATAAATCTTGAGGTGAATTATTTGTGAAAACAGTTACATCTGCTAAAAAATTAATCCCTCCCGAAGTCCAATTGTTACTCATCCAAGCTCCGTTAGACATTGTCCAACTGTTATCACCATCATTCCAAGTTTCACCATCAACGCAACCACCTCCGTCAAGTGGCGGATCTCCATCCCAGCCTCCATTTGAATCTATTCTATTTATCGGATTATTTCCCATTCCTAAATAAGGACTATCGTACTGCCCCATCGGGTCTGGACTCAACCACCGTCCAATCCTGCCGTCCCATAGTCTGAGTTGGAACGCCTCCATATTGGTTTCAGTATCCAACTCTTGCCCTTGGAAGGCGTAACGGTAATT
>JAYVZI010000007.1:0-42470 GCA_043783485.1 Bacteroidota bacterium
TGGAACAATTATATGCTTTAGGAAAGGTATAATTTTGTAAATCATAACACATAAAAAAGGTTCAACTTTATGAGTTGAACCTTTTTTGCATTTAATACATCTAAGTATTATTTCTTATAATATTTTAAATATTTAGGATACGATATTGCTCCAATTAGCGCGATTACCAATGCCGATTGCCATGTCCAACTCAACGATGCTGGTTCTCCACTCGCATAGGAATGTAATCCAACCAAATGAAAATTTACTCCATAATACGTAAACAAAATCGAAATAAAAGCAAACATACTCATCAAATTGAAAATCCATTTTCCGCGTAAGGCAGGCACAAAACGAGCATGAATAACAAATGCATAAACCATAATACTAATAAGTGCCCAGGTTTCCTTTGGATCCCAACCCCAATATCGTCCCCAACTTTCGTTGGCCCATTGTCCGCCCAAAAAGTTTCCAATGGTTAGCATAATTAGTCCAATGGTTAGCGCCATTTCGTTGATGTACGTTATTTCCTGAATGTTCAAATCCATTTTGGCTTTGTTTTTCTCGTTGGTAAAAAATATCAACAAAAGTGAAACAAATCCCAAAATCATTCCTAATGCAAATGGTCCATAACTCGCCACAATTACGGCAACGTGAATCATTAACCAATACGAATTTAATACAGGTTGCAGATTTGCAATTTCTGGATCGACCCAATTCATGTAGGCAGCAAACAATATCATTGATGATACAAACGTTGATGCCGCAATTGTTAATTTGGATTTTCGGTCAAATGCCAAACCAAAAAACATTGTGGACCAAGCCACATAAACAATTGCTTCGTAGGCACTACTCCATGGTGCGTGACCAGAAATATACCAACGCGAAATGAGTGTAATTGTATGTAATACAAACAATATTGCAATAATAATGTGCATAGTATTGATTAAAAAATCAATTGTTTTGTTTTCTTTAAAGATCTTGAAAATCACAAAAAATATCATTAATAATCCAGCAATCAAATACCAAAAAACTAATTTTTGAAGTAAATCATACTTGTTGTACAAGATTTCTAAATTAATTTTTTGTTCGCTTGGCATTACTTTCAGACCATATTTTTTTTGATATTTATTAATTCCATCAAAGTAAAAATCGGATTCTTTATAATTATTTTTTAAAGCCGCATTGGAAAGGGAATTCAAATAAATCGGCAAAATTTGTTTTGTAAAAACAGAATCTATTCCTTTTATTTTTGCTTCGCCAAGTTCTGGAAACGAAACCCATTTGTTATTATTATCATTCGGAATTGGGAAAATTTTCAATATACTACCAAAAAGTGCCGAACTCATAAGGTTTACTTTTTTGTCGGTTTCCACAAAATCTTTCTCAAAACTATCAGGATTTGCTGTTCTCGATGCTGTTTCGAGATATTTCGATAATTTGTAATTTCCTTTTTCGTCGAAAAAATTTACAAATCGAGCAAATTGTTGATCTTTTGGGATTCCAATAATTTTTCTAATACTATCGTTTCCAGGTTTTATATAAATGATTTGAACTTCGAACCAAATATTAGGAAATTGCGTCATAGAAAGGAAAACTTGATCGGAATTCATTTTCTTATAAGTATCGGAATGGCTCACTTTTCTGAGTAACTCAGACGAAAAAGTGTTTATTGGTTTCATTCGTCCACCAATATCTTGGATGATTAATCTTCCAAATTTTTCGGCATGTTTCTCGCTTACTTTGTATTTTTGCAAAAGCGAATCGATTTGAGAATCCGAGGCTATTTTTTGTTCATGCATTTGCGAAAATCCATTCAAACTAAATAATAAAACTGCAACAATTGCCAATTTTTCTTTTTTGGCTTTCACTACTTCTAGTTTTCTTTTCAGATCTGTAAATCGAGAATGTTTGGTAAACATTATGGACATCATTGCAAAAAATAGCATAAAATATCCTGCATAAGTAAGTCCCGTCCCCCACATATCATGGTTTACAGAAAGTATAGTTCCTTTTTCGTCTTGGTCAAATTGCGATTGAAAAAACCGATAACCTTTATAATCCAAAACATGATTCATATAAATTCTTGTATCGAAACTTTTTGGGTTATCATTCACGGTTACTTTACTTTCGTAGGACGAATAACTTTTTTCGGTTCCAGGATATTTTTGAGCTAAAAAGTCATTCAATTTTATGGAAAAGGGCAATTTATAGGCTTTGCTTCCATAGGCAATAGTATATTCTAGATTACCAATTTTTACCGTTTTGGGATCGCCTTCTTTTCCTTTTGCACCAATAAGTGTTACTTCTTTTTCTTGACCATTGGATTTTATAGACAAAACTACTGCATCATCCTCGCCTTTTGCTTTGTAATTATTTGATGATTCATAAGCAATAACTCCTTTTTTTGCTGGTTCAGGGAAAACAAATTGCGCTTCGCCAACACTATATAAAGATCGCATCATTAGTGGTTGGGTGGCGTCTTTAGTTACATTGCCTTGCATTTTGTCTGCCATTCTCATAAATCGCCCTTCAAACGGCATATTTACCGTATATTCTGCACCTAAAGTGTTAATGTTTACGGCTCCTTTTGTTTCTTTATTTAAAGAAAATAATAAGTTATGAATATTCTGAACTTCACCAGATTTAAGGAAATGTTCATGGCGTTTTCCTCCACTAGATTCGACTAATTTGAAATAAACTACTCCATTTTTATCTTCTTTTATGGTTTCTTTTGCTCCCATAATAAAAGTTTTTTTTGAGATTTCGAACGGGATTTTATCAAAATTATCGGATAACGAAAATGCATTTTGAATGCGTTGCGAAAACAAAACAGGTTTCTCGAAAACGCGACGTCTCATTGAACCATCATGTTCTCCATCAACAAAAATAGTTAGGAAAGTTTTATCAGAAAAAAATCTGTTTTCAGTAGCATTTTCCCGGATTGGCATCATTCCTTCAAAACTGATATAACGCGTAATAGCGGCTCCAATTAAAATAAAAATAAAAGATAAATGTAACAAAAGAGTTGCCCATTTTTCTTTTTTTAATAATTGATATCTTTTAATATTTCCTATAAAATTAATTAAGAAAAAAACATGAATTGCCTCAAACCACCAAGCATTATAAATCCAAATTTTTGCCGTATCGGTATTGTATTTGCTTTCTATAAAAGTTCCTAAACCCATTGATAATGCGTAGGTTATAAACAAAATTGCCATGAGGCGCGTAGAAAACAAAAAAGAAATTATTTTTTTATCCATTATTGTGGAATTAAATTTTTTGTAAAGTGTTGCAAAAGTAACGAATTTAGTTTGGTTTTTGGGTCGAAATTAAGCTAATTTATGTAATTTTTATGACGTGTTTATAAGGACATATTTTCTTCTTAAAAACATTAAATTTGCTTGTTTTCCAGTTTTTTTGCTACTTTAGCCAAATGATAAAAATATCTGTAATTGGTTCAGGAAATGTGGCGCAACACTTAATTTCAGCACTTTTATTAGTACCTGATATTGAGTTAGTTCAGGTTTTTGCACGCGACCGAAACAATATTATTCATTTACTAGATTTCGAAAAAATAATATTGGATTTCGCGGAATTAAAACCCGCAGATTTATTTATTATTGCCGTTTCTGATGATGCAATTCAGGAAGTTTCGGCTCAACTGCCTATAAAAAACAGTTTGGTTGTTCATACTTCAGGTAGCATCCCTGTTGATGTTTTGAATGATAATAATCGAAAAGGCGTTTTTTATCCGCTACAAACTTTTACTAAAAATAAGCCGGTAAATTTTAGAGAAATCCCAATTTGCATTGAAAGTGAAAACGCAACCGATTTTCAATTATTAGAAAAAGTGGGGAAATTAATTTCCGATAAAACTTACGCCATCAATTCCGAGCAACGAAAATCATTACATGTATCGGCGGTTTTTGTTTGTAATTTTGTAAATTATTTATACCAAATTGGAAACGAAATTTGTGAGGAAAACAAACTCGATTTCGAGATTCTGAAACCTTTAATTTTAGAAACCGCAAATAAAGTAATGACAATTTCGCCAAAACAAGCGCAAACTGGTCCTGCAAAACGTAATGATCAAAAAACTATAAATGCGCATTTGGAATTTATTTCGGATGAAAATCAAAAAAATATTTACAAAATAATAACCCAATCAATAATTTCCGATGGCCAAAAGTTATAAAGAAATAATGAACAATATTACTACATTTATTTTCGATGTAGACGGCGTACTTACTGATAGTTCGGTGCATATTACCCCAACCGGCGAAATGCTTAGAATCATGAATATTCGTGATGGTTTTGCCATGAAAGCGGCGCTAGAAAGCGGATATAATGTTTGTATTATTTCTGGAGGAAACAACGAAGGCGTTAGAATTAGATTAAGAAATCTAGGAATTACAGATATTCATTTGGCATCTCCAAACAAAGTCGAAACCTTTAAGGAATATATAGATTTATACAATATCAAACCCGAAAATGTGCTTTATATGGGAGATGATATTCCAGATTATCATGTCATGAAACTTGTAGGTTTACCAACTTGTCCGCAAGATGCAAGTCCAGAAATTAAAGAAATTTCCAACTATATTTCGCACAAAAATGGCGGTAAAGGTGCCGTTCGTGATGTTGTGGAGCAAGTCATGAAAGTACAAGGAAAATGGCATTTGTATTATGACGGAAAACATGATTAATTTGCACTTTTAAAATTTAGATTAAAAAACATAAAAAAACATGAAATACCTAAAACTAATTCGTTACCAAAACCTACTCATGCTAGCATTCATGCAGCTTATTTTTAGATATGGATTTACAAATCAGCAAAATATTGGTTTATCGTTAGCCCATTGGCAATATGTACTTTTGGTATTATCGACGGTTTGTATTGCAGCAGGCGGATTTATTATAAACGATATTTTTGATGTAGAAACCGACACACAAAACAAACCAAACAAAGTAATTATTGGAAAGTCAATCTCTGAGAGTTTGGCTTATAATCTTTATGGAGGATTTACGATTATTGGCGTTGGAATCGGATTTTATTTATCGAATGTTATAGAAAAACCAGGCTTTGCTGCCATATTTGTAGTCATTGCAGCGACACTTTATTTGTATGCAACAAGCCTGAAACAAAGCTTAATTATTGGAAATATAATCATAGCAATTTTGCTTTCCTTTAGCGTTATTATTATTGGAATTTACGATTTATATCCTGCAACTTTCGATGGAAATCAAAAAATAATGGGACTCATTTTCGGAATTCTCGTGGATTATGCGATTTTTACTTTTATTTTAAATTTTATTCGCGAAATCATCAAGGACCTCGAGGATATAAATGGAGATTACAATCAAGGAATGAGCACTTTACCAATTGTTTTAGGGAAAGAAAAAACTTCGAAACTGGTTTTTATTTTAAGTTTTATTCCCATAATTTGCATCTTATATTACATCAATTTTTATGTTTTTTCGAGCGGTTTGTTGATTAGTACAATTTACGGATTGGTTTTTATTTTAGCGCCGCTAATATACTTTACAGTAAAAGTTTGGTCTGCAAAAACCCAAGAAAATTATCATCATTTAAGTAATGTTCTCAAATTAGTATTGTTTTTTGGAATACTTTCTATAGCTATAATTTCATACAATATTAGAAATCATGCTTAAAGAAAAACTAAAAAACTATAAAATAATTCTCGCATCGGGATCGCCAAGAAGACAACAATTTTTCAAGGATTTAGATTTAGATTTCGAAATTAGATTGAAAGAAATAGAGGAAATTTATCCAGAAAATCTTCAAGCCGAAAATATTACCAATTATTTAGCCGAACTAAAATCATCTGCATTTGATGGTGAGATTGCCAACAACGAAATCGTAATTACAAGCGACACTTTGGTTTGGCTAAACGGGAAAGCATTAGGAAAACCAAAGGATTACAACGATGCATTTGATATTCTGAAATCCATCTCGGGAGCAACTCACCAAGTTTTTACATCGGTTTGTTTTGCAACAAATGCAACTAAAAAAACCATTTTTGATACAACAAAAGTAACTTTCAAAGAACTGTCAGACAACGAAATCCATTATTATTTAGAAAATTACAAACCATTTGATAAAGCAGGAGCTTATGGCATTCAGGAATGGATTGGACTTGTTGGAATTACAAAAATCGACGGTTCGTACAGCAATGTGGTAGGTTTACCAACGGAAAAGGTTTATGAATTTTTGAATAATTTTTAACAAATTCAGGGCTAATATTTTGTATTTTTGATTTTTATAAAAAACCAAAATGCAAAAAATTTTTCTTTTACTTTCCATATTATTTTTCGGCTTTGCAGCAAAAGCACAACAACCTCAAAAACAAAATGCAGTTGAGATTTTCAATTCCATACAAAAACTTGATTTTTTAGGTTCAGTTTTATATATTGCCGCGCATCCAGACGACGAAAACACAAGATTAATTGCTTATTTATCTAACGAAAAAAAAGCAAGAACTGGCTATTTATCGCTTACTCGTGGCGATGGCGGACAAAATCTAATTGGTCCTGAACTTCGTGAATTATTAGGAGATATCCGTACCCAGGAACTAATCGAAGCCAGAAAAATAGATGGTGGAGAACAATTTTTTTCGCGTGCAAATGATTTTGGTTTTTCTAAAAATCCAGATGAAACTTTGACTATTTGGGATAAAAATCAAGTTTTGAGTGATGTAATTTGGACTATCAGAAAATTTCAGCCAGACGTAATTATAAACCGCTTCGATCATCGTTCGCCAGGAACAACTCACGGACATCATACTTCGTCGGCAATGTTAAGCGTCGAAGCTTTTGAAAAAGTAAGTGATAAAAACGAATTTTCAAATCAGTTAGAATTGGTAAAAACATGGCAGCCAAAACGCTTATTTTTCAATACTTCTTGGTGGTTCTACGGAAGTAAAGAAAAATTTGATGCAGCAGATAAATCTAATTTATTAAACCTCAAAACTGGAGTTTATTACCAATCAATTGGAAAATCCAATCAGGAAATTGCTGCATTAAGCCGCAGCCGTCATCAGTCGCAAGGATTTGGATCGAGTGGAACTCGTGGCGAAGAAGACGAATATTTAGAACTCCTAAAAGGCGATTTGCCTAAAGATAAATCTAATATTTTTGAAGGAATTGATACAACTTGGAACCGTTTGAAAGGCGGAACCGAAATTGGAATTATCATGTCTAATGTCGAAAAAAACTTCGATTTCAAAAATCCATCTGCATCTGTTCCTGAGTTATTAAAAGCCTATCAACTAATCGAAAAATTGGAAGATGAACATTGGAAAAACATTAAAATCGAGGAAATTAAAAAAATAATAGCTTCTTGTTCTGGACTTTATTTAGAGGCCGTTTCAGAAAATCAAGAAGTTAATCCAAATAGTTTACTAAAAGTAAAACTCGAAGCCATAAATCGAAGTTCGGTAAAAATGAATTTGAAATCCGTAATTTCAATTTCGAAATTATCAAAGGAAATTGATCCAACTTCATTAGAATTTAACAAAGATATTTCTAAAAATATCGAATTTATTTTACCCGAAAACCTAGAATATTCCTCTCCATATTATTTAAAAGAAAAAGGAACCGTAGGAATGTATCGCTTAGATGACCAAAAAAATATTGGAATTCCCGATGTAATTCGTCAAGTAAAAGTGACTTTTAATATTGATATTGTAGGGATTACAATTCCGTTTTACAAAGATGTTGTTTATAAAACTAACGACGATGTAAAAGGCGAAGTTTATCAGCCGTTGGACATTGTTCCAGAAATTTCGTCGTCATTTGCAGAGAAAGTTTATATTTTTAATTCTAATAAATCGAAAACAATTGCTGTAAAAATAAAATCTGGAAAAGATAATATTCAAGGAAAAGTACAATTAGAAATTCCTGAAAACTGGAAAGTTTCTCCATTAGAAAATAATTTTAAAATCAACAAAAAAGGCGAAGAACAAATTGTAATTTTTACCGTTACGCCATCAAAAGAAACGAGCGAAAATATTATAAAAAGCCTTGTAACTATAAACGGAAAAACTTTTGATAAGACCCAAATCGATATTAATTATCCTCATATTTACAAACAAATAGTTCTAAAACCAGCCGAAGCCAAGCTATTGAAATTAGATATTAAAATAAAAAATGAAAAAATTGCTTACATTATGGGCGCTGGAGACGAAGTTCCAAAAAGCTTAAAAGCAATGGGTTACGAAGTTACAATTCTAAAACCAAACGAAATTACAACCGAAAATTTATTGAAATTTGATGTTATAATAACCGGAGTTCGAGCTTATAATGTCGTAAATGAACTAAAATACAAACAAGAAATTTTACTCGATTTTGTAAAAAACGGGAAAACTATGATTGTGCAATACAACACAACCGATGATTTAGTAACCGATAAAGTTGCGCCATTTTCATTAAAAATTTCTCGTGATAGAGTTACCGAGGAAAATGCTGAAGTTCGGTTTCTAGAGCCAGAAAATCCTATTCTGAATTATCCAAACAAGATAACTTCTAAAGATTTTGAAGGCTGGAAACAAGAACAAGGGCTCAATTATCCTAATGAATTTGATAAAAATTTCACATCAATAATTTCCTCTAATGACAAAGGTGAAACTCCAAAAAATGGTGCAATTTTGCATTGCAAATACGGAAAAGGAAATTACATTTATACAGGAATTAGCTTTTTTAGAGAATTACCCGAAGGCATTCCTGGCGCTTTTAGATTGATGGCGAATATGATTTCTGTAAAAAACTAATCATGAAAAATAAAAAATCTTATTGGCAAAATAATTATACTTGGTTACTAATAATCAATGCGTTATTTATAGTTATATTTTATGTTTTAATGCAAATATTCTCCTAAATTATGCAACAAATTGATTGGATTATTTTATCTGTAACCTTACTTTTTATTGTTTTTTATGGTGTTTACAAAACCAAAGGAAGCAAAAATGTCGAAGATTATATTCTTGGTAATAAGGAAACTCCTTGGGCAACAATCGGTCTTTCGGTAATGGCAACGCAAGCTAGCGCAATTACTTTTTTATCGACTCCAGGTCAGGCCTATCATGACGGGATGGGTTTTGTACAGTTTTATTTTGGGTTACCAATTGCTATGGTTGTCATTTGTGTGACTTTTATTCCTATTTATCATAAACTCAAAGTTTTTACAGCTTACGAATATCTTGAGAAACGTTTTGATTTGAGAACCAGATCATTAGCTGCTATATTATTTTTAATTCAGCGTGGCTTAGGAACTGGTTTGACAATTTATGCTCCATCTATAATTTTATCCTCTATTTTGGGTTGGAATCTTACAATGCTGAATATTATTATTGGAATTCTTGTTATTATTTACACGTTTTCTGGTGGAACAAAAGCAGTAAATGTTACGCAAAAACAACAAATGTTTATCATTATGTTGGGAATGTTTATTACGTTTTTCCTTATTTTGCATTTGTTGCCAAACGATATGACTTTCTCGAACGCCATGCATATTGCTGGTGCAAATGACAAAATGAATATCCTAGATTTTTCGTTTGATCCGGAAACTAGATATACTTTTTGGAGCGGAATTACTGGAGGTTTTTTCCTAATGTTGGCTTATTTTGGAACCGATCAATCTCAAGTTGGTCGCTATTTATCTGGGAAATCCGTTCGCGAAAGCCAAATGGGATTGATCATGAATGGTTTTTTGAAGGTCCCAATGCAGTTTTTTATATTACTTACTGGCGTTATGGTTTTTGTGTTTTTTCAGTTCAATCCTGTTCCTTTACATTTTAATCCTACAAATAAAATTCTTGTCGAAAAATCTAAATATGCCAATGAATACAACGGTTTAGAGAAAGAATTAAATAGTTTATCCGAAGAAAAAAAAGAATATAATTTGTTATATATCGATCATTTAAATCAAAATTATGACAATCCAATTCTTCGAAAAAAATTGATTTCCCTCTCAGGAAAAGAAAAAGATTTGAGAGAACAAGCCAAGGAAATTATTACAAAAGTAGATCCAAAAGCAGAAACCAATGATAAAGATTATGTTTTTATATATTTCATTCTCAATTATTTACCAAAAGGTTTAATAGGATTATTGTTGGCAGTAATTCTATCGGCTGCCATGTCCTCATCTGCTTCTGGGTTAAACGCATTGGCATCTACAACGGCAATAGATATTTATAAACGAAATCTAAAAGAAGAAAAATCCGAGAAACACTACGTAAATGCAACCAAATATTTTACATTGCTTTGGGGAATTATCGCCATACTTTTTGCTTGTGTCGGTACGTTATTCGAGAATTTAATTCAGTTGGTTAATATTGTAGGATCCGTTTTTTACGGAACAGTTTTAGGGATATTTTTGGTAGGCTTTTATATCAAATATGTTGGTGCAAGAACTATATTTTACTCGGCTGTTGTAAGTCAGTTATTGGTTTTTTACATTTTTTACTTAGATATAGTTGGGTTTTTGTGGCTCAATTTTATAGGTGCAATCCTTACAATTATTTTATCGGTTTGCGCAGAATTTATGATGCGACAAAAAGAGAAAGTTATAGCATAAAAAAAACGTCAATTCTTAGTTTAGAATTGACGTTTTTTATAATAATTAAAAAATTATTTCTTGCTCCACTCCGCAATACTGTCGGTATTCATTTTTACATAATCAAGATTGTTTTCTTTAGTTGCTCCTGCAAGTGATAATTTTGCAGTTTCAATTGCAGATTTTTTGTCACCAAGTTTCGCTTGTACTAATGATTTTTGTCTCAAATACCAAAATGGAATTGCTTCGCCTGCTTTTGTCATCGTAACCGCTTTATTCACATATTCTAAAGACTTGTTCAAATCTCCATTGGATTGAAACAAATATTGTCCAGCCGAAAAGAAATCTCCAGCAGTTGGTCCAGCTAATGTTTTTTCTATACTAGCAATTGCAGTTTTTTGAGTTGGAACCTGAAATTTTATAGCAACAACCGTTTTTTCCCAAGAAAGTTCTAATTGTGCCGCATCATTTTCTAGTGCATTAATACTTATCGTAAAAGTTTCTACTTTTCTATTTAACATCTCTGGAGTTACTTTTGCTTTCAAAACAACCTTTGTATCATCCCATTTTTCTGGATTTCCCCAATTATTTGTATCGGAATAAAACATAACTTCCCAAGCATCCGCTCTTGGATTCGTGTACAATGCATATTTCCCTTTTTTCAAAGTTTTTCCGTCAATAACAACGTCTTCACTAAAAGAAATAGTAGTATTTTCGTTAGCCCCAGTTCTCCAAACTTTTCCAAACGGAACTAAATCTCCAAAAATATTTCTTCCTTTTGCACTCGGTCTCGAGTATTCTACTTCCACATTTGTTAATCCAACTACTTGATTTATAGTTGCTTTTGGGCTGGCTTGCGGCGTTTTAACTTGAGCTTGGATTACAAAATTTGCAATCAACATGGCTAACATTACTACTATTTTTCTCATTTTTTTTGAAAGTTTAATTAATTTTATCAAAGATATAAAAACCAAATTCCGAAAATTGTTAAAAAAACTATAAAACAAATTTATTTTGTTTATTATTTATTGTAAAACGTTAAACATTTTGTATTTTTACAAAAATAATTTTTCAATGAAAATATACACATTACACACCAAACAAAACCTACCAATAACATTGCAAGAAGCATGGGATTTTCTTTCGGATCCAAAAAATCTAAAAGTTATTACACCCGATTATATGGGTTTCAAAACACTTTCTGGCGACGATAGACCAATGTTTGCAGGACAAATTATTCAATACATAGTAACTCCAGTTGCAGGAATTCCTACCAAATGGGTTACCGAAATCACGCATGTTGTAGACAAAAAATACTTCGTCGATGAGCAACGTTTTGGACCATACGCCCTTTGGCATCACAAACATTTTATTAAGGAAATTCCTGGCGGCGTGGAAATGGAAGATATTGTAGATTACAAAGTTCCGATGGGAATTCTTGGGCAACTAGTGCATCCTTTTTTAGTAAAACCAAAACTGAAAGAAATTTTTGAATACCGCGAAAAAAAATTAATTGAGCTCTTTGGTACTATAAAATAAATCTTAATTTTGGCGTTACCGTAAAAACGGTCGGGCTTTACGTTACAATTTTTTTTACACCTAACAGGTTTTGCAAACCTATTAGGTGCAAAAAAAGATTTCCACTTCAATCCCTAACGCAAATTAGTAATCAAAACAAAAAATTGATTAGTAATTCAGTTTAGTGAATATTCGCTGCATTTGCATCAATAAAAAACAAAAAAATGAACATATTTTGGTTCCGTCGCGATTTAAGAATTGATGATAACAAAGGCTTTTTCGAAGCATTATCATCAAACATTGAAGTTTTACCCATTTTTATTTTTGATGATAAAATATTAAATCAACTTCCAAAAGACGATGCCCGTGTAAATTTTATTCATTCGAGATTAGAAAAAATTAATCAAGAATTAAATAAAACAGGAAAATCTCTTGCCGTTTTTCATGGAGAACCAGAAACCATTTGGAAACAAATTTTATCGGAAAACATAATCGAAAAAGTTTTTTTCAACCACGATTACGAACCTTATGCTCGCGAGCGTGACAAAATGGTTTACGAATTGTTACAAACCAATAACATTGAAATAAAAAATTACAAAGATCAAGTTATTTTCGAAAAATCCGAAGTTGTCAAAGACGATGGATTGCCATACGTGGTTTACACGCCATATTCTAATAAATGGAAATCAAAATTTAAGGAAATTGTTCTCCAAAATTTCGAATCTGAAACGTTATTATCAAATATTACTACACATAAATATCCGTTTTTGAGTTTGCAAGAAATTGGTTTTGAATCATCAAACATAAAAATACCAGAATTTGATATTACCGATAAATTAATAGATAATTACGAAGCAACACGAAATTTTCCGGCAATTGTAGGAACATCAATGCTTGGCGTTCACCTGCGATTTGGATCGGTTTCTATCCGAAAAATGATTGCAAAAGCAATCGAAAGTAAAAACGAAACTTTTTTTAAAGAACTTATTTGGAGAGAGTTTTTTATGCAAATACTTTGGCATTTTCCCTATACCAAAAACAGTTGTTTCCGACCAAAATACGATGCTATAAAGTGGGAAAATAACGAAGATTTATTCCAGAAATGGTGCGACGGAAAAACGGGTTATCCTTTTGTAGATGCTGGCATGCGCGAACTTAACAAAACTGGTCACATGCACAATCGGGTTCGAATGATAGTGGCGAGTTTTCTTTGCAAACATTTGCTTATAGATTGGCGTTGGGGCGAAACCTATTTTGCTCAAAAACTATTGGATTATGAGCAATCTAGCAACATTGGGAATTGGCAATGGGCTGCAGGAAGCGGAGTTGATGCTGCGCCATATTTCAGGATTTTTAACCCAACCGAACAAATAAAAAAATTTGATAAAGACCTAAAATATATCAAAAAATGGATTCCTGAATTGGAAACTAAATTTTATCCTGAACCAATTGTAGAACATAAATTTGCTCGAGAAAGATGTTTAAAGGTTTATAAAGAAGCCGTTGGGTAATGTTTAAAATTTTGAAATTATATCAAAATTCAATTCCTTAAAATCCTGAATAACAATATCTGCAAATGTATAATCCTGTAGTTTTGAATTTGGACTGTCATAACCAACGCAAAAAATCCCAGCAGATTTAGCCGCTTTTATACCATTTGTAGAATCCTCAATTACAATACAATTTCCGATATTTGTATTTGATAAAAATGCTGCGTGAACAAAAATAGCCGGATCTGGTTTCGATTTCGGAAAATCTTCGCCCGAAACTATATGTGTAAAATATTTGTGCAGACCAAAACGCTTAAAAATCCTTGCAATAGTAACCTTTGCTGATGATGAAGCCAAAACCAATTGCATGCCGTTATTGTGTAAATCTTGGATTAGATCCAAAACTCCGTCAAGCAAAAATAAATCTTCTTTTTTGTCGAAAGCCTCATTAAATAAATCTCTTTTTATATTTATTAAATCCTCAATATCTTGTTTCAAACCGAAGGCAGAAATAAGTTTTTCGTAAACATTTTTGGTAGAATTTCCTGTAAAAGAAGCATACATTTCTGGTGAAACTTCAATATTTAATGCTGCAAAATGCTGATTGAAAGCAAAATGATGAACGGGTTCTGTATCTACAATTACTCCGTCCATATCAAAAATTACAGTTTTTATCATTTTACAAACTTCACATCGTCATAAATATCCAAAAGATTCATTTCGATTTCTAAACTTTTAATTTCAAATTTGTCATTTATTGATACAAATTCATTTAAGTTCCAACTTGAGTTACTTGTTTTAGTATTTAGAATAACTTTAATTTTTTCACTATCAATTAAAATATATTCTTTTAAAGTAGGGATTTCTCTGTACAAAGCAAATTTTTCGCCTTGATCATAGTTTCGAGTTGATTTAGATAATATTTCAATAATAACTGTTGGTTTTTTTGCAGTATCAAATTTATCGTCTAATGTTTCAATTTCATTACAATAAACACTTAAATCTGGATAAGTGTACAAAGTATTTTCTGGAATATTCATTCTCATATCACTCCCATAAGGGCGACATTTTTTTCCTTTAAGTTTAAATCGCAAATCCGCTGTACAATTTACAGCAATAACATTATGCGCATCAGATGCTCCACTCATTGCAAAAATTTCACCCTGAAAATATTCGTGTTTTTCAGTCGATAATCTTTCTGCTTCTAAATACTCTTTTTCGGAAATAAATTTTTTATTTGGAATTCCCATTTTAAATGCAATTTAATTACAAAAATAGGCTTTTAAAATAAACTATACAAATCAATAAATCTTGTTTTAAAGTCTAAAATCTAACTGTCTTTTTTAATCAAATGCTTAATCACAGTTTCCGCAGCGTATAGACCAAAAAGTCCTGGCATATAACTATTTGTGCCGTAAAAAGATCTTTTGTAATTGGTTCCATCAGTCATTTTTAGGCTCGTTTCATCTTGAATTTCCGATGAAGAAACCACCTTCAATTTATCAATTTTCACGGCTTTTAGTCTTTTTCTAATGGTTTTTGCCAACATGCAATTGGTTGCGTTTGTTATGCAGGAAACATGAACTTTCGAGGCTTCCATTTTTCCGCCAGCACCCATACTCGAAATTATTTTAACTCTTTTTCGCTTGGCTGCAATAATCAAATTGAGTTTTGGAGTTACGCTATCAATACAATCCAAAACGTAATCAAATTCATCCGAAACAATTTCTAAAGCACGTTCTGGCGAAAGAAATTCTTCTACTCGAGTCAATTTTAATTCAGGGCTTATATCCATTAATCTATCGCCAACTACATTTACTTTTGGCATTCCGATTGTGGAATGTAGCGCTGGCAATTGCCTGTTAATATTGGTAATATCTACCGTATCGCCATCTACAATTGTTAGTTTTCCTACACCAGCACGAACCAAAAATTCGGCAGCAAAGGAACCAACTCCTCCCAATCCTACTACTAATACATTTGAATTTTCTAATTTATTTAAGCCTTCTTTTTTGAATAAAAGTTCCGCTCTTTCTTGCCATTTCTTCATTTTATGATTGCGAGGTTCGAAGCAATCTTCTCCTCTATATTTTAATTATTATTGATTGAAAACTCGATTAAAATTATCATTTATAATTTCTTTCAAAATTTCTATTTCTATATTTTTATATTTTGCTGCTAAATTATAAACTTCCACTAAAGTTTCCTCGATTGTGTCGGTTTCCAGAAAAAATCTGTCATTAGGAACTTGCTTAAAAACGGTTTCTAATTCAGGGTTTCGGAGTAAATATTTCCCAAAGGAAAGATAAAATCGGTTGTCTAAAAGTTGTTTTGCTGTTTGTTCGTTTTTCGAAAAACCATGAATAATCATTGGAACTTGGATTTTTAATTTATTTCTGATTTCGATAATTTCCTGAAAAGCCGCTACACAATGCAAAATTATTGGTTTATTGTATTTATGAGCCAAAAGTAATTGTTTTTCGAAAACTTGCGTTTGTAAATCTAATGGGATTTCGATGCGTTTGTCCAATCCGCATTCGCCAAGAGCGAGACAATTATTGAAATTTAATTTTTCTTCAATGATTTTTAAATCCGCCTCAACCCTATTTTCATTAATATACCAAGGATGAATTCCTATGGAATAATTGGGAATTATTGCATCAAAATCTTGTGGATATTGATTTACAATTTCCAAAATATTTTCCTGATTAGAAAATTTATGAGTATGAAGATTGATGAATTTCATTAGTCGTGAAACTTTTTTACTCCAGCTAAAATCTCTATTTGCAAATCGTTTTCTAAAGGAACAATTGGGCACGAAAACCTATGATTATAAGCACAATATGGATTATAGGCTTTATTAAAATCGATAACTATTGTTTCGGATTTTGGGAAACGCATATCGATATATCGCCCGCCAATATAAGTTTGATTCCCACAACTTAAATCCGAAAACGGTAGAAATAAGTAATCGTGATATCCTTTCTTTTTTGATAAATCGATATTTTGATAGACGTTGAGTTTAAAATTTTTTCCGTCTATAGAAAAAGTTACTTCGCCATATTTTTTATATTTTGGAAGCCTTTCGGTAGAGGTTTTCATTTCGAAAATTTTCTCTTTCTTGGTTCTGGTAAATTGCGCTTGAACAATAAATTTGTCGGTAATTGGATAAAAATCTAAAGTTTTGAAGGTTTTGAAATCCTCGTCGGTTAATGGAGATTCCTTGATATCGGCAAATTCCTTATTGAGATTGTCCTGAAAATCTTTTGAGGTTTCGGTTTTTTCTTGCGCTACCAAAAACATTGTTTGTAACAATAGGATTATAGAAAATAGATTTTTCATCTTTAGATTTTTTTTACAAAAATAGTTTCTTTTTGGGAATTAGCCCAGACAGAAGTGGAAATCCTTTTGAAAAGAAATGCTAATTTTTCTTGGCAGTGTAGAGCGACCAAAGGAAGCTCCTGAAATGCCATAGAAAATTGCATTTGTTGAAAAAGATTGGAACAAATGGCTGGAAAAAGCTCCAGAAAATTGTATTTTTGAAATTCTTTAATTTTCTAAATTTTCGTAATGCTCAAAACCGCTTTTAGTCGCTATATTAATAATTTTCGGGGGTTTACTAGAGAAATTTGGATTTTGGCCATCGTAACTTTCATAAATCGTGCAGGCGTTATGGTTGTGCCATTTTTGTCGAAATATTTGAAGGAAAATTTACATTTTTCGTACTCGGAAGTGGGTTGGATTATGGTAGGTTTTGGCGTTGGATCTGTTTGTGGATCTTGGCTTGGCGGAAAATTATCGGATAAAATTGGGTTTTATAAAATCATGCTTTTTAGTCTTTTTGTGAGCGGAATTGTACTTATTTTATTGCAATTTGTTACTTCGTTTTGGGGATTGGTTTTGGGATTATTTGTGTTGATGCTAATTGCAGATATGTTTCGACCAGCAATGTTTGTTGCTATTGGCGCTTATGCAAAACCCGAAAATAGGACTCGTGCCTTGACGCTTGTTCGGTTGGCAATAAATATTGGTTTTGCAGCTGGACCAGCACTTGGCGGATTGGTAATTATGGGAATTGGTTATGGCGGACTTTTTTGGATTGATGGTTTGACGTGTATTATTTCGATAGTTTTGTTTGGGATTTTGGTAAAGGAAAAGAAAAAATTTGTAGATCCAGAGATAGAAACCGTTACTATTGCCGAAGTAAACTCCGTTTTTCATGACAAGCCTTTTTGGATATTTTTGATTGCTTGTTTTATTTCTGGAATTTTGTTTTTTCAGTTATTTACTACAATTCCGTTGTATCATCATAAACAATTTGGTTTAACCGAATTTCAAACTGGATTACTGCTTACTCTAAATGGGCTGATTATTTTTTTCTTGGAAATGCCATTTGTGAGTTATATTGAGCGCAATAAAATTAGTAAACTAAAAGTTTGCGGTTGGGGATTGCTACTTATGACGTTTAGTATTGCATTACTAATGATAAATTTTTGGTCAGGAATCCTAATTGTTATGATGGTTTTTATGACTTTTGGCGAAATGTTTGTTTTCCCGTTTTCGAATTCCTTTGCATTGAGTCGCGCTCCAAAAGGTCATGAAGGCAGATATATGGCTATTTTTACAATGAGTTTTAGTTGTGCACATATTTTTAGCTCGAAGGCCGGTTTAGATATTGTAGATATTTATGGCTATCAAACCAATTGGTTTTTGATGACAATCCTTGGAATAATTAGCGTTTTTCTGATTATTTGGGTTGTGAAATTAGTTGATAAAGAAATGGTAAACTTAAAAAATAGTTAAATAACTATAAAAATAGTTGTGTAACTAAAAATATAGTTGTTTATTTGTATTTTAAATGAACAATTATGCAAAAACTGACCAATAAAGAAGAGGAAATTATGCAAATTTTATGGAAGCTAAAAAAGGCTTTTGTAAAAGAAGTCTTGGCGGAAATTACTGAAGATCAGCCACATTACAACACGCTATCGACCATTATCCGAAACCTTGAGGAAAAGGGATTTGTTTCCTATAATGCTTACGGAAATACACATCAATATTTTCCGATTGTGAAAATGGAAGATTACCGAAAACGGTTTATGAATACCGCAATAGATACTTATTTTGATAGTTCTTATAAAAACATGGTTTCGTTTTTTGCCGAAGAACAAAAAATTTCGGCTCAGGAATTAAGAGAAATTCTAGCAATTATTGAACAAAAAAAATAAAGATTATGGAAACTATTTTCATTTATTTATTAAAATCCAGTGGATTAATTGCCATTTTTTATCTTTCCTACTATTTTTTGGTTCAGAAGGAAACTTTTTTCAATGGCAATCGTTGGTTTCTGCTTTCGGGATTATTCACTTCGGTTTTGATGCCTTTATTTTTTATTAAAAAAGTAGTTTTTATTCAAAAAAATTTAATATTTAATGAAAATCTATCGAAATCAGAAGCCATTCGTCCTATAATAATAACAGAAATTATCGATTGGGATTTGGTTTTATTAGGAATTTATTTATTGATAAGTTTTGCGTTTATTGTAATGATTGTTTGTAATTTACATTCTCTTTTTAAATTAATAAACAAAAAGAAAATCTTAATCAACAAGCCTTTTGCAATGGTTGATATCAACGAAAATATTAATCCTTTTTCGTTTTTTAAATATATTGTTTTCAATTCGAAATTATATTCTAAACCAGAACTAGAAAGCATTCTTAATCACGAAAAAGTGCACAGCCGCGAAAAACATTCCATCGATGTTTTAATCGCAAGGATTTTTTGTGCCATTTTTTGGTTCAATCCATTTATTTGGTGGTACAAAAAAGCCATTTTACAAAACCTAGAATACATTGCTGACCAAAAAGCAATCGAAAATACCGAAGATAAAAAGGCGTATCAAATGACGCTTTTGAGAGTAGTTTCTGATCAAAACTGCTTGTCGATTACCAATAATTTTTATCAATCATTAATCAAAAAACGAATTGTTATGTTAAACAAAAATCAATCAAAAAAATGGAATTCCTGGAAATACGCAATTGTACTCCCAGTATTAGTTGCATTTGTGCTTTGCTTTCAGGTGAAAGTAATTGCACAGGAAAAAGCTTTAAATCCTTTAAAATCTGCGGAGAAAAATTCAATACAAACTACACATTTTGAAATTACAAAGGACAATACCGATGCCGAATTAAAAAAATATTGCGAAACAGCAAAGGAAAATTATAATGTAGATTTAGAAATTTTAAAAATTAAAAGAAATGCTAAAAACGAAATTATAGCAATAACAATGAGAGCAAATGATAATAAAGGATTCAAAAGCACTCACGAAATTGAAGGCAATGAACCCATTTTACCATTTCAGTTTTTATTTAAAAAAGATGAAAAAGGAAAAGGAGAATTCGGATTTTACAACTCCAATATTGCAACAATTAATAATGAAAATGGAGCAATTGGAGAATCTATTAGTAAACAAGAATATTTGGGTGCACTAAATGAGTTAGAAGCTCCAGAAGCACCAGAGGCACCGGAAGCTCCTGAAATGCCAGAGATGCCAGAGATGAATAATATGCCTACGCCACCGCCAGCTCCTAATTTTCCGCCAGCTCCTAGAGTTCAGTTTCCAAAAAACGCAAACGACAAAAAGGCCATCAAAAAATATGAGGCCGAAATGAAAAAATATACAAAAAAATGGGAAACTAGCAACATGAAAAAGTATGATGCTGACATGAAAAAATACGAATCCGAAATGGCTGCTTACCAACCAGACATGACCGCCTACGAAAAGCAAATGGAAAAATATGAGGCTAAAATGGAAGCCTATCAAGAAAAAATGCAAGCGTACCAAGAAAAAATTAGAGACGAAAATCAAGATCATCAAGAAGCAGCAAGAGATGAAATACAATCTAAGCGTGACGAAATTCAAGCCAGAAGAGATGAAATGAATGCAAAAAGAGACGAAATGAATGCCAAACGAGATGCTCGTAAATCCAAAATTAATGTTCAAATAAACAAAAAAAGAACAATAAATTAAACAATCAAAAATTATAAATCAAAAAAAGACTGTTCCATTGAGCAGTCTTTTCTATTTTTGCAAAAAACAAATCGATGTACAAAACACTCGCGAAAATAAACAAACTCCTACTTCCTAGTTTTACAAAACAAAGATTAGATCTGGCAAAAGCCAAAAAGTGGCAAATGGCAATAATTGGTTATCGAACTTTTGTAACCAAAAAAGCCCTTGGAAATTAATTTCAAATTTTTATCAAAACATATTTGCAAATATGGGTTTTATAACTATATTTGCACTCACAAAAAAGGCCTTGTGGCGCAACTGAATAGCGCACTTGATTACGGCTCAAGAGGTTACTGGTTTGAATCCAGTCAAGGTCACGAATAAATAAAAAAATAGGAGAAAATTTAAAGTTCACTTTAAAATTTTTCCTTTTTTTATTTTCAAAGCGGAGCTTTGATGGATGGGTGAAACCAATCCTAGTCAAGGTCACAAGAAAACGCAATTATCAAAAATATAGATAATTGCGTTTTTGTTTTTATAATAAATTATCAGTCACAAATGCAAGAATATTTCATTGATATTGAGCACAATAATCAAACTTTTGGTGAAAAATTTTTTAACCTAAAAGAGTTCGAATGTTGTACTTTCAACGATTGTAATTTCTCGGAATGTTTATTTATTGGTGTTACATTTTTGGATTGTACTTTTAATAACTGCGTTTTAGATCATACAAAAATAGGAAATGTAGCATTTAGAACAGCCATTTTTAATAATTGTAAAATCCGAGAAGTAAATTTTGCCATGTGCGACAAGTTTATTTTTGCAATTACTTTTAATGAATGCGTGCTGGATTTCTCGAAATTTTATACTTTAAAAATGAAAGGAACTTCTTTTCAAGATTGTAGTTTAGTTGCTGTAGATTTTATGGCTACAGATCTAACTGAAGTAGTTTTTGATAATTGCGATTTGTACCGAAGTGAATTTACGAAAGCAATTGCAAATAAAGCCAATTTCAAAACCAGCTACAATTTCACGATCGATCCATCTAAAACCAAATTAAAAAAAGCTGTTTTCTCGATGAGAGAAGTCAAAGGATTATTGTTCAAACATGATTTGGTCATTAAATAATTTGTTTTTCCATCACAAAATCTTCCATTAAATATCCGTTTCCGATTTCGATATTTGCTTCTTCAATGATTTGAAATCCCATTTTTTGATAAAAATTTAAAGCTTTATTAAACTTATTTACATTCAATATTACTTTTCCAAAAAACTTTTCTTTTGCTAAATTTATTACAAAATTTATTGATAAATGACCAATTCCTTTTCCTTGATTGTTTGGTAAAATATAAATTTTATGAATTTTGGTTGCCAATTCGTTGTTATAATTATGTTCAATACCTAAAAATCCTAACGGAGTTTTGTTTTCTTCAATTATAAAAAACAAATGATTGTTTAGAAAATTTTGTTTCAAATATTCATCAGAATAAAATTTATCCAACATATATTTCAATTGTTGTTCGGATAGAATTTTGCCATAAGTTTCTGGCCAAGTTTTATAAGCAATATCCTTAATAATTGATATATCTTTTATAGATGCTTCCCTTATTGTTATCATATTTTTTTAAATAAAAAAAGGTTACAAACTTAGCCATATTGCTAACTTCATAACCTTTTATAACCTTATATTTTTTATTAAAAAACAAACATTGCTCGTTCGCCCATCATTTCATTAACTTCATCGGCAACGGATTCTATAACTGCTTCGCTAGTATGATTTGATAACACTTTATCTATCAAAATAACAATCGCTTCCATATCGTTTTCTAATAATCCACGAGTTGTAATTGCTGGTGTTCCAATTCGAATTCCAGATGTTACAAATGGTGATTTATCATCAAACGGAACCATATTTTTGTTTACAGTAATTTCGGCTTTTACTAATGCATTTTCTGCTTCTTTACCCGTAATTCCTTTGTTTCTCAGGTCAATTAACATCATGTGATTGTCGGTTCCTCCAGAAATTAAATCATAACCTCGATCCATAAATGCTTTTGCCATTGCTTTGGCATTTTTTTGAACTTGCATCGAATAATGAAAAAATTCGTCAGTCAAGCATTCGCCAAATGCAACTGCTTTTGCAGCAATAATATGCATTAATGGACCACCTTGATTTCCTGGAAAAACAGCTAAATCTAATAATGAAGACATCATTCTTATTTCGCCTTTTGGAGTTTTTAAACCAAATGGATTTTCGAAATCCTTACCCATCATAATCAATCCGCCACGAGGTCCACGCAAAGTTTTGTGAGTTGTAGTTGTAACTATATGACAATGAGGTATTGGATCGTTCATTAAACCTTTGGCAATTAATCCCGAAGGGTGCGAAATATCTGCTAATAATAATGCTCCAACCGAATCGGCTATTTTACGGAAACGCTCAAAATCCATATCACGACAATAAGCAGATGCGCCAGCTATAATCATTTTTGGCATTTCGCGAGTGGCAATTTCTTGAATTTTATCGTAATCAAATCTTCCTGTTTCTTTTTCAACTCCGTAAAATACTGGATTGTATAATCGTCCCGAAAAATTAACTGGCGAACCGTGCGTTAAATGTCCACCGTGCGATAAATCGAATCCTAAAATTTTATCTCCAACTTTTAAACAAGCGTGATAAACTGCTGTATTTGCCTGAGAACCAGAGTGTGGCTGCACATTTGCATATTCGGCACCAAACAATTCTTTAGCACGATCAATTGCAATTTGCTCCACAACATCCACGACTTCGCACCCGCCATAATAACGTTTTCCTGGATAACCTTCGGCGTATTTGTTGGTCAAACAAGATCCTGCTGCTTCCATAACTTGGTCGCTAACAAAGTTTTCTGATGCTATGAGTTCAATTCCGTGAATTTGGCGGTCTTGCTCTTCGTTTATTAAGTCAAAAATTATTGAGTCGTGTTGCATTTTGATTTATTTTTAATTTGATTACAAAAATACAAAAAAACGTTTGGTTAATTAGCAGATTATAATATATTTGATAAATGAATTTTCAACAAAACAATCAACAATAAAATGCCAATAACCGCCAATAATACCAAAAGAAAATCTTGGTTAGAAGTTGCCAATAATTCCGATTTCCCGATTCAGAACATTCCGTTTGGAGTTTTTCTTACCAAAGAAAACGTTGTTACTGTTGGAACCAGAATTGGAGATTTTGCTATAGATTTAGGAGCTTTGCAACAACTTAACTATTTTGAAGGGATAGATTTGACCGACGATATGTTCATGCAAGATACATTGAATGATTTTATTTCGGACGGAAAAAAAACTTGGCGATTGGTTAGAAATCGGATTGCTGAGATTTTTGATGAAAAAAATCCAAAACTTCGTGATAATAAAAAACAACGCGAAATTGTAATTTTTAAAGTAAATGAAGTCGAAATGCAACTGCCTGTTTTAATTGGCGATTACACCGATTTTTATTCCAGTAAAGAACATGCAACTAATGTCGGAAAAATGTTTCGTGATCCAGAAAACGCGCTTTTACCAAACTGGTTGCACATTCCCGTTGGTTACCACGGACGCAGTTCGACAATTGTTCCAAGCGGAATTCCTGTTCACAGACCAATGGGACAATTGATGCCAGATGGCGAAAAAACACCAGTTTTTGGACCTTCACGATTGATAGATTTTGAGTTAGAAACAGCTTTTATTACAACCGATGCCAATATAATGGGCGAAAATATTCCGGTTCACGAAGCCGAAGATTATATTTTTGGGATGGTTTTGCTCAACGATTGGAGTGCGCGCGACATTCAGAAGTGGGAATATGTGCCACTTGGTCCGTTTTTGGCTAAGAATTTTGCTACCTCAATATCGCCATGGATTGTAACAATGGATGCTCTTGAACCGTTTAGAACCAAAGGCCCAAAACAAGATCCAACGCCGCTACCTTATTTGCAACAAAAAGGAAAACATACTTTCGATATTCATCTGGAAGTTGCAATAACTCCAGAAAACGGTACGCCAAATGTGGTTTCTAATTCGAATTTTAAATATTTATATTGGTCCATGTGCCAGCAATTAGCGCATCATACCAGTAATGGTTGTCGCGTAAACTCTGGAGATATGATGGGTTCCGGAACTATTTCGGGATCGACTCCGGATAGTTTTGGATCGATGTTGGAATTAACTTGGGGTGGAAAAAATCCTATTAAATTGAATGATGGCACCGAACGAAAATTTATAAACGATAACGATACAGTTACTATTACTGGTTTTTGCAAAAACAATGAAGTTCAGATTGGTTTTGGAGAAGTTAGTAGCAAATTGTTGCCTCCTTTCGTGAGAAAATAATCTTAATTCTTTTTTGAAGAAATTGAGTCAGTAATTTTTTGTTTTTAATTTAAAATTGGCTCGATGTTTGGATTACCTAGCCCAGATGGAAGGGAAAATCCTTTTTCGAGAAAACCTATTTTTTCTTGAACTTGAAGAACGACCAACGGAAGTTCCTTTAAGTTCAAGAAAAAAAGGTTTTGGAAAAAAAGATTGGAATGAGAGCTGGAAATGGCTTCAGCAAAAAAATAATTTTAAAAAAAATATGAAAAAAATTACTCTTTTATTATCGATTTTTATGTTGATTTCCGCTTGTGGCGTGAAACAAACTCGAAATATGCTGACATCAGGCGATTATGATGGTGCCATAAAAAATGCTGTTGATGGCTTGCGTGGCAACAAAAATGCCAAGGGAAAACAAGATTATGTGTACATGCTCGAGGAAGCTTTTGCAAAGGCAAAAGAGCGCGATTTGCGTGATGTAGATGGGCTTTTTAGAGATGCAAACCCTAATAATTTGGAGAAAATTTTTAATACATATTTGCAATTAAATTACCGCCAAGATATTATTAGACCATTATTACCACTGCGTTTGCTTGCAGAAGGTCGCGATGCAAAATTTCCTTTTGATGATTATTCCGAGCAAATTGTGAACAGCAAAAATGCTTTGTCCAAACATTTGTACGAAAACTCGAAAGCCCTTTTGGCCACGAAAGATAAAATGACAATCCGCAGGGCTTACGATGATTTGGCGTATTTAGACCGAATAAATCCGGGTTATAAAGATGTTGCAAAACTCATGTCCGATGCCAAATTTAGAGCAACAGATTTTGTAAATGTTTACACCAAAAACGAAACTAATATGATTATTCCCGCACGTTTACAGGATGATTTATTGGATTTTAGCACTTATGGGTTGAATGATGCTTGGACGGTTTACCACAGCAATCGCCAAAAAGATATTACTTATGATTATGGTTTGATTGTAAATTTTAGACAGATAAATATTTCGCCTGAGCAAATTAGTGAAAAACAATTTGTTAAGGAAAAAGAAATAAAAGATGGAACAAAACCGCTATTAGACGCACAAAATAATCCTGTAAAGGATCAGGCCGGTAACCCAATTCGGGTTGATAATATGAAAACGGTTAGAATTAGTATTTACGAAAAAAGACAGTTTAAAACCGTTCAAGTTACTGCAAAAGTAGATTATATTGATTTTAGATCGAACCAATTAATAGAAACTTTTCCGCTTGCCAGCGAATATACTTTTGAGAATGTTTACTCGACTTATGACGGGGATCGCCGTGCGGTTGAGGAAACTTATTTCCCTAATTTTGACAGACGTTCGGTCGCTTTTCCGAGTAATGAACAAATGGTTTATGATAGTGGCGAAGACCTGAAAGCCAAACTAAAAGACATAATTGTTAGAAATAAATTCCGAAGATAATTATAAAGTTTCAATACTTAAAAAAAGCCTTATTCTTAGTATAAAGAATGAGGCTTTTTTATAGAAAATGGTTACAGTTTATCATGCAGTTCCGATGCTTCGATCGATGAATGAGAAACATTATAAGTACAAATTCCTCCTTTTATCAATAACAATTGCGGGGATTGATGAATGACCTGAAATCTTGAGGCAATTTCGTTAGAAATATCCCGATGGTTGAGTAAATCTAGAAAATAGGTATCTATTTTGTCTTGAAGATCAAATTCTTTTTCAAAGTTTTTTAGTGCCATTCTGCTTACACTACAAGTTGTACTGTGCTTAAAAATGAGAACTGGTTTACGGTTTGAAGTTTCTTGAACTTCGTTGAGTTGTCCCAAATCAGTTAGATTTATCCAATTTACGTTTGTTATTTTTTCTGTTTGGTTTTCTGATGAACCAAATATGTTTTTTAGAAAGCTCATATTGTGTTTTATATTTACACAAATATAAATCATACTTGGTTTGCGAAAAATGATTTTAAGTTTTTTTTACAAAAAAAACTCCAACCTTTCGATTGGAGTTTTCTAAAAAATTTATAATAACTATTTATCTTTTGAAAAAAGAAAAGTTTTTCCGTTTTGAATAAATGACATTTCGGTTTTTGCTTCGTTAAAAACAATTTCGATTGGAGCACCCTCTATTTTGAATTTATCTTTTCCAGAACTTACTAATCCAAAAGATCCTTGTCCTGGAACTTCGCCTTTTAGGTTTCCGTTATCTTCGGTAAAAATCATTTTTATTGGAATTTCTTTACTAGAAAAAGTTCCCACATATCCATCAACTATTACTGCTTTTTCGATTTCGCCTTTTGCAGATGTCCAAACATCATTTTCGGAATTCATATCAGGAAAAACGTGCTTTGGATCAAGTGTAATACTTTCTATTTCCTCATTCGTATTGGATTTGAAAGACCAAGATTTGTTACGTTCCCAGATTTCTACTGGCAAATTAATTGTTGATATTTTACCCGATTTAGTTTTAATTTCTAAAATTACTGGAAATGGCATTTTTTCTAAATTATCCACAGTAATAATTGCTCCTTTTGATGGATCGTTTTTTAAATATTTAATTTTAGAAACGCCTTGATCAAATTGCCAGTTGTTGATAATCCAACCTCTCCAAAACCAGTTTAAATCCTCGCCTGAAACGTTTTCCATAGTTCTGAAAAAGTCATCTGGAGTTGGGTGTTTGAAAGCCCAACGCTCCGTATAAGTTCTAAAAGCATAATCAAAACGTGCTGCACCAAGTATTTGTTCACGCAAAATTGTTAGTCCTGATCCTGGTTTGAAATAAGCCAAAGTCCCAAGATTTGCTTCTTTTAGCCCGTCTGGAGCGGAGTAAATAGGTTCCATTTCTTGATTTGTTAATGATTTTGCAGATAGGTGCATATCACTAGCTTCTTGTTTGTATTCTCCATTATTAAAATCTACTGAGCTTAATGAGTTTACAAAAGTGTTAAAACCTTCGTCCATCCAAGCAAATAATCTTTCGTTAGATCCAACAATCATTGGATACCAACCATGCCCAAATTCGTGATCTGTAACTCCCCATAAACTTTCGCCTTTGGATTCATGCCCACAAAAAACAATTCCTGGATATTCCATTCCACCTTCGTTTCCTGCAACATTTGTAGCTGCTGGATAAGGAAATTCGAACCAACGTTTAGAGTAATTCTCGATTGAGGTTTTTGTATATTCGGTAGCACGACTCCAAGCGTCTTGTCCATTGCTTTCTACTGGATAAGCAGATATAGCTATTGATTTTTTTCCAGAAGGCAAATTTATTTTAGCCGCATCTATCATAAATGCTGCAGAGGAAGCAAAAGCAACGTCCCGAGAATTTTTAATATTAAATTTCCAAGTCAATGTAGATTTTCCAGCTGGTCTTGAGTTTGCATTTGTAACTTCTTCGGCAGTTCTAATCATAACCGTTTTGTCGCTTGCTTTTGCAAGATTCCAACGTTTTAGCTGTTCTGCAGTATAAACTTCCGATGGATTCATTAAATCTCCAGAGCAAACAACAATATGATTAGCTGGTGCGGTAATAGCAACATCAAAATCGCCATATTCTAAATAAAACTCTCCAGCTCCTAGGTATGGTAGGGTATTCCAACCTTTTACGTCGTCATAAACACACATTCTTGGATACCATTGTGCAATTGTAAAAACTTTTCCGTTTTTTGTATCTAAAACTCCAGTTCTATCCGAACCATATTTTGGAGAAATGTATGAAAAATCGATTTTTACTTTCAATGAAGCTCCGTTTGCATTTAATTCTTGTGGCAAAATAATTTGCATACGCGTATCTACAATTGTAAATTTTGCTTCTTTCTCGACTGATTTTCCTGCTACTTTTGTAATGATTTTTACCGATTTTATTTTATGACCTCCGTCAAAAATTTCTCCATCGGCACCATTTCTACTTCCATTAGTTGGAATAATTGCATTTCCACGAGAATCATTTTTGAATAAATTCTGATCCACATTCATCCACAAAAATGCCAATTTATCTGGACTATTATTGGTATAAGTCAAAACTTCCGAACCTGTTATCTCACTGTTTTTGTCATTAAGATTTGCAGTTAGTTGATAATCTGCTCGGTTTTGCCAATATTTAATCCCCGGTTGTCCACTGGCAGAACGCGTATCTGTTCCGTTTTTCGAATAAAATCCTGGTGCAAATGCATCGTGATAATCGTACTTAGAAACACTTGGTTTTGCATCTTGAGCCTGAAGGTTAGAAAACCCAGCAAATAAAGCAAAACAAAATGTTACTTTAAAAAAATTGTTTTTCATGTTATTGTTTTTTTGATGATATAAAATTAGTGCAACATTTTAGATATTTGTTACAAAATTTGAAAAAAAATCTTTAAAAAAATTACATTTACACTTCTAAAAAATATTTCAAATTGAAACTATCCATACAAAACCAGAATTTAATTGCCTTTTTTAATACAAAAGGAGCAGAATTAATTTCATTAAAAACAGAGGTCAGAGAATATATCTGGGACGGAAATCCTGAATTTTGGGGCAAACATGCTCCGGTTTTGTTTCCAATAGTCGGAACTCTAAAAAACAATAATTTTACTCATGATAATAAAGTCTATAACTTATCTCGACATGGTTTTGCTAGAGATTTAGAATTCGAAGTTTTAGAACAAACCGAAAACTCAATTGTGTTTTCATTAGTTTCAAATTCAGAAACTTTGGAACACTATCCTTTTGATTTCGAATTCCAAATAAAATATTTTCTTGAAGAAAAAACATTAAAAATTGAATATTCCGTATTTAATAAAAGTCAAGAAAAAATGCCTTTTTCTATTGGTGCACACCCCGCATTTGCTTTACCAAATGATTTTGAAAGTTATAGTTTAAAGTTTTCCGAGAACGAAATTTTAAAGTATTATTTATTAGAAAATGATTTAATTTCCGAAGTTTCAAAAAAAATTATTCTAAAGGATCATAAATTGCCACTTTCCTACTCTATTTTCGAAAATGATGCATTGGTTTTCAAAACATTAAAATCGAAATCTATAACAATTTCCGAGAATTCTGAACCATTTATAAAAGTAAATTTCGATGAATTTCCAAACCTTGGAATTTGGACAAAACCTAAAGCAAAATTTATTTGCATTGAGCCTTGGTTTGGCTACTCGGACACGATAAATTGTGATGGAAATCTCTACAAAAAAGAAGGAATTATCATTCTAAATCCAAACAGCGAATTTACGACAAATTTTTTCATAGAAATTTTGTAAATTTGCTGTAAATTATTGCAATGTTAGAAGTTAATTTTTCACCGTTTCCAAACCTAAAAACCGAAAGGCTAATTTTGCGTCGTCTTGATAAAAGCGATGTAAATGAGCTTTTTACGCTTCGCAGAAACCCAGAAACAATGAAATATATTCCTCGTCCACTCGCGAAAAACGTAAATGACGCATTGGAACATATTGCAAAAATCGATGAAGGAATTGATACAAATCAAGGTATAAATTGGGCTATTTGCCTAAAAACTAATAATAAATTTATTGGTATTATTGGTCATTACAGGATCCAAAAGGAAAACTATAGAGCCGAAATTGGGTATATGTTATTGCCCGAATTTCATGGTCAAGGAATCATTACCGAAGCTATTCAAGAAGCTTTGAATTACGGTTTTGACGTCATGAATTTGCATTCTATTGAGGCAGTTATTGACCCAAGAAATGGAGCTTCGGAAAGAGTTTTGCAAAAAAATGGTTTTGTAAAAGAAGCCCATTTATTGGAAAATGAATTTTATGACGGAACTTTTTTGGATACCGTAATTTATTCTTTACTTAAAAAAAATAGGTTAAAATAAATGCATAAAAAAATAAAAAAACCAGCTATTTTACTAATCCTTTCCGTTTATGTTTTCGGGATGATTTTGGCGTTTTCTGGAGATTTGATTCAGCATTTACAAAATATTAGATACCAAAATCAGATCGAAAAAATTGCAAATTCCGAAACTTTAGAGTTTACCCAAACAGAATGGAAAAATTTTTCTGACAAACATGAAATTCATTACCAAAATCATTATTACGATGTAATTTCGTTTCAACAAAAACAAACAATTATTACTGCAAAAGTGGTAAAAGATAGTTCCGAAAGTAAAGCAAGAGTTACTTTTGTAACGTTTTTAAAAAATAATAAAACACCAATTTCTGAAAAGAAAAAATCAACTTCTTTTTCCAAACATGTCATTTCAGAAAACAAGTTTTACTGTGATAACAAGTCAAATTTTAGATTTGAATTACTTCAAAATTTTGATGGCTTATTTTCATCAAAAACCAAATCCTTCATTTATTTACAAGACAAACCGCCGTGTTAAATTATTATTTTTTAGCTTTTTTTAAAATAAAATAATAATTACATACACAAAAAAATGAAAAAAACATTAGCAATTATAGCTTGTGCATTTTCTTTGTTGGGATATTCTCAAGCAAAAAAAAACACAACAAACGCAATAGAATTAGACGAAATCGTAGTAAGTGCACAAAGATTTGCAAAACAAAAAAGAACGATTTCTCAACAAGTAGAAACCATTTCTAAAAAAGAAATCGAGTTACAAAACAATCAAAATACCGCAGATGTTTTTGCTAATTCTGGAATATTAGCCATCCAAAAATCACAACAAGGTGGAGGAAGTCCTGTAATTCGAGGTTTCGAATCGAGTAGAATTTTGCTTTTGGTTGATGGAATCCGTATGAACAACCTTATTTACAGAGGCGGACATTTGCAAAATAGTATTACTGTAGATAAAAATATGCTCGAAAGTGCAGATGTGCTTTTTGGACCATCATCTACAATTTACGGAAGCGATGCGCTTGGTGGTGCGTTATATTTACAGACCAAAAACGCCAAATTACTTTCCGAAAACGGTAACAAACCAGTTTCTGGAAATGTGCTTTTTAATTACAGCGATGTAAATAAAGGTAAATCTGGACATTTCGATTTTAATTATGCTGCAGGAAAATTTGCTTCATTAACATCGGTTTCTTATAACGATTATGGAGATTTAAGAATGGGAAAACATAAAAATGGTAACAATGCGTTTTTTGGAGAAAGAGATTTTTATGTAGAAACAGTAAACGGTGTAGATACTCAAGTGACAAATAGCGACAAATACGTTCAAAAATTTTCTGGATACAAACAGTATGATTTTATGCAAAAATTTGTTTTTCAGCAAAATAGTGCTACAAAACACAGCTTAAATTTTCAAGTATCTACTACAAATGATGTACCAAGATACGATAGATTGACGGATTTAACTGGTAGTGGAAATCTAAAATCTGCAACTTGGAAATATGGTCCACAAAAACGTTTGCTTTCTGCCTACAAATTTTCGAAAGAAAAAGCTTTGTTGAATAGCGATATGAATGTTAATCTAAGCTACCAAAACGTTGAAGAAAGCAGAATTAATAGAAACTTTGGAAGTGTAAATGAAAATAACCGAATAGAAAAAGTACAAGTTTTTGGTTTAACTACCGATTTTAAAGCAAAAGTTGGAAAAGGAGATTTGATTTATGGAGCAGATATTTATTACGATGATTTAAAGTCATCTGCTTTCAAAAGAAATATTATTACAGGAGATTATGCTGTTTTAGATACAAGATTTCCTGATGGAAAAAACAATACGCTAAGAGCCGAAGGTTTTCTTGCTTTTAGTAATAATATTAATGACAAAACTTCATTTAACGCAAGTGCTAGAGGAGGTTACACCACTCTAAAAAGTGAAATAAAAACTAACTTTTTGAGTTTGCCTTACACAAGTGTTGAGCAAAAAAACATTACTTATAGTGGTGCCGTTGGAATTGTAAATAATCCTAGTAAGGATATTAAGGTTGCTTTCAATTTAGCATCTGCTTACAGAGCGCCAAATATTGATGATTTATCTAAAATTTTCGAAAGTGCTGGTGGAGCCTTGATTGTTCCTAACAAAGATTTAAAACCAGAAAAGTCGGTAACCGCAGATTTGAGCATTACTTTTTGGGACGGAAATCGTTTTCAGTTCGAAAATACTTTTTTCATAACCAAACTTTATGATCCAATCATGACTGGTGCATTTACCTTCAACGGGCAATCTACTATTTTTTATGATGGACAAAACAGTGCGATTTTAGCGAATCAAAATCAAGGAAAAGGAAATCTTTTTGGATACTCTACAACTCTAAAAGCCTATTTAACCAAATCGTTTTTGTTTTACGGAAATTTCAATTTTACTCACGGTCGTGTTCAAAACTCAACTGGAAACTTTCCTCTAGATCACATTCCGCCAGTTTACGGAAAAACAGGATTTAGATTCGAAAATAAGTATGTAAATCTTGATTTGAATATGAATTATAGCGGAAACAAAAATCTTGCTAATTATTCTCCATCTGGAGAAGATAATTTGGTTTACGCTCCTACAAATGGAACACCATCTTGGGAAACTTACAATTTTAAAGCTGCAATTACTGCTATAAAAAACGTAACATTTTTTACAGGAATGGAAAACATTTTAGACACACAATACCGAACTTTTGCATCAGGGATTAATGCTGGTGGAAGAAACCTATATTTAGGAGCTAAATTTAGTTTCTAATTTTTCTTTTAAAATTTATAAAAATGGCTTATAAGTAAAATTGTAAGCCATTTTTTATTTATCAAATTTGTTTAAAGTTTTTATGTATAAATCTTCAACTTTTTTTCGAGCCCAATCGGTTTTTCTTAGAAAAGTTAAACTCGATTTGATAGAAGGATTATCCGAAAAACATTTTATTTTTATAAGTTCTGACAAAGTGTCAAAACCATAAAACGCAACTAATTTTTCGAGAATAGTTTGAAGTGTAATTCCATGAAGTGGATCATTTGTTTTTTGCATGAAGCAAATTTATAAATATTATTGCAGTTTCTCTCATTTGTTGTTACATTTGCAATCCTATGCTAAAAATTATTAATATTCTAAATAAACGAGCGCGTTTCGATTACGAAATCCTAGAAACCTATACTGCTGGAATCGTTTTGGCTGGAACCGAAATAAAATCAATTCGTTTAGGGAAAGCCAATATTACGGAGAGTTTTTGCGAATTTAATTCTAATAACGAATTATTTGCCATTAACACCAATATCGAAGAATATGCTTTTGGAAATCAATTTAATCACAAAGCCAGAAGCGAACGCAAGCTTTTATTGAATAAACGAGAGCTAAAAACACTTGCCAAAAATGTTCAGGCAAAAGGATTAACAATTATTCCTTTAAAACTGCACACCAACGAAAAAGGTATGGCAAAGCTAGACATTGGACTTTGCAGAGGAAAAAAAACCTACGATAAGCGTGAAAGCCTTAAAGAACAAGATACAAAACGCGATTTGGATCGAATTAAGAAAAACTTTTAGAGGGAAAGGTTTTTTTTACAAATAAAAATGACTAAATTTGTCATGATAATAAAAGTCATTAAAATGAAAACCTTAATTAAAAATGCTAGAGAACAAAAAAATCTTAAAACTAGAGAAGTCGCTCAAGAATTAGGTATTGATCAAGCATTGATTAGCAAATTCGAAAACGGTTCTAGAAAACCAACCAAAGAGCAAATTAGTAAATTGGCTTATTTTCTTGAAATAAATTATGAAACGTTGATGGTTGCTTGGCTTAAAGAAAAAATTCTTTATGAAATTGGCGATGACGATTTGGCGATGAGAGCAATGAATATGGTTCGTGAGGATAAAGAGAGTCTTTATGTTACCACATCAAAATACACTACCAATTTAACTACTTTGTTAGATGAAATTGATATTCTAAAATCAAAATTAGATGAATTTAGATTGTTTGATAGTTACAGAATTGCACAAGCTTTAGAACTTGAATATACTTTTGAAAGCAATCGAATTGAAGGAAATACGCTCACATTACAGGAGACGGATTTAGTCATAAACGAAGGATTAACCATTTCTGGAAAAAGTATGCGAGAACATCTTGAAGCCATAAATCATAATGAAGCAATTGCTTATATAAAACATTTGATGGAGAAAAATACAACTCTCAATGAGCGTGAGGTTTTGAGTATCCATAATTTGATTTTAAGAGGAATTCATCCCGACGATGCTGGTCGTTATCGCAGAGTTCAAGTCATGATAAAAGGCAGTTCTCACATGCCTCCACAACCTTTTATGGTTACAAAAGAAATGGAAGATTTTTATATTTGGTACGAAACCCATAAAAACAAACTTCATCCTATTATTCTTGCTGGGGAAATACACGAACGTTTTGTTACAATTCATCCATTTATTGATGGTAACGGTCGTACTTCGCGTTTGGTTATGAACTTAATTTTATTGCAACATGGATATGTAATTGCCAATATAAAAGGGGATTATGATACTCGAATGCAGTATTATCAATCTCTAGAAACGGCTCAAACTAAAAACAATAAAAATGATTTTTTGCTTTTTATAGCTCAAATAGAAAAACAAAGTTTAGAGCGTTATCTGGACATTATTGGTCAATAAAAAAAACCCATCGATTGATGGGTTTTTAGTTTAATTTTTATTTTCCAACAATGGTACAAATTTAAAATCTCCAAATTCATGTTTTTCGAATTGGGTTTCATTTTTTCTAATTAACAAAGTCATGATTTGATCTTTTTCGCCAACAGGAATTACTAATTTTCCGCCAATTTTGAGTTGTGCCATCAATGCTTTTGGTATTATTGGAGCTCCAGCTGTTACTATAATACTATCAAACGGGGCATGATTCTCAAGGCCTTTATATCCATCTCCAAAAGATAAATGTTTGGGTCTAATTCCAAGTTTTGGTAATAAAATTTGAGTTTGCTTAAACAATTCGCTTTGTCGTTCTATACTGTAAACTTTTGCTCCTAGTAAGCACAAAACTGCAGTTTGATAACCCGAACCTGTTCCAATTTCGAGTATTTTTTGGTCTTTTTTTACTTCCAATAATTGACTCTGAAAAGCAACAGTATATGGTTGGGAAATAGTTTGCTCAGCTCCTATCGGAAAAGCTTTGTCTTGATAGGCATAATCCTCAAAACTGGAATTAATAAACAAATGTCGTGGCAATTTCCCAATTGTATCAAGCACTTTTTTATCGGTAATTCCTTTTTCTTGCAAAAGTTTCACCAATTGGTTTCTGAGTCCTTGATGTTTGGATGTGTCTTTCATATCATTGCGAAGAATGAAGTAATCTCATTCATCATTTAAGTTTATTTTTATTTTGTAAATTTAGAAAACAAATTCACAAATATCAATTATCAATTATCAATTAATTCCTATTTTTGATAAAAATTATTTCTATGCTCAAAGTTGGCGTTTTAGGTGCTGGTCATCTCGGAAAAATACATTTACGATTGCTACAACAATCAGAAAAATACGAATTAGTTGGTTTTTATGACGAAAATCACGAAAACGGAGAAAAAATCGCAAAGGAATTTGGTTATACACAATTCGATACCATAGCAAGATTAATTCATGCTGTAGATGTTATAGATATTGTAACTCCTACTTTATCCCATTTTAAATGTGCAAAAGTGGCTATCAAATCTGGGAAACACGTTTTTATAGAAAAACCAATTTCAAATACTGTCGAAGAGGCCGAAGAAATTATTGCTCTTGCAAATGAATTCAATGTAAAAGGGCAAGTTGGTCACGTCGAAAGGTTCAATCCAGCGTTTATTGCAACCAAAAACATGATCGATAATCCAATGTTTATCGAAACCCACAGGTTGGCAGAATTTAATCCCCGTGGTACAGATGTTCCCGTAGTTTTAGATTTAATGATTCATGATATTGATGCCATTTTAAGCGTAGTAAAATCGAAAGTCAAAAACATTAATGCCAGCGGAGTTTCGGTAATTTCGGATACGCCAGATATAGCAAATGCTCGAATTGAATTCGAAAATGGTTGTGTTGCCAACTTAACTTCTAGCAGAATTTCGTTAAAAAATATGCGTAAATCACGTTTTTTCCAAAAAGATGCTTACATATCGGTCGATTTTCTAGAAAAAAAATGCGAAGTCGTAAAAATGAAAGATGCTCCCGAAGTTCCTGGCGATTTTGATATGATTCTTCAAAATGCCGAAGGTGTCAAAAAGCAAATATATTTCTCGAATCCAGAGGTAGAACAAAATAATGCCATTCTTGATGAATTAGAAAGTTTTGCCAATGCAATAAATACAAATACTTCGCCAGTTGTAACTCTAGAAGATGGAACTAATGCTTTGAGAGTTGCTTACCAGATAATTGAATCGATGAAAAGATAGAATATTTCAATCTTTAAATTTTAAAATCTTTTAACAAAAAATAATGAAAACAATAGCAGTAATCGGAGCAGGAACAATGGGTAACGGAATTGCCCACACTTTTGCACAATCAGGTTTTACAGTCAAACTAATAGATGTTTCCGAAAAATCTCTAGATAAAGGAATGGCAACAATAGCCACAAATTTAGACAGAATGGTTGCCAAAGGAACAATTACCGAAGCCGATAAAGCAAATACAATTACCAATATTATTACTTATACTGATATAAAAGATGGAGTTGTTGGAGTAGATTTAGTTGTCGAAGCCGCCACCGAAAATGTAGCATTGAAACTCGAAATTTTCAAACAATTGAACGATGTTTGTTCGCACAATACGATTTTAGCAACAAACACTTCATCAATTTCTATAACCCAAATCGGATCGGTTGTTACTCATCCTGAACGTGTTATCGGAATGCATTTTATGAATCCTGTGCCAATTATGAAATTGGTCGAGATTATTCGTGGTTACAACACTTCTGATGAAGTTACGAAAATCATCATGGAATTATCCGAAAAATTAGGCAAAACTCCAGTCGAAGTAAACGATTATCCAGGATTTGTAGCCAACCGAATTTTAATGCCAATGATAAACGAAGCCATCGAAACCTTATACAACAAAGTTGCTGGTGTTTATGAGATCGATACGGTCATGAAACTCGGTATGGGACAACCCATGGGACCTTTGCAACTAGCAGATTTTATTGGCCTTGATGTTTGTTTAGCCATATTAAATGTAATGTATGATGGTTTCAAAAATCCAAAATATGCGCCTTGTCCATTGTTAGTAAATATGGTTCGTGCTGGGAAATTAGGTCAAAAATCCGGCGAAGGCTTTTATGATTATTCCGAAAGTAAAAAAGCAGAAAAAGTAGCAGTTTTCAGATAGAATATTTCAAATTAACAAATTTAAAACTTTGTGAACTTTGCGAAAAACTTTGCGAACTTTGCGGTTAAGAAAACATGGCAAAAATAATTCCATTCAAGGCAGTTCGACCAACATCAGACAAAGTAAGTTTGGTAACTTCTCGATCGTACGACGAATATTCGGCTGCGGAGTTGGCATCGCAATTGGATTTTAATCCGTTTTCCTTTTTGCATATTCTGAATCCGATTTATGCCAATCAACAAAAGGTGGGTTTGGAGAAACGATTTAAATTAGTATCACAGAAATACAATGAATTCAAAAATGAAGATGTTTTTTTGAAAGAAGAAAATCCAGTTTTTTATATTTACGAAATTCAGGCAAAAAATCAAAATTTTACAGGAATCATTGCTGGCACATCAATAACTGATTATCAACAGAATATCATCAAAAAACACGAAGATACTTTGCAATATCGAGTAGAAGTTTTTAAGGATTATTTGCATCAAACAGGGTTTAATACCGAACCCGTTTTGATAACTTATCCCGATGATTTAGAATTAAATTCTTGGATAAATTTCAAAAAAAATCAACCTAGAATTTACGAATTTTCTACAAAAAAAAAGGAAAAACATTTGCTTTGGAGAATTGAACATCAGCCCGAAATAGAATATATTCAGAGTAAATTTGAGGAAATTGGTGATTTATATATTGCCGATGGACATCACAGAACCGCATCCGCAGAAATGCTATTTGAGCAAAACAAAAAATCTGGAAACGAAAACATTAATTATTTCATGAGTTTTTTGATGGCCGAAAGCAATGTGAAGATTTATGAATACAACCGTATTATTCGTGATTTAAATAATCATTCTAAAATTGAATTTTTAGAACTCTTATCAAACTCTTTCTGGATAAAAAACAAAGAACAAGAATTGTGGAAACCAACCAAAAAATTCGAATTCGGAATGTATCTCGATAACGAATTTTATTGCTTAACATTAAAAGATGAAAACAATTTTGCTTCAGTTTTAGAAAGTTTAGATGCACAAATTTTATACGAAAAAGTGCTACTTCCAATTCTAGGAATTCATGATTTACGAAATGACGAAAGGATAGATTATATTCCAGGAAATCAGTCTATTACAACTATAAAAGAAGTTGTTGATGAAGGAGAATTCGAAGTAGGTTTTATGTTGTTTCCAACCGAAATCGCTGAAATAAAAGCACTTGCAGACCATAATTTGATTATGCCTCCAAAAAGCACCTATATTGAACCGAAGTTTAGGAGTGGTTTGGTGGTTTATGAGATATAGAAAATAGAAGCAAGAAAATAGAATCAAAAAAAAATTCAATGTCAATAAAATCGAGCTTAAATAAAATAAAATCAACAATTCCAGCAAACGTAACTCTTGTTGCGGTTTCTAAAACCAAACCAATTGTAGATTTAATGGAAGCTTACGAAGCCGGTCAGCGCATTTTTGGAGAAAACAAAATCCAAGAAATGACCGAAAAATGGGAAACCATGCCAAAAGATATTCAGTGGCACATGATTGGTCACGTACAAACCAATAAAATAAAATTTATGGCAGAATATGTAAATCTAATTCATGGAGTTGATAGCCTAAAATTATTAGAGGAAATAAACAAACAAGCCAAAAAACACAACCGAGTTATTGATTGTTTGTTGCAAATGCACATTGCCGAGGAAGAAACAAAATTCGGTTTAAACGAAGAAGAATTAAATGAGATTCTTCACTTTGTTCAGAATGACAAAATCGGATTAAAAAATGTGCAAATAATTGGATTAATGGGAATGGGAACATTTACCGATAATAAAATTCAAATCAAAAAAGAATTTCAGAATTTGAAAATAATTTTTGACAAATTAGTAAAACTACCTTCGACTCAAAACCTAAAACCCACAACACTTTCAATGGGAATGTCTGGCGATTACGGGCTCGCAATTGAGTGCGGAAGTACAATGGTTCGAATTGGAAGTAGTGTCTTTGGAGGAAGAAAATAGAGCAAAGAACAAAGATTAAAGACCGTTCCAACTTGAAACTTTAAACATTAAACAAGCAGTTTGTACGCAATACTCGACATAGAAACCACCGGAGGACAATTCAACGAAGAGGGAATTACCGAAATCGCCATTTACAAATTCGATGGACACGAAATTGTAGATCAATTTATTAGTTTGGTAAATCCCGAAAAACCAATACAGCCATTTGTTGTAAAACTCACAGGAATTAATAACGAAATGCTAAAAGGCGCTCCAAAATTTTTTGAAGTAGCCAAACGCATTATCGAAATCACTCAGGATTGTATTATAGTTGCTCACAATGCAAGTTTCGATTATAGAATTTTACGAACGGAATTCCGCCGATTGGGTTACGATTTTCAAGCAAAAAACCTTTGTACCGTCGAATTATCCAAAATATTATTGCCCGAGCAACCCTCGCATAGCTTAGGAAAACTAGTGCGAGCCTTAGGAATTCCAATGGCGGACAGACATCGTGCAAGCGGAGATGCCTTGGCAACCGTAAAATTATTCAAAATTTTATTAGAAAAAGATCTCGAAAAAGTAATCGTAAAAGAACTCATAAAATCCGAAATCGAAAAAGGAATATCTCCAAAATTACGCGATATTATGGAAAGTATGCCCTCTAAAACAGGCGTTTATTACATCCATAACGAAAAAGGAAACCTCATTTACATTGGTAAAAGTCGAAATATAAAAAAAAGAATCAACCAACATTTTACAGGAACAACAACCAAATGCAAGAAAATTCAAACCGAAGTTTTCACCGTAACTTACGACGAAACCGGCTCAGAACTAATTGCATTACTCAAAGAATCCGAGGAAATAAAAATAAATAAACCCATTTATAATCGTGCGCAACGCAAAAGCATTTTCAATTTAGCTCTTTATATCGAAAAAGACGAAAACGGATATCTAAACCTTAAATTACAGAAAACCGACGGTCGGAAAAAAGAAATAACCTCATTTTCATCTATTCAAGAAGGCAAAAACGCACTGTTTCGCATCACATCACATTACCATCTTTGCCAAAAATTAACTGGATTATATATCACAAAAAACGAATGTTTTCAGCACAAAATCAAAGAGTGTGACGGAGCCTGCATTGGCAAAATTTCCCCAGAGGAATACAACGCAAGAGTTCAGGAATTTATAGATAAAAACAGTTTCGAAAACCAAAATATGGTCATCATCGACAAAGGGCGCAGCATTAGTGAGCGCAGCGCAATCCTCATCGAAAACGGAATTTACAAAGGCTACGCATTTTACGATCTCAACTACCAAATCCACAACATCGAAATCCTAAAAAACATAATCGTCCCAATGCAAAACAACCGCGACGTAAAAAATATCATCCAAAGTCATATTCGGAAAAGCAAATTCCTAAAAACAATAAAATTTTAGATTTGGAGCCAATCCCGCTTTACGTTCCAATCTTTTTTTGATGATAAAAATCATCAAAAAAAGGATTTCCACTGCAATCGGGGCTAGTACAATCGTCTTAAAATGAGCAATCAATTTCAAACTTGAAACCTTAAACTTGAAACAAAATTTTTTAATAACAATCATAGGACCAACAGCAATCGGGAAAACTTCCATGAGTATTGCATTGGCAAAACATTTTTCTTGCGAAATTATTTCCTGCGACAGCCGACAATTTTTCAAGGAAATGAAAATCGGTACAGCAGTTCCTAGTGATTTAGAATTATCCCAAGCCAAACACTATTTCATACAAAACAAATCCATTTTCGACAATTATACCGTTGGCGATTTCGAAAAAGAAGCCATTGCAAAACTCGACGAATTATTCCTAACCAATGATTTTGCAATCCTAGTTGGCGGATCTGGACTTTATGTAGATGCCGTTCTAAAAGGATTCGATGCATTTCCAGAAATCGAAAAGTCAGTTAGAGAGCAAGTAAATACCAATTACGAAAAACTAGGAATCCAATATTTACAACAAAAATTACAAGAATTAGATCTCGAATATTACAATACAATTTCTTCAGAAAACCCACAAACTTTACAAAATCCTCAACGAATGATGCGATTTGTCGAAGTTTGCATCGGATCAGGAAAACCATATTCCAGTTTTTTGAATAAAGAAAAAACAACCCGAAACTTCACTCCTATTATTATAGGAATTGAAGCCGAAAGAGAAATCATTTACGATCGGATCAATCAACGAGTCGATATCATGATGAACGAGGGATTACTCGATGAAGCAGAAAAACTAGAACAACACAAAAAATTAAATGCATTACAAACCGTAGGTTACCGCGAATTATTTCAATATTTTAACAACGAAATACCTTTAGATTTTGCTATCGAAGAAATCAAAAA
>JAYVZI010000008.1:0-5354 GCA_043783485.1 Bacteroidota bacterium
ACTGCCAAACGCTCTGCACGACGACAAACGCAACGGGCAAGATGACAATATGACACGGTTGTATGTCCGCCAGGCAATACAAAATGAGTCATTTGTGGCAAGGAATCTTCCATGGTATCGATTTCGGTTTCTAGAAGTTCAATATCCGATTCTATAATTCCTAGTTTTTTGAGTCGAAGCTCGCCATTTTTCATAACTTCTTTTTCGGGTGGCGTTGCTAGAATTGCGCCAACGGTAAACAATCGGTCTTGAACTTCGATCAAAATATCTTTATAATGCTGGTTCATTTCTTGATCGCGAATTAGCCCGATGTAGGAATTGAGTTCGTCAACGGTACCATAACTTTCAATACGAATATGATCTTTTGGGACACGAGTTCCGCCGAATAATGCTGTGGTTCCTGTATCGCCTGTTTTGGTATATACTTTCATAATAATTGATAATTGATAAGTAATAATTGATAATTATTAATTATCAATTGTTATTTGTTAATTGTTATTTGTTTTTTTGTATCGCTTTCGATAATTCCATCACGCAAACGGATGACACGATGTGCATATTCGGCAATTTCTTCTTCGTGGGTAACCAAAATTACGGTATTGCCTTGGGCATGAATATCGCCAAAAAGTTTCATGATTTCGACCGATGTTTTGCTGTCGAGATTTCCGGTGGGTTCGTCAGCCAAGATTATAGAAGGTTTGTTCACGAGCGCACGAGCGATTGCAACACGTTGTCGTTGTCCTCCAGAGAGTTGGTTGGGTTGATGGTCCATTCGATCCCCGAGATTAACTTGGTTGAGTACTTCGGTGGCGCGAATATTTCGTTCAGATTTAGAATATCCTGCGTAAATCATCGGTAGCGCAACATTATCTAAAGCAGTTGTTCGGGGCAAAAGGTTGAAGGTTTGAAATACAAATCCGATTTCTTTGTTGCGGATTTCTGCCAAATCGTCGTCAATCATTTGCGAAACATCTTTACCATTCAGGATATAATTGCCAGATGTTGGCGTATCGAGACAGCCTAAAAGATTCATTAACGTAGATTTTCCGGATCCTGACGGTCCCATTAGCGCCACATATTCGCCTTTATTAATCTGTAAATCAATACCTTTAAGAACATATACAATTTCGTTGCCAAGCACAAAATCGCGTTTAATGTTTTTAATGTCTATTAATGATGTTGCCATTTTTTTTATATTTCAAGATGTAAATATAAGTAGAATGAAATTGATTTTTGTTACAAAGTTTTTACAAGCCTATTGATTTTATACTTTTAAAAAATATTTATTTAATTTGAGTTCTAATAATTTTTTACCTGCTTTATTTGACTTGAAATATTTTAAGGTTAAGTTTACAACTTATTTATAAAAATGCAAAAAAATGTTTTTGAAAAATCAAATTAAGATAATGTACTTTTTTTCTGGAATTGTGATTTTGTTACTACTTTTTTTAAATGTAAATACTTTTTATTGGGCAGATGATTACGCTTTTATTAACGATTTGAATACTAATGGGATATTTCAAAATTGTATTATTGGTTACAACACTTGGGATGGTCGAATGCTTTCGGTGGCTTCATTTGTACAATGTTTTTTGTTAAAGAATGTTGCAGTAGAACTAATAACTTTGTTTTGGTCAATTTGTTTTTTAGCTAGTGGCATTTTATTTTTTTACATTTTAAGCAAAGAGTTAAAATTGTATTTCGGACGAAAATATCAAAAACTTTTGGTGGCAATAGTTTTTTCAATTTCGGCTTGGCTTGGCGCTTACATGCACTTTTCGGAAACTATTTATTGGGCTACAGGCGGATTTTATTCGTTTAGTTTATTGTTGGGAGCCGTTTGGATTTTACTCTTTATCAAGATACAAAATGTCCAAATTAAAATTGGATATAAAAATTTTTTTTTTATTTATTCTTTTATTGTAGGCGGAACAACCCAAAATTTGTCGATTGCTTTGCTGACTTTTATTGGTATTCATATGGTTTATAATTATTTAAAAAAAATAGAAACAACAACTAGTTATAATAGTTGGATTTTTTTTTCAGTTTTACTTGGGTTATTATTTATACTGTTTGCTCCAGGAAATTCTTTTCGAATGGAAGCTTCGGGTTTTTCTGAATTGACTTTTTTAAAATTTTTTAAAAACATACTTTTTGTTTTATTTTATTATTTTTGTTATTCAATTGTTGCAATAGTGCTCTCAATAGCATTTACTTATGCGATTTTTAAACTTTTTTATAAAAATTCGAAATTTAATAAGTTTCCAAAAATAGGCTTACCTAAAACCCAAGAGGAATTTATAAATTTAGTTTTCGATTTTAAGTGGTTTTGGGTCGCGATAAGTACCATCTTGCCGTTTATATTTATTCCAAATTTAACAGCCAAACGAACTGTAATTTTTTTCATTTTCTTTATTATACTTTTCGTGTGTTCTATTATTTACAGGACTTTACAAAGAAGTTTTATATTGCAAAATCCGCAGATTACTAATAAAAAACAAACTGCTTTTAATATATTTTTTTGCATTTTATTTGTTACTACTCTATTTGTAATTTATAATTTTAAAAAAGGGTTGGTTTTAAAGAAAGCAATAACAGAAAGAGAAAATATTTGTAAAAAATCAAGAGGAAAAACAGTTTATTTACAATTGATAGACCAAGACTTAACTTCTCCGTGTTATCATTTTTTTGATTTTTATATTTTGAAAGAAGATAATTATATAAAAAAAAGTCAAGAATTATATTTTGGGGTAAAAATTATAATTGGGAAATAATTTTCAACCTAATTTATTAAAAAGGTATAAATTAATTTTTGTTTTAACCTTTTGTTTTTTGGATTGTATTTTGTAATTATGTTGAACGCTCAAAGTTTAAACTTATCTAGTCTACTTGTTAACAATACTTTGTTAATAATTTACTGCTAAAATAGTTGTTAAGATGTTTTTTTTTTTTTTGTAAATTTGAAATTATTAACAATTAAATTTTTATAAAATGAAAAAATTAACCAAATTATCGTGTTTTACTGTGTTTTTAGTTGGCTTTGCTTTTTCTACTACTGCCCAAATCAATACTGGTGCAGGTGGTGCTACAGCTGTAGTAGCAAACGCTCCAACAACCAACACCAATGTAGGAATTGGGACCAATGTGCCAAAGTCAAAATTAGACGTTAAGGGAGCACTTACCGTAGGTGCAACTTATGGAGGTGTTTCGGCTGCACCAACCAGTGGAGCTATTATTGAGGGAAATGTAGGGATTGGTATAACAGTTCCAAAATCAAAGTTGGATGTTAAGGGAGGGGTAGCTATTGGTACAACTTATGCCGGAGTTACTGCTTCCCCTGCAAATGGAGCAATTATAGAGGGGAATGTTGGTATAGGGGTTACATCTCCAATTGAAAAATTAGAGGTAAATGGTGCTTTAGTTGCAAATAAAGGTGTTTTTACAGTTAATCAACCAGATGGTGGAACTTTCCCTTCATATGAAGAAGAATTTAAATTGAAAGGGACAATAAATGCAGGAAGATTAGTAGCATCTAATACCTACAGGAGACAACTAACATTTGTTGAATATAGTTCAACTGCATGGGTAAAGCCAACTATATATTTTTCTATTGAAGATAGAAATGATAATAATAGACTGATGTTTAATTGTGAACTCGCTGGTTCTACAACTTTAGCTTTGAGAGATAAATCTCAAAGTGAATATTTTACCTCTGGCGAAGACGGTAATGGCAACGCATTTTTACAAATGGCAAAACCAAATACAAAAGTGGTTATTGGTGGCTATAGCAACGATCCTGTAGCTGCAAATCATAAATTTTATGTAAAGAACGGAAGTGCAAAAATAGATGGTAATATCCTAACAGATTCAAATATTGGGATAGGCACAGTTAATTTTATTGATGGTACAGATACCTACCGTTTATCAGTTAAGGGTAAAGTGCGTGCCGAAGAGGTAAAAGTATACAATACATGGGCAGATTATGTTTTTTCAAATAATTATAAATTACCAACATTAAAAGATGTAGAAAAGTTTATTACTACAAATGGACATCTTCAAAATGTACCTTCTGCCAAAGAAATATCTGAAAAAGGACTAGCACTCGGTGAAATGGCAAAAATACAACAAGAAAAAATTGAAGAATTGACGTTGTACATCATACAAATGAACAAAGAAATTGAATTGTTGAAGGCGAAAATAAAAAACTAATAATTTTAAAACAAATTGAAATTATGAAGAAATTATATTTTAATTTTATAGTATTACTTTTAATAATACCGATAACGTTAGCTCAAAACCCAAACAACCATTGGCAACTTGGAGTTTCGGATGTGAACTTCACAACAAATCAGCCAACGGTGAGTACAATTGGAAATAACAATCAATATGGTAGAGCAACAATTAGTGATAATAATGGTAATTTGTTGTTTTATACTGATGGTAACACTATTTGGAATAAAAATCATACTGTTATGACAAATGGAAATTTATATAGTGCACCATTAGATTTTGAATTAGATATTTTGAATACAATAATAGTACCTGTACCCAATAATTCCAACAAGTACTTTGTTTTCAATGCAATAAATCAAAGATGCTTATGTTTGAATGGACCTAAACCATCTTATTATCTATATTCTATAGTAGAATTTGATACCCTAAATCCTTTAGGAATTGTTAAAAATTTAGGCAATACTCTATCCGCAGATGGAGCACCTACAACAAGTTTTACAAATTTTTTGAAAGATTCTAATAATGGTATTGTTACGAATCCATATCATGTTGGACCTTTAACATTAACTAAATCATTAGACAATAGTTCATATTGGATAATAGTTCAACAAGCAAATAAACTTTTATCATACAAAATAGATTCATCGGGTGTTATTCAGCCACCAATTGAATCAATTTTTCCAGCAGAAAAAATTTATTATGCCGCTGCTTTTCTTTCTAATATAGTATATGGTTCTGATTATACTACTTTTAAAATTAGTCCAAATAACTCTTTTTTAATAGGTAAAATAAGAGCTAAAGTTGATATTTCACCTGCGAAAGATTTCTTTTACAAAGTTAGTTTTGACTCATCAACAGGTATTTTTTCAAGTTTTTTAAATTTAAGTTTATCAGAAAATGTAAGTATTAAAGATTTTGAAATTTCAAACAATTCAAATAATTTATTTTATGTGAAGAATAATGGTGAAATAAAAGTCAAAGATTTATTAAATGTAAATATTATTGATAAAGTTATTTTTGAATATGTTAATTCCAGTTTGTCATCCATAGGGTTTAGCTATTTAGAGAAAGACAAATATGGGAATATTTTGACAATAAAGGGTAATTCATTGAATAGTGTT
>JAYVZI010000009.1:0-15276 GCA_043783485.1 Bacteroidota bacterium
CCCGAAGCCGCAAAGCGCAAACCGTCAAAGATCCCGTCGCCCAAGTTCGCCTCGGTGATCGGGCATAACCCCGCCACAGCCCCGCTTTGCGCCATGCCTTCGGTTTCATGCGGCTGCATCTGGGTGGCATGGATCAGGCACCAGCGTGGGTTGACGTCGTGGTGACCCAGTAGCCAGTCAACCGGACGCTGGCCTGTCGCGGCCAGAACCTCTGTCACTTCAGCCACTTGCTCGGCGACATGAATGTGGATCGGGGCCTGCGGGTCCAGCAGGGCCGCCATGTCCAGACCCTGCGAAGAGGCCGCGCGCAGCGAATGCGGGGCGACGCCCAGAACCGTATCGGTCGGCAGGGATTTCAGGCTGTTCTGCGCCGCCTGCCACAGGGCCAGAAACTGCTGCGGGTGATTGCCAAAGCGCAACTGCCCTGCCGTCAGCGCCCGGTTGTCACAGCCGCCGCGCTCATAAAGCACCGGCAGATGGGTCAACCCCAGCCCGGTGATATCTTGCTTCTGGAGCAGGAACAGCAACGGTCATATTATTATCTACAGTTTCAACACCTTCAACATTTCCTACTGTTAATGCGATTTTTTCGGCATCAGCTTGTTGATCAACTTCTCCGCTAATTACAACACTGTTTTCGGCTGTTAATCCAATTTTTAAAGAATTAAAAGGCAAATGTAATGATTGAACATGAGCCAAAAGTGCACTTGCTTTCAATGCTGCTTTTTCTTCTGCTGGAGCAGCTTCTTCTTTTGAGCCAAAAAGTTTTTTTCCAGCTCCTTTGATAAACGATAATAATCCCATTTTTTTAAAATTTTAAAAGTTAATTAATTTATTAGAATATAAAATTAGCATAATTTATTTTAATATCTAATGAAATTTCAGGATAAATATCTAACTTTTGTAATAATTTCCTGAGCTTCAAATTTTATAATTATTTAAAATAAAATTCCAAAGAACCAAAAAAAATGATAAACCTTTGTAAAACCAACTAAATCATAATTATAATTTCCCTATTTTTGATAATTAAAACCCAAAATGAAATTTATTTATCTTTTTTTAATAATTTTTAATGTTCAGATGCAATCTCAAACCAATTTCGAAAAAGGACAGAAACTTTTTGAGGAAGGCAGATTCGATTCGTCTAAACCTTTTTTCGAAAATGATTTAAAAGAAAATCCAAATCATCTAAAAGCGATTGAATTTCTCGGAGACATTGAAGGCAATTCCAAATCATGGGACAAAGCCATTTTTTATTACAGTAAACTTAAAAATCTAAAACCAACCGAAGCCAATTATTTTTATAAATACGGAGGTGCTTTAGGAATGAAAGCCAAGGATAGCAATAAATTTGCCGCATTATCAATGATTGGCGATGTAAAAGCTGCTTTCGAAAAAGCAATAATTCTTAATCCAAAACATATTGATGCACGTTGGGCTTTAATAGAATTATACTTGCAATTGCCAGGAATTGTTGGAGGAAGCGAACGAAAAGCAAAAAAATATGCCAACGAATTATCTAAAATTTCGCCAGTAGATGGTTTTCTTGCAAAAGGCAGAATAGACGAGTATTACGAACGATATACTAATGCAGAGAAAAATTATATTTCGGCTATCGAAATCGGAAAATCTAAAATTTGCTATCAAAAATTAGCAGATTTATATAAAAATAAAATGAAACAACCCGAAAAAGCAAAAACCGTTTTGGCGGAATTCGAAAAAAAAGGATAAAATAATCAATATAAAATTAACTGGATTTAGCAAATTTATATTTAATGAAAACACATTTCATAGCAATTGGCGGAAGTGCCATGCACAACTTGGCACTAGCATTGCACAACAAAGGATATCAAGTTACAGGTAGCGACGATGCCATTTTTGAACCATCAAAATCCAGATTGGACAAAAAAGGAATTTTGCCAGAGCATTTGGGTTGGTTTCCAGAGAAAATAACCACACAATTAGATGCAATTATTCTTGGAATGCATGCAAAGGCCGATAATCCAGAATTATTGAAAGCCCAAGAATTAGGTCTAAAAATTTATTCCTATCCAGAATTTTTGTATGAACAATCCAAAACCAAAACCCGAGTAGTAATTGGAGGATCGCACGGGAAAACTACAATTACATCCATGATTTTGCACGTAATGCATTATCATAATATTGCTGTAGATTATATGGTTGGTGCCCAACTCGAGGGTTTTGATACAATGGTTCATCTTACGGAGGAAAATGATTTTATGGTTCTAGAAGGCGATGAATATTTGTCTTCGCCAATAGATCTCCGACCAAAATTCCATTTATATCAACCCAATATTGCTCTAATTTCAGGAATTGCTTGGGATCATATTAATGTTTTTCCAACCTACGAAAACTATGTGGAGCAATTCGAAATATTTATTGCAAAAATTACAAACGGAGGAATTTTGATTTATAACGAAGATGATCCCGAAGTAAAACGTGTTGCCGAATCTGCAATAAATCCAATTCGAAAATTGGCTTATTCTACTCCAAATTATAAAGTAGAAAACGGAATTACACTTTTAGAAACTCCCGAGGGCGATATGCCAATCGAAGTTTTTGGAGCGCACAATCTTAACAATCTTGCTGGTGCAAAATGGATTTGTCAAAATATGGGAGTTGATGAATCCGATTTTTACGAAGCTATTGCAAGTTTCAAAGGAGCATCTAAACGATTAGAAAAAATTGCCGAAAGCAAAACCAAAGTTGCTTATAAAGATTTTGCCCATTCGCCAAGCAAAGTTTCTGCAACTACAAAAGCCGTAAAGGAGCAATATCCAAACCGAAAATTAGTAGCTTGTTTAGAACTTCATACTTATAGCAGCCTAAATGCCGAATTTCTAAAAGAATACGAAGGAGCTCTTGAATATGCTGATGTTGCAGTTGTATTTTACTCGCCAGATGCAGTAAAAATTAAGCAATTAGAAGAAGTTACTTACGATCAAATTGCTCAGGCTTTCAACCGAAAAGATTTGATAATTTATACCAATCCAAAAGATTTTAAGGATTATTTATTTAGTATAGATTTCGAAAATTCTTCATTACTGTTAATGAGTTCTGGAAATTATGGCGGATTGAATTTTGATGCTGTTAAAGAGCTTATTGAGAATTAAAAATTAAAAATTGCGAATCAAAAATCAAACATCATAAATATTACTACAACTTAAATGAACTTAAATGCCTTAAATGGTAAAAAACAAAAATCAAACAAAGTATTATAATTTAAATGACCTTTAATACCTATAGATGGTAAAAAGAATATTCACATTAAAATAAATGCAAGAAAATAATTCCTTTTCTATAAAACATTGGGCCGAAGACGATAAACCTCGCGAAAAACTAATGCTCAAGGGCAAAAGTGTACTAAGCGATGCCGAACTTATTGCCATACTAATAGGATCAGGAAATCGTAACGAAAGCGCTGTAGATTTGAGCAAACGAATTTTGGCAAGTGTCGATAACAATCTAAATGCACTTGGAAAATTATCGATAGATCAACTTTCGAAATTTAAAGGAATCGGCGAAGCAAAAGCCATTTCTATAATTGCCGCAATGGAATTAGCCCGTCGTCGCAGATCCGAAGAATCTATAGAATTGCCTAAAATTACTTCTTCAAAAATGGTTTTCGAGATCATGCAACCCATTATTGGCGAGTTATCTCACGAGGAATTTTGGATTTTGTATCTTAATAATGCCAATAAAGTTTTGCATAAATCGCAACTAAGTAAAGGCGGAATTACAGGTACGGTTATAGATGTTCGAATGGTTTTCAAAACGGCATTAGAACAAAATGCTACTTATATAATATTGGTTCACAATCATCCGTCAGGAAATTTAACGCCAAGTACCGAAGATATTTCTATTACCAAAAAACTCAAATTGGCCGGGCAACAGCTTAATATTTTGGTGCAAGATCATGTAATTATTTCCGAAAGCGGATTTTATAGTTTTCGCGACGAATCAACTTTTTAAGAAATGAAAAACACAATAACAGATATTTTTTTCGATTTAGATCATACACTTTGGGATTTCGATAAAAATTCCGAAATGGCTTTCGAAACTATTTTCAAAGAAAATCATCCAACAATAAATATTAAGGAATTTATAGAAAAATATGTACCCATAAATCAGGCTTGTTGGAAACTGTTTCAGAAAGACAAAATCACACATATCGAATTGCGATACAATAGATTACGAGATTCCTTCAATGCGATAAATTACAACATTTCCGATGAACAAATCGAACAAATAGCCAACGATTATTTGTTGTTTTTGCCCGAAAACAATTATCTTTTCGATGGAGCAATCGATGTTTTAGAATATCTAAATACTAAGTACAATTTGCATATTATAACCAACGGTTTTGCTCAAGTTCAAGAAAAAAAACTTAATAATTCCAATATTTCTAGATATTTCAAATCTATAACAAACTCCGAAATGGCTGGAGCAAAAAAACCAAATCCAATAATTTTCGAATTTGCATTAAATGCTGCAAAAGCACAAAAAAATTCCTCCATAATGATTGGAGATTGCATAGATGCCGATGTAAATGGCGCTTTAGATTTTGGAATCCAAGCCATTTTTTTTAATTTTAATAAAGTAAAAGTTCCAGAAAATATCAAACAAATTAATCATTTATCAGAATTAAAAAATTATCTTTAAACATGAAAAATCTATTAATAATATTCGTTTTAGCAACTACAAGTATATCATTTAGCCAAAATCTAAATGAATATAAATATGCACAAGTGCCATCTAAATTTAATGTATTTAAAGAAAAAGATCAGTACAGATTAAACACTTTAGCCCGTTTATACATGCAAAAATTTGGTTTCGAAACCTATTTCGATACCGATATTTCCACAACCGATTTTGCATCAAATAATTGCAATAAAGTTTATGTAGATGTTTTAGAAAGTAATTCTTTATTTCAAACTAAAATTACAATCTTACTAAAAGATTGTAAAAACAATATCCTATTTACATCAAAACAAGGCACAAGTCGCGAAAAAGAATATAAAGTTTCCTACACCGAAGCCTTTCGAGAAGCCTTTGAATCCTTGGGAATTTTGAATCATAAATATGTAGAAAAAACAACAATTGAAAAAAATCAAGATTCATCTGCGGAAATAATTGTTCAGGAAAAACCTCAAGAAAATGGAGTTTCTATGCCTGAAACAGAACAATTATCATCTGTTTTATTAGTTGCCGAAGCAATAGAAAATGGGTTTTTAATAATAAATCCTAATACTTCTACAATTGTATTAAAGTTATATAAAACCTCAGAAAGTTCAGTTTACATCGCTAATTCAAACAAAATTAATGGAGTTGTACTAAAAAAAGGACAAGATTTTTTTATAGAATACTATAAAGACAAAAAATTAGTTTCCCAAAAATTAAATGTAAGCGGTTTATAGAAATCAAAACTTAATAACCATATTTTTCTTTCCAACGATTTCTCAAAAATTCTCTTGTACTAATTTCACGAGAGTTATTTCCGGGATTATAAATAACAGTTTCGGAAATTTCCGTGGGCAAAAATTCCTGTTCAGCAAAATTATTGGCATAATCATGCGAATATTTGTACTCATCGCCATAACCCAATTCCTTCATGAGTTTGGTCGGAGCATTTCGCAAATGAATTGGAACCGACAAATCGCCAGTTTGTTTTACTAATTGTTGCGCATTTCCAATAGCCAAATAACTCGCATTACTTTTTGGAGAAGTAGCTAAATAAATCGCGCATTGACTCAAAATAATCCTGCTTTCGGGATATCCAATCGTGGAAACCGCCTGAAAAGTATTGTTGGCCATGATAAATGCCGTTGGATTGGCGTTTCCAATATCCTCGCTGGATAAAATAAGCATTCTGCGAGCAATAAATTTCAGATCTTCGCCGCCCTCAATCATTCTTGCTAACCAATAAACCGCACCGTTTGGATCGCTCCCGCGAATAGATTTTATAAAAGCCGAAACAATATCGTAATGTTGTTCCCCAGTTTTGTCGTATAAAACTGTGTTTTGTTGCACCAAATGCAAAACTTTTTCGTTGGTTATCAAAATTTCGTCTTCGCTTGATGCGTTTACAACCAATTCAAAAATATTTAATAGTTTGCGACCATCTCCACCCGAAAGTCGCAATAAAGCTTCGGTTTCTTGTAGTTTTATGTTTTTAGTTTTCAAAAATGGGTCAATATTCATTGCGCGATGCAGTAAAAGTTCTAAATCCGCTTTCGAAAAAGCATTCAAAACATAAACCTGACAACGTGACAATAAAGCGGGAATAACCTCAAAACTAGGATTTTCTGTCGTTGCACCAATAAGTGTAATCCAACCTTTTTCTACGGCTGCCAGTAACGAATCTTGTTGCGATTTGCTAAATCTATGAATCTCATCTATAAACAAAATCGGATTTTTAGCCGTAAAAAGGCCACCGCTTTGTTTGGCTTTTTCAATCACATCACGAATGTCTTTCACGCCCGAATTTATTGCACTCAACACATAAAAAGGGCGTTTGCTTTCCTGAGCAATAATTTGCGCCAACGTAGTTTTTCCCGTTCCTGGCGATCCCCAAAAAATCAAACTCGGAATAATTCCCTTTGCAATTTGCTGCGTTAATGATCCGTTAGGTCCCACCAAATGCAATTGACTAATGTAATCTTCAAGTTTTTGAGGCCGAATTCGTTCAGCAAGTGGTGCTTCCATTCTACAAAATTACAAATTTTTTGGAGCTATTTCCAGCTCTCATTCCTATCTTTTTCACGAACTTGCTTTCGCCGTTCGCCAAAAAGGATTTTCCCTTCCATCTGGGCTAGGGAAGTTGATTGTCTTAAAAAGTCAATTCTAAAAACTGACATTTTTACATGTATTAATATTTGGACAAATTTTTGAATAATTTTTTAAACTTGTAAACTTAAAATGGATAAAAATTTCAAATTCACAAATTCAGTCATCGGATTACCGCTCTATTTTGTGGTTTTCCTTTGGATTGTTTATTGGTTGGAAATTAGATTTCATTATGATTTTTCCGAAAATGGAATTCTACCAAGAACCTTTTCGGGATTGCAAGGAATTATTTTTAGTCCATTTATACATGCAAATTTAGAGCATTTGGCAAATAATTCTATTCCGTTATTGGTGCTTTTGGCAGCTTTGCGATTTTTTTACAGAAAACAAACCTACAAAGTGATAGGTTACGGTATTTTGCTTTCGGGATTAATAACTTGGATTATTGGTAGAGAAAACTATCATATTGGAGCCAGTAGTTTGATATATGTTTTGGTGAGTTTTATGTTTTTCAAAGGAATTCAAACTAAATATTATAGACTTGTAGCACTTTCATTAACTATTATTGTTTTGTATGGCGGACTCATTTGGTTTGTTTTTCCAACGGGCGACGAAACCATTTCTTGGGAAGGACATTTGGCAGGATTTATTTCGGGTTTTGTTTTTTCTGTAATTTATACAACCCCCGAATATCATAAACCCATTTTTTACGAATGGGAAAAACCAGATTTCGATCCCGAGCAAGACGAATTCATGAAGCATTTCGACGAAAACGGAAATTTTGTAAATACTCCAAAACCCGAATTCGATGACGATTCTGAGGTTTTAGAACCACCTTTTTATGCTACTAACCCTAGCGTGATTTATCATTTTGTTGCGAATCCTGAAAATAACAAAAGCGAATAAAATTTAGATTCTATTCGCTTTTATTATAGGTGTAAAATGCAATTTTCTTAATACTTATCAAAATCATTCTCAAATTATATGGATTTATGTTGTAAAAAAAAGCAATATATTTTCAATTATGCAAAAGCACTATAAACTTCTCTGCCTTACTACTTCGTATAAAAACGCTCCGCAAGCCACAGAAACGTTAAGTGATCCAATAGTTCCAAACATAGGTAGTTTTGCTTTTTCATCCACGATTTTTAATACTGATGGATTTATTCCTCTTTCCTCAGACCCCATAATTATTGCTACGCCATCGGTCAACGGAATATCGTAAATATTGTTTTCGGTTTTTTCGGTAGCAGCAACGGTCTTGATATTGCTCCCTTGCAAGTAAAAAATAGCATCTTTAATATGCTCAACTTTACAAATTGGAATATTAAAAACGGCTCCAGCAGATGTTTTTACAGTATCGCCATTTACGGGAGCGGATCCTGCTTTTTGGACAATGATTCCATTTACACCAGTACATTCGGCAGTACGAATTATGGCACCAAAATTTCGTGCATCGGATATTTGATCTAATATCAAAAACAATGGAGTTTTGCCAGATTCAATGGTGCTTTCAACAAGGTGTTCCAAGTCCATAAATCCAATTGGCGAAATACTAGCTACAGCGCCTTGATGGTTGTTTGGTGTTAATCTATTTAATTTTTCGACAGGAACATAAGAAAAATTTACGTTGGCACGTTTCATAACTTTCATCAAATCTTTCATCAATTCGCCAGAAATTTCTTTCTGAATAAAGACTTTATCTACTTCTTTTCCAGCCTGAATTGCTTCTACAATTGCACGTATTCCAAATATTAAATGTTCTTTTTCCATTTCGCAAAGATAGAATTTTTGTTTTTAAATTAGAAGTTTGTTTTAAGAGGTTTTTAATGTTAAGTAATTTGCGTGTAAATAACATTTTATTAAAGCATTTATTACATAAAATTAACAATTTGATAATTGTAAGAAAATTAAATAATAAAAAAAAGATATTTTTGTTTTTTAAAATAAAATTTTTAAGTTATTTTTGAGAAAAATATAAATCATGAAAAAACAAACCAAAAATTATTTTGCATTATTATTGCTTCTATTTTTTCAATTTTCATTTTCACAGCAAACTTCAGTTTCAGGAGTTGTAAAAGGTTCTACAGGAGCTTTAGCGGGTGTAAATGTTAGTGTGAAAGGAACGAAAATTAAAACAGCCACGGATATTGATGGGGCTTACAGCATTAATGCTGAACAAGGTCAGTATTTAGTATTTACATCAGTTGGAATGAAAACTAGCACTATTGCTGTTGGAAGTTCAAAAATTGTAAACGTGACTATGATCGCTAATGAAGAGCAACTTTCAGAAGTCGTAGTAGTTGCTTATGGTAAACAAGAAAAACGTAAAATGGTTCAATCTGTAGCTGTTGTAAGTGCGGAGAGAATTAAAGATGTACCAGTTGCCTCTGTTCAAGATATCCTTCAGGGCCAAGCATCAGGGGTTCAAGTAGTAAATTCTTCGGGAATATTAGGTTCAGCACCAGTTATTAAAGTAAGAGGTGTAGGTTCTTTAACCTCGGGAGGTCGCCCATTGTTTATTGTTGATGGAGTTCCTCTTAACGATTCAAACCTTACCTCAGGACAAGGAGGTCAATCTTTAAATCCATTGTCAGATATCAATCCAAATGATATTGAAACTCTAAGTGTTTTGAAGGATGCTTCAGCAACCGCAGTTTATGGTTCTAGAGGTTCTAATGGTGTTGTTTTAATAACTACTAAACAGGGTAAAAAAAATCAAGACGCTAAGGTAACTGTTAATTTTACAACTTCCTTCACCAAAAAAACGGATATTTTAGAAATAATGAATGCAGATCAATACCGTACATTTTTATCTGACAACCCATCAAATGGTGTAACGCCAGCTCAAGTAGGTTTAGATTCTTTTGATTGGGTGTCTGCTGTTACAAGAACAGGATCTGCAAAAAGCGTAGATGTAAATGTTGCAGGAGGTTCTGATAAATCTACTTATTATATTGGTGGTACCTATCTTGATCAAGACGGTTTTATTATAGGAAATGGATTGAGAAGAAATGCAGCTAGGATTAACTTAACCACAGAAGCAAAACCTTGGCTTAAAGTTGGTTTTAACTTAGGTCTTTCGCAAGTTTTAAATGATAGAGTTGGTTCAGAAAACAATACAGCAGCTCCATTAACTTCTGCTTTTTTGCAAGAGCCAGTAATAACCCCTTTTGATGCGAATGGAAACTACGTAAATTTAGGTTTTATTCAAAACGTTGTTGCAATCGAAAAATTCGATATTAACGACTCAAACACTTTTAGAATTTCCGGAAATGCTTTTGCAGATATTAAACTAAACAAAAATTTCAATTTCAGAACTGATTTTGGTATTGATAGATCTGCATTAGAAGAGTTTCAAAGATCTTTCGAAGTTAATACTCCAGGAGGTTATGCCTCGGATTATCAAGCGGTTCAAAATAGATATGTTTTTACAAATAGTTTAAATTTTGCTAAGAAATTTGATTTACATAATTTGAATGTATTAGGTGGGTTTACAACCGAAAATACAGATATTAGAGATATTTCAGTTGAAGGAACAGGTTTTCCATCAGATGATTTGATAAATGTTACATCAGCTGCAACAAAAACAACTACTGATAATAGCACAACTTCTTCAAGATTAATTGGATTGTTCTCTAGAATGAACTACGATTTTGATAATAAATATTTGTTTGAAGCCTCCGTAAGACGCGATGGATCCTCAAGATTTGGTTCAGCTACCAGATACGGAGTGTTTTGGTCTGTTGGTGGAGCTTGGGTTGTTTCTCAAGAAAATTTCTTAAAGGATAATAATATTTTATCTAGCTTAAAATTAAAAGCAAATTACGGTGTAGCTGGAAATGACCGTATTGGAGATTTCTCTTCTAGAGAAAATACATCAGGAGGTAAATATCCTAACTATAATGGCCAATTAGCATTAGTTTTTTCAAGATATCCAAATGCTGATTTGAAATGGGAAGGTTCTAAATCCTATGATTTAGGAGTTGAGTTTGGGTTTCTTTCTAATAGAGTGAAATTAAACGTTGATTATTACAATAAAAAGACAGAAAATTTAATCTTAAATCAAAGTTTTTCTGTTGCAGACAATCAAGGAGTAAACGCAAAACAAGTAAATGCAGGAACAATGCAAAACAAAGGTTTTGATATTGATTTGAATGCTGAAATTCTTAAAAATACTCAATTAAAATGGACTTCTAATTTCAATATAAACTTCAATAAAAATGAAATTTTATCTTTAAACAGTGATGCTTCTATTGATATTGATGGAAATCGTTACATACAAGGTTCAAATTCGCAAAGAGCAATTGTTGGTCATTCTGTAAATACTTTTTATTTAATTCCTTATTTAGGAGTAAATCCTCAAACTGGAAATGCTGAATGGTTAAGTAAAGCTACAGGACTTCCTACTACTACACCTACAGCAAATGATAGAGTTATTGCAGGGGATGCAAACCCTGACTTTTCTGGAGGTTTTACAAATACGCTTAAATACAAAGATTTTGATTTAAGTGCATTAATGACCTTTAGTTATGGAAATGATATTTATGTTGATGGACTGCGTTTTACAGAAGATGCTCGTTATAATGGTTTTAATAAAAGTGTGAGTCTACTTAACGTATGGCAAAACCCTGGCGATAATGCCGTTACTCCAGCTTATGCATCAGCTACTTTTGCAACAGCACAACAACGATCTACTCGTCAATTAAAAGACGGATCTTATGCTAGATTGAAATCTGTTACTTTTGGTTACACACTTCCATTAGCAAACACATCAGCAGCTAAATTCATCAATAATATTAAATTTTATTTTACAGCCCAAAACTTGTTTACAGTTAAAAAGAATGATTTAGGAGGTATTGATCCAGAGGTTTCAAATTCTATTGCTAATGGAGTTCAAGGGGAAACTTTCTTTACACCACCTCAATCAAAAACTTATTTATTTGGAACTCGTATAACATTTTAAATTTAAAGAAAAATGAAAAAAATAATAGTATTACTTTTAATCGGAAGTTTAGGTTTCCAATCCTGTCAAACAAATCTTGATGATCCTAGACCGGAGGATTTGACAACAAGAGAGAAATCTCTACAAACAGCACTTGGCGTAAAATCTTTAGTATTAGGAATGTACGGTTTGGCGCAGCAAGAAGGTGCATTGAATGGAGTTGCTCAACTTTTAGGAGAGTATCAATCGGATAATGTTACCTTTCGTGGGTCATTCCCGACCCTAAGAGATATTAGAGATTACGTTACTATTTCTGATAATGGAAATGTGTTTTCTATATACGATGATCATTATGAAGTGATTGGTCAAGCTAATTTTATAATTAATAATGTAAACAGTTGTCCAGATCCCAATCTTACAACCGCGGATAGAGACCAAGCAATTGGTGAAGCAAAGTTTATGCGTGCTCTAATGTATTTAGAATTAGCAAATCTTTATTCTCAACCAATCCAAACTGTTGGTCCAAATGCACTTTGTGTTCCATTAGTTTTGACTGTGCCTGCCGATAATGCAGTAGGAGTTGTTAATACCCCAAGAGCAAAAATAAGTCAAGTTTATGCTCAAATTGAGTCGGATTTATTAGATGCTTCAACAAAAATGACTGTTTTTGATAGAACAAGGGCTAATGCAGGTGCTAGTACAGCTCTTTTGGCTAGAGTTTACCTTTTGCAAGATAAATTTTTAGATGCTGCAAATACTGCCGATGCTGTAATAGGTATGTCTGATTTTGCTTTTGCAACGGATTATTCGTTTTATGATTCTCCTGCTAATCAAGAGCATGTTTTTACACTTGTAAACACAGCAGATGATGGACAAGGAAATAGTACAATGGATGGAGGATCAGCTGTAGCTTTCTCTAATGAGACAAATGCTGCTGCAATTGGAGGAAGAGGAGATTGTCCGTTCTCAACAAACCTTAAATCTGCATTCACCGCAACACCAGGTGACTTGCGATACAATCTAAAAGTTGCAGACCCCGCTAATGCAACTCGTTTTTTTACTACAAAATATAATGATCCAGTTAATTTATCATCTGACGCAAATGTTATAAGAATTTCCGAAATGTATCTTATTCGCGCTGAAGCTAATTTAAGAAACGCATCTACAATTGGAGATACTCCGCTTAATGATGTAAATAAAATTAGAACAAGGGCAGGAATCCCTTCACTTGCAACTGTTGCATTAGCAGATATTCTTTTAGAAAGAAGAAAAGAATTTTGTTTTGAAGGATCCAGAAGAATGGATTTGCTAAGAAACGGAATCAAACTTAGAAGTGCAGCATTACCACAAACTGCTATTTCATCTCCAGGAATGGATAAGGTTATTATGCCAATACCGCAAAGAGAGGTAGATTTAAGTAGAGGTCTTGTTTTACAAAATCCTTCGTACTAAAAAACTTTTAATCAAAAAAAAAGGACTTCAATTTGAAGTCCTTTTTTTTTTGATTAAAAATTAGTCTTCAAACTAATATGAACTATCGAATTATATAATTTTAAAGCCTGATTATTAGAGCTTCCGTTGGCATAAACCAAATTAAAAAGTCCGTTTTTAGTTAGTAAGCCAAAACCAAAACCAAGACCTAATAATTTTCCAGAAGTATTAGATGTTTTATCTTGATAATAACCATAATCCAAAATTGTATGAACGTAAATGGTAGGTGCAAGAATGTATTGATATTCCGTAAGTATTGAGGTTAGCGTATTGGCTTGCAGGCTATTTTCATTAAAACCACGAACGGAATTAATTCCGCCAAATCTAAAAAGCTCATTTACAATATAGGAATTGCTTTTTAGGTAAAAATTCTCACTTTTTATATTTATAGCATTTTTTTTATTCAAATAAAAATGATGATTGAGTATTAAAGAAGCAAAAAATTGTTTGTTGTTTTGCGTTTTAGAATTTCGTTTTCCAGTTCCAAATTTTAGATTGAAATTAGTTTTTTCAGGAAACAAAAAATCATTATTTTCATAATCTATAAATTCATAATCGGTCGTTGTATAAGCATTTTTGAAATCCGAAAGCGAACTTGTATTTGCATTTTTTATATCGTTAGATTCCGTTGCTTGGTAACCCAAATAAAGTTTAGAGTTATAATTAAAAAAATAACCCAAATGTAAAGCCGTTTTTGTGTTTTGAAACGTACTGTCTTGTTTAAAAATGTTAAGTTCACCTTTTATTCCAAGTGGACTTTTGAAAATATAAGGCAACTCAAGTCCAGCATTGAAGGTTTTTTGTTCTCGACCATCACTTTTCCAGTATAAGGCAATTTTTTCACCAATATTCAAAGCATTATTTAAAGCCAAATCCAAATATCCGTTAAAAGTAATTTTCTTGTTTTCATCGTTAGAAAAACCTATGAATCCATCGAAAGTATTGGTTTTTGCTTTTTCGATATAAACATAAATCTTTGTAGAATCTGTTGTAAAAAGAATTTCGGGATATTTGGTTTGTCTGATAAAGTGAATTTTATTTAAATCTTCATTTATTTTCTTGAGATTTTCTTGATTGAAAACTTGATTTCGGTATTTTTTTTTAATGCTGGCTTTATAACCTTCTGGAAATTTATCATAGCCATTAATCACGACATCGTTTAAGCCTCTTTTCTGGTCTAAAGTAATTTGTAATTCTGCATACATCAAATTATTTTTATTCTGAATATTTATTAATTTAAGCTTAGATAAGGCAAAACCCTTCTTTTCTAGTTTGCTTAAAGTTGCTTTCATGAAATTTTCCACATTTACAAAAGGCATAAAAACAGAATCGGTTTTGGTCTCAAAAAGCAACATGCTTTTTAACTCAGAATTTCTACTTATATATATATGTATAGAATTTATTTTTTTTCCAAGACTCAGTTTAAACAAAAAAGTGCTGTCATTGGTTTTTGTTTGCTCCACAATTACGGTTTCAATAAATCCTTTTTTAACGAGTTTGTCGGAAATAAGATTTGCTTCTTCTAAAACAGACTTTGCATTTATATGAATGGAGTTATAGTTCAAGGAATCGATAGATTTGGTTTCTAAATCCGTTTTCCCAGAAATTTTGAGATACAAATTTTGAGCAGATACATTTTGTCCGATAAAAATTAAAAGAAAAATAAGAAGAAAGTTTTTCAAGCGAAATATATTTTTTTATAAAAGTAATGCAAATTCAAACATTTTAATATAAAAGCTATCGAAAATAATCTTAATGAATCCGAACGTAAAATAATTTCTTTAAATGTCAATAAGAATTTATTTTCATGAATTTATATACTGCTAAAAAACAAATACTTAATTAGTTTGAAAATTAATTGAATATGATTTTTTTTATAAAAAATTATTCCTACATTTGCAACCCCGTAAAAAGCGGGAAATATAATAAATAAGTAATTTTTAGTATTAATTATGCCAACAATTCAACAATTAGTAAGAACAGGAAGAACTCAAATAACTAAGAAGAGTAAATCGGTTGCTTTAGATTCTTGT
>JAYVZI010000010.1:0-40555 GCA_043783485.1 Bacteroidota bacterium
AATGGCAACAATTACTGCTGCGGACGTAAATAAATTAAGAACAATGACAGGTGCAGGAATGATGGACTGCAAAAAAGCACTTGTTGAATCTGATGGAGATTTTGATTTAGCAATCGAGAACCTTCGTAAAAAAGGACAAAAAGTAGCTGCAAACCGTTCTGATAGAGAATCTACAGAAGGTGCTGCAATTGCAGTAGTTAATGCAGACAAAACTGTTGGTGTTGTTATTACACTAAACTGTGAAACCGACTTCGTAGGAATGAACGAAAGCTTTGTGAAAATGGCTACCGAAATGGCTAATCTTGCATTGAACTTCAAAACTAAAGAAGAATTTTTAGCTGCAGATTTCCACGGAATTTCTGTTGCAGAAAAATTAATCGAACAAACTGGCGTTATTGGCGAAAAACTAGAAATCAGAACTTTCGAAAGATTAGAAGGTGCATTTGTAGGATCATACATTCACTCTGGAAACAAAATTGCTACAATAACTGCTCTTTCTGCTGCTGTAGAAGGTGCGGATGAAGCTGCAAGAAACGTATCTATGCAAGCCGCTGCAATGAACCCAATCGCTTTAGACGAAGCTGGTGTTGATGCAGAAGTTATTGCTAAAGAAATAGAAATTGCTAAAGACTTACTTCGTCAAGAAGGAAAACCAGAAGCAATGATCGAAAATATTGCAAAAGGAAAACTAGGTCGTTTCTTCAAAGACAACACTTTGGTAAACCAAGATTACATCAAGGACAGTTCTATGAGCGTTGCTGCTTATGCTAAATCTGTTGGTGTAACTGTTACAGGTTTCAAAAGAGCTGCTTTAGGATAGTCATTTTTAGAAAAAAATATATTTCTAAATTTAGATTTCTAAATAAATATAAAAATCCCATTCGTAATCGCGAATGGGATTTTTTTGTAAAGCAAAATTTTATTAAATTTGACAAACTCTAGTTATGTTCAAGACAAAAAAAGATCTAGTTTTTGTAATCCTAGCAGGGATTTTCATAACCAATGCAGTTGTAGCAGAACTTATTGGCGGAAAACTAATTCAAATTGGACCATTTGTTATGAGTATTGGTATTTTACCTTGGCCAATAGTTTTTTTGACAACAGATTTAATAAACGAATATTTTGGCGAAAAGGGAGTTCGGAAACTTTCCCTTATTACCGCTAGCTTAATTGCCTACGCTTTTATAATTTTACTTTTTGCAATAAATATTCCTGCTGCAAAAGGAATTAGCCCTGTAAACGACAGTCAGTTTTATGCAGTATTTGGACAAAGTATGTGGATTATTGTAGGAAGTATTATTGCATTTATGGTTTCGCAACTTATAGATGTTAGTGTGTTTTGGTTTTTCAAAAATCGAACTGGCGAAAGAAAAATATGGCTGCGAACTACGGGATCTACTGTAATTTCTCAATTATTTGATAGCTTTATTGTATTGGGAATTGCTTTTTATTTACCAGGAAAAATCGATTTCAAAACATTTATAACTTCTGCAATTACTGGATATGTTTTCAAGTTAGGAATTGCAATTTTATTAACACCTATGATTTATTTAGGTCATCACTGGATTAAGAAATACATAGCCGAAGAAAAATAATTATGGAAGAAAAAATAAGATGTAAATGGTGCTTATCCAGCGATTTATACAAAAAATATCATGACGAAGAATGGGGAAATCCCGTTTATGACGATGCAACTTTGTTCGAGTTTTTAATTCTAGAAACTTTTCAGGCCGGACTAAGTTGGATTACAATTTTGAATAAAAGAGAAAATTTCCGTAAAGCTTTTGATCAATTCGATTATAAAAAAATTGCTAATTACAACGATGACAAAATTTTAGATTTACTCCAAGATGCAGGAATTATTCGTAATAAACTCAAAATATATTCGGCTGTAACCAATGCACAAAATTTCATAAAAATTCAAGAAGAATTCGGAAGTTTTTCTAAATATATTTGGGATTTTGTTGATGGAAAACCAATTATTAATGATCTCAAAAATCATTGGGAAGCGCAAGCTACAACACCACTTTCTGATAAAATTAGTAAGGACTTAAAAAAACGAGGATTCAAATTTGTAGGCTCAACGGTTATGTATGCTCACATGCAAGCAACAGGAATGATAAACGACCATGTGATTGATTGTTGGAAACGGAATTAATATTTAGCTTTCAAAATCTCTATAAAATCTGCTCTTGGAATTTCTCGACAGCTCAAACTTTCAAGATGTGGATTGTGAACTTGGCAATCTAAAAGTTTGTAATTTTTATGTTTCAAGTCCGTAACCAAAGTTATAAAAGCCATTTTACTTGCGTTAGAAACTTTTGAAAACATGCTTTCGCCACAAAAAACATATCCTAAATCTACTCCATACAAACCGCCAACTAGATTATTATTTTGCCAAACTTCGACAGATTTTGTAATTCCCATTTCGTTGAGTTTGCAATAAGCTTCAATCATTTCGTTAGAAATCCAAGTTCCGTTTTGCCCATCGCGTTTTATTTTTTGACAATTAGAAATTACTTCTCTAAAGTTTTTATTAAAAGTAACCTGAAAAATATTTTTCTTGATAATATTCCTCATACTTTTAGAAACCGCAAATTCATCTGGAAACAAAACCATTCTTGGATTTGGCGACCACCAAAGTATGGGATCATCTCCCTCAAACCAAGGAAAAATCCCGCTTTTATAAGCCAACACTAATCGCTCTGCCGATAAATCTCCGCCAACAGCAAGGATTCCATCTTCATCGGCTTGGTGAACTGGCGGAAAAAATAAATCTTTGGTTAGAAAAAACATTTATTGAGGTTGGTGTTGGTTAGAGCAAAAAGAGTCTAGAAAATTGACTGTTTCATCAAAATTCTAAACTCTTTTTTAATTATTTTATCTTCTTATTTTTAGAAAGGCAAATCGTCGTGATCTTCCTCGTTAAGATTTGTTGCTGGTGCAAAAGCTTCGGCAGCTGGCATTGGTGGTGCTTGAGCAGCTGGTGCATCGCCTTGCACTTTTCCTATTCTCCAACCTTGAATTGTATTAAAATAAACTATTTCGCCTTGAGCGTTAGTCCATTCACGTCCTCTAAGGTTAATGTCTATTTTTACGCCTTCGCCAACTTGGTATCCGTTTAGTAAATCGCATTTGTCTTGTACAAATTGAACTAAAATGTGTTGTGGATATTGCTCATCGGTAGTAACAACTACATCTCTTTTTTTGAAACCTGCTGATCCAACTTCTTTAGTTTGATCAATCATTTTAATTTTTCCTGTAACTTCCATTTTTATTGTTTTGCTAAAAGCACTTTCCAAGCAGATAGTGCGTCGTTATTATTGAGATATTCTTTTGCTTTTTGTTGTATTTTGGTTTCATCATCCGAACTCAAAACGCCTTTTACAGCAAAATTCTGAGTTACAAATATATTAATTTCTTCCGATGTTGGCAAACTATCTACATTTCCTAATTTGCCTAAATCATTTCCATCGAAAATGGGACTTTCTTTAACGTGATTTGGAACTGCATCGACTCCTATTCCTAGTGTTGATAAGGGTTTTGGGATTTCGAAAAGTCCCTGATTGGATCTGGAATACCAATTTCCTCCGAGTCGCGAAACCAAATCTACTTTGTATTGATCTACTTTTCCTTCCTCATCGAGAACTTCCTCGTGGATATGAATTTTTAGCACTTCGCAAATTATAAGGTTTCCTGCACCGCCTTCGGATCCTAATGCAATAATTTCATTAACTCTACATTCCATTTGGATTGGGCTTTCGGCTACGCGAAATGGCTTTACCAAGTCGGATTTTATTGGTGTTAGTCCCGATTTTAGAAACTCGTTTACGCCATCGGCATATTCGGTGCTGGACAAGGACATTTGTTGTACAATGTCATAATTAACAACATTTATTACAACTTCGCGGGTTTGTTCGCAATTGTCTAACGTATGTTTTGTGGTATTATCCCGAACGCGGCGCGCTGGCGAAAAAACCAATATTGGTGGATTGGAACTAAAAACATTGAAGAAACTAAATGGTGATAAATTTGGGTTTCCGTCTTTGTCGATTGTGCTTGCAAATGCTATTGGTCTGGGCGCAACGGCGCTTTGCAAATAGCCTTGTAATTTGCCTGGCGAAACTTGGTTGGGTAGTATGCTTAACATTTTTTTTGTGTTTGAACAAAAATAACAAACTTGAAAATAGATTGTTGGTTAAAATCAAAATATTTGTTCACAAAAACGATTTTCTAGCCCTGATCGCAGAGGAAATCCTTTGGGTTGCAAACTTGCTTTCGCCGTTTGCAACCCAAAGATTGTAACGGAGAGCGGGAATAGCTTCAAAAAAAAATAGGAGATGAATTGTAATATTTGGTTATATTTATGGTTTTAAAATTTATTTTATGCAATTTTCTGATAAACGAAATTTTTCTCGTTGGGTAATTATCGCGACTTCGTTTGTGATTGTTTCCTTGATTTTATGGAATACTTATACTTTTTTTCAGATTTTTAAGACCGAGGAACGGGTAAAAATGGAGCATTGGGCGCAGGCACTAAAAACATTGAACAACGCTGACGCCAATGCTGATACGGAACTTCCGCTAAAAATTATTCAGAACGCGAGTATTCCGATTATGGTTATGCGCAATGATAGTATTGAAAATTCGACGAATATTGATGACGAAATTGTGAAGGACAAAGTTAGATCTAAGCAATATTTGTTGGGTTTAAAAAACCAAAACGAGCCGATTGCCATGGAATATGTTCCGGGAAAATTTCAGTATTTGTACTACGGAAATTCGGATTTATTGAACAAATTGAAGTATTATCCGATTGCTTTGTTGCTGATTATTTTTTTGTTTGGGTTGCTGGTTTACAATTTTTACAAAAGCACAAAAATGGCTACTCAGAACAAACTTTGGGCTGGAATGGCTAAGGAAACCGCGCACCAAATTGGCACTCCACTATCCTCATTGATTGGTTGGTTGGAGATTATGAAGGCCGATAATGTGGATGAAACTACGATTACCGAAATAGAAAAAGATATTACACGATTGCAAACTATTACAGATAGATTCTCGAAAATTGGCTCTGAACCTGTGCTCGAAAATCGAGATATTATTGAGGAAACCAAACAATCCTGCGATTATTTGCAGTCGAGATTTTCTAAACAAGTTGCCTTTAGTTTTGCTGCTCCAAAAGCTCCAATTATGGTTGCTATAAATCCTGCTTTGCACAGTTGGACGATTGAAAATTTGGTAAAAAATGCTGTAGATGCCATGAAAGGCAAAGGGAAATTAGATTTAAGAATTGAAAATGAAGGGGATTTGGTAAAAATTTTTGTGTCGGATACCGGAAAAGGGATTTCTAAAAATCAGTTTCGAAAGGTTTTTGAACCAGGATTTACAACCAAAAAACGCGGCTGGGGTTTAGGACTTTCGCTCACAAAACGTATTGTGGAGGAATATCATAAAGGAAAAATTAGGGTTTTGAGTTCCGAAATCGGAAAAGGAACTACTATGGTGGTGAGTTATAATAAATTGTCTTGAATTTTTTTTGCTAATTCTTCGAACTCCTCTTTTGTCATGGAAACTTTGTTCTGAAAACGCATTTCGTCCATTTCGTTTAGGGGGATTAAGTGCACGTGAGCATGAGGAACTTCGAGCCCAATTACTGCCATTCCTATTCGTTTGCATGGAACAGATTTTTCTAGAGCCACAGCAATTTTTTTAGAAAACTGCATTAATCCCAAATACAAATCATCTTGAATATCAAAAATTTTGTTGATTTCCTGTTTTGGAATGCATAAAGTATGTCCTTTTGCATTTGGATTTACATCTAAAAAAGCCAAAAAATCATTGGTTTCGGCAATTTTGTAACAAGGAATTTCTCCGTTTATAATTTTTGCAAAAATACTACTCATTGTTGATTTGTATTTAGAATTAAAGAATCAAAAAAAAATTGAATAATTAGTCGCGCCAAATTTCGAGAACTTCGAATTTAAGAACGCCATTTGGTACCGTAATTTCGGCAACTTCGCCTACTTTTTTGCCCAACAATCCTTTCCCGATTGGGGAACTTACGGATATTTTTCCTGTTTTTAAGTCGGATTCGCTTTCGGCAACAAGCGTATATTTCATCTCCATTCCGTTGGCTTGATTTTTGATTTTTACGTTCGATAAAACCAATGCTTTTGATACATCGAGTTGCGTTTCGTCGATTAGTCTTGCGTTGGAGTGCACTTCCTCGAGTTTGTTAATTCGCATTTCGAGCATGCCTTGTGCTTCCTTGGCTGCATCGTATTCTGCGTTTTCGGACAAGTCGCCTTTATCCCTTGCTTCTGCTATATCTGCCGATGCTTTTGGTCGCATCACGCTTTTTAGATGGTCTAATTCGTCACGTAATTTTTTTAATCCTTCTGCTGTGTAATAAGATACTGCGCTCATGTTTTCTGTCGTTTATATAAAATAGAAAAAATCCCATCGGAACGGGATTTCTTTCCACAAAGATATTATTTTTTTTGAATTGCTATAATTATATGTTAATCATATTATATTCAAAGTTAAATAATTTAAATTTGTTTTCACAACAATATTATATTTTATTGATATGAAGAATTTATTTTTGCTTTTTTGTACTTGCATTGCGCTTATTTCTTGTTCGAAAGATAAGATAAATAACAGCAATCCTAATTTACCTAACTACACTTTTTCTGTAACTGTAGATACTAGTTTGCCTTCCTACAGCGTTTTGGGTTTTGCAGGAAATGGCGTTACGGTTACCCAAAACGGAGCTGGAATTCGAGGCGTGTTTGTTTTCAATACCGGTAGCGGATATACCGCTTGGGATATGGCTTGCCCTAATCAATCATTGGGTTCCTGCTCTACAATGACGCTCAAAGGAATAAATGGCGTTTGCCCTTGCGACGGCAAAGAGTACAGTTTGTACACTGGTTTGAGTTCGGGAATGAAATACCCGTTAAAACAATATCGAATTGAAGATAATGGTGGGGTTTTAAGGGTTTATAATTAGAATTTTATAACTTATAACTTACTGAAAACATTAATGTTCTTGGCAAAACATACGTTGAGTTTTCGCTAATTAAATAATCCGAAAACGAGTAATTGTTCTTTTTTTGAATGTTAAAAACATTATTAACAATAAATTCGAACCCAAAGGCATTGTCCTTTTTTTGATATCTAATCGAAGAATTTGCTGTGTCATAAAAATTACTTTGATTGCTATTGTTCGTGTTTTTTAGATTTTCGTAATCAAAATTAAAAGTCCAAGATTTTAAGAAATTGATTTCAAAGTCAGCATTTATAGCATCTGTTTTAAATTTTGATTTTGTTATTCCGGAAAATTGACTCAATCCTTTGTTATATCCAATACTTATATCTGGCCATTTTTTATAGGTTGTTTTTAAAGAAATTCCTATTTTTTGACTATTCCTATCGTTAGAAGTTGTAATGTTATTTAAAGTTTGATTGTAGTTAAACCAATTCAAATTACTGTTTAACTTCAGACTAAAACGATAAATTTTTTTGCTAACCGAACTCATAAAACTATAGTTAGTTTCTGGATTATTACTTAAAATTGGAGTGCTAAACTGGTCGATTCCGTTAAGCTGAATTTCGTTTCTAAATGTTTTTATTTTTTTATTAAAATTAGCATTTCCGTTCCAAATAATTCCTCGATAGGAATTCATTTTAGAATATCTAATATTGGCAGAATGGTATTGTTCGTTTTGCAAAAGGGCATTTCCTATAAAAATCGAATTATAACTTTGCAAAGTAAAACGATTGGCTAATTGACTAATTTCTGGAAAATTATTAGATAACTTATAAGTAAAACTCAATATTTCCGATTTGTTGAATTCATAATCACTATTCCATTGTGGCTGAAAAAGTGTTTTGGAAAGTGTAAAAACATTTGATTGATTGGTTTTTAAATCATATAAATGCAAATATAATCCGGGTTTATTAGTCCATTTTCCTATTTTGAATTTGTATTCTAAACCAACATAAGCATCATTGAGTTGATATTTTGTATTGTTCCCAAATCCTGCTAGTGTAAAATCATTTATTATTCCGTTAGATAAAATTTGTTTTTCGGATGTTTCAAAATCAGAATTAATGTGATTGTTCCCAATATTTGTGTAAATATGATTAAAGTTATTTATAATCCAATAATGTTTAAAAATCGCATCGAAACTATTATTTCGTAATTTTTTTATTTGATTTATTTCGTAATTCGAATCGTTTTGTAAAGGAATTAATCCAGACAAAAAAGGCTGATTGGTAAACCATTTATTTATTGGTTTATTGTTCTCGTATGCATTGTTTATTACAAAAGTTGCCGTGTGGTGCAAATTGTAGTTTTTGTGCCACTCGATATATTGTTTTATGGAAACATTATCTGCTTTACTAATGGCTTGAAAAACATTGGAATTTATGTTAGTTTTAGAATTTATAGTATTCCATAAATCATTTGTACTAGATTGATATTGTGCGTTGTAATACAATTTTTCTTTTTTGCTTGGAGAAAAATCAAGTTTTACGTTTCCAATTCCTAGAATTGATTTGTTTTTTCCGTCTTGAGATTGATTTTCGAAAGCTATTAAATTGTTTTGCAAATAGTTGTTTTCGCTCGATGTTTTTGTTTTTGTAAATACTTTAGAAAAAATATTAAATCCCGAAATTACTAGTTTTGGAGAAATGTCAAAACTATAATTAATAGCAGAAAATTGAGATTTATTTTGAACAACATCTTGATTATCCGACGAAAACAAGAACAAATCCGTAAATGATTTTCGACTGGACAAAAAACTGCTCATTCCGCCTCCAAAACGCAATAAATCATCGAAAGTAAAAGTGCTTTTACCTATATTGTTTGCATCGCCAATAAAGCTAACATTGGTTTTTGGAGCATAATAAAACAGTCCGGCATGAGCCAAATAATTTTCATTAAAACCTACTCCAACTCCGGATTCTATATCCCCAAAAACAAATTTCTTTTTGTTTTTTTTGAGTTTTACATTCATTGCCAAATCGTCGCTATCGGATACTTGTTTCATGAAACCCACTTCGTTAAAGTTGTCTATAACCTCAACTTTATATAATGCATCGGCAGGAATATTTTCGACAGCAAGCTTAGATCCTCCTCCAAAAAATGATTTTCCTTCCACAAGCATTTTAGTTACTTTTTTGCCTTGTACGGTTACATTTCCTTTTTTATCAACCTCAACACCTGGTAATTTTTCTAGTATTTCTTTCATTTTGCGTTCGTTTCCGTTGGCAAAACTCTTTATATCGAAAGTAATAGTATCTTTTTTTATTACAATAGGTTTGGGTTCATATTTTATGATAATTTCTTTGAGTTCTTGTCCAGTTGCCTTGAGTTTGAAATTGTGAGAAGTGATCTCGGAGTTGGGTTCTAGAATAAACATTTCATCAATATAACCAATGTAGGAAACTGTAATTTCGTATTTTACATTTTTGTCGAGATCTAGTTTGTACCGCCCTTTATTATCCGCAATAGCAAATTTGAGTTGTGCTTTTTCTTGTAAAGGTTTTGCTATAATATTTGCAGATTCCAGCGGGAGGTTATTATTGTCGGAAACTACACCTGTAATGGTTTGGGATTGTGAAAAAACTGAGGATGTAATCAGTAAAAAAAAGAAAATTAATTTTTGCATTACATTCCCATTTGTGCTTTGAGGTTTTTGGTATATTCCTCTTGAGTTGTAGTTTTACCTTTTGGGAAAGTAATAAAATTGTTTTTTATCGCTAAATCTATTTTTGTAGCATAGTAAACTGTTTTAAACTCCTGTAATTCTAAAATTAGCCCTGGTAAACCATAAAAGCTTTTAGGTCCAAAATTAAATGGGATGCTTGGAGCAAACCACGCAATCACTTCTTTTGTTTTTGTTTCTCCTTTTCTATTTACAAATGTAGATTTTTGGATTGCTTTATAACACAAATAAGTTCCGATTGTTCTGGAATCGGTAGTGATTTCCCAATTTTGAGTGGCTTTGTCATTTTTTAATAATTGACCATTATTGGTTTTTTGAAGTTCCATTTTAATGTTATTGTCATAATAAATTTCTGAGGATGAAGTATAAGTTAATTGTGCAATTTGATCTTCAAAAGCATCAAATCCAGCCTCTAAATTAACTTTTTCTATTAATTTAAAGCTAGATTTATTTTTAGAAAAATTTAATTCAAAATTTTGATTATTTGCATAATCTCTTAATTTTATTAATCTGTCTCTGTATTTATTACTCTCATCGATGGAAATAGTATCCATTTTTATAGAATATATAACTTTACCAGATTGACTGTATGTTAAGTTTATAAAAAAGATAAAAGCGTATATAAATTTTTTCATGGTTTATTATTTTTTGTTAAATACTGCCAAAACATAATGCTCTGGCAGTAGATAAATTATTTACAATATGATAACAAATGTTGAAGTAAAGGAATATTATCAGGACCATTTCCTACTATTGATTCATAAAAATTTAATGCTGCATCTTGGCAAGGGGTTGGTTTTAAAACCTCTTTGTTGGTTTGTTTTGCATTTACATCTTTAGGATCTTCAAATGTACCTGCCATCGAAACTCCGCTAAAAGCTATCACTGCGATAGCTGTAAAAAATAATTTTTTCATGATTAATAAAATTTAAATTTATAAATATTTTTTTGGTTAACCATGGTAAAATTGAAAAAAAAAAAAAATGGCTTTTACAAAAAATAGTTAAAATTTAACAAAAAATTAACGAGTGCCTTTTTAATAAAAAAAACCGAGTTAAAACAATTGGTTTCGACCCAGCTTTTTCTAACAAAAATGTAAAATTTTTAGAATTTTAGATTCATTCCTACTAAAAAATTACTTCCTGCTTGAGGAAAATAATACACGTATCCGCCGCCATAATCCGCTCCGTTAGAAACATATTTTACATCTAAAATATTATTTACAAGCAATGTAAAAGCTATATTTTTGAAGATTTTTTTGGTTTTCAGTTCATACATAACATGAAAATCCTGAATAAAATAATCTTTCAATTTCGAGTTTTGATCCTCGATGTTAGACATAAATTGTTTTCCAACAAATTTTGACAAAACAGAAAACTGCAAATTCTGTTTGGGAGAATAAGTAAAAATATTTCCAGCTATGATTTTTGGGGAAAAAGCAATGTCTGTTTTACCCAAATTTTCTAGAGTTGTTCCGTTGTTATATACAAAATTATTGTTTTTGTTCTCGCTCAATGTAAGATTTGGTTTTATGCTAAATTGCTCAGATATTTTGAAATTTGCATCAATTTCTAATCCCAATCTGTAGCTTTTCCCAATATTGGTTCGGATTGGATTTCCAACATTATCTAATGCTCCAGTCAAGACCAATTGATCATTGTAAAACATATAATAAGCGTTTATATTTAATTGCGTTTTTGGAGTTACAGATCGAAAACCTAGCTCTAAATCATCTAGTTTTTCGGGTTTTGGAGTTCCGTTTTCGTAATCAGTTCGGTTAGGTTCGCGATTTGCTTTTGCGTATGAAAAGTAGAGGTTTTGGTTTGCATTTACAGCATAAGTTATTCCCGCTTTTGGATTGAAAAACCCAAATGTTTCGTTTACTAAATTGGCTTGTACTCCATTTGCTTTGTAACCCACATTTCGGCATTGTAAATCTCCAAAAATATTTATTTTTTCAGCAATTTGATAATTTGCTTTTGCAAAAACTGTTGCTTCTTTCTTGGTTCCTAAATCATCGTAATAATGATCTCCAAGCTCCGAAGTCGATGCATATCTTGCCCAAATTACTTTGCCAAAATGTTTCCCGTCATATTTATTTGCGCTTCCGCCAAAGATAAAATCCAGTTTTTCGTTTTTATAATTTAATGAAAATGTGGTTCCATAAAAATCATTATCTAACCATTTTTGACGAATTAAATCTGTCGATGTTTGTCCCGCAACTGGCGATAATCCATAATCTGCAAAATCAGCATCTTCTTTGTAATTTTCGTAATATCCTTTTCCTTTTGTGTAATGAAAAGCTAAATTGGTGTTCCAGTTTTGAGAAAATTTTTCGTTCCAATGCAACTGATAATGATCTTGTTGGTAATTATCGGTTTCATTGTCATAATAACGCGTATTTCCGAACTCATCTGTGTATATTCCTATTAGGTTTTGGGTTCTATCACTTTGCAAAGTTGCGGCATCAATTCCATAATAGGCTTGATATGTTTTTTCGTTTCCGCCAAAAACCAATGCTTTGATTAACGATGTTTTCCCTACATAAGTTCCTTGCAAAAAGTACGATTTTAGGTCGGAAAAAGCGCGATCAATATAACCATCGGAATATAATTTCGAAACTCTACCAGCAATTTCGAAATGATTGTTCATTAATCCCGTACTAAATTTTACAGTATGTTTTCTGGAATTAAAACTTCCAAAAGAATTAGAAATTTCGCCATTGGATTTATCCGAAAAACTATCAGTTAGCATGTTCAAGCTTGCGCCAAAAGCCCCAGATCCATTAGTCGATGTTCCTACTCCTCGCTGCAATTGCACACTTTGAAGTGAGGAAGCAAAATCTGGCATATCTACAAAATAGGTTCCTTGCCCTTCGCTGTCATTATACGGAATCCCATTTACGGTTACGTTTACACGAGTTGCATCGCTCCCACGAACACGAATTCCGGTGTAACCAAAACCGTTTCCTGCATCCGAAGTTGTTACTACCGATGGTAAAAAATTCATAAGAATTGGAATGTCTTGTCCGAGATTTCGTTTGGCAATTTCTTTTTTGGAGAAATCGCTAAATGTCATTGGCGTTTTGCTGTTTACGCGTGTTGCAGATACCAAAACTTCATCGAGTTGATTGATTTTGATGGTGTCTTTGATTTTTTCTTGAGAGAAAGTAAAAATAGATGTTAAAAAAAAGGTAAAAGACAAGTAAAGCTCTAAATTTTTAAACTTTTTGCCTTTGCAACTTTGTGATTTTGTGATAAAAATAGATTTCATTCGTAAAATTTTTTTACAAATAAAAGGGGGAATTATTCTGTTGTTTTTAAATTAAATTGATTGTTCCTTATAACAAATTTGTAGCGTGCACACTATTTGGTTTGTCATTTTTCCCTTAGCAACATTACTTGCTCAGGTTCGTTGGGTATAATCTCAGCCTTTGGAAAAGCACCCCTTTGAGACGGTGCAAAAGTAGATAAAATAATTACAATTCTGGATTTTTTCGAGTAGATTTTATTCCAGATACGTTTTTTTTGTCCTTTAATCGTTTTTCTATTACGGATCTCGGGATTTTTGTGGGTTTTCGAAGTTTAGGAACCAACAATGATTTTTTTATTAAAGTAAGAAATCTTTTTATTACTAACTCTTTGTTTTTTAGCTGGCTGCGATCTTCATCGCAATTCAAAATCAGAACATTTTCCGATGTTAATCTTGTTGCTAATTTGGTTTCAAGCAAAGATTTTTCTTCGTCTGACAAAGATTTTGAAGTTGTCAAATCGAATGTTAAAACCACTTTCGAGGAAACTTTATTTACGTTTTGGCCTCCTGCTCCGGAACTTCGGACGGCTTTGAAAGTAAGTTCGGATATGATTTTTTCTGGTTCCAAAATTATTGTGGTTGGTGTAATGGTTTGAGCAAATCGTTTACTGTTTTTACTGGATTAAAAGTAATAAGCGGCACTTCTACAAAAACAGAAATCCATTTTGCCATGGCTCCGTTCCATAATCCTGGAAGTTCGTAGGCTTTTAGATTTTTTCCGTTTTTGGTTTTTTCGACAATAAACCCTCGATTTTGATTTATAAATTTTATAAGATCAAATTTTGAGCCAGAATAATCTTTTGTACCACAAACCAAATCTACTGGATTAAAATGTGTGGCACTTTCCAGAACGGTTTGCTGGTTTTTATCTAAAAGATCTACTTGCGAGCTTTCGACAATTTGCAATGATAATTTTCCTTTATTCCCTCGAATCCAAAATGGTCCACCACCAGGTTCTCCCTCGTTCTTGACCATTCCGCAAACTCTAATTGGACGATTCAGAATGTCATTTATGTAAATAATTTTGTGATCTAAAGTGTATTTTTCGAAATCTTCGATAATTTCTATATTCAATTTTCTGTTAGCAAAATGTACAATTTCATGAATTTTGCTTTCACTAATTTTATGTTTTTCAATCAGCATTAAATAATCGAAAATTTGTTCTTGAAGTTCTAATAAAATTCCTGCCAATGCTTTTTTGTACAATGCATTTTCTTGAATATGATTTTGAATTACGTTATCTATATTTTTTATGAAAATAATATCCGCATCGAGATTATTTAAATTGTCAATAAGCGCGCCATGTCCGCCTGGTCTAAAAACTAATTTTTGATTTTCGTCCCGAAATGGATTATTGTCTAAATCTACAGCAATCGAATCCGAAGTTGGACTTTGATAGGAAAAACTTATGTTTATTTTGGTGATAGATTGTGTTTCGATTTTGAATTTTACATTGCTCAAAATTTGCTCAAAATCCGCTTGATGATGATCGGAAACCGTGAAATGTAAGTTCGAAACATTTTGCGAAGTTGCATAACTTACGCTTTCGTTAAGATGCTCCTCGATTGGTGTTGCAATATGATCCGAATACTTATGAAAAGGCAAAATTCCCTTTGGTTTATTTGCAAAATCTAAATGATTACTGTCCAATAAATATTTTATAAAATAGTAGTTTTTCTTATCTTTTTCCCAAGAATTGAAATCGTTATAAGTGCTTTTTAGATAAAAATCGATTTCATCAAAAAAAGGAAATTTTTCCATTCCTGCCAAAAAAACTGCCAGATTATTGGCGTTTTTTCTGTTTATATATGCATTTATCGTCTCGGTTTGAATATCGAAATCGTTCAAAAATTCATTCAGAAATTTAAACATTCTGCTTGCTGCGCCAGATGCTGGAACAAATTTTTTGAGTTTTAAAGTTTCTTTCTTCTGATCAAAAAAAAGTGCTTTTTGTTCCAATTCTTCTATCGAAAGACAAAGAATTCCGTCATTTTTTGTAGCTGGCCTTTCGAGTATGGTTTTTGCAATTCCGTTGTTGAAAATTTGTAATTGCTTTTTTATATTTTCAATAGCAATTCCTTGATTATAAATTTGAACAAAATCATGAGACGAAAAACCAATTTCCTTGGCTTTTACCAATTCATTTATTATCGAAATGGCTTTTTCTAGACGCTTTTTTTTATTTCCAGAAAGCAAAATATAGGGTTTGTTATTTGCAATTAATGCATTTTGAAAAACATCAAAAAAACGATCTCGGTTTTCTTGACTATCTCTCAAACCGTCATGCTCAAAGGGCAAATCGATATTGGTTAAAAAAAATAAATCGTAGTTGTGCGCTTTTGCTGCATTGTCCAAAATTGGATCGCAAAAATTATAATATGCTTCAGAATAAACCTTTGTAACCATGAGATTTGTGTCGCAAAACAAAAATTTATTAGCTACATTTAAAATGTCATTTTCGAGTTTTGTTTGGCCAATTGCTATTGGTAGCATGTCCTCTGGAACGCATTCTTGACCCGTTTTTTCTAATTTTTCTACAAGATAATTTCTTGCAAATTCTGGAATCCAAACGGTATCAAAATGCTCAGCAAGTTGCCTTGACAATGTGGTTTTTCCCGTACTTTCGGGGCCAAACATTGCTATTTTTATAATATCGGTTGGTTGTTGCTTAAGGTTTTCTTCCATTCTAAATAAGCTGAAATAGCTAAAATTGTAAAAATTAAATACTGCAAAGATAACATTCCTAAACCTCTATACGCAAATAATGGAACGGCTATACAATCGCCCAAAATCCACAAAGTCCAGTTTTCGATTTTTTTGAGTGCCATGAACCACATAGCAGCAAAAAATATTCCAGAGGTAAAAATATCAATATAATTTGGAATTTCTAATTTATAATCAAAAAATCGATATACTAAATAGGTTATGATCATCGTTAGAAAAAACATTCCAACTCCAATTATTTTTTCTTTTGATGTAGTTCTGGTGATTTGTAACTCGGGTTGATTTTTGTTTTTTGTCCACATAAACCATCCGTAAATACTCATTACCGAGTAATAAAAATTCATGGTCATATCCCCAAAATAACTTGCTTGATACAACAAATAAACAGTAATTATTGTAGATACTAATCCGGTTGGATAAACCCAAATATTTTCTTTTTTGGCAAACCAAACACTAGCAATTCCGAATACGAAAGCTATAAATTCCAAGAAAATTTGTGTGTTTGAGGCGTTTTTGTAGGCGTTTAAGAAAAATTCTATCATTTTTGGGTTTTGGGTTTTGGGGTGAAAAAATTAGAATCATTCTCGAAAGCAGTTCCTATAACTACTAAATCGGCTCCAGCATTGTGAGCCATTTCGATTTCGGATAAGGATTTTATTCCGCCGCCAACTATTAATGGAATCTCAATGTTTTTTGATACAAGTGTAATAATTTCTTTTGGAATGGCGAAATCCGCTCCGCTTCCCGCTTCGAGATAAATGAGTTTGTTTCCCAACATTTCGCCAGCTTGCGCGGTTTGCAAAATATAATTGGGATTACTTTTGGACAAAGGTTTGGTTTGGCTCACGCGCTCAACGGCTGTTGTTTTTCCGCTTTCGATGAGAATGTAACCTGTTGAAATAATTTCGAGATTGGTTTTTTTTAATGCTGGAACCGCGTTTACTTGATGCTCGATAAGATAATCTGGGTTTCGTCCGGAAATTAAACTCAGGAACAAAATCCCGTCCGCTTTATCAGAAATTTGCGATGGATTTCCAGGGAATAATATAATAGGAAGATTGCCGTTTTGTTTTAATTCTAAAATTAATTCGTCTAAAATATTATTGTTTACTTGGCTTCCGCCAATGAAAATATGAGTTGCAGGCGATTGGTTTATTTTTTCTATTAATATTTTTGTGCTTCCTAATTCGATTTTGTCTGGATCTAGCAAAATGGCTAATAATTTTTGGCCATTGGTTTTGGATTGTAAAATATCGTTATAAATATTTGTCATTATTTGGTGTGCGTTTTTTTAGACTTCGAAAGCGTAAACTAAAACAAAGTTTTCTATATCCTCGAAATGGATTGAAAATTCTTGTTGAATATTATTTATTTTCAGGATTGCTTTAGTCGATTTATCTTCTGTTTGGAAAGGATTTACAAAAATATGGTTTTTGAAACTAATTCCTTTTTCGTTTCGGATTTTGAAAATTGCTTCTTTTGCCGCCCAAATTTGTGTTAGTTTTTGAATATAATTTTGTTTAACGTTTTTGTTTAAATCTTCGACAGAAAATTTATTTGCAATTCGTATTATTTTTTCTCTTTGCAACTCGATATCGATTCCTACTTTTTGATCACTTATTACAATTGCAGAAAATTGATGCGAATGCGAAATCGAAATATGTGTTCCGTTAGTAAGATGTGGCTTGCCAAAAACATCGTAAAATAAATCGAAATCTGAATATCCAGATTTTTGCAAAAGTTTGCGAACACTAAGAAATCCGAGTTGATGTACTTCGGATTTCATTGATTTTAATCGAGTTACGGATTTTGGGTTTAGCCGAACTTCGCTCAATAATTGGTCGAATGTTTCGGTTATTTTCCAAACTAAGATTTTGGTTGATGAATTATGGTTTATGGTTTTGAATAATGGCATTTTGGAAACGTGATTTTTAGCCCTGATGGAAACGGCATCCTTTTTCTAAATTGCCATGGGTTTAAACCCGTGGCAATTTAGAAAAAGATATAGTGTACAGCAGGAATTGGCTTCGAATAAATATTATTTTTCTGATTTTTAATCCTTTAGCGAACTAAACAATTCATAATTATTGACAAAAGTTTTTTAATTACAGACTTAGTATGTAAATTTGCAAAAATTTTATAATTACAAATATACTATAAATATGAGTACAGCGACTATGCCATATGTGGCTTTCAAAGTAAAAGACATTTCCTTAGCAGCATGGGGAAGAAAAGAAATTGAATTGGCCGAGGCCGAAATGCCAGGATTGATGGCGCTTCGTGAGGAATATAAAGATGAGCAACCTCTTGCTGGTGCTCGTATTGCAGGTTGTTTGCACATGACGATACAAACTGCTGTTTTGATCGAAACACTTATTGCTCTTGGTGCAGAAGTTACTTGGAGTTCTTGTAACATTTTTTCTACTCAAGATCAAGCTGCTGCTGCAATTGCTGCTGCTGGAATCCAAGTTTATGCTTGGAAAGGTCTTAACGAACCAGATTTTGACTGGTGTATTGAGCAAACATTATTTTTTGGTGAAGACAGAAAACCATTGAACATGATTCTTGATGATGGTGGAGATTTGACAAACATGGTTTTTGACCGTTACCCAGAATTAATTGCTGGAATAAAAGGTTTGTCTGAAGAAACTACAACTGGAGTTCACCGTTTATACGAAAGAATGAAAAACGGAACTTTGTTCATGCCAGCTATAAATGTAAATGACTCGGTTACTAAATCGAAATTTGATAACAAATACGGTTGTAAAGAATCTGCTGTAGATGCCGTTCGTCGTGCTACCGATATTATGTTGGCAGGAAAACGTGTTGTAGTTTGCGGATATGGAGATGTTGGAAAAGGAACTGCAGCTTCGTTTAGAGGTGCTGGATCTATTGTAACGGTTACCGAAATTGACCCAATTTGTGCATTGCAAGCTGCTATGGACGGATTTGAGGTGAAAAAATTATCGACTGTTGTTAAAACTGCCGATATTGTAATTACAACTACTGGAAATAAAGATATTGTGTTGGAAAGCGATTTCCGTGCAATGAAAGATAAAACTATCGTTTGTAACATTGGGCATTTTGATAACGAAATTGATATGGCTTGGTTAAATGATAATTACGGCGATACAAAAGTTGAAATCAAACCACAAGTAGATAAATATACTATTGATGGTGTTGAGATTTTGATCCTTGCTGAAGGAAGATTGGTAAATCTTGGTTGTGCTACTGGTCACCCAAGTTTTGTAATGAGTAACTCGTTTACAAATCAAACTTTGGCTCAAATCGAATTGTACAAAAACTCAGCAAATTACAACAACGAAGTTTATATGTTACCTAAACATCTTGATGAAAAAGTAGCTTTCTTGCACCTTGCAAAACTTGGAGTAGAATTAGAGACTTTGCGTAACGATCAAGCTGCGTATATTGGAGTTGGTGTTGATGGTCCATACAAACCAGAATATTACAGATACTAGTATTTAGTTTTTATATTACACAAAACCCGAACAAATGTTCGGGTTTTTTTTGGTTTAAAAGTTCTGGAATAATTTTGCTAAACTATCCACATCGATTCCGCAAATTTTTTGAAGTTCTAAAACCGTTCCGTGTTCTATAAAAGAATCTGGAATTCCGATATTTTTAATCAAAATAGTATATTTATTATTTAAGTAAAACTGATTAACGGCACTACCAAATCCTCCGAGAATTACATTTTCTTCGACCGTTATTATTTGGTCATATTTCATGAAAATATCTTTTAGTAATTTTGTATCCAAAGGTTTTACAAACGGAAAATTATAATGTGAGAAATCGGATTTATTTTTAACATTAGAAAGCGCTTGGTTTACATTATTTCCAATTGTACCTGTGGATAAAATTGCAATTGTGGAGCCGTTTTGTAATTGTTTGGCTTTTCCTATTTCGATTTTTTGATATTTACCAAAATAATTTTCTTTCCAACCAGCAACTACGCCACGACCACGAGGATATCGAATTGCTATTGGATGATTCAACCCTAAGGACGCGGTGTACATTATGTTTTGCAAGTCTATTTCGTTTAGCGGAGCATGAATGATAAGGTTTGGAATACAATTTAGATACGCCAAATCGAAAACGCCATGATGCGTAGCTCCGTCCTCGCCAACTAAACCCGCACGATCCAAACAAAAAATTACAGGCAAATTTTGTAACGCCACATCATGAATAACCTGATCGTAAGCACGTTGCAAAAAAGTAGAGTATATATTACAAAAAACAACCATGCCTTGAGTTGCCATTCCGGCCGCTAGAGTTACTGCATGTTGCTCTGCAATTCCCACATCGAAAGCGCGTTTTGGGAGCTCGTCCATCATGAATTTTAGAGAACTTCCGGAAGGCATTGCGGGCGTAATTCCAATAATTTTTTCGTTTTTTCTGGCTAAATCTAAAATAGTCAAACCAAAAACATCTTGAAATTTTGGAGGTAAATTTTCTTCTGATTTAAAGTGGATTTCGCCAGTATTTTTGTCAAATTTTCCTGGCGCATGGTATTTTACTTGGTCGGCTTCGGCTTGTGGTAAGCCTTTTCCTTTTGTGGTTATAATATGAAGGAATTTTGGTCCTTTTATTTTTTTTAACCTTTCTAATTCGGTGATTACTGCAAAAATATCATGCCCATCGATGGGTCCTGAATAATCGAAATTCAATGATTTGATGATATTGTTTTGTTTTGGGTTTTTTCCTTCTTTTACAGCAGTAAGATAATTTTTGAGCGCGCCTACACTAGGATCAATCCCAATTGCATTGTCGTTTAGGATTACCAATAAATTGGCATTTGTAACCCCTGCATGATTTAAACCCTCGAACGCCATTCCGCTGGCGATAGATGCATCTCCAACAATTGCTATGTGTTGTTTCTCGATTTTGCCATTTAGATTAGAGGCAATTGCCATTCCTAATGCGGCAGATATGGCTGTTGATGAATGCCCAACTCCAAAAGTATCATACTTACTTTCTGCTCTATTTGGAAAGCCCGAAATGCCGCCTAGTTGCCTATTGGTATGAAAATTTTCTCGGCGTTCGGTCAATATTTTATGACCATAAGCCTGATGTCCGACATCCCAAACCAATAAATCATTTGGTGTGTCAAAAACATAATGCAAGGCAATTGTAAGTTCTACAACACCAAGACTTGCTCCCAAATGACCTTCCTTGACTGAGACAATATCTATAATAAACTCACGAAGTTCCTCAGCTAATTGTGGTAATTGATTGATTTGAAGTTTCCGTAAATCGGTAGGGTTAAAGATATTTTGAAGAAGATTGGTTTTCATATTACAAAAATAGTGTAAAAAAGCAAATTATTTGGATTGTATTAATTGGATTTTGGTTTCACAAAAATTACAATAGATTCTTATTTACGAAAAACAACATTGATTTCTTAAAATTTTACCATTTATCGTAATTTTTATGCATTTGATACTATTTATTTTGTTTTTTCGATTTTTTTATAGAGATTTATACTGTTAATTAAAAACAAAATCATGAAAAAAATAATATTATCAGCAATCTTTTTTATAATTTTTGGGCATGTAAGTTTTGCTCAAGAAAGTAAAATAATATTTAACGAACAAGGAGTAACTGTAACCTACCACTTATCGGAAATGGGGTTGATGAAAAACCCAGAAACCGGGACAGCATTCAATCGATATATCATTTATTTAGAAGTGAATAATAGTAGTAATAAATATTGGGCATATAACAGTATCAACATACTCAGATGCAAAAATATAAAAAGTGGAATTATATCTGACCCTGATGAACGATTTTGTGTAAATAATGGTAGAGCTCAAATAGATCATTTTTGTATAGAAGACAATTGTAGTGATTTTCCTAGATATAATAATGTTGCTGCACCACATCAGGTAATTTGTCCTAATAGCACCCAAAAATGCCAAAAAGAATTTTTGCACCCGACAGATTTAGCGGGAGAGCCCGAAATAGAATGGACAAGTTGGGGGTTTACGGAAATGATTGAAAACTCTGGATTAGCAAATAAGAGTAAGAAAATTATGAATACTTCGAAAAAAAACAGTGGTGCCCAAACTCCTTTTAATCAATCATTTGCATACAAAGGAAATAAAAACATAAATGGTTGTAGGCAAGCAATTAATTTCTTTATTTCTGAACATACCATCAGACCTAATATTCCTAATTTTAATGGATGTCAAGTTAATTTAAATTTTGTCGTTAATGAAAATGGGAAAATAGTAACTCCAGTAGCAATTAGCGATTTCCCAGAATTGAATAAAGCTACAATAAAAGCATTAATGTTAACAGAAAAAGATTGGACGATACAAATTATAGATGGTAAAAAAGTTTCTACTGAAATGGGATTAAACATAGATTACGCAGTGGATGGAGGTCATGTTTCAACGGATAATCAAACTAAAATTGTTAAGACTACAAATAAAAATGTTCCTAAAAAAACAACAAAAACCGTTGATGAAAAAAAAGCAACCATTTTATCTATTTTAAGAAACTATACTAAAAATATTATAATAAAATATAGAGATTCTGAAGCATCAAATGACCCAGGAATTGTTTCTTTTTCGAATTATAATTTCGATATTATCGGAAACACTTTAATTTATTCATTTGATTTTAAATATGGAATTGATGGTCAATATAAAAGACCACAAATTTTCCATATTGTTTCCAACATACAATTGAAATATATTAGTAGAATATCAGATAATTACTCTGGAGGATTCACTTCAGATTCTCAAATTCCAATTTCAAATTGGACAGTATTTTCTCAAAATAAAGAAAATGAAAACTGCTTAACTCTAGACTTTACTGGAGAAATTTATAACAGTTTAGAAACAAACTACACAACAATAAATGGACAAAAAATGAATGGTGGAGTATATGGAAATATAGTAGGGTTTAATAAAGGAGAGTCAAATAGTAACATGAAAGAAATACAAGATATAATTAGTGATTTGTATTGGAGGCATAAAGCGGAGTTAAATTAAGAATTTGTAGAACTCTAACCTTAAATAAAAAAGAACTATTTTTGTTCTATGATAGACATTTTTACCGACGATTATTTCATGAAAAAAACTTTGCAAGAAGCCGAAACCGCTTTCCAAAAAGGCGAAATTCCTGTAGGAGCAATCGTAGTAATCGACAATAAAATCATTGCCAGAAGCCACAACCTAACCGAATTGCTAAATGATGTAACTGCTCATGCCGAAATGCAATCTATCACTGCGGCTGCTAATTTTCTTGGCGGTAAATACCTAATGGGTTGCACACTTTATGTAACGCTCGAGCCTTGCCAAATGTGCGCTGGTGCTTTGTATTGGAGTCAGATTTCGAAGATAGTTTTTGGCGCAACCGATGAAAATCGTGGTTTTACAAAATTAGGAACCCAACTTCATCCCAAAACCAATGTTGTTTCTGGAGTTTTAGCCAATGAATGTTCCGATTTAATGAAACGATTTTTTGCCGAAAGAAGAAAGTAATTTTTATAGTTTTAAATCAAAAATATTTTATATTTACTACAATATATAAATCTCTTTCGTGTTATATAAATAAATCTATTATCTAAAAATTTTATGGAAACCAAAATTAAAACTTCGCTCATAATTGGACTTGCAATTGTGCTAACCGCTTGGATTTTAGGAAGATCTTTCAAAAACAGAAACGAAAACCTAGATTCGATTTCCGTTATTGGTTTAGGCACAAAAGATTTTGTGTCAGACGAAATCCTTTGGTCGGGAAGTTTTACAACCAATAGTATAGATATCAAAACAGCTTATAGTAAGATTATTTCTGATCAAAAAATTGTTTCAGATTTTTTTGTTGGAAAGGGATTTAAAGCCAATGATTTTTCATTTGGAGCCGTAAATTTTCAGAAAAAATTTAGAGAAATTAGAACCGAAAGCACCGAAAACACCTATCAAAATAAAGTAGAGCAAGTTTTTGATGGTTATGAAGCAACTCAAACAATTGCTTTTTCAGCCAAGAAAAATCCAGATCTCATGAAACGTATCGAAGAAGTGTCAAGCAAAACTTCGGAATTAATTAATTCAGGAATTGAGCTTACTTCAAATACAATTCAGTACACTTATTCTGATTTGCCAAGTCTAAAACAAAGTTTGATAGAAAACGCTACTAAAGATGCTAGTGAACGCGCCAATAAAATCGTAAAAACAGCCGATGGTAGTTTGGGGAAACTCAAAAATGCCAGTATGGGAGTTTTCCAAATTACAGGGCAAGGCTCTACCGAGGATGATAGTTATGGAGGAAATAACGATACTTTTAGTAAAAATAAAACGGCTAGAATTACTGTTCGTTTGGAATATGGATTAAATTAAGTTCAAAAAAAGGCATAAAAAAACCGTCCCAATACATTGGGACGGTTTTTTTTATTCTTTTATTTCATTCCCTTGTTTATCAAAAAAGTGATAATCAAGATACGTGTAAGCGTCACGCGGAATTATTTTTATCCATTTTTTGTGTTCGAAAAACCATTTCGAGCGGATAGATGGAAATCCTTTTTCGAGGTATGCAGCTACAAAAGGGTGTACATTAAGCACAACTTTATTGTGAGTTTTTAGCAATCGCTCTAGATCCGAAGCTATTTTGTCGATAATAAGAATGGGAGCTTCTATTTCTCCGTTTTCGTTATTAGGGTCTTCTTCTCTTGTTTTTATATTTACTTCTGGTCTTACGCGTTGTCTTGTAATTTGAACTAATCCAAATTTACTTGGCGGTAAGATTTTGTGTTTTGCTTTGTCATCGCTCATTTCTTCCCTCAGGAAGTCGAACAAGACTTTGCGATTTTCTGGATCGGACATGTCGATAAAATCTACTACGATAATTCCACCCATATCACGCAAACGCAATTGTCTGGCGATTTCGGCAGCAGCTATCATATTAACTTCCATTGCAGTATCTTCTTGGTTCGAAGCTTTATTGGAACGGTTTCCGCTATTTACGTCTATAACGTGCAGAGCTTCAGTGTGTTCAATAATCAAATAAGCTCCTTTACTCATCGAAACCGTTTTCCCGAAGGAAGTCTTGATTTGTCTCTCTATGTTGTATTTCTCGAAAATCGGTGTGTCTTTAGATTGATAAAACTTAACAATCGATGTTTTGGATGGTGCAATTTCTTGCAAGTAATCCTTTGTTTGGTTGTACAACTCTTCGTCATCTATTTGGATTCCGCTAAAGGTATCGTTAAAAACGTCGCGAAGTATGGATGATGCTCTATTGAGCTCGCCTAACACTTTGGACGGATGATGAGCAGTTGGTAATTTTTTACACATTGCAGTCCATCTCTCTAGGAGGTTCTGCAAATCTTTTTCTAATTCTGTTGTGGTTTTGCCTTCGGCTACTGTACGAACAATAACACCAAATCCTTTTGGTTTGATAGCATGTACAAGTTTTTTTAGTCGGTCTTTTTCGCCTTTTTCTTCTATTTTTTGTGAAACAGATACACGGTCGGAAAATGGGACTAGAACAATAAATCTTCCTGCAAGTGATAGCTCAGAGCTAATTCTTGGTCCTTTGGTCGATATTGGTTCCTTAACAACTTGTACTAAAATTGATTGGTTGGCGTTGATAATATCTGCAATCGAGCCATTTTTATCAATTTCTTTTTCAAACTGAAAGTTTTTTAGGGAGAAATCTTTTTGTTTACCTGCGCTTACAAGTTTGATGAATTTCAGTTGGGACGCAAGGTTGGGTCCTAAGTCGTGATAGTGTAAAAAGGCGTCTTTTTCGTAGCCAACATTTACAAAAGCAGCGTTTAGACCAGCAACTGGTTTCCTGATTTTGGCAATAAAAATATCACCAACCTGGAAGTTGCTTGTTTCTTGTTCTTTGTGTAATTCAACGAGTTTTCCATCTTTTAATAAGGCAAAATCTACGGCTTCAGGATTAGATCGGATGATTAATTCTTTATTCACGCTGTGGATTTTTATCCAGACTTATTGTTGTGATTATTGGTTGTCAGCTATTGAAAATCAATTAACTATCAACTATTAACCATCAACTTTTCAGCAAGGATGGATTAAACAATATTTTAAACAGGTTTTTGTACCCGGTGAAAAGAAATTTTAGAGTATTAGATTCTTAAATATTTGACCGTTTAGTCTAATCTCTATTTAACTTCATCTTTTAATCTTTCTTTTCAATTTCAATGAACTTTAAAAAAGAAAAAAGTAGTTAGACTACTTTTTCTTTTTGTGACGGTTAGCTCTCGCTCTTTTTTTGCGTTTGTGCGTTGCTACCTTATGTCTCTTTCTTTTTTTACCACTTGGCATATCTTTTGAGTTTAGTGATTAATAAATATTTTATTTTGCTTCGTTATTTGTTTTTACTCCTTCTACAAAAACTTTTGCAGGTTTAAATGCTGGAATATTGTGTGCTGGAATCTTAATCGTGGTATTTTTAGAAATGTTTCTTCCAGTTTTTTCAGCTCTTGTTTTGATGATGAAACTTCCAAAACCTCTCAAGTAAACATTATCTCCAGTTTCTAGAGAGTTTTTTACTTCTTCCATGAATGTTTCAACAGTTGCCTGAACATCTCCTTTTTCAAGACCTAATTTTTCTGAAATTTTTGCTACGATATCTGCTTTCGTCATTTTCTTTCGTATTAATGTGATAGTATTTTTTTTGAGGTTGCAAATATACGAATTAAAAAAACAATAATTCAAGCTAATTGATTAAAATTTAATTACATAAACTTTTACTTTTGCAGTCTAATAAATAAACATGGATTTTTCTAACGTATTGATAAAATGGTATTTACAAAACAAGCGCGATTTACCGTGGAGAAATACACAAGATCCCTACCCAATTTGGCTCTCGGAAATCATGCTACAACAAACAAGAGTTGTACAAGGAATGCCCTATTTTTATGCGTTTACCACAACTTTTCCTACTGTTTTAGATTTAGCAAATGCCTCCGAAGAGGAAGTTCTGAAACTTTGGCAAGGATTAGGATACTATTCCCGTGCCCGAAATTTGCATAAAACTGCACAAATTATAGCTTTCGAAAAAAACGGAATATTCCCCAATAATTTCAAAGATTTACTAAAACTAAAAGGAATTGGCGATTATACCGCAGCCGCAATTGCCTCTTTTGCTTATAACGAAGCTGTTCCCGTGGTAGACGGAAATGTTTTTCGGGTGCTTTCGCGGTATTTCGATATCGAGGATGATATTGCAATTGCAGCCAACAAAAAAATATTTGCAGATTTGGCTTTTGAGCTCATGCCAAAAAATAATCCAGCACAATTTAACCAAGCAATAATGGAGTTTGGCGCTTTGCAATGTGTTCCTAAAAGTCCTAATTGTACCATTTGCGTTTTTAATGAAAGTTGTGCCGCTTTGCAAAAAAAGAAAGTGGGTTTACTCCCTGTAAAAACCAAAAAAATAAAAGTTCGAGACCGTTTTCTGAACTACCTTATATATATAGACGAAAAAAATCATACAAAAATCCAGAAACGAACCGAAAAAGGAATCTGGCAAAACTTATTCGAATTTCCGTTGATAGAAACGGAAACCGAAGTCGATTTAGATTTTATTGCAAATGAATTAAAAGCAGAAAACCAAATTATTTCTCTTTCCGAAATAAATTCCGAACAAATAATTCATAAACTCACACATCAAAAACTGCATGTTCGGTTTTGGAAAGTCGCTGTAAAAGGAAATTTAGAAAACGGAATTAATTTCGAAAACCTCAAAACTTTTCCGTTTCCGATTGTGATTTTCAATTTTATTGAAAAGGAATTACCAAGTTTCTGAAATTATCACTAATTTTGATGTAAATATTTTTCATAAAAAATGAGCGGAACATTAAATAAAGTCATGCTAATTGGGCATCTTGGCGACGAAGTAAAAATGCATTATTTCGATGGTGGCAACTGCATTGGTCGATTTCCGCTAGCAACAAACGAGGTTTATATTAACAAAACCACGAACGAAAAAATTACAACAACCGAGTGGCACAACCTAGTTGTAAAAAATAAAGCCGCGGAATTGTGCGAAAAATATTTGACCAAAGGCGATAAAATATTTGTAGAAGGCCGAATAAAATCCAGACAATGGCTCGCAGATGATGGAACCACAAAATATACCACCGAAATCCAGGTAACCGAGTTTACGTTCCTGACCACAAAAAAAGAAACCGAAGCCAATAAAGAAAATAAATCTAACGAACCAACAAAAAATACTAACTTTGACCCGCAGAATGTGCCAAAACCCGAAAACGATTTGCCGTTCTAATTGTTTAACTAATCCTATTTGATTTGGATCCTGATCCCAGTTTAGAAATTTTGAAATCCATAGATACCAACTTGCTTTTTGGTATAATTGGTATTATGTTTTTGCTTTTTTGTTCCGCATTGGTTTCTGCTGCCGAGATTGCACTTTTTTCGCTTACGCAAAAAGATCTAGACGATGCAAACACCTTAAATCCTGCAAAAACTCAAATTATAGCCGGACTTTTGTCAAAACCAAAAAAACTTTTAGCTACAATTTTAGTCACTTACAACTTTATGAATATTGCAGTTGTAATGCTATTTTCCTTTCTAGCCGAAAAATTATTTGTAAATATTACACCTTATTGGTTTCGGTTTTTGATTGAAGTTGTCGTGGTAACTTTCCTTATTTTGCTTTTTGCCGAAGTTTTACCAAAAATTTACGCCAGCAGAAACAACCTTAAATTTTCGTTTTTTATTGCTTTTCCGCTATCAATTTTAGATAAATTGTTGTCGCCAATTAGTTTGCCCATGCGATCCATAACCTTATTTTTGACAGATAAATTAGGGAAACAAAAATCTAATTTTTCGGTAGATCAGTTGTCGCAAGCGCTTGAACTTACTTCCTCCGAAGGAACATCTCAAGAGGAACAAAAAATTCTGGAAGGCATTGTTTCCTTTGGAAATACAGATACAAAACAAGTTATGAGTCCGCGAATAGATATTTTTGGACTGGAAATCGAGGAAACCTTCTCGGAGATTTATCCAAAAATAATAGACAAAGGTTATTCCCGAATTCCGGTTTATCGAGATAATATGGATCAAATCGAAGGCGTTTTATTTGTCAAGGATTTGTTGCCGCACATCGACAAAAAGGAATTTGATTGGAAAACATTGCTTCGCGAGCCGTTTTTTGTACCCGAAAACAAAAAATTAGATAATTTACTCAAGGATTTTCAGTCCATGAAAAGTCATTTAGCAATTGTGGTCGATGAGTATGGCGGAACCTCGGGATTGGTTTCTCTAGAAGATGTTATCGAGGAAATTGTTGGGGATATTAGTGATGAATTTGATGATGATACGCTAAATTTTTCTAAAATTGACGAAAAAAACTATATTTTTGAAGGTAAAATAAACCTAAAAGATTTTTACAGAATCATTGATCGCGATGGCGAAGATTTTGAGAATAGCAAAGGCGAAGCCGAAACACTGGCTGGATTTATATTAGAAATTTTAGGAAATTTTCCAAAAAAAGGACAACAAATCCCCTTTTCCGATTGCCTTTTTAGGATTGAAACCGTAGATAAAAAAAGAGTGAAACAAATAAAAGTAACGTTGGAGTGATTGGGGTTTTATTAGATATGATTTGTATCTAATAAAAAGCAGAAAAATTGTAAAATAAAAAACATGAATGAGGAAAATATTGAAGAGTTAGGTTATTTTAATATTATAATTTCTATTTTAACCATTTACGTTTTAGGAGCATTATTAATTGAAACATTTTTTGCTTTGCCTAACGAAATTTCAAAACTCTTAAATTTTATTGATAATTCAATTTGTTTTATTTTTCTTTTTGATTTTGTTTTAAGATTTAAAAATGCAAAAAATAAAATGAAATTTATGCGTTGGGGTTGGATTGATTTATTGTCGAGTATCCCATTTATGAATTATTTTAGATTAGGAAGAATTTTAAGATTAATTCGTGTTTTAAGAATTATTAGAGCATTTAGATCATCAAAAAAACTCATTGAACATTTATTTAGAAATAAAGCAAAAGGTGCATTTACCTCTGTGGCAATTTTTGCTGTAATGCTCATTATTTTTTCATCTATTGCGATTTTACAAGTTGAAACGGTGAAGGAAAGTAATATTAAAACCGCCGAAGATGCTTTGTGGTGGGCCTACGTGACTATTACTACTGTTGGTTATGGAGATAAATACCCCGTTACAACTGAGGGTAGAATTATCGCAGTTATATTAATGACCGCAGGAGTTGGACTTTTTGGTACATTTACAGCTTTTGCATCTTCTTGGTTCGTTAAAGATAAAACGGATTAATAAAATAAAATTAGACTTTCAAAAAACAAAAAAACATGTTCAAGAAATTAACCATTTTACCACTTATAATTCTAGGATTTTCCTCTTGTAAAAATGATGTTTTACCCAAACCATCTGGCTATTTGAGGTTGGATTATCCCGAGGCAAAATATGCACATTTCGAGGGAAATTGCCCATTTACTTTCGATATGAATGATGCCGCAATTATAAAAGGAAAACCCAATTGCAGTTTCGAAATTAGTTATCCAAAAATGAAAGCAACTTTATATTTAAGCTATAAACCCGTAAACGGAAACATTAATAATTTGCTGAAAGACGCTCAAAAACTAACCTATGCACACGTCATAAAAGCAGACGATATCCTAGAGCAACCTTACATAAACGCTGACAAAAAAGTGTATGGAATGTTTTATAACGTGAACGGAAATGCGGCTACAAATGCACAATTTTACGTAACGGACAGCACCAAACATTTTTTGGATTGCTCGGTTTACTTTTATGCAAAACCCAATTACGACTCGATTATGCCTGCTACAAGTTATATAAAAAACGATATGCAAAAGCTGATGGAAACTCTAAAATGGAAGTGATTTTTAGAAAAATTAAAAACCAATTTTAAAATCGTCTTGGATTGAAGCAAAAAACAAGGAACTCAATTGAGTTCCTTGTTTTTATAAATTAAGGAATAAAAATTACATAGTTTCTTTTTTCTCATCCATTGCACAATGTTTTTTTCCTGCACAACAAGATGGTTTTTGTTCGGCTGTTTTTACAGCAGCTTTCTTAAGTTTTTTTGTAATTGGTTTTTTTAACGTTTCTTTTTCTTGATCAAAAATCATGGCTTTATCCGATGAATTCTTTAGATTAGACACTTTATAAGTTGCTCCGTCGCCCGTTTTTTCTACAATTTGAACTAATTTTTCTGGAGATTGTGTATTTGTGTCATACTCTACCGTTGCAGATTTTTTGTCGAAATCTACTTTTGCAGTTTTTACTCCCTGAGTATCGTTAAGTTCTTTTTCGATAGTTTTTGCACAACCAATGGCGCAAGTCATTCCGTCGATTGTAAAGCTTGCAGTTGCCAATTTAGCATCGGCAGCAATTGGGGTTTTTGCTATACTAGCTTCGGGTTTTGGAGCACTATCAGTTGGTTTGCAACTCACAAAAAGCATTCCCGAAATGGCTACTGCAAAAAATGATTTAGTAAAAGTTTTCATAGGATGTGTTTTTATATTTTTAAATGTTTTTAATTGCTTAATTCGTAATTGGTTACAAAAATAACGAAAATAAATTGTCATTATTCATAAAATTTGCGGAGTTTTGTTAAGTAAAACATAAATTATGGAATCAAAAAACACAAAATGGATTTTTCTGATTGGTCTTGCCTTAATTTGGGGAAGTTCCTTTATTTTGATAAAAAAAGGATTGGTTGGTCTAAATCCTTTTCAGTTGGGTTCGTTGCGAATTATTTTTGCAGCGGTTTTTTTGCTGATAATTGGTTTTAGAACTTTGCCAAATATTCCTCAATTTAAATGGAAATATATTGCGCTCACCTCCTTATTTGGAACCTTTATTCCTGCTTTTCTATTTGCAATTGCACAAACCCAGATTGATAGTTCGGTGAGTTCTATTCTAAATTCTTTAACTCCTCTTAATACGCTAATAATTGGCGCATTGGCTTTTGGATTAACTTTCCAGAAAAGTCAAATTTATGGCGTTATTATTGGCTTAATTGGTAGCGCTTTGCTCATTTTGAACGGAGCCGTAAATCATCCGGAGCAAAATTATTACTACGCTATTTTGGTCCTTATTGCATCGGTTTGTTATGCAACAAATGTAAATTTGATAAAAAAATACTTATCGGATTTGAGTCCGCTAACGATATCAACTGGAAATTTTGTTGTAATGCTTTTTCCTGCATTAATTATTTTGTTTTCGACAGGTTTTCTGGATCTAATTCATGTTGAGAAAGTGCAACATTCGGTTTTGTTTATAATGGTTTTGGGAGTTGTTGGAACAGGAATTGCAAATATTATTTTCTTTAAATTAATACAAATTTCGTCGCCAGTTTTTGCAACATCTGTTACTTATCTTATTCCTGTTGTGGCGTTTTTTTGGGGATTGTTAGATCATGAAATGCTTACGCCAATTCAGTTTTTGGGTGCATTTATTATTCTGATTGGGGTTTATTTGTCGAGTAAAAAATAGTTTTTGGCTTTTCACCACATAGTTACATAGGTTTTGAAGTTTTATATATAAAAAAATTACATAGGAATTTGCTTTAAACAAAAAAGCTGCCAATTTCTTGACAGCTTTAATTTTATAAAACTAATTTTTATTCGAAATCTTTGTCCACAACTCCTTCGTTGATTTTTACATCGGTCATTTTGATGTCTAAATCAAAACCTTGATTAACAATCATTTCGAAAGGAATTTTTACTCCTTTTACATCTTTATAATCTGCAAAACTTGTAGAAACTGTCATTTTTTTATCTCCTTCGCCTACTGATTTTAGTTCCGAAACTTTAAGTCCAGATTTCACATCGTAGTACAAAGTCGATTTTCCGTTTTTAATAACATAGGCATCATTTCCGTTTAGTGTTTCGATTCCGTCAAGAACTAAATCGGTTTTTTTGGATAATAGTAATTCATCAAATGTTGTTGCATTTGCTTTTTTCTCTGCAAGTTCATCGCCTGCAAAATCTTTGCGTTGCCCTTGCTGAACTGCGTATGCCGTTTTTTCGTTCACTACTTGCTTCATAAGGCTTCCCATTCCTATCATCGAAATTTCGACTAATGTTTTTCCTTTTACATCTTTTTTAGAAACAAAACTTATTGGTGATGGAGCTTGAGGAATTTTTGCATTTCCTGTCATAGCAATTGTTTTTACTGCACTTACAGCTTTTTCTCCACCAATGGCTTTTATATAATTATCTAAAACCGTTTTTGCAGTTACTCCTACTGGAGCCGCTTTTTTCATAACGGGTTTGTCGGTTGGGTTTCCGTATTTATCGAAATAAAACATTGGAATTTTTAGTTTTTCCAACCCAGAAACTACTTCACTTCCTTTTCCTACAATGATGATTCGTGTATTGTCTGCAAGGAAATATTTTTGAGCTGCAGCAAGAACATCATCGGCGGTAACTGCGTTTATGTTTTTGATATAATTTTCATAAAAATCTTCAGGAAGTCCTTGCGTTTTTATTCTAAGTGCGTAACCTGCAACAGTTTGTGGCTTTTCGATTTGCATTACAAATTTTCCAATATAACCTGCTTTTACGTTGCTTAGCACTTCGTCAGAAACTTTTTCGGTTCGGATTTTTTTAAATTCTTTTATGAATTCTACTACTGCGCTATCGGTTACAGCGTTTCTTACTTGCGTAGATGCCTTGAAAGTTGATATGTTTTTGCTTCCGTTTATTCCGGATCTTGCTCCATAAGTCCAACCGTGAGCTTCACGAAGATTCATGTTCAAATAACTATTAAAATCACCTCCAAGTATTTGATTTGCTACAATTGCTGCAAAATAATCCTTGTCTCCCATTTTTAAATTCACGGTATTTTGCAATGCAATTTCCGACTGAACTGCGTTTGGCATATCCACAAAATTAATTTGTGTGTATTGCACATTTGTTGGGTCAGAATAAGTTAAAACTGGAGCAGTTGCTTTTGCCCAATCGCCAAAAAGTTTTTCGACCGCTTTTTTGGTTTCCTTAAATTTTACATCACCAATAACTACTAAATAAGCGTTTTCTGGAACAAAGTTGGTATGATAGTTTTGTTTTACATCATCTAGAGTTACGTTTTTGATGGTTTGCTCGCTAAGATATTCTCCAAAAGGATGTGATTTCCCGTATGCCAAAACGCTTTGAACTCTTCCTGCTACTACTGCAACATTTTTTTCGTTGGTTTTAAGGTTTTCGATAAGTTTATCTCTTTCTTTATCGAATTCTACTTGGGTAAAATTTGGATTTAATGCACCATCGGCCATTAATTCTAAAATTCTTCCAGAATATTTAGACAAGCAATTTGCTGATGCTCCAGAGGAATAAAAGTTTAAATCCGCACCTAGAAAATCGATTTCTTCATTGAATGCGTCTTTAGTAACTTTTTGGCTTCCGTTTCCTAGCAACGAGCTTGTAAGGTTATCGGTTCCTTTTTTGTTTCCTTCGGCAGCTGGCGTATTGTCTATACTTAGGTTGAAAGAAACTCTAGGGAGTTTGTGGTTCTCAACAACTAATACCTTCAAACCGTTTGGCAATGTGAATGATACTGGTTTTTTGATATTTATAGTTGGTGCTGGACCAGGTTTTGGCTGAGTTCTGTCTTGTGCTTGCATAATTAAAGTTAAAAACAAGCTGGATAGGATAATTATTGATTTTTTCATGATTCAGTTTGTCTAGTTTTGAGCTTTATCTTTTGTTGGAACATAATCTAAAATCAATCGTTGGTTTGGGTTTAGATATTTTTTTGCAACTTCTTGAATTTCTTTTGCGGTGATTGATCTGTAGATTTCAATTTCTGTATTAATCAAATTTACATCGCCATATAGCATATAAAAAGTAGCTAAGTTAGAAGCAATTCCTTCGACAGATGCGTTTCCGTTTACGTAATCATTTTCGTATCTGTTTCGTAATTTTTCCATTTCTTTATCAGAAACTAACTGGGTTTGAAGTTTTACAATTTCTTCATCAATTTCCTTAACAATATCCGTAGCAGTAAATGTTCCTTGAGGCAAACCGTATATAAGATACATTCCGTAATCCTCTTGGCTGTTGTTTGTAGCTCCTATTTGTAGTGCCATTTTCTTTTCATCGACAATTTTTTTGTACAATCTAGAGCTTTTTCCGTCGCTTAAAATCGTAGAAATCATGTCTAAAACTCTAGCATCTCTTGTTTTCATTGATGGTGTTCTGTACGAAGCTACTATCATTGGTTTTTGAATGTTAGCATCTTGGTATTCTGCATGCAATGGTTTTGTAATTGGTTCTTCGACAAAAGTTTTTTTCTCGATATCTGCGCCTCTTGGGATTATTCCAAAATATTTTTTAACCCATTCTTTGGTTTTAGGAATATCGTTTAGATCTCCTGCAACAATCAAAACTGCATTATTTGGCACATAGAATTTTTTGTTAAAAGCTTGAAATTCTTCTAATTTTGAAGCATCAAGATGTTCCATAGACCCAATTGTTGTCCATCGGTACGGGTGATTTACAAATATATTTTTTTTGACCTCGGCCATTAAGCTTCCATAAGGTTGGTTATCCACTCTAAGGCGTTTTTCCTCTTTTACAACTTCGTTTTGCGTATCTACCCCAATTTGATTAATTACAGGATGCATTAATCTTTCGGATTCCATCCAAAGTCCTAATTCTAGATTGTTAGATGGGAAAACTTCGTAGTAATACGTTCTGTCATCGGACGTGTTTGCATTATTTGTTCCTCCGTTTGAAGTTACAATTTTAAACCATTCTCCACGTTTAATGTTCTGAGTTCCTTCGAACAATAAATGTTCAAAAAAGTGCGCAAAACCTGTACGATCTGGATTTTCGTTTTTAGAGCCAACATGATACATTACGGATGTAATTACTACTGGTGCCGATGGATCGTTATGCAATATTACATGTAATCCGTTATCGAGATTGTATTCTTCGAAAGCTACTTTCTGAGCAGAAGCAACTCCGCCTAACATGAGTGTTGCGCTTAGTGCCATTAATGAGTTTTTCATAAAAAGATTAATAATTAATTTATAGATTGTTGTTTGTAATATAATTCATTGTATTGTTACACCAAAAATACCTTTTTTTAGATGATTTAGGGATTTTGGAAATTAATTTAACAAAGTTTAACAGCCGTTCATTTATTAAATACTCAAAATAAAGGAACCCGTTGGGTGTAATTATCAAAATATGTTAAAAATAGACTTATTGAATTAAAAATAAACTAAATTATTGCTAAAGTGTCAGTCTGAGCTAGCTTGTTCTGACAAAAGGAATTAAAAACCTTATAATAATGCATTTCGACAAGCTCAATGTGACAATTATTATAAAATTAGCTTCAAAAAATTATTACACCCAACGGGTTAAAGGAATTAATTTTCAACAAATTTTATATTCTTTATTATCGTTATTAGCATGGACTTACTAAAGAAAACAACAAGATGTTCATTTTTTGAACCAGCTTGTTTTACAGGGATTTATGTACAATTCGGGGCACTTTTATTTCAAAAATAATTGTGCCCCGAATTGTGCCCCTATAATTCACGAATTAATGAATGATTTAAATACACTTTTAAACATAAAACCCCTAAAAGCATAAGCTTTTAGGGGTTTCGGTTTACTTTGGATAAAGTTTTGCAGAGAGAAAGGGATTCGAACCCTCGATATGTTGCCATATACACGCTTTCCAAGCGTGCGCCTTCAGCCACTCGGCCACCTCTCTTTTTATGGAATGCAAATAACATGAAAAAAATCGAGTTTAGAAAGTAAAATTTTCAATATTATATCATTTCTCCGCGAAGGGACGTTTCGAAAATGGTTTTGAACAGATTTGGCGCCACGTTTTGCCCCAATAAATACATTAATTTAGTAATTGCGGCTTCAGTTGTAATATCTTTTCCAGAAATTACTCCAATTTTTTTGAGCATTGTACTCGTTTCATATTGTCCCATACTCACGCTTCCGCCCGAACATTGTGTAACATTTATAACGTGTAAACCGCTTTTTATGGCTTTTTTCAATGCTAAAATAAACCAATCCTCAGTTGGCGCATTCCCAGAACCATAAGTTTCTAAAACTATTCCTTTAAGGTTTGGAATTTTTAAAATTGCTGAAAAAACAATTTCATTTATTCCCGGAAACATTTTTATGATGGCAACATTATCATCTAATTTTTTATGAACTTGAAGTTTTTTTGAGTTGGTCTTACTTATTATTAATTCGGAATTTACTTTTAAATGAACTCCAGATTCTACTAATTCCGGGTAATTTGGCGATGTAAATGCTTTGAAATGTTCTGCATTTATTTTCGTAGTTCGGTTTCCGCGATACAATTTGTACTCAAAATAAAGGCAAACTTCCTGAATAACTGGTTTGTTTTTGTTTTTTAAAGCTGCGATCTGAATTGCAGTTATCAGGTTTTCCTTTGCATCGGTTCGCAAATCTCCGATTGGTAATTGAGAGCCAGTAAAAACTACAGGTTTACTTAAATTTTCGAGCATAAAACTCAATGCCGATGCCGAATAGGACATCGTGTCCGATCCATGCAAGACCACAAAACCATCAAAAGCACCATAATTATCCTCGATTATCGAAGCAATTTTAGTCCATTGTTCGGGTTTCATGTTAGATGAATCTATAGGATTCTCGAACGAAATGGTTTCGATCTGACATTCCAGTAATTTCAGTTCTGGGATTTTTTGCAAAAGCTTACTAAAATTGAATGCTTTGAGCGCACCCGTTTGGGCGTCTTTCATCATACCAATTGTTCCACCAGTATAAATTAGAAGAATGTTAGGTTTAGATTGCATTTATAAATTTGGATTTATTTACAACTGGATTGGCATACATATTCAAAAACCCTTCGAGAGCAATGGGATTGTCCTGATCGATCCGCATTTCTAATCTGCGTTCAAAAAGAGATTTTTCGCTTTCTGAGTATAAATTTGAGTGAGTATTTGTTTTATTTAAAATATCAAAAGCAATATAATTAGTTGGCCAAAGTTTGTAATTAGCCAATATGTTTTCATCAATAACCTGTGCCAAAGCCTGAATTTGCTTGTTCGTATTGTCGTGCTGCGCTTGTATTAAATCCAATTCCTGATCCAAAATATCACCAACATGAATATGAATATGCTTTTTTTGTCCCATAATTCCGCTCATTAGCGTCATGAAGTCTTCATTTTTGCTTTTAATGTAAATTTCCTGATTGGCTTCTGCCAAAAGTTGGGGCATTTTGAGCGCATCTGTCGGATCATATTCGTAGGAAATGGAAACGGGAACAATCTTGATTTTTTTGAAGTATTGCATCAAATTTTTCTCGTCGGATCCCATTCCGAGCATTTTTAGAACGCCAGGATTTGTAGCATCATTGCCGTCTTTTGTTCTTCCTTCGCGCTGCGCAATCCAAACCGAACGATTTTCGCGAAGCAATAATTGCCCAATATATTCCGACATGAGTTTGGAGCTTTGCAACATTTCGCGAGGCGATAAACCACGTTGAACCAAAAAATTTCGATTAAGTTTTGCCAAGGTATGCATGAATGCTTTTTTGACCAAATTGTCGCCAATTGCAGATGCGGTCATGACTAATCCATGATCAAAAAGGCAACCATTAAGCAACGAAGTGTCGAGAATAATGTCGCGATGATTGGATATGAAAAGATACGATGTGTTTTTTTCTAGTTTTTCGAAACCCGAAGTTGTCAAACCGTCCGATGTTTTTTCGAGGACTTTTTGCAAAGATTGATAAATAAAATTGCATTGAAAATCGCGAATAGAATAGGTTCGTTTGAGTTGTTCTTTCCAAATTTCATCATCAACATCGGGAAAGGTAAAGTTCATAAGAGCCTTCATCATAGGATGATTGATCGAGGAACGAATTCCTTCATTTATTTCCGCGTCATAAAAAGGTCGGATTACATCGAATTTAGACATGTAGTAATTGTTTTTTTTACGAGAACAAATTAACAAAAATTATATCGAAATTAGAACAAATCCTTGTTAAATCCCAAAAACAGCTACCGAATTTTGAGTTGTAATCCTGGCAATTTCATGAATTGGGAGATTATAAATTTCGGATAATTTTGTGGCAACATTAATAATATAACTGCTTTCGTTGCGCTTTCCTCGAAAGGGAATTGGTGCAAGATATGGCGAATCGGTTTCGAGAACAATATGTTTTATATCGATTTGATTTAGGAATTGATCTATTTTTCCGTTTTTGAAAGTTACAACTCCGCCAATTCCGAGTTTCATGTTATAAGAAATGGCTTGCAATGCTTGCTCGTAAGTTCCTGAAAAACAATGAAAAATTCCAAATAAATCATCTGATTTTTCGGATTCTAGAATTTCGAAAATTTCATCGAAAGCCTCGCGACAATGTATTACGATTGGTAATTTGTATTGTTTTGCCCACTGAATTTGTTTCTTGAAAGCAATTTGCTGCTCTGGCAAATGGGTTTTGTCCCAATACAAATCGATTCCGATTTCGCCAATGGCATAAAATTTTCGTTTAGACAATTCGGCTTCGACATGCTGTAATTCCTCGAGATAATTTTCCTTTACATATGTGGGATGCAAGCCCATCATTAGGAAAATATTCTCGGGGAAATCGTGCTCCAAATCATACATTTTTTGGGTACAAGCGGAGTCGATTGCTGGAATAAAAAATCGAGAAATGCCAGTTTTTATGGCACGTTGAATCATTTCGCTTCGGTCTTGATCGAATTCCTCGGAGTAAAGATGGGTATGGGTATCGGTAAAAATTGAGTTCAATTTTATGGTGTTTAATTTAAAGTTTTCGATAGTTTTTTTACTTGGTCATAATCCTCATAATCTTTTGGGATTGTGAGCAAAATTTCCTTACAAGATTTGTAATCTTTTTGTTTAAGTTTTGATAATGCCAGGCTCCAAACTGCTTTGGTTTTATAGACAGAAGTTCCTATTTTTAGTTTATTAAAAACAACTTCGGCAGCTGTAATTTGGTTGTCCTCGAGTAAAGATACTCCGTAACAATATTCGATTTCGGGTCTTGAATGATCTTTTAGAACCACCTCGAAAAGCAGAATTGCTTTACCATAATTTTTTGCATTATAGGCTTCTTGAGCTAATTTTAAATTTTTTATAACATCGCCACGTTCCGTAAAATAGGCGTCTTGATGCTGGTTAAAATCTTCGAAATTTGGATTAGAATTTTGATTAAAATAAACCAATCCGAACAAAAGTGCAAAAACCGCTGCAATAGCAAAATAAAATTTTTGCAACTTAATAACTTTGGTTTTTTTATTTTCTTTAGAAATGGATTTTAAGTTTTCTTTGAAGGCATTTAAATCCTTTTCGTTACCAAATTTGTTTTCTAGATGCAGGTTCAAATCTTTGAAAGTTGTAAAAGCCGAAGCCATTTCCGGATCCGATAGTAATTGGTTTTCGAAGTTGGTTTTTTCTTCAACGGACATTTCGTTTTGAAGATATTGGTCGAATAATAGGTATTGATCTTCGTTCATGGCTAGGTAATTTTTAGAGATTTAAAGCGATTGGTTTCCTGAATCCATATGGTTAATTGTCCTACGCACAATGATTTTTTTTTGCGAACATAACCATAAGTTACGTTGAGTTTTTCGGCAACCTCCTCCATCGATTTGATGGTAAAACTTAGTTTGAGTAATTCTTGGCATTTTTCGCCAAGTTTCTGAAACATAGTATCAAAAAGTTGTTGTTTCTCATCGAAAATTTCGGTTTGCGAGAC
>JAYVZI010000011.1:0-2013 GCA_043783485.1 Bacteroidota bacterium
CTTTGATAAAAAAGAACACCGAAGGAAATTATGATTTTTTCTTGGTTGATTTAAATAGAATGAATTTTCACGACGAAATGAATTTTGATATGCGCATGAAAAATCTTTCTCGATTGACTCCAAAAAAAGAAATGATTGCTATTATGAGTCATGAATATTCAAAATTATATTCCAAACAAACGGAAGCAGAAATTTATGAAAAAATGTGGTTTTACACCAATGATTTTCAGGTGCAATTTCACAAAAAGATTAAAATAAAAAAAGCATTGAAATTCTGGAAACCTTAAGTTTTAGATTTTAGTTTTTTCAACTCTCGAAAACGAACAGAAACACTTAATGCATTCAAATAGCATATGATTAGTCCGTTTTTTCCATCAAGAAACCCTAACCGAATTACAAATTGATATACAAATTTGTACGCAGGTCGAATATATAAATAGAAAAAATTGGGGTTTGTTCCTTTTTCAAATTCTTCTTTAGCTTTCATTTTTCCGTAGGAAACCATTTTTGCTTTATAGCTCGAATAATCAATATAAGAGTAATGAAGGAGTTTGTTTTTTAGCTTGCCCGATTTCCCTGTAACGATTAGTTTTTCGTGTACCGTTTTTTGCAAATCATAATGCGCTTTGTCTTTCAGGAAAAGCCGGTGAATTTTATCGGTTTGCCAACCACTAAATCGTAATTTTGAATTTTTGAACATAAAAGTTCGATAAAAATAATAGGCACTTACTTCTTCATTTAACTGTATTTTTAGCTGAATTTCGGCTTTGAGTTTTGGCGTAAGTCTTTCGTCGGCATCTAGAAAAAGTATCCAAGAATTTGTTGCATGACGTATTGCAAAGTTCCTTTGAGCAGCATAATTCTCGAATTTATATTGCACCACTTTTACATTTTCGAATGATTTTGCAATTGCAAAAGTGTTGTCTGTACTAAAGGAATCTACGATTATAATTTCATTGGCAAAATCTAAATCGGTTAGTAGTTCTGTAATATTTTTTTCTTCATTGTAGGTAATAATAAGCACACTTAAAAAAAGTTTTTTGTCCTGAATTATTTCTGTTTTTTCATTTCTAGAATTAGAAAAAACAGGAATCAAAAATGTATTTATTTTGTTTGTAAATAAAGCAGGTTCAAATTTTTGATACAATAATAAAGTATTTTTTTTGATTTCTTTTTCTGATTTGTCTTTAAATAATTCGGGTATAAAGTCATTTAAATGAACCGATGTATGATGAATACCATCTTCAAAAGTGGCCCATATTTTTTTCTCTATCCAAGGAGAAAAAATAATAAAGGAAGGTTTTCCTAGAGCTTTAGCCATATTTATAGCACCGCCATCATTGCCAATAATGCAATCGCAATTGTTCATTATTGCAATAAAAGCGCGTAAATCATTTCCTAATAAATCAAAATATATTTTTTTTTGTGTTGCAGGTTTGCATTTATCATACACAATTTTTGCTTGGTCGATTTGCTTTGGAAAATAATTAAAAAGAATATTTACATCATATTCAGCGGCTATTTTATCCACTATTTCTGCCATATAATGCAACGGATAGGTTTTCAGGTTTTCGCTCCCCAGAAGGCTAATCATAACTGTTTTTCTATCTTTTCTTAACTGATGTTGTTCGAAAAGAGCAAGAGCAACTTGGTTTTCTTTTTTGGTAACAAATAATTTTGGAAAAGGATCAATTTCAATATCTAGATTTAGTGGCTTTAGTAATGAAAGTCTTCTTTCTATGGCTAGACCTAAATTTGTTTTTGGAAATTCGGCAAATGGAACATTATCACTGTATAGAAAATCACGACCCACTTTTTTGTAAGAAATCCGCCTTTTGGCACCATTTAAAAGTACCAGAAGCCAACTCTCCATTTTTGAATAGGCATCTATTATTAAATCATATTTTTCTTTTCGGAGTTGTAAGGCTAATTTAAAAAAGGCAATTTTACTATTTTTATGTTCTGCTTTAAATAAAATAATAGTATCTATACTACGATTGCCTTCTAGCACTG
>JAYVZI010000012.1:0-15083 GCA_043783485.1 Bacteroidota bacterium
ATATAACTAATAAATTAAAAACAGTTTGTTGTGTAGATGCAATTGTTCCTCCACCAAATACTCTTGTCCAGTTTGCACCTGAGTCTGTAGTTTTCCAAATCCCATTACCATTTGCATCTCCAGAAGTGTAAGATTCTCCAGTACCAACATACCATGTAGACGAACTGTTAGGATCTACAGTTATGTTTTGTACATTTAAATGTTCGGGCAATGACATTTTAGTCCAAGATGTTGCTGCTAATGTTATGTCGGTATTTTTCCACAATCCTCCACTAGCCCCTCCAGCAATAACTGTTTTCCCTGTTGCATCCGAAGGATCAAAAATAATTGCTCTTGTACGACCACCAACATTATTAGGACCTCTTTCTACCCAAAGGTTATCTGAAGCATCACCTGGCAATCTGTTTGCTAAAGCTAAAGCCCTTGCTTTTTGCAAGTTTTCTCTAATAATAGTTAGATTTTCAGTTGTTGGTTTTCCTAAAACAGGATTAATAGAGGATAACCATTCTTGTTCGTAATATTTGTTTGGTGGCAATCCAGCTGCTTTTCTTTTGTCTTCAGAAAGAAAAATAGTTTTCTGGAAAGGATTGTTTTTTAGAAAATTTGCATGAGATTTTCTTAGGGCAATTGTTTCTTTAGTTGGTTGTTCTTTATGAGTAACAACTTTTTTAGGGTTAGAAGTAGCTTTTACTTCTGACTTGGCTGTAATTTTATTTTTGTTTCCTTTATTCGTTTGGGAATAACCAGAAACAAAAAACACTACCGCGATTAGGGATAAAAGTAGATTTTTTTTCATTTTTAATGGATAAAATTAATTATAGTGAACAAAAATAAGTAAAAAAAATGAATTATTTGTTTTTTTTATCTTAAAATTACTAAAAGAAACGATTTTAACCTTTATTTAAAATGTAGAACAAAAACCCAATCATCAAATGTTATTTTAAGAAATAATTTTATTTTTTGGGAAGGTTTTTAGTTACAATAACTCAGAATTGGTAACAATTAGTATTATTTATAATTAGCTGCAAAAGATGAACAATTACTTAATAATACGATAGCTTTTTTATGCTAAGTGTAGATATTAGCAAAAATTATTTTTTTAATAATAATTATAAATTGAATTTAAAAATGCATAAAAAAATCCAATAATTTTTAGTTATTGGGTTCTCCTAATTCCCTTAAAATTCTAATCATTCAATTTCAAAACTGCCATAAAGGCTTCTTGTGGAATTTCTACATTTCCTACTTGTCGCATTCTTTTCTTACCTTTTTTCTGTTTTTCTAGTAATTTTCGTTTACGAGAGATATCTCCACCATAACATTTTGCGGTAACATCTTTTCGGAGTGCTTTTATGGTTTCTCGAGCAATAATTTTGGCTCCAATTGCTGCTTGAATCGGAATATCAAATTGTTGTCTAGGTATTAATTCTTTTAGTTTTTCGCACATTTTTTTACCAATGTGGTATGCATTACTTTCGTGAATCAATGCCGATAATGCATCTACATTGGTAGCATTTAAAAGCACATCTAATCTTACCAATTTTGAAGTTCGTAATCCAATTGGCGAATAATCGAAACTTGCATAACCTTTAGAAACGGTTTTCAAGCGGTCATAAAAATCGAATACAATTTCGGCCAATGGCATGTCGAATGTTAATTCAACACGTTCCGTCGTCAAGTATGTTTGATTGGTAATTACACCGCGTTTCTCGATACACAAACTCATTACGTTTCCTACAAAATCGGCTTTGGTAATAATGGTTGCTTTTATATATGGTTCTTCAACTCTATCCAAACTCGATGGGTCGGGCAAATCGGTTGGGTTATTTACAATCATTATTGTATCTGGTGCTTTTTTGGTAAAAGCGTGGTACGAAACGTTGGGAACAGTTGTTATTACTGTCATATCGAACTCGCGCTCTAGTCGCTCTTGAATAATTTCCATGTGCAGCATTCCTAAAAATCCGCAACGGAAACCAAAGCCCAAAGCAGCCGAACTTTCTGGAACAAATACCAACGAAGCATCGTTAAGTTGTAACTTTTCCATGGATGCACGCAAATCCTCATAATCTTCGGTATCTACGGGATAAATTCCAGCAAAAACCATTGGTTTTACATCTTCAAAACCAGTAATCATATTGGTTGTAGGCGTTTTTGCATCGGTTAATGTGTCACCCACTTTTACTTCTTTAGCTTCTTTTATTCCAGAAATTAAATAACCAACATCGCCAGCCGAAATAACATTTTTAGGAACTTGGTTCAATTTTAATGTTCCAATTTCGTCGGCATAATATTCGTTGCCTGTAGCCATGAATTTAATCTTTTGCCCTTTGCGAATTTCTCCATTTTTAACTCTAAAAATAACTTCGATTCCACGAAACGAGTTATAATGCGAATCGAATATCAAAGCTTGCAATGGTTCATCGATATTTCCTTTAGGCGGCGGAATTTTCTCGATTATGGCAGCCAAAATATTTTCGACACCAAAACCTGTTTTTCCACTGGCGTGAATAATATCTTCGAGCTTACAACCCAAAAGATCAATAATATCGTCAGAAACTTCTTCGGGATTGGCACTTGGTAAATCGACTTTGTTTAGAACTGGAATAATCTCCAAATCATTTTCTAGAGCCAAATATAAATTAGAAATAGTCTGAGCCTGAATACTTTGTGCTGCATCTACAATCAAAAGTGCACCTTCGCAAGCTGCAATAGATCGTGAAACTTCATAAGAAAAATCAACATGACCAGGAGTATCTATTAGGTTCAAGATGTATTCTTGCCCTTTATAAGTATATTCCATCTGGATGGCGTGACTTTTTATAGTAATGCCTCGTTCCCGCTCCAAATCCATATTATCTAGCAATTGTGCTTTTTCCTCGCGAGCAGTTACAGTTTGGGTTGCACCAAGAAGTCGGTCGGCAAGTGTACTTTTTCCGTGGTCAATATGTGCAATTATGCAAAAATTTCTGATGTGTTTCATTCTTCGAATAGTAATAAGCTGCAAAGATAGTCAAACTTTTGTTTGCAAATCAAGGATTAACGATTGTTGGATTTATATTTATTATATCTTTGCAAAAAAATATCTCAATTGATAAAAATAGGCGAAAATATTATTTTACCAGATTTCCCGTTACTTCTTGCGCCTATGGAGGATGTAAGCGATCCGCCGTTTCGTAGATTATGCAAAGCTCATGGTGCGGATTTAATGTATTCGGAATTTATTTCCTCCGAAGGATTAATTCGCGATGCTATAAAAAGTCGAATGAAATTAGACATCTTCGATTACGAACGACCAGTTGGAATCCAGATTTTTGGTGGAGATGAGGAAGCAATGGCCATGTCTGCCGAAATTGTTTCGACTGTAAATCCCGATTTAATTGATATTAATTTTGGCTGTCCTGTAAAAAAAGTGGTTTGCAAAGGCGCGGGTGCAGGAGTTCTTAAAGATGTAGATTTGATGATTCGATTGACCAAAGCCGTAATACGAAGCACCAATTTGCCCGTTACCGTAAAAACTCGCTTGGGTTGGGACGATAATTCTATAAATATTGATGAAGTTGCCGAACGATTACAAGACATTGGTGTTCAAGCACTTTCTATTCATGCGCGAACACGAGCGCAAATGTATAAAGGTCATTCGGATTGGTCGCACGTTGCAAGAGTCAAGAATAATCCAAGAATTACAATGCCAATTTTTGGCAATGGAGATATTGATAGTCCCGAAAAAGCACTAAAATTTAAGAACGAATATGGTGTAGATGGCATTATGATTGGTCGCGCAGCCATTGGTTACCCTTGGATTTTTGATGAAATAAAACATTACTTTGCAACGGGCGAACATTTGTCTGCTCCAACAATTTCCGATAGGGTTGAGGCTGCTCGAAATCATCTAACTTGGTCTATGGACTGGAAAGGAGAACGTGTTGGAATTGTTGAAATGCGCCGTCATTACACCAATTATTTCAAAGGAATTGCAGGTTTTAAAGAGCACAAACAAAAACTGGTTACTTTTGATGAACCCGAAAATTTGTTTAGAACTCTGGATGAGGTTCAGGAAATTTATTCTGGTTATGAGTTTGTTTAGTTTGCGTTAGGGAGTGAAGTGGAAATCCTTTTTTGAGGTTTTTACCGAAAAAAAGATTGGAACGCAAAGCCCGACCCGAAATTGCGAGGCAACGAGCAATCTTGAGGGTAACGCCCAGAAATTACTCCAATAAACTTTTACTTACTCGGCTACTAGCAATGTAGGACGCCATAAATCCGAGCAAAAAAATGGTGAGGAAAACAATAATTATATTCTGGAAATTGAAAATTACTGGATATGACAAAGTTGGCGTTATCATTATTACCTGAAAATATTGTTGAATTAGAACAATAATTATTCCTAAACCAAGCCCGATTAATCCTCCAAAAAAAGTAAGTAAAGTGCCTTGAAACAAGAAAATTCTTTTCAATTCCCGAACTGAAACTCCTAGATTAAAAAGTGTTTTTAGATTGTTTTTTTTATCCAAAATCATCATGATTATAGCTCCCGCAAGCGTAAAAAGTGTGAGAATTATTACCAATGTAAAAATCAAGTAAACCGCAAAATTTTCGGTGTTTAGCATTTTATACAAACTGTCGTTGAGTTGCGCTCGATTTTTTATGATGATTTTATTATCGAATATTTTTTGAAGCTCGTTTTTGGTGTTTTCCTCATCGGAATTGGGTTTTAGTTTGAGCTCAATTCCCGAAACTTGATTGGGTTTATATTGCAATAATTCTTGTGCTAAACCCAAGTCGGTAAAGACATATTTGCTGTCTATTTCGTCGTTAATCGCATAAATTCCGACTGGGATAATACTTGTTTTCGAGAAAGCGTCTTCGGGATTTTCAATAGTTCCTTTGCCTGGTTTTGGAACAAAAACTTCAAATTCTCTGTTAAAATCGAATAATCCTAACGATAATTTATCGCTAATTCCATATCCTACAACGCATTGGTATGTATTTGGTTTAAGCCATTGCCCGTTGAAAAGTGTTTTTTTTACGTTGTTTACCGAGCTGTACAAACTATCGACTCCTTTTATAGAGGCAACTTCCTCCTTGCCATCGAACATGAAAAGGACACGTTCCTCGATGATTTTGCTCGATGATTTTACAGCATTTAGATCATGTAATTTTTTGTTTTGAATATCCGAAATCAAGAATGATTTTCCTTTTACGGAAGTGATTTTTAGATCCGGATCAAAGCTATTGCTGAACGATAAACTAAAATCTTTCAGACCCGAAAAAACGGACAAAACCACAAACAATGCCATGGCGCCAACAACAATTCCAAACGATGCAATCCCAGTAATAATGTTGATTGCATTGTTTTTGCTGAAGCTAAAAAGATACCGTTTGGCAATGTATAACGAGAAATTCAATCTACAAAAATTTGCGTTTTTCTAATAAATCTCTGTTTTCAATAGGGTTTTCTTTTCCCGAAAGGGCATCGTCTATTTTTTGAATATAATCCAAACTGTCATCTATAAAAAAAGTTAGATTAGGCACTTTTCGCAATTGCAAACGAACGCGTTGCGACAAATCATGTTTAATCATCACGGCGTTAGACTTGATTGCAAGCAAAACTTCTTTGGCTTTTTCTTGCGGAAAAATGCTTAAATGCACCGTTGCTACCGATAAATCTGTTGTTACAATAACTTTAGATACCGATATGATTAAATTAGATATATTGTTTTTTCGTATTTCGCCTTGCAGAATATCTACTAAATCTTTTTGGATAACTCCACCTATTTTTTTCTGTCTATTTGTTTCCATTTTGCAAAAATACGATTTTCTGATTTAATGTTTTTATCTTTGCTTAATAATTAGAGTAGAATCGACGGTTTCTTTAATTTTTCTTTAAAATAAAATCAAGTTTAAATGCAAAAAATAGAACATATTGGTATAGCCGTAAAAAGTTTAGAAACATCGAATCTGATTTTCGAAAAGCTGTTTGGCGCTCCAGCTTATAAACAAGAGGAAGTTATTAGCGAAGGTGTAAAAACCTCTTTTTTTAGGAACGGCCCTAACAAAATAGAGCTATTAGAAGCTACAAATCCAGAAAGTCCCATTGCTAAGTTTTTAGATAAAAAAGGCGAAGGAATTCATCATATTGCGTTTGCTGTAGAAAATATAGTTACGGAAATAGCAAGATTAAAAGCAGAAGGATTTGTGATTTTGAATGAAATTCCTAAAAAAGGAGCAGATAATAAGCTTGTTGCATTTTTGCATCCAAAAACAACAAATGGAGTTTTGATTGAGTTATGTCAGGAAATTATTTAATTTTTTTTTGGGAATTGTTTATATCTAAAACAAACAATTTCATCTATTTATGGTTTTTGACGGTTAAAAAAACATAACAATCGTAACAAACATTTGCAAAAAATCAAAAATAGTAGTAATATTGCAACCTCAAAAGGTCCTATAGCTCATTCGGTTAGAGCAACTGACTCATAATCAGTAGGTGCTTGGTTCGATTCCAAGTGGGACCACTAATTTTTTAGAAATTAAAAAATTACATAATATTACCCTTAAAGTTGTTGGTTTTTATTATTTTATTGGTAGATTTGTTTTTATAACGAATAGTTTATTTAAATAATTTTAAAAAAATTTTGTTAAATAGATTTTTTTTTTACTTTTACACCCTATGAAAATTGTGCCAAACAAAATCTTGACCTACCTATCCGTGTTTTTGCTATGCAATTCTACCTTTGCAGGAAGCACGCCACCGCCACCCCCAGCGCCGCCTGTGGGTTTTCCTATTGACGATAATTTATTTTTGTTGTTTTTAGTTTGCGTAATTTTCGGGTTTTACAAAATTCGTCAATTTAGTGCAAAAAAAGCATTGTAATTTTTGTTCTATTCTTTTTTAGAATATAATTTAGTTACGTATTTTCCTATAACATCAAATTCTAAATTTATTATTGTCCCAACTTCAAAGTTTTGAAAGTTTGTATGATCATAAGTATAAGGAATTATTGCAACGCTAAACTCATTTTCTTTAGAGTTTACAACCGTTAAGCTCACCCCATTTACAGTAATTGATCCTTTTTCGATGGTAATGTTATTCAATTTCGAGTCGTATTCGAAAGTAAAATACCAACTCCCGTTTGCTTCTCTAACTTCCTTACAAATCCCGGTTTGATCCACGTGCCCTTGAACAATATGCCCGTCAAGGCGATCTCCAAGCTTCATGGCTCTTTCAATATTTAAAAAATCGCCCATTTTCCAGCCGCCAAGATTAGTCTTATTTATAGTTTCCGAAATAGCGGTAACGGTATAAACATCGTTTTGTATAGCTACAACCGTCAGGCAAACGCCGTTGTGAGCCACGCTTTGATCTATTTTTAACTCATTTGTAATAGATGATTGCACGGAAATATGCAGGTTATCATTCTCATTTCTAATCTCTTGAACTTTGCCATGTGTTTCTATAATTCCTGTAAACATTGTAGTTTTATTTTACTAAATTTGCACGTCAAAATTAGCAATAAATAACTTGAACTTCATATGAAAAAAGCAGAAAATATTATTGTCGGAATTTCTATCGGAGATTTAAACGGAATTGGAAGCGAAGTGGTGCTAAAAACTTTCGAGGATTCTAGAATGTTAGAAATGTGTACGCCAGTTATTTTTGCAAATGTAAAAGTTTTATCTTTTGTTAAAAAAAGTTTTGAATCCACATCAATGCTTCACGGAATTGACAAATTGGACCAAATAGTTTTGGGTAAAATAAATGTTTTGAATGTTTGGAGAGAAGGTTTCGACATTAATTATGGTCAAAACGATGAAAATGTTGGCAAATACGCCATTAAATCGTTTGTTGCCGCTACAAAAGCATTGAAAGAAGGATTGGTAGACGTTTTGGTAACTGCACCTATAAATAAATATAATATTCAGTCGGAGGATTTCAAATTCCCTGGGCATACCGATTATTTAGATCAAGAGTTAGAAGGAAATGCGCTAATGTTTATGGTTCAAGACAATTTGCGAGTTGGATTATTAACGGACCATATTCCTGTAAACCAAGTTGCAAAACATCTGACCGAGGAGTTAATTATTCGAAAAATCGAAACCATAAAACATTCCTTAATTCAGGATTTTAGCATCAATAAACCCAAAATTGCAGTTTTAGGATTAAATCCTCATGCTGGAGATGGCGGAGTAATTGGCACGGAAGATGAGGAAATTTTAAAACCAGCAATAAAAAAACTATTCGAAAAAGGAACATTAGCCTTTGGTCCATTTCCAGCCGATGGTTTTTTTGGAAGTTCACAACACGAAAAATACGATGCAGTAATTGCAACCTATCACGATCAGGGATTAATACCTTTTAAAACCCTATCCTTCGGAAACGGAGTAAATTACACAGCGGGACTAAATAAAATCCGAACTTCGCCCGATCATGGAACTGCTTTTGATATTGCTGGAAAAGGAATTGCAGACCATAATTCGTTCAAAGAAGCCGTTTATTTGGCAATCGACATTTATCATTCCAGAAATTTGTATGCAGAAATCAGTCGCGACCCAATGAAAACAAAGGAAAAACCCGAAGAAAGAAATAATCGATAAAAAAATACCGTTTAGACTTTTGAATATACATTTATTTTATATCTTTGCACTCCCAAGTTTGGGTCAATTTGTTTAGATATGAAACAGTTAAATGAATTTTTAATTCCATTTATAGGATTAAAATTAGGAAAACATCAGTTTGAGTATCAAATAAATAACAAGTTCTTTGAAAACTTTGATTTTAATGAATATGAAAATTCAGACATCAAAGTAAATTTAGTTTTAGAGAAAAAAAGCATCTTTATGGAGCTTAATTTCAAACACAAAGGAATTGTAAATGTAGCCTGCGACACAACTGGCGAAATGTTTGATTTGCCTGTAAAAGGAAAAATCAAAGTAGTTGTTCAGTTTGGCGAAGAGTTTAATAATGACAACGAAGAGTTGCTAATTATTCCTCATGGCGAACATCAATTAGATGTAGCCCAATACATTTACGAAATGATTGTGTTATCTGTTCCGCTCAAAAGGATTCATCCAGGAATAAAAGATGGAACCCTAAAAAGCGCAGCGCTCGACAAACTAAACGAATTAAAAGTAAAAGAAATAAAAAAAGAGCATAAACAAGAAGAAAATATTGACCCACGTTGGGACAAATTAAAACAACTATTAACGGATAAATAATATAGTAAAATGGCGCATCCAAAGAGAAAAATCTCCAAAACAAGAAGAGACAAAAGAAGAACACATTATAAAGCAACTGTTGCACAAATAGCAACTTGTCCAATTACTGGAGAAGCGCATTTATATCACAGAGCTTACTGGCATGAAGGAAAAATGTACTACAGAGGACAAGTCGTAATCGACAAATCTACTGTTGCACTTGCATAATACTTTTTAGTAAAAAATAATTGAACTCTCACGATGTGGGAGTTTTTTTTATTGTTTTAAACTTTAAAGTCAAATTTGCACAATCATTTCTAATTTAGATTAAAAATTTTTTGTAATTTCAACCTCTTTTTAAAAAGTAATTTTTTTAAGGACAATATCAGAATATTATGAATAAAATTACAGCAGCTATAACCGCAGTTGGAGGATATGTACCAGATTTTGTACTCTCGAACCAAGTATTAGAAACTTTAGTTGATACCAACGATGAGTGGATTACAACTCGAACAGGAATCAAAGAACGAAGATTGCTAAAAGAAAAAGGAAAAGGAACTTCATACCTTGCCATTCAAGCAGCCAAAGACTTGATTGCTAAAAACAACATTAATCCAGCCGAAATAGATTTAGTAATAATGGCAACTGCAACTCCAGATATGCCAGTTGCTACAACCGGAGTTTATGTTGCAACACAAATTGGAGCTGTAAACGCCTTTGCATTCGATTTGCAAGCCGCTTGCTCTAGCTTTTTATTCGGAATGTCCACAGCATCAGCCTACATAGAATCAGGAAAATACAAAAAAGTATTGCTCATTGGAGCGGACAAAATGTCCTCGATAATAGATTATACCGATCGAGCCACTTGTATTATTTTTGGCGATGGTGGTGGAGCAGTTTTATTCGAGCCAAACTATGAAGGACTAGGAATGCAAGACGAATTTTTGAGAAGCGACGGAATTGGTCGTGAATATCTCAAAATAGATGCTGGGGGATCCATACTTCCATCATCAAAAGAAACTGTAGAAAACAGCCAACATTTTGTATTTCAAGATGGTAAAACAGTATTTAAATACGCTGTTTCAGGAATGGCAGATGTTTCAGAAAAAATAATGGAACGCAATAATCTTACTAAAGAAGATGTAAATTGGCTAGTGGCACACCAAGCAAACAAGCGAATTATTGATGCAACTGCGAACAGAATGGATCTTGATGAAAGCAAAGTGTTAATCAATATCGAAAAATACGGAAACACAACATCCGCAACATTACCATTATTACTTAGCGATTTCGAACACAAACTCAAAAAAGGAGATAACCTTATTTTTGCTGCCTTTGGTGGTGGATTTACATGGGGAGCAATTTTCCTAAAATGGGCTTATAACAAACAATAAACTATAACTTAAACTATATATTATGGATTTAAAAGAAATTCAAAACCTAATTAAATTTGTAGCAAACTCAGGAGTTGCCGAAGTAAAATTAGAAACTGGAGATGTAAAAATTACGATTAGAACAACTCTAGAAGGACCTTCGTCCGATGTGACTTATGTACAGCAAATGCCATCGCAAAACGTTATGCAACAAGCTGCACCACAACAACAATTAGCGCCTGCGGCTGTTGCTCCAGCAGTAGATGAAAACGCTAAGTATGTAGTCATAAAATCTCCTATTATTGGAACTTTTTACAGAAAACCATCACCAGATAAAGCCGTTTTTACAGAAGTAGGAAGCACAATAGCAAAAGGAGATGTTCTTTGTGTAATTGAAGCAATGAAATTATTTAACGAAATTGAAGCTGAAATTTCAGGAAAAATAGTGAAAATTCTTGTAGACGATATGTCACCAGTAGAATTTGACCAACCATTATTTTTAGTAGATCCGTCTTAATCAATTAAAAATCACGAATCAAAAATTAAAAATCTTACTAATTTTTAATTCGAAATTTTTAATTTTTAATTACAAAACATATGTTTAAAAAAATATTAATTGCAAATAGAGGAGAGATTGCACTTCGTGTAATCCGTACTTGCAGAGAAATGGGAATAAAAACTGTTGCAGTTTACTCTACCGCAGATGCAGAAAGTTTGCACGTAAAATTTGCCGACGAAGCAGTTTGTATAGGGCCACCACCAAGTAATTTATCTTACCTAAAAATGTCGAGCATTATTGCTGCTGCCGAAATTACAAACGCAGATGCAATTCATCCGGGTTATGGATTTCTTTCGGAAAATGCAAAATTTTCTAAAATTTGTCAAGAACACGGAATCAAATTTATTGGTGCATCGCCAGAAATGATTGATAGAATGGGAGATAAAGCATCCGCAAAATCAACCATGATCGAAGCCGGAGTTCCTTGTGTTCCGGGATCTGTAGGAATTTTAGAATCATACGAACAAGCAGAACAAATTGCAGATGAATTTGGATATCCAGTAATGCTAAAAGCAACAGCTGGAGGTGGAGGAAAAGGAATGCGCGCCGTTTGGAAAAAAGAAGATCTACTCAAATCATGGGAAAGTGCACGCCAAGAATCAGCAGCAGCATTTGGTAATGATGGAATGTACCTCGAAAAACTAATCGAAGAGCCGCGTCATATTGAGATTCAAGTTGTTGGAGATTCTTTTGGGAAAGCATGCCATTTATCAGAAAGAGATTGCTCGGTTCAACGCCGTCATCAAAAACTTACAGAGGAAACACCATCGCCATTTATGACCGATGAGTTGAGAAATAAAATGGGAGAAGCTGCTGTAAAAGCTGCCGAATACATAAAATATGAAGGTGCAGGAACGGTAGAATTTTTGGTAGATAAACACAGAAATTTTTATTTCATGGAAATGAATACCAGAATCCAAGTAGAGCATCCTATTACTGAGCAAGTTATAGATTACGATTTGATTCGTGAGCAAATCATGGTTGCAGCTGGGATTCCAATTTCTGGAAGAAACTATTTACCACAACTTCACGCTATCGAATGTCGTATAAATGCCGAAGATCCGTATAACGATTTTAGACCATCACCAGGAAAAATAACCGTTTTGCATGCGCCAGGAGGACACGGAGTTCGTCTTGATACGCACGTTTACGCTGGTTACACAATACCGCCAAATTATGATTCGATGATTGCAAAGTTAATAACCACTGCGCAAACACGACAAGAAGCAATTAATAAAATGAAACGCGCTTTGGACGAATTTGTTATTGAAGGTGTAAAAACAACTATTCCTTTTCACAGACAATTAATGGATGATCCAGCTTACGTTGAAGGAAATTATACTACAGCATTTATGGATACTTTCAAAATGAAAGAGCAATAAATTAAGATTTTTATAAAAACCAAAAATCCCATTCGTTAATTTGAATGGGATTTTTTAGTTATAAAACTTTTATTTAAACAATGATTTACCTTGCAATGCTTGAACCAACGTAAAAATTGCAAGTAAACCATATACAATCGCTAATATAATAGTTGCTTTTGTATTTTTGAAAACATAAAAAGACAAAATTGGAATAACTTGAAGTGCGTGCATTCCTATAAAATGCGCAATTCTGGGATCGCCATATTTTGTACTCCAATTAAGTAATGGAATTCCAGCATCACCGTCCGGTCCGCCAATAGTATGCGTTAATCGCGAGCCCATTACAAAACCTTCAAAGGAAAAAATCACAAAAATTAAAATTCCTAATCGTATTCCCCATAAATAATAGTTTGGCAAATCCGGAAACTCATTTATAAAAAACAATATTCCGATATATGCGGTGTAAACAGTTACTAAAGTTGCCGCCAATGCCATCATAAAATATAAAAACGAATACAATGGAGTGCTCAAATTGTAATGCGATAATTGTCCTTTGTTGGCTTGAATAGCAATATAAACAATTTCGAAACCGAGTAAAAATAGGATTGACCAGTTAAATAATTGAATATTAAAATCAGGTAAATAGTAACAATACCAAGCCATTGCCCAAGAAAATAAGAAGGTCGAAAACGCAAACTTGAAGGGTTTGTACCAAGCACTTACATTGTAAACTTGCGTTGATGAGGTTTTAGTTAGAACCAAAAAAACAATTGCTAGGAACAAGCAAATAATTCCGTAATAAAAAAGGGTTTCGTTTCTAAATTTTAAATCTTCTATAAATTCTAACATGATTATTTTTTTTGACGGGCTAATTTTTTCTTTATTTTAAAAATTAAAAAAAAACCCGAAAGAAATGAATTTCTTCCGAGTTTTAGAATTTGTTTTACAAAGTTTCTTTCAACCATTTGTAAAATTCTTTTTGCCAAACTTGAGCATTTTGCGGTTTCAGAACCCAATGATTTTCCTCGGGGAAATAAAGCAATCTGCTTTTTACACCACGAAGTTGAGCCGCCTGAAATGCCTCTTGCGATTGCCCAATTGGAACCCTAAAATCGTTACCACCCTGAATAATCAATATTGGTGTATTCCATTTGTCTACTAGATTTATAGGATTAAAAGTGGTGTACGTTTTTTGCGCCACTTTATTGTCTTTTTCCCAATATGCACCACCAAAATCCCAGTTGTTAAAGAAAACCTCTTCGGTAGTTCCAAACATACTTTGGGTATTAAAAACACCATCATGAGCAATAAATGTTTTGAAACGATTGTTGTGAATTCCTGCTAAATAAAACACAGAATATCCTCCGTAACTAGCTCCAACGCATCCTAAACGATTTTTATCTACATAGTTTTCTTTAGAGACATCATCAATCGCAGAAAGATAATCATCCATTACTTGACCTCCCCAATCCTTAGATATTTGCTCGTTCCAAGCCACTCCGTGACCAGCCATTCCTCTTCGGTTTGGTGCAACAATTACGTATCCCTGAGCGGACATAAGCGAAAAATTCCAACGGAAAGAATAGCTTTGTGTTAATGGCGATTGAGGTCCGCCTTGACAAAATAATAAAGTTGGGTATTTTTTTGTAGCATCAAAATTGGGTGGAAGTATAACCCAAACCAACATTTTTTTGCCATCGGTTGTAGTAACATATCTTCTTTCGGTTTTACTTAAAGTCAATGAATTATAGGTTGCAGTATTTACGTTTGATAACTGTTTCCAAGATTTTTTCTTTAAATCATACGAGTAAATTTCGGCTGCATGATTCATATCGGTTCTTGTTACAATAATATTTGTTCCAGAAAAACCTACTAAATCATTTACATCAAAATCGCCATTTGTGAGTTGTTTTACAGTAATTGCAATTTTTGTCATTCCTGGAAAATTTACTTCAAAAAGCTGTTTTGTTCCATCTATTGGTGCAACAAAATATACTTTTTTGCCGTCTTGATTCCACAAAAAATTATCCACAGTGCCGTCCCAAGCGGATGTTAGGTTCATTTTTATGCCTTTGAAATCTACAATTAAATCGTTTTTATCGGCTTCGTAACCATCACGTTTCATTTGTAAATAAGTTAGATTTCCTGTTGGAGAAAATGCTGGATTTGTATCGTAACCTAAATTTTCTTCAGTTCTGTTTACTGTTTTTCCTGAAGCAAGATTGTATTCATAAATATTTGTGTTGGTAGAAATCGCGTATTGCGTTCCTGCTTTTTTCTTGCAAACATAAAGGATACTTTTGCTGTCTGGCGACCAAATATAATCTTCGTCGCCGCCAAAAGGTTTTTGTGGAGCATCGAAATTTTCTCCTTTTAATAAATCAATTCCTTCTGCTTTTTCTTTATTTTCTTTGTAAAAAACATGGTTAAATTTTCCTTCGTTCCAAGTGTCCCAATGACGGTAATCGAGCCCATTGTATATCTGAACATTAGATTTTGAAAGCTCGGGATAATAATCTTTTCCGTGAATTTTATCGATTTTTACTTCGTCGTTGTACACTAAATATTTTCCGTCAGGCGAAATGTTTT
>JAYVZI010000013.1:0-40408 GCA_043783485.1 Bacteroidota bacterium
TATATTTACTAGCGTTTACACAACCTAAACCATAAAAAATTAAAGTAAGTGGTGCGACAAGTCCTAGCATTTCTTTTTCAATTAAAAATAATATAAAAAAACCACCAGTAGCAATTGGAATGATAAAATTTATGACTAATCTCCTAGAGGAAGCATTCCAAATTTGTTCCTCTATTTTTTTTGCTTTTTTCATGCTTAGTAAGACTCCAGTTAGAACTGATAAAAATAAAACTACAAAAGCTATTATAAACAATTGATTTATTGATGATTGTGGGATAATCAAGTCTTTATAATTTCCTAATGCAGATAAATCTAAATAAATTATCTTGTAGGCAAACCAAGCTCCAACCAATGCATAAATACCTGCTAAAATTCCCGAAAGGCCACTCAAAGAAATAAACTGTGATGATTTATTCATCATATTTTTTATTTCGCTAATATCTTGTAAATACTTATCTTCCATTTTAAAGTTCTTTGAATTGCAAAGTAAAATAAAAATAAAATAACTACCTAATAAATTCAAATAAATTTGTAAACTTTTTCAAATTCACAAAAAATATTCGTAATATTGATAAGAAAATCAATACAAATGAAAGCTATATCTCAAGAAGTAATTTTAAAGAAAAAAAAATATTTATCAAAAGCTGTTGTTCAACTCAAGTCGGAATTTGTTGGAATTGATGGCATTATCGATGAACTTGCAGATATTATTTTACCTTGGTGGTTGTTTCCAGAAAACCAATTACGACCACTAATCGTAAATTTGTGGGGAATGACAGGAAGCGGAAAAACAGCATTAATACAGCGACTTTCGGAAATATTAAATTATCAAAAACAGCTTCTTAGATTCGATATGGGCGAATTTGGTGCCAGCAGTTCGTTCCTAAAATATACTTTAACTAGGCAACTAATCCAGTTTAGCGAGCAAAGTCCGATTATAGTTTTAGACGAATTTCAGTTTGCTAAAACTAAGGACGAACAAGGAAAAGAAGTCAATAATACAAGCCTAAGGATTATTTGGGATTTGCTAGATAGCGGGCAACTTACTTACGAACCCGACGGGAATGCCTATTATTTGATTAAAGCAAAAAAAGCAATAAAATTACTCGAAGCCGCATATCTAAACGGAATAGAAGTAAAAAAAGGTGTAATTCAAGGAGAAAACACCGAGCTTTCGGATATTTTAACAGCATTTAATTTTGGTTACAATGATTCTAGCGTGGATAGAAGCGACGACAAAGTACCTTACCAGAAGAACGAAATTCTAATTTCTGATGTATTTTGTACAGGAATTTATGAAATGAACAATGCTAAATTTACTGATTTTAGAGAAATTGCAGAACATATAAAATCCTTACCAAATCTAAAAGCAATTATCGATTTTATTCAAAGTAATCTGGATGATGAATACGCTTTCAAAACCATGGATTTATCTAAAAGTTTAATTTTTGTAGTAGGAAATCTCGACGAAGCTTTTTCGATGAGTAACAATATCAATCCAGATATCGATGCAGATGAGTTCCGTAGATTTACCTTAAAAATCAATATTTCCGATATAAAAACAGCTTTACAACGTCGTTTTAGAAACGAACAAATTGCACGATTAGGAAATAATCATATGATTTATCATGCATTTTCGCATAAAAATTTTCAGAAATTAATAAAATTACATCTCAGTCAAATTGCTAAAATTGCAAAAGAAAAATTTGACTTGAAACTAAAATTTTCTTCTAACGTAGAAGACATGCTCTACAGCGAAGGCGTTTTTCCAACCCAAGGCGTAAGACCAATTATTAGTACAATCCGAAATTTGATAGAAAGTAATATTACCAAAATCATTTTGCATATTTCCGAAAATAATTTGCAAAACATTGATACAATTGTTTGGGATTTTGAAGATGATAATTTTGTAATTAGCTTTATATCTCAAGAAAAAATTATTGATAAAAAAAGTTTTTTGGTGCTCCAAAAAATAAATTCCTTACGAAAAAGTGCCAAAAACGATCTGCAAGCCATTGTTGCCGTTCATGAATCGGGACACATGATTGCATCAATATTTTTGGCAAAAGTATTGCCAGAATATGTAATTACAAAAACGGTCGATAGCGAAAGTAATGGTTTTGCATACATTATTTTGCCAGAGGAAATTATAACATTACGATTATTAAAAGATCAAATTAGGATAGGACTTGGTGGTTATCTTGCTGAAAAACTCATTTTTGGTTCGGAAAATAATACAACTGGTGTAAGTAGTGATTTGGTAAAACTTACGTTGATCGCGCATCAAATTGTTCGAGATTTTGGAATGACAGGTTCTCCATACAAAATGAATATTCATCAATATGGCGGAAGTCCGTATCAATTTACTTTCGATGAGAATTCCGAAAAATTAGCCCTATCAATCATCGAAAATGCAATTATTGATGTCGAAAAATGTTTGTTGGAACACAAAACTTTGTTACTCAATTTTGCTAAATTTTTAAGTAATAATAGCCGAATTAACAAAGACGAAATCTTGAAAATGACAAACGATTACTTTGAAAAAACAAAAAAGGAACCCATCCAATTTTTGGATATAAGTTCCTATTATGATTTCAAGAAAAAGTTAGATTTGATGAATTAGATTTTAAAAATCCCACCAAAAGCTATAATTCTTTCCAAGAACATGAAATGCTGCGATGCTTTATCGGCTGCATCGGCAGTTGTTCTTATATCTGGCATGTTTATATAACCTGCTTTTAATTCGGTTTCAATAAAAAAGTATTTATAAAAAGTAAAATTTAAACCTGCTTTTGCAGAAACTCCATATCCCGAAACATGAAAATCATCATGACGGTCTTTTCCTAAAAGTTTTGCATTTGTTTTTGGATATAATAATCCTCCGCCAATTGCTTCGGTTAAATTAATTTGAAATTTATCGGTATTTGGTAAATTAAGAACTTTAGAAATATCATCTACACGAGCAATTTCGGTGTTTACAAAATTTAAACCATCAGTATGTTCGTAGGTCAGAAATTTTTCGGTTAAAAAAACTTGATTGTTTGGCAAACTTTCATCGTAACTTCCTGCATTTGGATAATATCCAGAAAAATTTACTGCTCGATCCTGAAACATTACATATTTCATGTGGTCTAAACCAATCGAAACGCTGTAATGGTCATTTATATAATATCCTAATCTAAAATTGGTTTGCGGTATTGTCATTCTCGCAGGATTTATATAATCGGTATGCCAACCTTTTGGTTTGTCATGAGCAGTAACATCGTACAATGTAAAATCGTAATCTTTTCCTGTAAAATGTATATCTGATTTTGTAAAACTATCACGGTTTCCTCCCCAATAAATAAACATTTTTCCTTTGTTATGAGCGGTAAACTTTGAAGGAATTTTTTCGGTTTCTTGTGAAAAGGAAGTTAAAAAACTTAAAAATAAAATGCTAAAAAATACTAACTTCTTCATTATTTAAAATTGATTTATGGTTTGTCTAATGGCTACTAATCGAGTCATCAAACCTTCAAAAATATCTAAATGTAACATGTTTGCACCATCGCTTTTGGCATTTGCAGGATCAAAATGGGTTTCTATAAAAATTCCATCTACGCCAACAGCAATTCCAGCTTTTGCAACAGTTTCAATCATATCTGGTCTTCCGCCAGTTACTCCAACTACTTGGTTGGGTTGTTGTAAGGAATGGGTTACATCAAGAACGGTTGTTGCGTATTGTTGCATGGTTGGTATTCCTCTAAAATCTACAATCATGTCTTGGTACCCAAACATAGATCCTCGATCGGTAACCATTACGTTTTGGTTATGGCAATCCAAAACTTTCTGAACGGCATGTTTCATGCTTTCGGGACTCATAAATTGTCCTTTTTTTAGATTTACAACCTTTCCGGTATTTGCCGCAGCAACAACTAAATCGGTTTGGCGAACCAAAAATGCTGGGATTTGCAATACATCTACATATTCCGCAGCCATTACAGCGTCCTCATTAGTATGAATATCAGTAACGGTAGGAACTCCAAATTCTTTCGAAATTTTCTGAAGAATTTTCAATGCTTTTTCATCTCCAATTCCCGAAAAACTATCAATTCTGGATCGATTTGCTTTTTTAAAAGAACCTTTAAAAACGTATGGAATTTGTAATTTATCGGTAATTCCGACTAATTTTTCGGCAATTCTCATTGCCATTTCCTCGCCTTCAATAGCGCATGGACCGGCCAAGAGAAAGAAATTTCCGCTTTCCGTATGCTTTATTTGTGGAATGTTATGTATGTTCATTTTTTTTATTTTATTTGAAAGTGCAAATGTAGTTATGAAAACTGAATTTTAGATTAAGATTTTCTTATTTTTTTAATCCAAAACCAACAGGAACAGACAATTCGCCTCTTTCGTATCTGTTTAAATATAAAACAATTGGGTTTTGTAATCCTTCATAAGTAATTTGGTAAACATCCAGAAAACCGCCGCCAGTTACCACATTTTTTGATGGAAATGGACAACAAATCCCAGTTTTTGTATAAATAATTACCTCGCCATTTGGGCCACTCAAAGCATTTAGGAAACGTTTTTGGTTAATATCCTCGCTATTGGAGTTTCTGTAAAACACATTTATAGGATAATCTTTATCATATCCATATTTTTTATCTTTGCTAAAATTGGTTAATACAAAAAATCCTTCTTTTGATAATGTTGGAATTGGAGCATTATTATCGACATTCATCAAAGTAGATTTTGTGCTTATGCAAGAGCTTACAATTAGTATAAAGGCTAAAAACGGTATAAATTTTAGTTTCATTTTTGGGTTGTTTTAATTTATTTCAAAAGTAATCGATTATTTATAAAATGTCAATACCAAAAGTATCAATTGAATTGCTATTTTTGTATAAATTATAAAGATATATGGATTTTTTATTTCATACTTGGCATTGGGCAATTTCTGGTTTTTTGATTGCAATAATCATGCTAACGCTCAATTATTTCGGAAAAGTTTTCGGAATGTCATCAAATCTTAGAACGATGTGCACAATTGCTGGCGCAGATAAGTTTTCGGACTTTTTTACTTTTGATTGGAAATCTCAACGCTGGAATTTGCTAGTTGTACTAGGTGCAATATTCGGCGGTTTTTTTGCAGTTCATTTTATGAGCGATCCTACAAACGTGACTATCAATCCAAAAAGTATAGCGCAACTTTCGGAATTAGGAATTGACGCTCCAAATGGGAAATTATTACCAAATACTTTATTTGGAATCGAGGCTCTAAAATCTCCAAAAATGATATTTATTTTAGTTTTTGGTGGTTTTTTAATAGGATTTGGTTCTCGTTATGCTGGTGGTTGTACATCAGGTCATGCTATTGCTGGTTTAAGTAATTTACAAAAACAATCACTAAAGGCGGTAATTGGGTTTTTTGTAGGCGGATTAATCATGGCTCACTTTATTTTACCATTAATTTTCTAAAATTATGAATGCATTAAAATATATATTAGTTGGTTTTATTTTTGGAATTGTACTCACAAAATCCGAAGCCGTTTCGTGGTATCGAATTTACGAAATGTTTCAGTTTCAGTCCTTTCATATGTACGGAATTATAATGGTAGCTGTTGTAACTGGCGCAATTGGTATTCAGATCATCAAAAAAAATAAACTTAAAAATACCGATGGAGATTTATTTCAGATTGCCGATAAGGAAAAAGGAACTTTCCGTTACTGGATTGGTGGATTGTTTTTTGGATTGGGTTGGGCATTGGTTGGCGCTTGCCCTGGACCAATATTTATTTTGCTTGGTGCAGGATTTTTGCCAATAATATTAGTTTTATTTGGAGCGCTTTTAGGAACTTTTATTTATGGAGTTATAAAAGAAAAATTACCTCATTAATTTATTTTTTTATTCAAATTCAAATTCAAAATCCCATTTGCAATACAATATTGAGCAATCAAATAAGTAATCATTATCCAAAATGATGCGTTTGTTAATGTGCTATGAAACTTGTTTATAGCCAACAAACTATCCGATGTTACAAAGCAAATTGCTCCAAAAAGTATTATTGTTTTAGCAGGATTTCCCCAACTAAAAAATCCTTTCAGCACGCTTATTAGCATAATCGAAATGGTAATTGCATAAACCGAAACAGGAATTTTTAGGCCTCCTAATTTTGGAAATAATAAAGTTAGCATGCTCGCTAAATAAATTAGAACAAGAATACAACCAAATATAAATATTGGATTTTTAAAACAATTATTTTGTAAAATTTGTTTCGAAAACAATATTATGTACAAGATATGACTGATCAGGAAAAATAGCAATCCAATTATAAAGTATATTTCGCCTTTATCTGCAAAAATTAAAATAACATCACCAATCCACGAAAAAATTAGGGCACAAATAAGAATGTTTTTTGTTTTGAAATTTTCTGTTTTGTAAACCAATAATATTAAAATTGGAATTAAAAAAGGTTTTAAAAACAAAGCCAAATCTTCTCTTCCTAAAAGAATTATCGAAAGATAAAAAACACTAAAAACAATATAGATTTTTGATAATAAAGCGTTTTTCATTTATAATTTTTAGGATTTAATTAAAACTGCTTTTTGTTTCTTGAAATCGATTTTTACAAAGTAAATGGTTATTATTAACGAAAGTATAAAATAAGAAATTATCAAATAATTCCCAATTCCAGAAAATATTTTTAATCCAAACCAATCTCCAAACCAAAAAATTATTCCCACTCCAAATAAAAATTTTATGGTTTCCCACAGCATAGAAATTTTTCGGTTGTCCATCAATTCCGTATAACTGTAAACGGTAATGAACAAAAACAATCCGTAAATAAAAACGTTTGGCAAGCCGATTTCTCCAATATTATTAAATAAATAAGCCACAAAACCCAGCGTAACCATTGCCTGAATAACCGACCATTTTTCTAATCTTGAATTAATGTTTTTTCCGTATTTTTCGAAATTGTAAACATTTGTAATTTTTTTTACGGGATATTTTTTATCAAAATTTTCTGGTCGCCAACCAGTTGGTTTAAACCAAATTGTAAATTTTTCTTTCCAGTTATTTGTCCGCCAAGCATCTGAAATGAGCAACCCAAGATGCTGAAAATTTATCCGAATTGGATTCCAGGTTTGTGCAGGTCGGGTAATCCCAAAAACAGTTACAACATTAGGTAATTCCTCTTGAAAAGTTCCGAAAAATTTATCCCAAATAATAAAAATCTGAGAATGATTTTTGTCCATATACTCAGGATTTATTGCATGATGAACTCTGTGATGCGATGGTGTTACTAGGATTTTTTCAAGAAACCCCATTTTTTTTATATGTTTGGTATGGTACCAAAATTGTAAAAATAATTGAATAGGAAGCGTTATTGCAATCACTTTTGGCGGCACTCCAATTAATGCAGCTGGAATGAGTAAAAAAGTAAATAAGTTTACAAAACTCGATACCGTTTGTCGCAAAGCACAAGCCAAATTAAACTCTTCGCTGCTGTGATGTATGGCATGTTTGTTCCAAAAAAAGTTAATTTGATGCGCCAATCGATGGTTCCAATAACCATAAAAATCGATTGCAATAAATGCGATTATATACGTTATTGCATTTTCCTGTAAATGAAAAATAGCAACTTTAGAAACCATCCATTCATAGGAAATAAAAGTAATGCTTAGTCCAAGAACGTCTTTTACCACATTTGTATAACCCGAACTCAGGCTAGAAACGGCGTCCATTAACGGCACGTTGTCCTCTCCTTTATAAATACCATAAATTTTTTCGATTACGACTAATAACAAAAAAATAGGCATTGCAATAATTAGTATTTTTCCGTAATCCTCCATGATAATTTATGTATAATTAAATTATTTCGGCGCTCAAACCCGCTTCCAAAAGCGATGTGCATTGTGGTTTTAGTTTCTCTAAAGATCCTGTTTTTACAATACATTTTCCTTTGTAATGAACTAAAATTGCACATTGTTCTGCTTGCTCGGGCGTATGATCGCAAACCATTATTAAGGTTTCTATAACGTGGTCAAAAGTATTTACATCGTCATTGTGTAAAACAATTTCGTTGTTAATTTCAACGGATTCCTTAACGGAAACTTGCTCTAAAACATCAATTTCTGTTGTCATTTTTTAATTAATTTTGTAAAATATATTTCAAAGATACCCAATTGTTTCTTTGAAATTTCTTTATGTATGTTAAACCTTTTTCTGTGCAAGATGCATCTATAAACGGAATGTCTTCCTCGTAAAACCCACTAAACAAGATAGTTCCCTTAGGATTCAAGGAATCTACATAGGCTTGCATATCGTTTAGTAAAATATTTCGGTTAATATTTGCTATAATCAAATCGTATTTTTTGTCTTTTAATAATGCTGCATCGCCTTCATAAACTGTGATTTCATGACAATTATTACGTTCTGCATTTTCGATGGAATTTAGGTAACACCAATTGTCAATATCTATTGCATCGATAGGTTTTGCACCTTTCATTTCGGCTAAAATCGCCAAAATTGCGGTTCCACAACCCATGTCTAATGTTTTCATTCCGCGAACATCGATTTCTAATAAATGTTGAATCATCATGTGCGTTGTTTCGTGATGTCCGGTTCCGAAACTCATTTTTGGCTCGATTACTATATCAAACTCGGCATTGGTTTTTGGATGAAAAGACGCGCGAACATGACAATTTCCTTCTACATCAATAGGCTCGAAGTTTTTTTCCCATTCTTCGTTCCAATTTACTTGCTCTATTTCCTCGATTTTATAGGAAATATTGAATTGTGGCGAGTTGAGAATGAACAAATCGTCAAGAATATTTTCGTTCCATAATTGTTTTTGAATAAAGGCTGTTACTCCAAATTCGCTTTCTACAAAGCTTTCGAAAGGCAATTCGCCCAATTCGGCTACAAGAATTTCTGATCCTAATTCCTTTGGCTCGACTATAAAATGGTATCCTAAATAGGTGTGTGACATTGATTTATTTTTTGCAAAGGTAAGCAACTGATTTTAAATTGAAAAAGAGATTTGATGTAAATTCAAATCTCTTTTTTGGGGAATGTTTTTATGAAAATAATTTTTTTGAGATAGCCCCGATAGAAGGGAAAATCCTGTTATTGTTAGGAACGAAGCAATGACAGATTGGAATGATAGCGGGACAACTGTTTTTTTGAGAACTAAATGTTATGCTCCTAAAAAATTATATTGCTGTTACTATGGCTACAAAATCATCGGATTTGAGTGCTGCGCCACCAATTAATCCGCCATCGACGTCGGGTTTCGAGAAAATTTCCTTAGCATTATCTGGTTTTACGCTGCCTCCGTAAAGTATTGAAACGTCCTCGGCGATGTCGCTCCCAAATGTTTTACGAACGGTTTCGCGAATAAATTCGTGCATTTCCTGAGCTTGTTCCGGCGAGGCAGTTTCGCCTGTTCCTATTGCCCAAACAGGTTCGTAAGCTAGGATTATGTTGGTCCAAGAAGCGGTATCGATTTGGAATAATCCGTCACGGAGTTGATTTTCGACTATGTTAAAATGTTGTTTGTTTTGGCGGTCTTTGAGTTCTTCGCCAAAGCAAAAAATGACTTTCATTTCGTGTTTTAGGGCAGTATCGACCTTGAAAGCAATCATTGAGTCGGTTTCATGAAAAATAGCACGACGCTCGGAATGACCAAGAATTACGATGTTTACGCCAACGCTTTTGAGCATATCTGCGGAGATTTCGCCAGTAAATGCACCGTTTTCTGCGGCATGCATGTTTTGTGCTGCAACACCAATATTTGTAAACTCCAGATGATCTACCGCTGAGGCTAGGTTTACAAATGTTGGTGCAATAATAACTTGCGCATTGCAATCGGTTGGGATTTTGGCAATCAATTCGTTGATTAAATCCTCTGTTTCCTCTGCATTTTTATTCATTTTCCAGTTTCCTGCAACGATTTTTTTTCTCATTATAATACTTTAAAATAGGAATTTCATTCCAGAGTTAGATTTTTTTATTATTTGTTTTTTTGATAATTCAGCAACTTGTTCTCTCAGGAATTTATGCGTTTGCAAAAACATAAAATCTCTAAAATGATTAATATTTTCGGTTTTTCGCGTTTCTAATAATGCTGAAAAATAATCTTGTTTGTCTTCGGCATATACTATACTCAGTGGTAATTTATGGAAATGTTGGATGTAATTCATTATTAATCTCGACAATCGTCCGTTTCCATCTGCAAATGGATGAATAGAAACTATTTGAAAATGAGCATCAAATGCTAATTCATTTATTTCACTAAAAGTAGATTTATTATTGATTTCTGTATTAATAAATTCAACTAATTCTGAAACTCTTTCGGGCACTTTTTTGTAATCCATAAAAGTTGTAGATCCTGCCCTAACGGTTACCAGTCTAAAATCCCCGTTTGAAGAGTTAAAATCTCCAGCTATTGTTGAAATTTTAGACCCAGTAGTTTTTAGTAACAAGGCTGAAATTTGTTTTATGATTTCTACAGATATTGGTTTGCTTTCCTCTGCTAGTTTAATTACAAATTGCAATGCTTGCAAATGATCAACCGCCATTAAGGAAAACTCCAAGGGTTTGCTTTTTGGGGTTAAATTTTCTTCTAATAATAAATAAGTCTCTTCTTTAGTTAAAGTTGAACCTTCGATCGAATTTGAATGGTGTACAATAGCAAACTGATTGAACTTTTGATAATCGAAATAATCATTTTTTATAAGTTCAAGGTATTTGTTATATGTATTTTCTAAATTCATTTTTGAAGCTTATTTTAATCCTTGCAAAGTTGCATTTATTTTGTCGAAATCGGTTTCGATGGCTCTGTACAAAACAATTTTTCCAGTTTTGTCCACAACAATGTATCTTGGAATCCAATCGATATCCATTGCTTTACCAAAAACGCCTTTCATACCATCGTTTGCTATGAAATGATCTCCTTTTAGTTCGTGTTTTGCAATGCCTTCAATCCATTTATCTGCAGTTTTATCCATAGATAAAAATAGGTACGAAACGCCTGGATTATTGGCCTGAAGCTCTTTTACTTTTGGCATTGCTTTTACACAATCTCCGCACCAAGATGCCCAAACCTCTATTACCAATGTTTTTCCTTTGTATTTTTTTAGAATTTCCTTAAAGGCCACTTGTTTCCCATCGGTAGTTGCTAAAGTTGTTGCTAATGCCGTTTTAGAAAATTTTGTTTTCTGTGCGTTTGAGCATGAAATGGATGCTAATGCGAATAATAATGCTGCAATTTTTTTCATTTTTGATGATTTAATTTTAAACAAATTTACTATTTATATTCTACTGAAATCTTAAGGTTATACTAAATATTGTTACGTTTTATAGTCGTAATTGGTCAATATCGTTGTAATGTACTTTTTGTTTTACGGTTCCTTTTTCTAGAATTACAATACTTGGATTGGCTCTTTCGATGGTTTTTAGTGCTGTTCCATCACAAAAATAAAAATCAAAAGTTAGACCGTATTGCTTTTGAGCCGTTGTAATTTCTTTTGCTGATGATGCGGTCATTCCAATTACTTTATAACCTTTAGATTTTGCATTTTGGCTCAGTTTTTCGAGTTTTTTTAGCCCTTCGGGTGCAGCATTTGGCAAATCATAAGCTACAATCAAGAGCAATTTTGGTTCTTGTAAAAATTCATCTTTGTAGTCAGATTCGTCTTTTTCCATTGCAAAATCGTGAATTGGCGGAACGTAACCTTCGGTAATTATTTTGTCTTTTCTTTCTACAAAAACGGCTCCATCGGGAAAATTTCCTAAATCGTTGGGTCCAAATTCTTTGTTTACTCCATTTACTTTGTAAACAAAAATCATATCTACAACTGATTTTGGAGCATTTTCCGGAGTTTCCATTCCTTTTTGAATGTTATTTCCTACTTTATAAGGTCTAAAATCCTTAATTGGCAAATGATTTAGAACCCAATAACCCATAAACATTGACAAAAATAAACTGGAAAGTGCTAAAATATTTTGAATTAAATTTCCAAATAATGGTTTTATTAATTTTTTATTTAAAAATAATATTAATACAAAAAACAGCAAAACAATATCTTTAGTAAATGATTGCCAAGGAGTTAAGTGTAAAGCATCTCCAAAACATCCGCAATCTTTTACAACATCAAAAAAAGCGGAATAAAAAGTCAAGAAAGTGAACATTACTATTAATAAAAGTAAGCTCCAAATAGTGATTTTCGATTTGTAACCAATCAGCAAAAAAACGCCTAAAACAACTTCTAAAGTTACTAAAAACAATGCAATTGCTAATGAAAATGGCACAAAAAACGGGATATTAAAAACGGGTTCGCTAAAATATTCGGTTAGTTTATACGAAAAACCAACTGGGTCATTGAGTTTTATTAATCCAGAAATTATAAATAAAATCCCAACAAATATTCGTGAAAATTGTGTTATTGTATTTTTCATTTTTTTATTTTAAATAAAAGTATAAAGCTTTTTATTTGTGAAAATTCATCAATATTAAGGCAAAAATCGAGTAGTTAATCATGTCTTGATAATTGGCATCTATTCCTTCGGAAACCAAAGTTTTGCCTTTATTATCCTCAATTTGCTTTACGCGAAGTAATTTTTGTAAGATCAAATCGGTTAGGGAACTCACACGCATTTCGCGCCAAGCCTCGCCATAATCATGGTTTTTATCTTCCATTAATTGTTTCGTAATAGCAATTTTTTGGTCGTATAATTCTGTGGCTTTTGCAATTGCGAGATCAGGTTGTATGGCAACACCAAGCTCTAATTGGATTAATGCTATGATGGAATAATTTATAATTCCTATAAATTCGCCCGTTTCGTCCTCATCGATTTTTCGAACTTCGTTTTCCTGTAAACTTCTTATTCTTTGGGCTTTTATAAATATCTGATCTGTAAGCGATGGCAAACGCAAAATACGCCATGCGCAACCATAATCTTTCATTTTATTATTGAAAAGTGATCTGCAAATTGCAATTACTTTGTCATATTCTTGTGAAGTATTCTTCATTTTTATGCTATATATTTGTATAAATTTGTTTCAAAAATAAGCATAATTTTTTAATCTGAAATCTGCAAACCAAAATCTGCAACCTAAAAATGAATTGTAACGGCAAACTTATCGATTTATCCACGCCCAAAGTCATGGGAATTCTTAATGTTACACCAAATTCGTTTTACGATGGTGGAAAATTTACAGCAGAAAATCAGATTTTAGTTCAGGTCGAAAAAATGATTCTTGAAGGAGCCACTTTTATAGATATTGGAGCTTATTCCAGCAAACCAAATGCCGAATTTGTTTCGGAAACCGATGAAATTTCCAGAATAATTCCTGTTTTAGAATTAATTTTAAATAAATTTCCAGAAACAATTATCTCAATTGATACTTTTCGTAGCGAAGTGGCGAAGATTTGCATCGAAAACGGAGCAGCGATTATTAACGATATTTCTACAGGAAATCTCGATGAAAAAATGTGGGAAACCATTGCAAAATATAATGTTCCTTATATAATGATGCACATGAAAGGCAATCCTAAAACCATGCAAACTTTAGCAAATTATGATAATATTGTAAAAGAAATGCTCCTTTATTTTTCCGATAAAATTGCAAAAGCCAGAAGTTTAGGTATAAATGATTTGATTATTGATCCAGGATTTGGTTTTGCAAAAACTTTAGATCAAAATTTCGAAGTTTTACAAAAACTAGAATTGTTTCAGATGCTGGATTTACCAATATTGGCTGGGATTTCCAGAAAATCTATGATTTACAAAACGTTACAAACCAATGCCGAAAATGCTTTGAACGGAACAACTGTTTTAAACACAATCGCTCTCACAAAAGGAGCAAAAATTCTTCGGGTTCATGATGTAAAAGAAGCTAGGGAATGTATTAATTTATATCAAAAACTTACATTTTAAGTCTTTTTATTGATGATGATAAGGTTCGTTTTTCAGAATTGTAAAACCTCGATACAATTGCTCAATAAAAAATAACCGAACCATTTGATGCGAAAACGTCATTAACGACAACGAAATTTTTCCGTTTGCTTTGGCATAAACCGTTTCCGAAAATCCATAAGGACCGCCAATTACAAAAACTAGGGTTTTTACACCAGAATTCATTTTTTTTTGCAATTCATCAGAAAAACCAATGCTTGAGAATGTTTTTCCGTTTTCGTCAAGCAAAATAAGTTGATCGGTTGGCGTTATTTTTGCCAAAATTAGTTCGCCTTCTTTTTCTTTTTGCTGACTTTCGGAAAGGTTTTTTACATTTTTGATATCGGGAATTACTTCCAAATCAAATTTGATGTAAAAAGACAAACGTTTTGTATATTCATCAATCAATAATTGAAGATTTTTGTTGTCTGTTTTTCCAATAGCAATAAGCTTGATGTTCATTATAATGAGAAAATTATTTTTTCAAAGTACCAAACACTTCTCTTATCAGTAATGCGCTAATGGCACCAATAGCAAAAATTGACAAAAACTGTACGTTTCTAACATTCTCATTACCAACAATTCTAAAATAATTTCCTACCGAAATCATTAGCAAAACGGCTAACAAAATTCTACGTTTGTTATTTTCCATAATTTTATTTGTTTACTCAAATGTATTAATAATTTTCAAAAAAGCCAATAACCAATCTTACAAATAAACATTTTTCACTATTTTAGCATCTTATAAAATTTATGAAATGATTAGCGAAACGCAATTCCAAACCGAATTAAAACTTATAATCCAAAACGCAATTCGCGAAGATGTTGGCGATGGCGATCATAGTTCATTAGCTTGTATTCCTATAAATGCAACTGGAAAAGCCAAACTTTTAGTAAAAGATAACGGAATTATTGCGGGAGTAGCATTTGCTAAAATGGTTTTCGAATATGTAGATAAAAATCTTAAGGTCGAAACTTTTATTAATGATGGTGAAAAAGTAAAATACGGCGATGTTGTTTTTCATGTTTCTGGAAGTTCACAATCCATTCTCAAAGCCGAGAGATTGGTGCTCAATTCTATGCAACGAATGTCAGCAATTGCAACAAAAACAAATAGTTACGTAAAACTTTTGGAAGGTACAAATACCAAAATTCTTGATACTCGCAAAACAACTCCTGGTTTCCGCGCTTGCGAAAAATGGGCCGTAAAAATTGGCGGAGGCGAAAATCATCGTTTTGCGCTCTATGATATGGTCATGCTCAAGGACAATCATAATGATTTTGCTGGCGGAATTACTTTGGCAATAGCCAAAACCAAAGCTTATCTCAAAGAAAAAAATCTTGATCTAAAAATCATAGTCGAAGCTCGAAATCTCGACGAAATCTCAGAGATTTTGCAATCCGATGGCGTTTACAGAATCCTAATAGACAATTTCAATTTCGATGATACCAAAAAAGCAGTTGCCTTAATTGGCAACAAATGCCTCACAGAATCCTCAGGAAATATCAACGAAAATACCATACGAAGTTATGCCGATTGTGGCGTAAACTACATTTCATCTGGCGCATTAACGCACTCGGTTTATAATATGGATCTGAGTTTAAAAGCTTTTTAGAATGAGTCAAGAAATAGAAATCAAAATCGAAAAAATCCCAGTGCTACGCAATTTAGTTCGCGTTTTCAAGACTATAAAATTGCCATGGCTCAAAGGACTTTCGCTTTATGATTTGCTCGAATTATACGGAATTTCCCTTTTCGAAGGAGCATTATCCTATCGTGCAGCTGCCATTGCTTTCAGTTTTTTCATGGCTTTGTTTCCGTTTGCACTTTTTATTCTAAATCTAATTCCATTCATACCAATACAAGGATTTCAAGAGGATTTTCTGCAATTTGTTTCGGAGGGAGTTCCTCCACGAACCTATGATGCTATTGCAAATATTATCAACGATATTCTTCACAATAGTCATTCCGGGTTACTTTCTACGGGATTTGTATTATCAATTTTCCTTATGGCTAACGGACTAAACTCCATACTCGCAGGATTCGAAAATTCGCGTCATGTAGTGCATAAACGAGGTTATTTCCGACAATATTTCATAGCAATTGCCATGTCGTTATTATTATCATTTTTGTTATTAATAACTGTTGCAGCAATTGTAGTTTTCGAGGTTTTTATCCAAAAAACCATCATCCAAGATGTACTTAGCGACCGTATTCCGCTAATCATTTTAGGACGTTACGCATTTGTAATCCTCATGATTTTGCTCACAACATCTATACTTTTCAAATTCGGGATCAAGCATGATAAAAACCGAGCATTTATCTCAGTAGGTTCCGTATTTACAACAATTTTAATTATATTTACATCATATCTTTTTGGGATTTGGGTAGTCCGATTTTCAAAATACAACCAGCTTTACGGTTCCATCGGAACGCTACTCATCATGATGTTTTACATCTGGATCAACTGTATGATTTTGCTACTCGGATTCGAGCTAAACGGAGCTATAAACAAATTAAAAAACAAAGAAAAAGAATAATAAATCTTATTTTTAGGAGCTATTTCCAGCTCTCATTCCAATCTTTTTGCAAACTTGCTTGCGCCGTTCTCAAAAAGGATTTTCCCTTCCATCTGGGCTAAAACAAACTCGATTATGAAAACGTATTTTTTTATCATTTCAGCATTAATTTTCACAACAATTTCCTTTGCACAAAACAGCGTAATAGGAAAATGGAAAACCATCGATGACGAAACCGGAAAACCGAAATCCATTCTCGAAATTTACGAAAAATCAGGAAAAATTTATGGAAAAGTTATTGAAATTCTTGAGATAGAACACAAAAATAAAATTTGTACAAAATGCAGCGGCGACGACAAAAACAAACCAATTCTGGGAATGATCGTTATAAAAGGACTCACAAAAGACGCGCAAGAATACAACAACGGAAAAATCCTTGACCCCAAAAACGGAAAACTTTATAAATGCTACATCACTTTAGAAAATAAAGACAAACTAAAAGTACGTGGTTACATAGGAATTTCGCTTTTTGGCAGAACCCAATATTGGTACAGAGTAAAAACCTAACACCCAAAACCCAGCACCCAAATGCCTTTTTTCATCGAAGTAATTTTACCCCTTTCGCTTTCCAAAACCTTTACGTACAGCGTTTCGGAATCCGAGTACAATTATATCCAAAAAGGAATGCGAGTAACGGTTCCTTTTGGCAAAAGCCGCATTTATACTTCGCTGGTTATCGATTTGCATGAAAACGCTCCAATGCTTTATGAAGCCAAGGAAATTCATCAAATTCTGGACGAAAAACCCATTGTAAACCAAACTCAAATCGAGCATTGGCAATGGATTGCTTCGTATTATATGTGCGCCATTGGCGATGTGTATCGCGGAGCAATGCCATCGGCACTTTTGCTGGAAAGCGAAACCATTATTTCTGGGAAACAAGATTTTTTTGTAGATGAAACAACACTTTCTGACGAAGAGTATTTGATTTATCAAGCCTTGCAACAACAAAGTTCCCTGAAAGTGAATGATATTATGAATATTCTCGACAAAAAGAATATTTTTCCAGTAATTCAGAAATTGATTGATAAAAATATTTTGGTGCTTCAGGAAGAAATCAACGAAATTTATAAGCCCAAACTCGTTCGATATCTCCGATTAAATCCAGATTATGAAAACAACGATGGTTTGTCTAATTTGTTAGAAACCCTCAAAAAATCCGAAAAACAAAAAGCAATTGTTTTGCATTATTTTCAGCTTTCGGCAACGGAGAAAAAACCAATTACAGTCAAAAAATTGATCGAAGTTGCCAATTCAACATCTACAATTATTAAAACATTAATAGATAAAAATATTTTCGAGGAATATTATTTGCAAGAAGATCGAGTAAATTTTATTGGAAAATCTTCCGAAAATCTTTTACAATTAAGTACAATTCAGGAAACTGCTTTTCAGGAAATAAACCTAAGTTTTGCAACCCAAAATGTATGTTTGCTTCATGGCGTAACTTCGTCGGGAAAGACCGAAATTTACATCAAGCAAATAGAACAATATATAAAGGAAGGAAAACAAATTTTGTATTTATTGCCAGAAATTGCGCTTACAACCCAATTGGTTTCGAGATTACGAGCTTATTTTGGGAATCAAGTGGCGGTTTTTCATTCTAAATACAATAATAATGAGCGAGTAGAGGTTTGGAAACAAGTTCTGGAACAATCGCCAAAATCCCAAATCGTAATAGGAGCAAGGTCGGCTTTGTTTTTACCGTTTTCTAATCTTGGATTAATAATTGTCGATGAGGAACATGAGCAAACTTTTAAGCAAGTAGATCCTTCGCCACGTTATCATGCCCGCGATGCATCAATAGTTTTAGCAAATTTGCATAAAGCAACCCGAGGCGAAGCCGAGCTGGGCGGAGCCAAAGTGCTTTTGGGATCTGCAACACCAAGTTTAGAAACTTATTTTAATGCAAAATCCGGAAAATTTGGATTGGTAACTGTTACCGAACGTTTCGGAAATGTAAAAATGCCAGTTATCGAATTGGTAGATCTCAAGGACAAATACTTCCGTAAAAAAATGTCTGGACACTTTAGCGATACATTAATAGATGAAATTATGATTGCGCTTTCACTCGGCGAACAAGTCATTTTGTTTCAGAACCGACGCGGATTTTCGCCAGTTGTCGAGTGTATGACTTGTGGACACGTTCCGCAATGCCAGCAATGCGATGTGAGTTTGACGTATCACAAACACAAAAACCAATTGCGATGCCATTATTGCGGGTATTCGATGGCAAATCCTACCAATTGTCATAGTTGTTCGAGCGTTCATCTTACTACAAAAGGTTTTGGAACGGAACAAATTCAGCAGGAATTAGTCGAGTTATTTCCAAGTGCCAAAATTGGTCGAATGGATCAAGATACTACTCGAGGAAAGTTTGGTTTCGAGAAAATTATTGATAGTTTCAAAAACCGAGAAGTTGATATTTTAGTAGGAACACAAATGCTTGCCAAAGGTTTGGATTTTGATAATGTGAGTTTGGTAGGAATCATGAATGCCGATAATATGTTGTATCATCCTGATTTTAGGGCTTTTGAAAGAAGTTACCAAATGATGACACAAGTTTCGGGGCGTTCGGGGCGTTCGGAAAAACAGGGAAAAGTAATTATTCAAACCTATAATCCAAATCACAATACCATTCAACAAGTAGTTTGTAATGATTATGTTGCCATGTATGAAGAACAAATGTATGAGCGACAAATTTATAAATATCCGCCGTATTTCAAATTAATAAAATTGACGTTGAAACATCGTGATTTCGATAAGCTCAAGGAAGGTTCCATGTGGTTGTACCAAGTCATGCAACAAAATTTGGGAATTCCTGTTCTTGGTCCTGAGGAACCAGCAATATCAAGAATTAGAAATGAATATATTAGAACAATAATGATAAAAATTCCACAAAATCATTCGTTACTAGGCACAAAAAAAACCATTCAAAAAATGCTGAATAGTTTCGATGCGGTTTCACAATATAGGTCAATAAAAGTTGCTGTAAACGTCGATTTTTATTAATTCATTGCTAAGGCTTTGGTCAAATCTTCTTTTTTATTTCTGCTCAATGGGATTTTTGTAACTCCAATTTCTGCAAATTTGCTATTAAAACGGTCAATTTTGTCAATATTTACAATAAATGATTTGTGAACTCTCATGAATTTGGTTTTAGACAATTCATTTTCGAAAGATTTCATGGTCGATAATACCAAATTGCTGTCTTCCTCGGTAATTACTTTTACATAATCGCCGTAAGCCTCGATCCACTTTATTTTAGAAGTAAATATTTTTAGTTTTTTTAGATTACTTTTAATGAAAATGTGCTCACCATCTTCTTCTTGATTTTCATTTTTGAGCATGTGCAAATCTAAAACGCGTTTTACGGCAATTTTAAATCGCTCATTTTCAATAGGTTTTTTTAAGTAATCGGTTGCGTCATAATCGAAAGCTTTCATGGCATAATCCGATTTTGAGGTAACAAATACAATTTGCGGTTTGGTTTTAAGACCATCTATAAAATCAAAACCACTAATTACAGGCATTTCGATATCAAGGAAAACCAAATCAACCTCATTATTGGATAAAAAGTTTTTGGCCTCTATAGCATTAGAAAAATCGCCAAGTAAATTTAGGTTTAAATGATTGTTAATCAGCTTGCTAATAATTACCCTTTGTATGGAACTATCATCAATTACGATACAATTTAGTTTCATATAATTTTAGTTGTAGTGTTTGTTTTGTAAAAATATCTTAAATTTCGATACAAATGTTATAATTTTCGTTTTTTTTTACACTTCGTCGAATAAAGTTAGTTTTTTATTGTTATTCGAAAAATAATAATTACTTTTGCAGCCAAATTAACAATAAAATATATTTTTATGAATCATTATGAAACTGTTTTCATTTTAAATCCCGTTTTATCTGATGTTCAGGTAAAGGAAACAGTAAGCAAATTCGAAGATTTTCTTACAACTAGAGGAGCAAAAATGGTATCTAAAGAGGATTGGGGCCTGAAAAAAATGGCTTACGAAATCCAAAACAAAAAAAGTGGTTTTTACCATCTTTTTGAATTTAATGTATCTGGTGAAGTGCTAATTGCATTCGAAACAGAATTTAGACGTGACGAACGAGTAATGCGTTTCTTGACTGTAAGTCTTGACAAACACGCTATTTCTTGGGCTGAAAGAAGAAGAACTAAAATGAAAACTAAAGCGTAATTATTATGTCTACACTAGAACAATCATCAAAAGGAAAAAAAGACGGAGATATTAGATATTTAACGCCTTTGAACATAGAAACTAACAAAACTAAAAAGTATTGTCGTTTCAAAAAATCTGGAATCAAATATATTGACTATAAAGATGCAGATTTCTTATTGAAATTCGTAAACGAACAAGGAAAAATTCTTCCTCGCCGTCTTACAGGAACTTCATTGAAGTACCAAAGAAAAGTGTCTGTTGCTGTAAAAAGAGCTAGACATATTGCAATAATGCCGTATGTGGCCGATTTACTAAAATAATAAAGAAGCGTAATTATGGAAATTATATTAAGACAAGACGTACAAAACTTAGGATTTAAAGACGATGTTGTAACTGTAAAAAATGGTTATGGTCGTAATTACTTAATTCCTCAAGGTCACGGACATTTAGCAACTCCTTCTGCAAAGAAAGTATTGGCTGAAAACCTAAAACAAAGAGCACACAAAGAAGCTAAAGTTGTAAACGATGCAAAAACATTGGCAGAAGCACTAAAAGCTATCGAAATAAAAATCTCAGCAAAAGCTGGTGGTGAAAAATTATTTGGTTCTATTACAAACATTGATATCGCTGATGCTTTAGCAAAAGGTGGTCAAGTAATTGACAGAAAATTTATTACTTCTGGAATTGTAAAACGTACTGGTAAATACAACGCTAGCGTACGTTTACACAGAGATGTAATAGTTGAATTAGATTACGAAATTGTTGCTGAAAAAGCATAATTTTTTTAATCATACAAAAAAATCCCGATGAATTTCGGGATTTTTTTTGTTTAAAAATTATTTAATCTAAATATAAAATAAGTCAAACCAATCTAAGAAGTCTGAAATGAAATACCAAAGATTAACCAAAGAACAATTCGAAGAATTACATCCAGAATTCACAAATTTTTTGGCAACACAAACCATTGATAAATCAGAGTGGGACAAATTAAAAATCGAAAAACCAGAAGTTGCCGAACAAGAACTCGATGTTTTTTCGGATTTAATTTGGGAAGGTGTACTAACAAGAGCTGAATTTTTAGAGCATTTTTCTAAGAACCATATATTTTTGTTTCAATGTTTTGATACTTATTTACAATCTATAGTGCTTAAATCTATAGTGCCTGAAATCGATTTTCTTACAAAAGAGGGATTACAATGGTTAAGCGACAATATGTTTACAGAAAATATTGAAATGAAAGTTGGAAAAAAAGAATTTACCAATGAACGAAATTTTTCTATATTCGAATTAATTCAACAAGGCGCATTTTTGAGCGATGGACAATTATTCAAACAAATAAACACGATTATCGAATCCTAAACTTCGTTATTTATTTAAAATTTGTTATTTTAGTAAACAATTTTCAAAACTAAAAAGCAATTGAATTTTATATGAATATTCAAAAAACGATTCAATCATTACGTGACGAACTCAATCTTCACAACCATAATTACTACGTTTTGGATAATCCTACGATTTCCGATTATGAGTTTGATAAAAAACTAAAACAACTACAAGAATTAGAATCTCAAAACCCTGAATTTTTTGACGAAAGTTCCCCATCACAAAGAGTTGGCGGAACAATTACCAAAAATTTTCAGACCGTAATTCACGATTACAGAATGTATTCTCTTGATAATTCCTACTCTAAAGAGGATTTGATAGATTGGGAAAAACGCATTCAGAAAGTTTTAGGCGATGTCGAATTGCAATATACTTGCGAATTAAAATACGACGGCGCATCAATATCTATAACTTACGAAAACGGAAAATTAATACGCGCAGTTACTCGTGGTGATGGATTTCAAGGCGATGATGTTACCAATAATATAAAAACCATAAAATCGATTCCATTAAAATTAAAAGGAAATTTTCCCGAAAAATTTGATATTCGAGGCGAAATTATTTTGCCGTTTGCTGGTTTCGAAAAAATGAATCAAGATCTTATAGAAATTGGCGAAACACCTTATTCTAACCCAAGAAACACTGCATCTGGAAGTTTGAAATTACAAGATAGTGCTGAGGTTGCCAAACGACCATTAGAATGTTTATTGTATTTTTTGATTGGAAATAATTTGCCTTTTAGCTCCCAGATTGATGGTTTACAAGCCGCTAGAAATTATGGTTTTAAAGCGCCAACCGAATCCAAATTGGCTAAAAATCTCGACGAAGTTTTTGAGTTTATAAATTATTGGGACACTCATCGGCACGATTTGCCATACGAAACCGATGGTGTTGTTGTAAAAGTAAACTCATTTCAACATCAAGAAGAATTAGGTTTTACAGCAAAATCCCCTCGATGGGCCATTGCATATAAATTTAAATCGGAACAAGTTTTTACGAAACTAAATTCGATTTCGTATCAAGTTGGTCGAACGGGATCTATAACTCCAGTTGCCAATTTGGAACCTGTGCAATTGGCTGGAACAATAGTAAAACGGGCTTCGTTGCACAATGCAGATCAGATTGAAAAACTAGATATTAGAATAAATGATACTGTTTTTGTAGAAAAAGGAGGTGAAATTATTCCAAAAATTATTGCAGTAGATTTAGATAAACGTCCAGAAAATTCTCAAAAAACTATTTATATTACCCATTGTCCAGAATGCAATACACAATTGACTAGATCAGAAGGCGAAGCCAATCATTATTGCCCAAATTTTTATGGTTGCCCGCCTCAAATTATTGGTCGAATTCAGCATTATATTTCAAGAAAAGCAATGAATATAGAGGGTTTAGGAGGAGAAACGGTTGCGCTGCTTTATAATAACGAATTGGTTCATAATTATGCGGATTTGTACGATTTGACGGTAAATCAAATTTTGCCTTTGGAACGAATGGCTCAAAAATCTGCAGAGAATATTGTAAATGGAGTTCAAAAATCTAAGGAAATTCCTTTCGAAAACGTACTTTATGCCCTTGGAATTAGATTTGTTGGTGAAACGGTTGCCAAAAAATTAGCCAAACATTTTAAGAATATCGATGCGTTGATTGCTGCAAAATACGAGGATTTGATTTTAGTAGATGAAATTGGCGAAAGAATTGCAAAAAGTTTAATCGAATTCTTTGAAAATCAAGAAAATAGAACTATTATTGTTAAATTAAAATCTGAAAATATACATTTTGAAATTATCGAAAAAATAAATCCAAATGCTACAAACAAATTTTTAGGAAAAATATTTGTAGTTTCAGGCGTTTTTGAAAAATTTTCGAGAGACGATTTAAAAAAAGCAATTGAAGATAATGGAGGAAAAGTTGGGAGTTCCATCTCATCCAAAACAGATTATGTTATTGCTGGCGAAAATATGGGACCAGCAAAACTAGAAAAAGCAAACCAACTAAAAATTACAATAATTTCTGAAAATGATTTTATAGATTTATTAAATGAAAAATAGTTCTCCAGCATTATACTTGTATTTCATATCAGGAATTTTTTTCTTTCTTTCAATAATTTTGAATTTGGAAACAATAACCATGTTTATCAAACCAATTATTGTGCCCTCGATTTTGTTTTATTATTTAGAAAAAAAGAAAGGAAAAACTAATTTTTGGTACGTTTTTGTATTGTTACTTTTTTTTGCAAGTGGAGTTCTTAACCTTTTTGATGATGATTTGGCGTTTGTTTATGTAATAATCATCAATGCTTTAGCTTATACTACGCTTTCAGTTTTTACAATTAAACATATTATTGCACTCAAATTAAAAATCTTTAATAGATTTAATTTATTTTATGTTCTATTTACTGTTTTGTTTCTTTTATGCATGGTTTATCTGATTTTTTTCATAATTTTCGATAAAAATTATCAACTTTATAGTTTTGTAATTTTGTATGTTTTCGCTTTGTTTTCGCTTACTTTTTTCAACACATTGTTGAGTTCTCTAAATTATAATCAAGCAAATAGTTATTTGATGATTGCAATTTTTTGTTACTTAATTTGCGATATTTTTTATGTTTTGTATTACTATTATCTCGATTTTTTATTTTTTAGATATGTTAGTGTTTTTTGTAATATAATATCGTTTTATTTCTTAGTTCATTACTTTCTTTCGGATAAAAAACAAGTTGAATCTATAGAATAACATTTAAAAATAGTTTATGGAAACCAGAAAAACTGCTTTAATTTTATACATCATTTGTAGCTTTTTGGTGGTTTTTGCAGCGATTATTGGTAGCAATGAATTGTTTTTTGTGACTAAACCAATTATTATTCCAGCGATATTTTTTTACTATTTGTCCATAAATAACGAAAACAAAGTAAGTGTTATAATTGCATTAATTTTAATCCTTTATTTTATTGGAAATTCGATTGGATTATTGGAACTTAAAGATGCAGTCGAAATGGTTATGATTCCTTATTTTTCGGCATATTTGCTATTAATATGGTTTGGAATTGATGATTTTAGAAAATTAACACTTAATAAAACGGCTTTTTTTCTTGCTTTTATATTTCTAGTTTTAATGTTTATGATTACTTTTTCGATTATAAATGTTTTCAAGAATCATCATCCAGGATTGATTATTCCGGTTGTTTTTTACGCAACTTTCCTATCAAGTTATGGTGCAATAGCCTTGTACAGTTATAAAACTCAAAAAAATCAGATATTTTATTACTTATTAATTTTTGTAATGATTAGGATTTCGTCGGATGTTTTTTATATGATTTATCAAATGGTTTCGCCAATTGTATATTTTAATTATTTCCAGCTTAGTATGGAGTTTTTATCCTATTATTTTATGGTAAAATACTTTGTTGCCAAAACTGATGTTGAAGTAGAAAACAAACTTAATCTAACCGAAAATTAAGATTATGGAAACAAAAAAAATCGCATTATTTTTATATATCATTTCTAGTTTTCTGGCAATTTTTGCAATAGTTCAGAAAAACGAAGCATTGATTTTATTAACTAAACCGGCAATTGTTCCTGCTGTTTACTTTTATTATTTGGCATTGAACAAGAATTATCAAGTAAATTTGTGTTTTACTTTTATTTTATTTCTAAATTTTGTTGGAGACACGATTGTATTGCTCGATTTCAAAAATCCAGTTTTATTTGTCATGATTCCTTATTTTTTATCGTATTTATTACTTCTTAGATTTGCTGTAATAGATCTCCGAAAATTAGTTTTCGATAAAATGGGACTTTTATTTGCAATAATTTTCTTTGTATTTATGTTTATTATTACTTACGTAATTATAGATGTTTTTATGGTTGAAAACGGAAAACTTGTTATTCCTGTAATTATTTTTGCCGTTTTTTTATCGAGTTATGGTTCAGTATCTGTTTACTGTTATTATTGCAAACGGAATTTGGTTTTTTATTATTTATGGATTTTTGTAATGGTTAGTATTCTTTCGGATGTTTTTTACATAGTTTATCATCTCGTTTTTCCGTTTCCTTATTTTAATTATTTTGAGATTAGTATGCAATTCTTGTCTTATTTTTTGATGGTTAGATATTTTATTTCAATGTCGGAAAGTAAATTAATAGCAACATTAGAACAAAACGAAATTTAGTATGCTAAACCATAAACTCATAAAAAATTTAAGCAATTGCTATTACCTAATTTCGGTTTTGATATTTTTTTGCGAAGTTTTTAAGTTCAAACCATTTATTTATATTCTGAATATTTGTATGGTTCTTAATCTAGTGGGGTTGTATTATTTTTCTACTCAAATAAGAGTTTTTTATTATTATTTAGCACTTTCGGTTTCCTGTTTGTCTATTTTATTTTTTGTCGAAAAAACCAATATTAGATTATTTTACGGAGCTATTTGTTATAGTTTATATCTTTTTTTAGACGTTTTTTTAGTCTGGAAGAAAATCAGGAAAAATAATATTTTGCCAATTTTTATTGCAACCGTGCCTTTTTTGTTTTTATCTGTTTATTTAATAAATCTCACTCAAGATGTACTTTTAGATAATTTTTATCCAGCAATTGTAATTGGATTACTAATTTCTAGCTTATGCGGACTTTCCTTGTACAGTTTTCTTTTTCATGAAGACAGGATGAGTATTTGGCTCATTATCAGTTCGGTATTAATTTTAATTCAGATTTGCACTTTTTTAATCCAGAAATATTACATCTCAAATTTAGTTTTTGAGCCACTTATTGCAATTATTTACACTGTTTCGCATTACGTATTTTATAAGTTTATGATTACTAATAATGATTTAGTTGAGGATATTTCATGATTTGTTTAATAATATTTAGAATTCAATAATATTATTGTACATTTCGCCCATGAATTTTAAGATTGATTTTATTACCAAAAACGCATTATATTCACTATATTTTTTTGTTTCTTTGATAGAAGTTATTGCAGAATTTTTTAACAATATTACTGCAATTATGATTTCTAAACCACTAATATTACCAATTTTAGCGGCTATTTATATAAAGAAATCTAAGAAAATGAATAAAGTATTTGTTATTGCGCTTTTTTTTAGCTGGATGGCCAATATTTTTTATATAAATACCGGTTTTAAATACATTGCAGCAGGAAGTTTTTTATTTCTAATTTACAGAATATTAATTATTTATATCGTTTTCAAAAAAATAAAATTACCTAGCAGGTTGCCAATGTTAGTAGGCTGTTTGCCTTTTTTATTCCTTTATTTATATTCCGTAAGTCTTATTTACGATCAATTGGGTAACTCTATTTATTTATTTATTTTTCAAGGCGTCTTCCTTATTATATTAGGCGGTTTTTCCTTAGGAAGTTTTATAATGAGTTCAAATAACCGAAACACATTATTGCTCATAAGTACCATGCTATTTACTTTTACACAATTCTTGTTGTTGTTAAAAAGTTTTTATGCAGATATTTATATTTTTCAGCCATTGGCAATGATTATGTTTGTTTTTGCTCAGTTTTTGCTCTACAAATTTATGATATCTACCGAAAAAGATAGACGAAAAATGAAAGTCAAAGCCGAAAAGTTTAGGTATTTAAAGAGTTAATATTTTTCAATATTCAATGTTTATTTTTTAAAACAAATCTCGAAATAATTGACTAAATTCGTACTAATTAAAAAGTAACCAAAATTTTAAAATGAATTTTAAGAAACCCATTTCGATATTTTTAATTTCATTAATGATAGCTTACTTCATTGGAGTTTTTGGATTTAGTTCTAATTTTTGGATTTACCTAAAACCTATATTAATTCCTGTTTTCTTGGTATATGCTGCGGTTCACAACCAAAAATTACTCTCCACAAAATATTTAATTTTTGTTTTGTTTTTTTATTTAAGCGAAATAACTATGCTTTATTCGGAGAAGTTTCCTGATTTACTAAAGTTTTCGCTTATTTTATCTTTTTGCAGTTATATGGCATTGATAAACCTTGCGTATCCATTAATAAAAAAATATAATGTTAGAGAATTGGTAAAGTTTAGTACCTTTTTTGTAATTTTTGTAAACCTTTTTATCTTGTTTTACATAGTTACCATTTTGCTGGATGCTATTTATGATAAATATGTGGATGTTTTGGTTATTTTCAATGCAATTTCGGCAGTATTACTAATTTTAGCTTCGGTAATTTTGCTTACAATAAATAATAATCTAAAAAATTTATATTACTTTTTTGGAGCTTTCTTTTTGCTTTTTTCAGATATTTTTTCTGCATTAGTAGCCTATTATTTCGATAATATTACGCTAAATTTCTTGGAAAGGCTACTACATTTTGCTGGATTCTACCTTATTTATTTATTTTTAAAAGAAAAAAATATCATTCAAGAGGAAAATTAAAATATTTATTAAACAACAATAGATTTTCCGTTTGCGGATTTTGCTTTATCATTATCGAAATAAAAATCAATTCTACCAAGATTTAATCCATAACAACCCACTTGGTTTACCATAACTTCGTTACCGTCAATATTTTTCACGATAGTCGGTTTATCTAAAAAGGTATGTGTATGTCCACCAATAATTAGGTCAATATCCTTTGTTGCAGCAGCTAATTTTAGATCCGAAACTTTATCTTTTTCATTTTTATATTGATATCCAATATGGGAAAGACAAATAACCATATCGCATTTTTTATCTTTTTTCAAAAGTTTTGCCATGTCTTGCGAAACCTCAATAGGATCTAAATATACCGTTTCCTTGTAGTTTTTTTTGTCCACAAGTCCAGCCAGTTCTACTCCTAGACCAAAAACGCCAATTTTTATCCCATCGATAGTGAAAATTTTATAAGGATGAACATGTCCGTCCATAACCGTATTTTTGAAATCATAATTAGCAGATAAAAAATCGAATTTAGCATGCGGCAACTGAGCAAACAATCCATCAAGACCGTTATCAAAATCATGATTTCCTATCGCAGACGCATCGTATTGCATCATACTCATGAGTTTAAACTCCAATTCGCCACCGTAATAATTAAAATATGGTGTTCCCTGAAAAATATCGCCAGCATCTAATAACAAAACATTTGGGTTTTCCTTACGAATATCGGCAATCATTGCTGCTCTGCGGGCAACTCCTCCCATATTTGGATTCCTTGGATCATCTGCAGGAAAAGGGTCTATATAACTGTGCACATCATTGGTATGCAAAACTGTAATATGCTTGATATCGTTGGTTTTGAAACTACTCAATGATAATCCTCCAAGTGTTAATAATGCTGAACTTGCTGCTGTTTTTTGTATAAAATCTCTTCTTTTCATTTGGGTATTTTTTAAACTTAAAATATAAAATAAATATTAAGCTTTATTGTATTTGAATGCTAATTTTTTAATTTATTCCTTTACAATTCTTGGGTTTTTATCAACAGAAATTGTATCAACATCTGTAAAATAATCGATAAGAATATTTCTTAATTTGTAGTTTAAATCATGACTTCCTACATTTTTTTTGAAGAAATTCATATTATCTCCACCATTTGACAAATAATCGGAAGTTCCAACACTATAAATTTTGTTGTTTTCCAAAGGTTTTCCTTGAACTTGAATATTTTTAGGTGCGTTATCTTTACCAATAACAAAGGTTAAACCCGATAAAGGATGCGGTTTTTTTTCTGAAATAATATAATTTACCATTTCCAGAATTTGCTCTCCTTTTAACTCGATTACAAATAAACTATTCTCAAAAGGCATAATCTGAAAAGCCGTTCGGGCAGTAACATTTCCTTTTGGAAGTATTGATCTTATTCCGCCATGGTTGAGCAAGCAAATATCTATATTTTTGTTTTCGCGCTTTTTGTAAACAATATTTCCTTTTTGTAATGTAATATCTGCCAAAAGACAACCTAAATTGGATTGCCATTCGCCACTTTTATCTAAAGTTTCTGGAGCAACGGCCAAAACTGTGCTCAAATCCTTATCGATATGATCTCTGTATGGCTTTATAAAATTTTCTATTTCGGCAACTTGCCCTTTATTATCGGATACCGAAATTTTCTTCCCTTCTATCTTTGTAATATAATTTTTTTGCTGATTGCATGAAATTATAGAAATAAATGTTAAGAATAAAACAAAATGTTTCAAAACAAGATTATAGTTTTTTAGTTTTACCATTTGAAATGCGACTTATTTAAGTAAATTTGTAATTCAAGTAAAAGTAATATGTTTTTAAATTATATAAAGGATTTTTGGGTTAAAAAAATATTAAAAAATAAACTGCACAATGTAAAGAGTAGTTCATTAGTAACTCCCATAAAAACAGTTGGTTTAATTATAGATGAAAGTTATTTTAATCAAAAAAATGAATTAATTCAGGAGTTAGTTTCAAACGGAATTCAGGAACACAACATTAAAGTGATCGTTTTTAGAGATAAAATAAAAAAAAATGAAGTAAACGCAACCCCAGTTTTTAGCAATAAACATTTGGGTTGGAATGCTCATTTTACTGATGTCGTTGTAAATGAATTTGTAGATACAAATTTCGATTTGCTTATTAGTTATTACGATCAGGAAAAAGCGTCGTTATTGCTTGTAACCCATAATTCGAAAGCGCTTTTTAAGGTTGGTTTTTCATCAATAGACAAAAGATTAAACCATTTGATGATTAATACAAATGCCGAAAACTTTAAGGTTTTTGCACACGAATTATTTAGATATTTAAAAATTTTAAACAAAATATAATATGCAATCATTAGTAGGTACAGGAGTTGCGCTAGTTACGCCTTTCAAAAAAGATTTTTCGGTAGATGTAGATTCATTAAAAAAAATCGTGAATTACCAAATCGATAATGGAATAAATTATCTAGTAATTTTAGGTACAACTGCGGAAAATGCAACTCTGGATCAAGACGAAAAAGAATTAGTTATACAAACCGTAATCGATGCAAATAATGGCAGATTGCCGCTTGTACTTGGAGTAGGAGGAAACAATACCAGAAAAGTAGTTATTGAACTAGAAACCAGAGATTTATCTCCGTTTGTTGCCGTTTTGTCTGTTTCGCCTTATTATAACAAGCCTACTCAGGAAGGAATTTACCAACATTTTAAGGCTATTGCAAATGCATCGCCAATTCCAGTAATTTTGTACAATGTTCCAGGAAGAACCTCGAGCAATATGTTGCCTGCAACGGTAATTCGTTTGGCAAATGATTTTAAGAATGTTGTAGCAATTAAGGAAGCCGCTGGCGATATTGTGCAAGCAATGAAACTTATAGAAAATAAACCAAACGGATTTCATGTAATTTCGGGCGATGATATGATTACTTTGCCAATGGTTTTGGCTGGAGGTAGCGGCGTTATTTCTGTAATTGGAGAAGGTTTCCCCAAGGAATTTTCAGAAATGGTTCGTCTTGGGCTCGAAAGAAAAGTAGATGAGGCTTATAAATTGCATTACCTTTTAGCCGATAGTATTGATATGATTTTTGAGCAAGGAAATCCAGCAGGAGTAAAAGAAATCCATAAATCATTGGGCTTATCGGAAAATACGGTTAGATTGCCGCTGGTAAATGTCAATGAAGATTTGGCAAACAGACTGAATAATTTTGTAAAAAAAATTAAAAAATAAGTCAAGAAAACAGAAGGTTTTTTTTAAACAAAAAAATATTTTGTAGTAACTAATTAATAACTAAATTTGCAGTTGATTTTTTAGAGCCAAAAATGCTTTGTAAATCAGCAAAACTAAAAACAAAAATGAAGAAATTTTTATTATTATTCTTAATTTCGATTGCTATATTATCTTGTAGCCCTTTCCAGAAGGCATTAAAATCCGAAGATGCTACAGTAAAATACACCGAAGCTGCAAAACAATACGGAAATAAAAAATACGATAGATCATTAAGACTTTTCGAACAAATAGCGCCAAATTTTAGAGGAAAACCTGAGTCGGAGGATATGTTTTACATGTATTCGCAAGCGTACTGGAAAACCAAACAATATGTATCTGCGGGATATCAATTCGAAAAATTTGCATCTAGCTATCCAAAAAGTTCAAGATTAGAAGAAGCAGCATTTCTTGGAGCAAAAAGCTATTCTAAATTATCTCCCGTTTACAGCTTAGACCAAGTAGATACTGATAAAGCTATTGATAAACTTCAAAGTTTTATAGATGCTTATCCAAACTCACAATATTTATCCGAAGCAAATGCCGATGTAAAAGTATTGAGAGAGAAATTAGAAAAAAAAGCATTCGAAATTGCCAGACAATACAATACAATTTCGGATTACAAGGCAGCAATTGTAGCTTTAGATAATTTTATTTCGGACTATCCTGGAACGCCTTTCAAGGAAAAAGCATTATTCTATAAATTCGATTCAACATACAAATTAGCAATAAACAGTGTTCCATCTAAAATGGAAGAAAGATTAAACATATCAAAAACTGCTTATAACAACTTAATGAAATTCAATGAGAATTCAGAGTTCAAAAGCAAAGCAAACGATATGTTGGCAAGAATAAACAAAGATTTACAACAATTTTCTAAATAAAAAAGTCATGGATTTAAAAAAGACGAACGCGCCAGTAAACACAATTACATATAACAAAAGTGTAATCGAGGAACCAACTGGAAATGTATATGAGGCAATAACCATTATGGCTAAAAGAGCAAACCAAATCAATTCTGAAATCAAAAAAGAATTGACAGAAAAACTGGAAGAATTTGCTACTTACAACGATAGTTTAGAAGAAGTTTTTGAAAACAAAGAGCAAATCGAAGTTTCTAAATTCTACGAAAAACTGCCAAAACCTCACGCTTTAGCAGTTCAAGAATGGTTAGATGACAAAATCTACCACAGAGAAGGAACTAAATAATAAAATAAGAACAATGTCAGTTTTAAACGGTAAAAAAATATTGCTAGGGGTTTCTGGTGGAATTGCCGCATATAAAACAGCAGCATTAGTTAGGTTATTTATAAAAGCAGGTGCACATGTCCAAGTGATAATGACACCTGCTTCTAAGGATTTTGTAACTCCACTAACATTATCTACACTTTCCAAAAACCCTGTTCATTCCAGTTTTTACAACGATGAAGATGAAAATGCGCAATGGAACAATCATGTCGAACTTGGACTTTGGGCGGATATAATGATTATTGCTCCCGCCACGGCAAATACAATGTCTAAAATGGCAAATGGTAATTGCGATAACTTACTCATTGCAACCTATTTATCCGCAAAATGCCCCGTTTATTTTGCTCCAGCAATGGATCTGGATATGTACAAACATCCATCAACAATTGCTAGTTTCAATTCCTTAAAAGATTTTGGAAATACTATTATTCCTGCCGAAAACGGTGAACTCGCAAGCGGACTTTCCGGCGAAGGTCGAATGGCAGAACCAGAAAATATAATCGCTTTTATTGAAGCCGATTTAGAAAGTAAACTTCCTTTAAAAAACAAAAAAATACTTATTACAGCAGGCCCAACATACGAAGCAATAGATCCAGTACGTTTTATAGGAAATCATTCTTCGGGAAAAATGGGTTTCGATATTGCTAATTGTGCCGCAAGCCTAGGCGCTCAAGTTATTTTAATTTCTGGGCCAACTCATTGCAAAGTTAATAATCCAAACATAAAACTGGTTTCGGTAATTTCCGCACAGCAAATGTATGATGCTTGCCACGAATATTACGATAATATTGATGTAGCAATAGCTGCAGCAGCCGTTGCGGATTATAAACCAAAAACAGTTGCCGAACAAAAAATAAAAAAAGCCGATTGTAATTTGACAATCGAACTCGAAAAAACCAAAGATATTTTGGCTTCGTTAGGCGAAAAAAAGAAAAATCAATTTCTAATTGGATTTGCACTCGAAACCGAAAACGAAATCGAAAATGCAAAGCTAAAAATTCAGAAAAAAAACTTAGATTTGATAGTTCTAAATTCATTACAAGACGAAGGAGCAGGTTTTGGCAAACCAACAAACAAAATTACATTTATAGATGCTAATTTTGTAATTGAACCGATGGATTTAAAATCAAAAGAAAATGTTGCAACCGATATTATAAACAAAGTAATACTCCATTTCAATGAATAAATTTTTCCTATTTATCTCGATATTATGCTTTAGTTTTTCTAACGCACAGGAACTAAATTGTACCATTCGAGTAAATGCAGAAAAATTATCAAACTCCGATCTCAAGATATTCAAAACTCTAGAAACTTCCCTAAACGAGTTGGTAAATAAAACCATTTGGACAACAAATGAATACAAACCAAATGAGAAAATAAATTGCTCCATGACTATAAATCTCGATTCCTACGAGTCGGATCAATTTACAGGAAGTATGCAAATACAAAGCTCTAGACCAGCATACAACTCGACTTATACCACACCAATTTTTAATTACAACGACAAAAATTGTAGTTTCAGATATCTAGAATTCGAAAATTTATTATACAATCCAACCGCTTTCGAATCTAATATAGTATCCCTAGTTTCCTTCTACAGTTTCGTGATTATAGCCATGGATCAAGACACTTTTTCTAAAAACGGAGGAGCGCAAACCTACGAATTGGCTCAAAATGTTGCCAATATTGCACAATCAAGCAGTTACAAAGGTTGGTCACAAAACGACGGAAATCAAAACCGATATTATCTTATTAATGATATTTTGTCATCTACATTTAGTCCATTTCGAGACGCACTTTACGATTATAATTTTTTAGGGATAGATAACATGGAAAAAAATCCAAAATCAGCCAAAGAAAAAATAATTTTAGCACTAAACGAACTCAGAATTATTCATGATATTCGACCAAATTCATTTTTGATGCGTGTATTTTTTGATGCAAAATCCGACGAAATTGTTTCACTTTTTTCAGGAGGACCAAAAATACAAATCACAGATTTAATAGACAACTTAAACATAATTTCTCCAATGAATTCGATAAAGTGGAATGTAATTCGGAATTAATTTTTTTTGGAGCTATTTCCTGCTTTTCGTTCCAATCTTTTTTATTTTTGAAAGCTCGAGCACTTCAAAAAATAAAAAAGGATTTCCCCTTCAATCAGGGATAAAAAGCATATGTTATTTCAATAAACCAAATATTATTCAACAAAAATGCTAACCTCATTATCCATAAATAATTTTGCACTCATAGAAAAACTCAATATCGATTTTTCTAATAAATTCTCTATCATAACGGGGGAAACTGGAGCAGGAAAATCAATTTTGCTGGGAGCATTAGGATTAGTTCTAGGCAAAAGAGCTGATTTAACATCCTTAAAAAATAAAGAAGAAAAATGTATAATCGAAGCCAATTTTAGTATTTCTAAATACAATCTTCAAGCTTTTTTTGATGAAAATGATTTAGATTTTCAGGACAATACAATTATTCGTCGTGAAATTTTACCAACAGGAAAATCCCGAGCATTTATAAACGATAGCCCAGTAAATTTACAACAATTGCAGGATTTGAGCGATTTTTTGATCGACATTCATTCCCAGCATCAAACCCAAGAATTATCTGAGGAAATGTATCAATTTCAAATTATTGATGCAGTTGCAAATAATCAGGAAAACATCAATCAATATCAAACAAAACTAAAGGAGTATAAATCTACAAAAGCGCTTCTTACACAATTGCTTCAAGAGCAAAGTAATGCATTAAAAGAGCAAGATTACAACACTTTTTTGCTCGAAGAATTATTTGCAGCAAAACTAATTGCTGGCGAACAAGAGGAATTAGAAACTACTTTCGAGACGCTAAATAACGTTGAATTTATTAAAGAAAATCTCGAAAAATCCATTCAAATTGCAAACGAAGAGCAAATAGGAGTAAAGCAAAATCTGAAAGAAATTAAAAATGCACTTCATAAAATTGCAGGATTTTCCCCAAATTACAATCAGTTTTATGAGAGAATTAATTCGGTTTTAATAGAGTTTGATGATATTTCAGATGAGATTAATCAAACTTCAGAAATGCTTATGAACAATCCCGAGCAATTAGAATTAATCAATCAAAAATTGCAAAATATTTATAATCTTCAAAAAAAGCATCAAGTTCAAACCATCGAAGAATTAATTGCAATTCAAGATGATTTAGACAAAAAAGTGGTTGCTGTAGGAGATTTAGAGGCTAGAATAAAAAAAGGAGAGCAAATTATTCTTAAACAAGAACAGGATTTGAATGTTGTTGCTAACTCAATTTCTGACAATCGAAAAACTGCAATTCCAATTTTATCAGAAAAAATAATTGCTATTTTGGAACAATTAGGAATGCCAAATACAAGATTTAAAATTGAATTAAATGCCAAAGAACAATATTTAGCAAACGGAAAAGACGAAATAATTTTCCTGTTTTCTGCAAACAAAGGAACTGATTTTGGATTGCTCAAAAAAGTGGCTTCTGGAGGGGAAATGTCCAGAATTATGCTTGCGGTAAAAGCAATTTTAGCGCAATATTCTAAATTACCAACAATAATTTTTGATGAGATTGATACTGGTGTTTCAGGAGAAATTGCTAATAAAATGGGCGAAATCATGAAAAACATGTCGCAAACTATGCAAGTTTTTGCCATTACACATTTGCCGCAAATTGCATCTAAAGGACATCAACATTACAAGGTTTTCAAATCCAGCCAAGGAGAAAGTACAATTTCTGAACTCAAATTATTGTCGCAAGACGAACGCGTTTTGGAAATTGCCGAAATGCTTTCTGGAAAAGACATATCAGATTCTGCGCTAAATCATGCAAAAGCATTATTGAATTAAATTTTTTGATTTATATTTGTACAACAATTCAAAACCAACAATAAACAAACAAAAATGATTATAGAACCAAGAATGAGAGGATTTATTTGTACTACAGCCCACCCAAAAGGTTGCGAGCAAAGTATTAAAAATCAAATAGAATTTGTAAAATCTAAAGGTCATATCGAAGGAGCAAAAAAAGTTTTGGTAATTGGAGCCTCTACAGGTTTTGGTTTAGCATCAAGAATTACTAGTGCTTTCGGTTCGGATGCTGCTACAATTGGAGTGTTTTTCGAAAAACCACCTACCGAGGGAAGAACCGCATCTCCAGGTTGGTACAATTCTGCCGCTTTCGAAAACGAAGCAAAAAAAGCAGGATTGTATGCAAAAAGTATTAATGGTGACGCATTTTCTGACGAAGTAAAACAACAAACACTAGATTTAATAAAAGCAGATTTAGGACAAATAGATTTAGTTATTTACAGTTTGGCATCGCCAGTTCGACTAGATCCAAAAACTGGGATATTACGCCGTTCGGTTCTAAAACCAATTGGTGGAACTTACACCAATAAAACTGTAGATTTTCATTCGGGTAAAGTTTCGGAAATCTCAATCGAACCTTGTTTTGGAGATGATATCGAAAATACGGTAGCTGTAATGGGGGGCGAGGATTGGGCTATGTGGATTGATGCGCTAAAAAAAGAAAATTTATTGGCAAACGGAGCAACAACAGTCGCTTATTCTTATATTGGACCAATTTTGACTGAAGCCGTTTACCGAAAAGGAACTATTGGTCGTGCCAAAGATCATCTGGAAGCAACCGCTTTTTCGATCACCGATAGCCTAAAAGAAATACACGGAAAAGCTTTTGTTTCTGTAAATAAAGCGCTTGTAACCCAAGCCAGTTCTGCAATTCCTGTAATTCCATTATACATTTCATTGTTATACAAAATCATGAAACAAGCAGGAACTCATGAGGGTTGTATTGAGCAAATTCAGCGTTTGTACTCCGAAAGATTGTTTACAGGAAAAGAAATTCCTACTGATGATAAAGGCAGAATTCGAATTGACGATCTAGAAATGGATACCAATGTTCAAGAACAAATTGCAAAATTATGGTTACAAGCAACAACCGAAAATCTTCCCGAAATAGGAGATTTAGAAGGTTATAGAAACGATTTTCATAATCTTTTTGGATTTGGATTTAAAGAAATTGATTATAAATCAGATGCCAACGAAATGGTAATGGTTTCCAGCATTGACTAAAGTTTTATAACTTTTTTTAGATAAATAGAAAACTCGGAATTTTGGTTTCGAGTTTTCTATTTCAAATATAATTTCAATTTTGCATTGTTTTAAAGTTTATATTTATTAAAAATTTTGATATGGTTTTTTCGATAATAATTCCTGTTTTCAATCGTCCGGAGGAAATAAACGAGCTTCTGGAAAGTTTGTTTCAATCCGATTATAAAGAAAATTTTGAAGTAATAATTATCGAAGATGGATCCACAATTTCATCTGAGGATGTTGTAGATAAATACAAAACCAAACTCAATATTTCGTATTATCTAAAATACAATTCAGGTCCTGGCGATTCCCGAAATTTTGGAATGAGTTTGGCTAAAGGCGATTATTTTATCATATTCGATTCCGATTGTATTATTCCCAAAAACTATTTAACGCTAGTTTCTAATTCCTTAAAAGAAGAATATGTAGATTGTTACGGTGGTCCAGATCAAGCACATAAATCGTTTTCGGATATTCAAAAAGCCATCAATTTTTCGATGACTTCAATACTTACAACTGGCGGAATTCGTGGTGGTTCCGAAAAAATAGATACTTTTCAACCCAGAAGTTTTAATATGGGAATTTCGAGAAAAGCCTTTGAAGCATCAAAAGGATTTTCGAATATTCATCCTGGCGAAGATCCAGATTTATCCATGAGATTATGGGATTTAGGGTTTAAAACCAAACTAATTTCTTTAGCATTTGTATATCACAAAAGAAGAGTAGATTTCGATAAATTTTATTCTCAAGTTAATAAATTTGGCAAAGCAAGACCAATTCTTAATTCTTGGCACCCAAAACATAGTAAATTGACTTATTTTTTACCTTCACTATTTGTAATTGGATTTATAATTTCGGTTTTTTTAATCATCTTGTTGTATGATGTTTTCTTGAAATTATATTTCCTTTATTTTGTTTTAATATTTGTAACATCATCCATTCAAAACAAAAGCGTTAAGGTTGGGTTTTACTCTATAGTTGCAGTCTGGAAACAGTTTTTCGGATACGGATTTGGTTTTATAGAGTCGTTTTTTAGAATCAATATTCTAAAACAAAAACCAGAAAAAGCATTTCCAGAACTATTTTTTAAAATATAATGAAACCTAAAATCATAGGATTAACTGGCGGAATTGGTAGCGGGAAAACCACTATTGCCAATTATTTTATCTCGTTGGGAATTCCTGTTTATATTTCCGATGATCAGGCCAAAAAAATATCCGAACAACCCGAAATTATAAATAGAATTACAGCAGTTTTTGGAACATCAATTTTAGAAAACAACAAAATTGACAGAAAAAAATTAGGTTCAGTTGTTTTTAATGATGCCAATCAGCTTCAAAAACTCAACAAAATTATTCATCCAGCAGTTAAAAAGCATTTCGAAAATTGGGTTTTAGAACACAAAAATCATAAAATTTTAATAAAAGAAGCCGCAATTCTCTTCGAAAGTGGCGCTTATAAGCTTTGTGATTCAGTTATTTCTGTAGTTGCTCCTTTAGAAACTAGAATTCTTCGAGTTATCAATCGAGACAAAATTTCTCGTGACGAAGCATTGTCAAGAATCAAAAACCAATGGACAGACGAGCAACGTATCTTAAAAAGTGATTTTGTAATACAAAACGACTCTTTGCAAGAAGCCAAAAAGCAAGTAAATGAAATCCTTGTTTTATTGACGAATTAATAAAAACTACAATAAATGTTAATGTTTGGTTAATGTATTTATTGTATATTTGTTAAAATTGTAAATTTGTTATCATGAATAAATTGTTTTTTAGGTTGTTGGTATTCTTGATGAGTTTATCCTTAATAGGAATAATTTTAGTTCAAGTATATTGGTTCAACACATCCTTCAAAAACAACGACGAGCAATTTAAATTTCATGTCATGCAAGTTATTGGCGATGTCGCTAATAATCTCGAAAAACAGGAAGCTCGTAATTTCATAAACAAATATGAAAAACTAAAAGACAGTACAGGAAAAATTCCTGAAAAAAATGATTTATTAGAGTTTTATTACGTTCAGAAAAACGCTGCAACAAACGAAACAATAATTTATTCCAATAGTATAATTTCTGAGGATTATGACGTTTCCTCCTCGTTCTTTGATAAAAAAGTTGATAGTTTAAAGTTGAAAAACTTTACATCAAAAAGAAAAACCGAAATTTATAACAACAGTAATATTGATAATTCAACATTGCAAAGTTCTAATATACCGAATACTAAGATTCAAAAATCTGGAAATTTAGATATTTTAAGGAATGCACAA
>JAYVZI010000014.1:0-14957 GCA_043783485.1 Bacteroidota bacterium
TTACTTCATGAAAGGCGCCAAATTTACTACTGCAAAAGACATCGAAGATCCCGAATATTACTTCCGAACCAACAAAGTAAAATTTGTTCCCGGAAAAAAAATTGTAACCGGATTAACCCAAATGGTAATTGCTGATGTGCCAACTCCACTGGTTTTGCCTTTCGCTTTTTTTCCTTTATCTAAGGATACAAGAGCGTCTGGAATTATAATTCCAACTTTTGCGGACAACTCACAACGAGGATATTCATTACAAAACGGAGGATATTATTTTGCTTTGAGCGACAAATATGACTTGGCAATTCTTGGAGATTATTTTACAAATGGCGGTTATGCCTTGCGTTTTGAGTCGAGTTATGCAAATAAATATAAATTTAGAGGTAATTTTAATATTCGATTTGAAAATCAAATAAATGGAGAAAGAGGTTTCCCAGATTACAGCAAAGCCAATATTTATAACATACAATGGTCGCATTCTAAGGATCCGAAATCCAATCCAAACACAAGTTTTTCGGCATCTGTAAATCTTGGAAGTAGTAAATTTTTCCAACAATCATTAAATCAAATCAATACTGGGTCCAGACTTAATAACTCATTAAGCTCATCGATTTCGTTTTCAAAAAGGTTTAATTCTGTTCCTCAAGTCAATTTATCATTGGCGGCAACGCATTCGCAAAATACACAAACAAAAATAATCAACATGACTTTGCCAACATTGCAATTGAGTGTTGATCGCATTTTCCCGTTTGCACCAAAAGACGGAATCAAGAAAGGGTTTTTCAAAAATATTAATTTGCAATACAATTTGAGAGGCGAAAATAGAATTGAAACTACCGATTCGCTTTTCTTTAAACCAGAAATGTTTAGAGATTCTAAAAACGGATTACAACACACAATTCCGATAAGCACCAATTTTAAGGTTTTTAAATATTTTAGTGCAACTACTTCCATAAATTACAACGAGGTTTGGTATCTAAAAACCATCAAACGCAGTTTTGACACCAATCAAAATAATGTTGTTGAAACCGAAAATAATGGTTTTGATGCTTTTAGAACCTATAATTTTTCATCAAGTTTAGGAACAACCATTTACGGAACATTTAATTTTGGAGAAAACAAAAAAATTCAATCTATTAGGCATGTCATGCGCCCATCGGTTTCCTACAGTTACACTCCGAGTTTCAAGAAATATTACGATACTTACGCTACAGATGCAAGTGGAACAATCCAAAAAGATTACACCCGTTTCGAAAAAGGAATTTTTGGTGGACCAGGAAATAACATCTCGAATAATATTGGATTAAGCATTAATAATACTTTCGAAGCCAAAGTAAAAGATAGAGACAGCACAAAAGTAGATGCAAAAAAAATAATGCTGCTCAACAACTTAAACTTATCTACAAGTTATGATATTACAGCCGATTCGCTAAAATGGGCTCCTGTTAGGATTAGTGCTGGAACACAATTGTTTGATCAAAAAATGACCATAAATTTTGGAACAACTTTAAATCCTTATGCATTAAACAATGCTGGAAAAGTTATAGAAAAATACAACATCAATAATGGTGGAAGTTTGTTTAGAATGACAAGTGCAAACTTGACCATGAACTACTCTTTATCTGGCGGTGGCAAAAAAGATAAAAAAGTAAAAAACAGTCAAGGATTACAAGATGGAGGCCGTGGAGATGATTTATTTGGAGCCAATAACGATTTAAGCAATCAAAAAGAAAGCCTTTTTAAGAAAGACGATGAAAACGAAAATAATGATGAAGAAACTGGTTTTTTCAACGCCAAAATCCCTTGGGATCTTACATTTGCTTATTCGCTAACTTATACCAATGTGGCGCGTGAGAATTCGTTTTCAGGAAATTCTGTAATGATTTCTGGGAACATTAGCCTAACTCCTAAATGGAAAGTCGGCGCCTCGACAGGTTATGATATTTACCGAAAAGGAGTTACATACACCAACTTGAGGATGGAAAGAGATTTGGAAAGCTGGCGAATGAGTTTCAATTGGGTTCCGTTTGGAACCTACACTTCGTGGGGCTTTTTTATTGGAATAAAATCATCTGTTTTGAGCGATATCAAATGGGAAAAAAACAAAGTTCCAGATAGAAATTTGAGATAATTATTATTTAATTTTTAAAATTTAAATTCTTAATCCATGAAAAAAATAATCATTACCGATAAAGCTCCTGCACCAATTGGTCCATATAACCAAGCCATTTCAATAGGAAATACACTTTATACTTCTGGTCAGATTGCTTTGGATCCAAAAACAATGGAATTGGTTCTTGATACCATCGAAATCGAAACCAAGCAAGTCATGGAAAACATGAAAGCCGTTTTAGAGGCTGCAAATATGACTTTTGAAGATGTCGTAAAAACAACCATTTTCATAATGGATATGAATGATTTTGCTAAAATAAATTCGGTTTACGGAACTTATTTCGACGAAAAAATCGCTCCAGCACGAGAAACAGTTCAGGTTGCAGGATTGCCAAAAGGGGTAAGTGTGGAGATTTCGATGATTGCAGTGAAAGCTTAATAACTAAAATGAAATTTATAATAAACTCGAATTTGATAAATCAAATTCGAGTTTATTTATTTGTTTAAAACATGATATTCGATCAAACCATCTATTGGTCGGCGCAAAACATTTCCGAGTTTTAAACCGTGTTTTGTAAGAACTTCTTGTAATTCGTCTTTTAAATAAAAAGCAATAGAACCAATAAAATGTACTGGAACTTCCTTACAATTTTCGAATTGTTTGATGTAATTTTCGACAAAATCTTCCATTGCAGAAAAAATTATTTTTTTACAAAAATCGGTATCTTTATGTTGGATCAAAAATTTTGCAAAAGTGGCCAAATAAGCATTAGGATTTGGTTCTTTGTATAAATTATGCTTAATTATATCGGCATCAAGATTATAATCCAATTCGAATTTTTTGGATAAATCCTTTGGCATTTTATTAAAATAATATCCACGAATTAAATGTCGCCCAAACTGATTCCCCGAGCAATCATCCATGGCAATGTAGCCTAGAGATTGCACTTTTTGATGCAAAACTGTTCCATCAAAATAACTGCAATTAGATCCTGTTCCGAGAATACAAACAATTGCTTTTTCGTTTTTGGGTGTTGTGGCATAAACTGCAGCATATGTATCCTCATGAACTGTAATGCTTGAATTTGGAAAATATTCCTGAAAAACATCCGAAAGAAAATTTTTCATTCTGTCCGTTCCGCAACCTGCTCCGTAAAAGAATAAATGTGACACTTCGTTTTTGTTATGCGAAATATCAAATTTATCGTTTAAGCGATTTATGATTTCCTCTTTATTGAGCACTTCTGGATTTAATCCGAGTGTTTGCGTGGTAAATAATACTTTACCTTGATCGTTTATGGAAATCCAATCGGCTTTTGTGGAGCCGCTATCTACGAGTAATTTCATGTTTTTTTAAATTAAAAATTAAAAATTACGAATTAAAAATTAAAGGATTTTAATATTTTAATTCGCAATTCCTAATGGTTACAATCCAGCAATGTGAACCGATAAATCGATTAGTTTACTAGAATATCCGTACTCGTTATCGTACCAAGAAATGATTTTGAAAAAAGTAGAATTTAGTCCGATTCCCGCTTTTGCATCAACAATAGAAGTTCTAGAATCTGACACAAAATCTTGCGAAACAACTAAATCCTCTGTATATCCTAAAATTCCTTTCATTTCGTTTTCTGATGCTTTTTTTAGAACTGCCATAATTTCATCGTAAGAAGTTTCTTTGGCTACTTTTACGGTTAAATCAACCACCGAAACATCAATTGTAGGAACGCGCATTGACATTCCAGTTAATTTCCCGTTTAATTCTGGAATGACTTGACCAACTGCTTTTGCTGCTCCTGTCGATGATGGAATAATGTTTACAGATGCCGCACGACCGCCTCTCCAATCTTTTCTTGAAGGGCCATCGGCAACCATTTGTGTTGATGTTGTGGCGTGTACAGTAGTCATTAAACCTTCGACAATTCCGAAATTATCATTGATTACTTTGGCTAAAGGCGCCAAACAGTTTGTGGTACATGAAGCGTTAGAAACTACTGTATCGGTGGCTAATGCTTTATCATGATTTACACCCATTACAAACATTGGCGCATCCGCAGATGGTGCTGAAATAATTACTTTTTTTGCTCCGCCAGTTATGTGTGCTTTTGCGGTTTCGATGGTAGTGAAAAAACCAGTACATTCGGCTACAACATCTACCCCTACTTCGTTCCATTTTAGGTTTACGGGATCTTTTTCGGCTGTAATCCTGATGTGTTTGTCGTTTACAAAAAGTTTTCCGTCTTTAACTTCTACTTTTCCTGCAAAACGTCCGTGAACTGAATCATATTTTAATAAATAAGCCAAATGATCTACATCCAATAAATCGTTTATGGCTACTACTTCTACATTATCTCTGTTGTATGATTCTCTAAAAACTATTCTTCCTATTCTTCCGAAACCGTTTATTCCTAATTTTACCATTTTAAATTTTGTTTAAAGTTTAAAGTTTCAAGTTTAAGGTTGCTCAACATGGAACTTTAAACCTTAAACTTGAAACTATTTTTCTAAGTGGACATAATATCCGAAACTCTTAATAATTCTCTATCTATTTCTGTGTGTCCTTTTATGGCCTGTTCAAGTGGAGTTAATGCTACTTTGTCGTTCATTATTCCTACCATAAAGTTGGATTTTCCTTCTAATAAGGATTCGACTGCTTTTACTCCTAATCTGCTGGCAAGAACTCTATCGTAGCAAGATGGTGCACCACCGCGTTGCATGTGACCAAGTACGGATACTCGAACATCGTATTCAGGCAAATGTTCCTCGACATAATCCTTGAGTTCGAAAACGTTTTTGCCAATTTTATCTCCTTCGGCAATAACTACAATTGATGATGATTTTCCTGATGCTTTACTTTTTCGTAGCGATTCTAATAATCTTTCGAGTCCTAAATCTTCTTCTGGGATTAGGATTTCCTCTGCTCCTGCACCAATTCCAGCATTTAATGCAATGTGACCTGCATCTCGACCCATTACTTCTACAAAAAAAAGTCGGTTGTGGGAACTGGCTGTATCGCGGATTTTATCGATCACTTCGACAACAGTATTAAGTGCGGTATCGTAACCTAATGTATGGCTTGTGCCAAAAATATCGTTATCAATAGTTCCCGGAATTCCCATTACTGGAAAATCGAATTCGTTATTAAAAATTTCGGCACCTGTAAAACTTCCGTCACCACCAATAATTACAAGCGCATCTACGCCTGATGCAACAAGATTAGAATGGGCTTTTTTGCGTCCTTCAGGAGTCATAAATTCCATGGAACGAGCCGTTTTTAGAATTGTTCCTCCTTTATTGACAATATTATTCACGGATCTTGGTCCCATTTCCTTGAAATCGCCTTCGATCATTCCTTGATATCCACGATAAATTCCGATACATTCGATGTTGTGATAAGCGCAGGTTCTAACAACCGAACGAATAGCTGCATTCATTCCTGGAGAATCTCCGCCAGAAGTGAGCACGCCTATTTTTTTTATCGTTTTTGACATATTTTTTGTTTTAAAATGTAAATTTAATAAAGATGTGTTACTAATTGTATTGTGTTTTTGTTAATTTGACATTAAACACAAATTTCAAACGTTTTCGTTAATAAGTTTTTAAAAAAGTAACAATAATGTAAAGATTTTTTATAAAAACAACAGGATTTTACGAATCAAAAAGAATTAATTGTCGTCTGGAGGAACTCCTTCTTGGTTTATTTTTGGTTCTTCGTTGGTTTTTTCTTTTTTGGTTGGAAAACTAATATTTTCTGGACCAAGATTAGAATCTGGAGTTACGGTATCGGTTGTTGGTTTTTCGAAAACGATTACTTTCTTTTTCTTGAAAATTTTATTTACAAATTCCTGAAAAGTATCAAAATCTACTTCGTAAGATAATCCCAAACCTTGAGTATATCCTACCCCTTCTCCAATATAATTAATTTCGTTTTCACGATTAAAAAGTCTCAGGTTTAGAGTTCCATCTTCGTTTACGCGGTATTGAACTTCGACATTTCCTACAATTGCAGATTCGTTTACGCCCCCAACTGGGACTCCAAGTTTTCCGTTTACTGTAATTCTTTCGCTGAGTTGCGATGAAATATTTAAATCAAATTGTCCATTAGTTTCTAATCCAGGGGTTTTACTAGCGGTATTATATCCAATCCCAAATTTGAGTTTACTGTCTTTATCCTGAAACAAATCATCAAATAAACTACTGGCGGTTTCAAATAAATTATTAGCTACTAAATTGGTTTGATTGATTCCATCGGCACTAAGGAAACTTCCTGTTGAGAGCAAAACCAATGCTTGTTTTTGGCGCACATCTTTATCATCTAGTTTGGTTTGAATTTCGGATTTTAATACCGAACTTACTGTTGGGAAATCGATATTGAAATCTGGTATTGGATTGCTCAAGTTACCTGTTATTCCTATAGTTACATTTACAGGGACTTTTTTATTGAATGATGGATTCTCTAACAAAACTCCGGGGTTGGCTTGAGTTTTATATACTGCTTCGAGGTTTAAATCTGCGCGTAATGGATCGCCTGACCAAATGATTGTTCCTCCTTTTTTTACATCGAAACTTTTGTCTATTAATCCGCCATATTTAAAATTATATTTTCCGTTCCATACTTGGAAATCTCCATTCATTTCGAATTTTCCAAGCGTATTTATGGCTAAATTTAGGGTTCCATAACCATTTCCTTTCATTCCGTGACCCGAATCTCGGTTCAAAATAACCTCTATATCCGCATCGCGAGTAATATCTAAATCGAAATTTAGTTCTAATCCGTTGTAATTTGTAGTTTCTACAATTCCTTTTTTGAGATCGTATTTTTCCTTTGGACTCAAAAAATGAATATAACCGCTACTTCCTGTGCTTTCGGAATCGTTTATAGGGATTTTGATATCGGTTCCTTTGTTGGATTTTGCATTTACATCAATAAATAAAGAACCCGTTGGACCTTTTATAGAGGCATAACCCGAAATGTATGCTTGCCCAAAAAAGGCGGCATCCTCGCTATCTTTTGTATCTAATGCTAATAAATTTTGCGAATCTATTTTGAGATCTAATTTCCAATCTCCGAATTTTTTGTGCTGAATATTTCCGTTTAATGTTCCTTGGGTTTTGTATTTTGTATCTGTTAATGTTACATTTCGGAATATAAATTTATCTCTAGTTACATCTACAATTGTGTTTTTTTCGAAACCGTAATCGGTGTTTAAATAATTTATTTTTAATCCCGCATCATCAACATACAATCGACCATTTATGTCTAAATCATCTACATTTCCGTCTATTCTTGCTGCGCCTGATGCAAATCCTCGAATGTTAGAAATTACGTCGCCGCCAATAGAACTTAAAATACCCAAATTAAATTTATCGAAGTTTAAATCCAAATCCAAAAGCGTATTTTTATCAACAACAGTTAGACTTCCCTTGGCATTAAATGCTTCTACATTTTCGTTTTCGATGGAAGAATTGATAAGGAATTTAGATAAATTATTGTCACCAGTAATATCCAAATTCAAATTCCCAAGTGCGTTATTATTAACTTTTAAACTATCAATTTGCAAGGAAGCTGTAGGTTGATAAATGTTGTCTTTTTGTTTAATATTTACATCGCCATTAAGATAACCATCAAATTTAAACTTCTTTAACGCGGGCGAAATCTTGTTTAAATCGACTTCATGAAAGCTCAATTTGAGGTCTTTATTGGATTTATTTTGGAAATTTCCCATCAAGGAAACAAACTCATTTTCGTGCGACATTATGATATTTTCGACAGTGAAATCGGATAATGTTTTGTCGAAAACAATCTTATTTTCCTTGTTGTCTTTTTCGTTTATGTACCAAAGATTATCTTTGAATTTGACTTCGGATTTTTGAATTCCTACTACGTTTTTGTTTTCTTTATTTAAAGTATTAAAGAGATTTAAATTATAAAAATCTTCGCCTTTATTTCCTCCTTTAAACTCTGTTCTGAAAAATAATGTATCGTTTTGGGTAACGTTTATTAAGCTAAAATCCTGTACTTTATAATATTTAGTTCTGATACTATCTAACTGAACGTAAGTGTTATAAAGCGGATTTTTATTGTCGATTTCTATTTTAATGTTATCAAAATAATTCTCGAATGCGGCTATTTGTGGCGAACTAAAATTAAATTTAAATTCATCTTTATCCGAATTGATATTTCCGCTGATGGATGTATTTTTTCCGATAGAAATTCCTGGGTAAAATATCTCGATAATTTTATTATAAATCGTGAAATTAAATTCGAGAAATTGTCCGCTTTTTATTTTGTTTGGCTTGTAATTGGTGTACAAACTTCCTACGGAATTCTCGACCATTTTCCGCAATTGATTAAATTGGTATTTCCCGACAACTTTTCCCTCAATAATATCTGGCGAATTTAGATCGATTGTTCGCACATTATTTGAATCGAAAGACGATTTGAGTTCAAAATCATCAAAATGATAAATGTCTTTTTTGTTTTGGTAGGAAGCATTTGTAAAATTGACAACTCCAACCAAATTATCTATTGTACTTCCTGAAACTTTTGTGCTTATATTTCCTTTAAAATTAGAAATAGAATCTTTCATAAAATTCAGTTTCCTAAGGTTTGCATATCCAATTTTTGCCTTGAAATCATAGGTGTTAGAACGTTTGCTAAGATCTACAATTCCATCAAAATCCAATAGTAAATTTGGGTCATTTACGGTAACTTGTCCCTTAAAAATTGGTTTTACAAAATCGCCATTTACAACTACATTTTTATAGGTATAACCATTGTATCTTATCTTATAAATATTTCCGTAGAACTTAGTTTTTAGGTATTTTTGGGTAAAACCTTTTCCGTTTACATCAACATCAAGACTAACAATTCCAACATCCTTGCGGTTTAAAAACGAACCAATATTAAAGTTCTCTAAAACCACATTTCCGTTGTAGGAGGCATTATCAATATTATCGATGTTATTCATGACCAAATCTGTTTTTAGATTGCCCAAAGCGGTTGTCATAAAAAATTTGGCGTCGATTGTTTTTGTAGTAATTTCAGAATTTCCTTTCAGATTAAATTGACCTAATTTTTGAAGCGAGGAAGGTAATTTTTTTCCTAAAACATTAGGCAATAACGACGTTAAATCATTATAATTAGAAGATATTTTATCGAAATTTCCTTTCATATAAAACGGTTGAACGCCTTTTCCGAAAAGATTTTTGAAATTTACATCACCAATAATTTGAGTTTTATTTCCGTCCGATAAATTCAAATTTGTAGCATGCAAATCGTTAAGAGTTCCTTTTATTTTAGATTTAATATTAAAATGTTTGTTCTTTCCTAACTCCGTATAAAAATAATGAATATCGTTTGTTGCCAATGATGCGGTATCTATTTTGATATCAAATTGCACTTTATTATTAAAATCCGAAAAATCTTTACGGTCGTAACTTAAAATTACATTTCCTTTAAAAATAGATTCGCTAGTCAGCAAATTTAGCTTTTCGAGTTTTATTTGTTTTTTGGTATATGAAAATTTAGAACTCAAATTTTCAACAAAAAGTCCCCGATGATCCAAAAAAGACATTTTAGTGATATCCGCATTCATATTTGGTCCGGAAAGCTTAAAATTGAGCATTTCGGCATTTAATTTTTTTAGGTCTAAATCCTTAGGAACTTGTCGGTTTTCATCAATTAATAAAAATCTTGAGTTGGATAACGAAACCTTATTTGCGGTCATCAAAAACGGTTTTGTAGATTTTTTACCCGTATCGAAAGCCGTAATAAAATGATCTAAATTGCTGTCTTTTGCACCTTTGTAAGTTTTTAGATTTAGCACAAATCCATCAATAATCAAATCGCCAAAAAGCAAATCTCCATCAAGCAATTTTTTTCCGTCGTTTATATTGGTGTTAATGCGATTGGCAAAAATTAAAGTATCGTTTTTGTAATCCTTAATTAATACTGTTTTAAGTTTTACACCGCCAAAAACAGTTATAGCAACTTTTTCGATATTGATGTTCACACCATATTGCTTATTGATTTTTTCGGTAAAATACTGAGCAACTTTAGTCTGAACTTGTGGTAAAGTCAAAGCAATAGCAAATACCAAAAATAATAGGATTAATCCAAGTATGGAAAACAATATTATTTTTCTGATTTTTTTGATATGCTTACGGTTTAATTACTTTTTGTGAGTTGAAAATCAAGAATTTTCTGGTATTAAATAAAAAATCTTTAATTTTGGCATCGAAGTTGAATGTTTTCTATTTCGATATGTCAAATATAAGTGAAAAATCTTTCAAAATTCGTGCCTTTTTATGTATAATTCCGATGTTTTTATTCTAGCAATCGAAAGTTCTTGCGATGATACTGCTGCTGCTGTACTGCAAAACGACAAAGTGCTGTCTAATATTGTTGCTAATCAGCTCATTCACAATCAGTATGGCGGAGTAGTTCCCGAATTAGCATCAAGAGCGCACCAACAAAATATTGTTCCTGTAATTGATGCTGCTCTAAAAAAAGCAAATATAAATAAACAACAACTTTCGGCAATTGCATTTACTCAAGGCCCAGGTTTAATGGGTTCATTGCTTGTTGGTAGCTCATTTGCAAAATCTATGGCGTTGGCATTAAATATTCCATTAATTGCCGTAAATCACATGCATGCGCACATTTTGGCACATTTTATTGATGAAAAAGATTTCGAAAAACCTAAATTTCCGTTCTTGGCACTCACGATTTCTGGAGGACATACTCAAATTGTCCTGGTAAATGATTTTTTTGATATGAAAATTATTGGCGAAACCACCGATGATGCTGTTGGAGAAGCTTTCGATAAAAGCGCAAAAATACTAGGTTTACCTTATCCTGGCGGACCTTTAGTCGATAAATATGCTCAACTTGGTAACCCAAAATCATTTGTATTTACAAAACCTAAAGTACCAAATCTTGATTTTAGTTTTTCGGGACTAAAAACTCAAATTTTGTACTTTATTCAGAAGAAAAAAATTGAAAATCCGAATTTTATTGAGGAGAATTTGAATGATATTTGTGCATCGATTCAACACACAATTATCGAAATTTTGATGGATAAACTCAAATTAGCTGTCAAGCAAACCGGAATTACTCAAATAGCAATTGGCGGAGGCGTTTCGGCAAATTCTGGCATCAGAAAAACATTAAAAGAATCTAAACAAAAATTAGGTTGGACAACATTTGTTCCTAAATTTGAATACACCACCGATAATGCTGCAATGATTGGAATTGTAGGTTATCAAAAATATTTATCACAACGTTTCGAAACATCGAAAGTGGTTTCGAAAGCAAGAATTGAATTTGCCCCTAACCCCAAAGGGGAAATTTTATAATGTTTTAAAAAAGTAAATTTTATTATGCAATTATTTTACAATCCAGATATTTCCGAAGATTTAGAAACCTTTTTTTTTGATAAAGAAGAGAGCAAACATATTATTAAAGTATTACGTAAAAAAGATACTGATATTTTACATGTTACTAATGGTTTAGGTTATTTATTTACAACACAAATTACTTTGGCATCCGACACAAAATGTACGGTAAAAATTATTGCAATAGATAAACCAGTAACTCCAAAATATAATTTACATTTGGCAGTTGCTCCAACAAAATTGAACGATCGTTACGAATGGTTTTTAGAAAAAGCAACCGAAATTGGAGTTTCGGAAATCACTCCTATTATATGTGAACATTCCGAGAGAAAATTTGTAAAAACAGATCGTTTCGAAAAAATTATTCAAACTGCAATGAAACAATCCAATCAGTATTTTTTGCCAAAACTAAATGAGCCAATAACCTACAAAGAGTTTGTTTCTAAAAGTTTCGAAGGGCAAAAACTCATTGCACATTGTGAGGAAACCAACAAAAAATCATTGAAAAAAACCTTAAAAACTAATGAAAACATTACGATGTTAATTGGTCCAGAAGGTGATTTTTCTTCAAAAGAAATACAATTGGCGTTAGAAAATAAATTTATACCTATTACGCTTGGCGACACTCGATTACGAACCGAAACTGCTGCAATTGTAGCCTGTCATTCAGTAGCATTTGTAAATCAAGAATAAATTAATTGAAATGAAAAAAGTATATTTATTTTTTATTTTTCTATTTTCATTAACCTTAAATGCGCAAGAAATTGCACTTGTAAAATACTCTGGTGGAGGCGATTGGTATGCAAATCCTACCTCGTTACCCAATCTTATTAAATTTTGCAATAAAAACATTAATACCAAAATAAAACCAAAACCAGGATTGGTCGAACCTAGTAGTCCAGACCTTTTTTCCTATCCTTATGTACACATGACAGGGCACGGAAATGTAGTTTTTAGCCCTTCCGATGTCGAAAATCTGAGAAATTACATGATTTCTGGCGGATTCCTTCATATTGATGATAATTATGGAATGAATGAATTTATTCGAGGCGAAATCAAAAAAATATTTCCTAATAATGATTTAGTCGAAATTCCTGCATCACATCCTATTTTTCAAAAACCATATCCATTTCCTGACGGAATTCCGAAAATTCATGAACATGACGGGAAACGTCCACAAGCATTTGGGGTTTTTATAGAAAACCGCTTGGTTTTGATGTACTCCTACGAAACAGATTTAGGCGATGGTTGGGAAGATCAGGAAGTTCATAATGATCCTGAGGCAGTTAGAGAAAAAGCATTGAAAATGGGAGCCAATATTTTGAATTACATCTTCAATAATTAAAGAATTTTCTTGATAAATATAAAATTTGAATTTATATAAATGTTGCTGAATGTTAGAATTTTCAAAGGTTTTAAGACCAAAATTACATATTTCGTAAAAAAAAGTTTGGTTGGTTGATTATTATGTCATATACTTGTGGAATAATTAACTAACCAAAAACAATTTATTTAATGAAAAATTTAATTCTATCAGTAGCGACTTTGCTACTTGTGTTTTCATGTCAAAAAGACGAAACTACTACAAACTCTGAAATTAAAACAGATGCTACGGCAAAAAGAAGTTGTGCATCAAATGATGTGCTTGCAGCTCAATTAGCAGCAGATCCGACTTTGGCAATTAGAATGAACAAAATTGAAGAATTTACTCAAAATGCTTTAGCAACCGGAAAACTAGTGAACGGAAAAGTTCAAATTCCAGTTGTAGTAAACGTTTTATACAGAACTACTGCTGAGAATATTTCTCTTACTCAAATCCAATCTCAAATAGATGTTTTGAATAAAGATTTTAATGCTTTAAATACTGATTATAGTTCTGTACCTACTTTATTTGCAAGCGTAAAAGCAAACGTTGGAATTTCTTTCGTATTGAGTCAAGTGATCAGAAAATCTACTACAAAAACTTCATGGGGAACTGCTGATGCTATGAAAAAAACTACATCAGGTGGTTTAAACCCAACAAGTCCAACTAACACATTAAACCTTTGGGCTTGTACAATTGGTGGTGGAATTTTAGGTTATGCTCAATTTCCTGGAGGTGCATCTGCAACTGATGGAGTTGTAATTGACTCAAAATACTTTGGTTTATCAGGAAGCGCTGCTGCACCTTATAACTTAGGAAGAACTGCAACTCACGAAGTTGGTCACTGGATGAACCTACGTCACATTTGGGGTGATGCAACTTGTGGAAACGATTTAGTATCTGATACTCCAGTTGCAAGCACATCTAATTTTGGAGTACCTGCTTTCCCAAAATACAGCACTTGTTCAGGTGGAAAACCAGAAATGACAATGAATTACATGGATTACACAGACGATAGAGGAATGTATATGTTTACTCTTGATCAAAAATCTAGAATGGCTGCTTTGTTTGTATCAGGTGGTTCAAGATCAGGATTTGGAATCTAAGAATTTCATAAATATTAGAATATCAAAACCCGCTCTCGTAGTGGGTTTTTTTTTACATTTACATTAAATTAAAAACATGATATCATCTAAAATAATTGCAAACGGAATATTGCGCTCTGTACTAATGATTGTTGGGATTACGCTGGTTTTATATTTTATATATCAAATACAAACTGTTTTTGTTTATTTAATAGTAGCCTTAATTTTAACATTGATTGGAAATCCTATTCAGAAATTTTTCCGAAAACGTTTCAAGTTCAATAATACATTTGCAACAATTGCAACAATGCTGATTTTTGTATTTGTTATTGCAGGTTTTGTTATGATGTTTGTTCCGCTAATTATTTCGCAAGGGCAAAGCTTGTCTTTATTAAATACAAATGAAATCGAAAAAACCATAAATCAATTAATTTCCGAAGCAACCGTTTTCCTAAAAAACCATAATATCGATTCTAAAAACTTGGTTTCGCAATCCAAATTATCATCAAAACTGGATTTCAATTTTATTCCAAATTTTATAAATGCAATTCTTGGTACAATTAGTAATTTCGGGATTGGATTAGCGTCCGTTCTTTTCATTACTTTTTTCTTCCTGAAAGATAAAATCATGTTCATTATTGGAATAAAAAAAATATTGCCTGACCAGCACGAAGAAAAAATCCTAAATTCTCTGCAAAAAACCAACTATTTACTAACTAGATATTTTATAGGAATACTAATTCAACTTTTCATAGTTTTTATTTTATACTTAATTGTTTTGCTCATTTTTGGTATTGAAAATGCATTTGTAATTGCTTTTTTGTGCTCCGTTCTTAACATTGTTCCTTATGTTGGTCCGCTAATTGCATCTGTTTTAGCCGCAATATTAACAATGATAAGCAATTTGGGAAGCGATTTTCAGACTCAAACATTGCCAATGACCATTTATGTTTTAATTGGTTTTTGGATAGTTCAAATTATAGACAATAATGTTTGCCAACCCA
>JAYVZI010000015.1:0-14772 GCA_043783485.1 Bacteroidota bacterium
GATTATGTTTACATTGAAATTAGCAAACAAAAATATCAAATGCAAGAAGTACAAATTGGCGAGAAAGAAAATAATTTTGTTCAGATTTTGAATGTTGAAGATCTTAAAAATAAAAGAATTGTTAGTAAAGGAGCTTACACACTTTTAATGAAAATGAAAAATACAGAGGAAGAATAAAAATCAATTTCAATTTTAATTTCAAAATAAAAATATATGTCACACGACGAAAAACACCTAAAAAATTCCGATTTTATTACCGATGCAGTCATAGGAATGAGCGATGGATTAACTGTTCCATTTGCATTAGCCGCTGGTTTGAGCGGAGCTGTAAGCAGTAATTCGATTGTAATAACTGCAGGAATTGCGGAGATTGTTGCAGGTTGTATTGCAATGGGACTAGGCGGCTATTTGGCAGGTAAAACCGAGCAAGAACATTACCAAAGCGAATTAAAACGGGAATATGAAGAAGTAGAAACTGTTCCCGAAAAAGAAATGCAAGAAGTCATGGAAATTTTTGCAGATTATGGGATAAGTCCTGAAGGTCAAAATATTTTAGCATCGGAACTGGCAAAAGACAAAATAAAATGGGTTAATTTTATGATGAAATTCGAACTCGGATTAGAAGAGCCACATCCGCAACGTGCCAGAAACTCTGCATTAACAATAGGAATTGCTTATTTTATTGGAGGATTATTACCTTTGTCAGCCTATTTTTTTACACCAAATCCTTTCGACGGATTAATAGCATCAGCCATTATAACTACCATTTGTTTGTTTGTATTTGGTTATTTCAAAGCCAAAGTTACTGGACAAAATCCAATTCAAGGAGCGCTAAAAGTTACTGCAATTGGACTTATTGCGGCAGCAGCAGCTTTTGTAATTGCTAGACTAGTGGGTTAATAAAAAAGTATAAATTAATTATAATTTTCATCAAAACAGCTCAAATTTCATTAAATTCGTCTCATTAAAATCAAACAATGAAAATAGCAATAGTTTGTTATCCAACATTTGGCGGAAGTGGAGTAGTAGCAACCGAGTTAGGACTGGAATTGGCTCGTCGTGGACATGAAATTCATTTTATAACTTACAGTCAGCCAGTACGTTTGGCGCTTCTTAACAAAAATGTTCATTACCACGAAGTAAATGTTCCCGAATATCCTTTGTTTCATTATCAACCCTACGAATTGGCACTTTCCAGCAAATTGGTAGACATGGTTAAGTTGTATAAAATCGAGTTATTGCACGTACATTATGCCATTCCTCACGCTTATGCGGGTTATATGGCAAAGCAAATGCTCAAGGATGAAGGTATAAATATTCCTATGGTTACAACGCTTCACGGCACAGATATTACACTTGTTGGCAATCACCCGTTTTATAAAACCGCTGTAACTTTTAGTATCAATAAATCCGATGTGGTAACTTCGGTTTCTCAAAGTCTGAAAGATGATACTTTGAAATTATTCAATATCAAAAAAGAAATTGTTGTAATTCCTAACTTTATCGAACTCAACAAAAACGCAAACGATCCCAGAATTCAGTGTTACAGATCCGTAATTGCAAACGAAAATGAGCGCATTGTTACCCATATTTCTAATTTTAGAAAAGTAAAAAGAATTCCAGATATTATTCAGATTTTTAATAAAATTCAAGCCAAAATACCAGCCAAATTATTAATGGTTGGAGATGGTCCAGAAAAGGAAAAAGCCGAAAAATTGTGCAAAGAATTAGGAATCGAAAATAAAGTTATATTCCTAGGAAACAGTAACGAAATAGATAGAATACTAAGCTATACCGATTTATTTTTGTTACCATCGGAAACCGAAAGTTTTGGTCTCGCAGCTCTAGAGGCAATGGCTTGGAGCGTTCCTGTAATTTCTAGTAATTCCGGAGGTTTGCCCGAAGTAAATTTTGATGGAATATCGGGTTATCTTAGCGATGTGGGTAATATTGATGAAATGGCGGATAATGCTTTGAAAATTCTTAAAGACGACGAAACCTTAAATAAATTTAAAGAAAATGCGTTATCTGTTGCAAAACAATTCGATATAAAAAATATTTTACCATTGTATGAAGATTTGTATCAAAAAGCCATAAATAATAACTCATGAAAAAACTCATTTCATTTTCAATAATCCTATTTGTAATTTCTTGTGGCGTTAAAAAAACCAGCGTTTCGAATCCGCTTTACGAAATTTTGTACCAACAAACTGATGGTGGAGCAAAAATCCAATTTTACGAAGTCCTAACCGAAGAATACGAAATAGGAATGCTCCTAAACGATAAAAAATTAAAAGGAAAAGTAAAAAAATCCGACATTCTAACTTCTAATTTTGTAGTTATGAATATGGGGCAAAAAATTTCCAAAGGTTATTCTATAGCAATCGATAATATTGAAGAAACTCCAACTCAAATAATTATTACTGTAAAGGATGTAGAGCCAAAACCTGGCGAACTTACTATGACGGTAATGACAGATCCTTATTGCATTTTAAAGGTAAATTCTAAAAAAGAAATCGTTTTCAAATAAAAAAAATCGTCTTAGCAATAAGACGATTTTCTTTTTAAATCAAAAAATAGATATTAAAATTTATATCTAATTCCCAATGCAATGTCAGATCCAAAATCCTTAGCAACTTTATCAGTAAAATAAAATTCAGGTCTGTAATCCAAAGATATCATAAGCGGAATATCAAAATGGTATTCCAACCCAATATCTCCTGCAGCAAAGGCATAAGTATAATTATCTTTATAATTAGTACCAGCATAGTTGTAATCGTAGCTATTGTTTCCTAATCCACCACCAATACCAGCAAACCAGTTAAAATGATTTTCTATTTCCCAAACCCATTGGTAAACCCCAGTAAGTTTAAAAGCATTTACATTATTGTTGTTTCTTAATCCTAAATCAAGTTCCAAACGATTGTCGCTAGACAATTTGTGTTGGTAGGAAATTTCTGCTCCAAAACCATCATTAGTTCCTAATCTCAATCCCAATGCGTTCTTCGACATGTCTTGTGCTTGTGTGCTAAATGCTAATCCAATTAACATTACAGCAGATAAAAATACTTTTTTCATATTTATTAGTTTTTGTTTCTGCAAATATACATCCGTTTTTCTATCAGAATTCTGCTTAAAAGTTTCATAATTCACACTTTTAGAAAAATAAATTTATTTGCTTGTTTATGTCATATAAACTAATAAAACGTATAATTATTGTGTTTTCAGCAAACAAATCCATTTTTTGACAAACTTTAAAACATAAATATTTTAAACCTAAAACTAAAAGTTTATATTTGTTCAAAACAAGCAAAATGGCAGGAAACAGTTTTGGAACACTTTACAGAATTACCACTTTTGGGGAATCTCACGGCGAAGCTCTTGGCGGAATTATCGATGGCTGTCCAGCAGGAATTGCACTAGATTTTGATGCCATTCAAGCTGAAATGTCGCGCCGTAAACCCGGACAATCCGCCATTGTAACACAACGTAAAGAATCCGACGAAGTTCAATTTTTATCAGGTATTTTCGAAGGAAAAACAACCGGAACTCCTATAGGATTTATCATTCCAAACACCAACCAAAAATCCGACGATTATTCCCATATAAAGGACAGTTACAGACCAAGTCACGCCGATTATGTTTACGAAAAAAAATACGGAATTCGGGATTATCGTGGCGGAGGTCGCAGTTCTGCTCGCGAAACTGCAAGTAGAGTAGTAGCAGGAGCAATAGCCAAACAAGCACTTCCAGAAATAAAAATCAATGCATACGTATCATCAGTAGGCGAAATTTCTTTAGAAAAACCCTACCAAGAACTAGATTTTTCGCTCACCGAAACCAACGCAATTAGATGTCCTGATCTGCAAACCGCAGAAAAAATGGAAAATTACATCAAGGAAATCAAAAAACAAGGCGATACTGTAGGAGGAACCGTAAGTTGCGTAATCCAAAATGTACCCATGGGATTGGGCGAACCCGTTTTCGATAAATTACATGCAGATTTGGGCAAAGCCATGCTGTCTATAAATGCCGTAAAAGGTTTCGAATTTGGCAGCGGTTTTCAAGGATCTAAAATGAAAGGCAGCCAACACAACGATTTATACAATCCCGACGGATCCACCAAAACCAATCTTTCAGGAGGAATTCAAGGCGGAATTTCCAACGGAATGGACATTTATTTTCGAGTTGCTTTCAAGCCCGTAGCAACTTTAATCCAAAAACAAGATGTCCTTACAAATACACAAACAATCGTTGAGCAGCAAGGCAAAGGGCGCCATGATCCATGCGTAGTTCCCCGTGCCGTACCAATTGTAGAGGCAATGGCAGCAATAGTTTTGGCAGATTTTTATCTGTTAAATAAAATTTATAAAAAATAAAATTAAAATTAGGAGCTCATCCAGCTGTACATTTCAATCTTTCTCAAAAACCGCTTTTTTTGTAAAAAGCAAAAAGAGCTTCCGCTGGTCGCTTTTCTGCTTTAACAAAAAATAGCTCTTTTTATCAAAAGGATTTCCATTTCCATCTGGGCTAAAAAACGTAAAAAACTATGAACAATACACCAACCAATCAAGAAACTAAAAAAACATCAATTTTAGGAAATTTAACTTTTCAAATACTAATAGCCATGCTTCTTGGAGCAGGTTTAGGCATTTTTATTCATAATAATTACGATACCGATTTTGCACAAAATTTTAGTGATAAGATCAAAATGTTGGCAACAATATTTATCAGATTGGTACAAATGATAATTTCGCCATTGGTTTTTACAACATTAGTAGTAGGAATTGCAAAACTTGGAGATATAAAAGCTGTAGGACGAATTGGAGGCAAAGCAATGGCTTGGTTTTTCTCAGCATCATTTGTATCGTTATTAATAGGAATGTTTTGGGTAAATGTGTTAAAACCAGGAATGGGAATAAAACTTGGCGATATAGATGCATCAAAAGTATCCGAAGTAACCGATAAAACTCAAGGATTTTCGGCTCAAAATTTTGTAGAACATATTATTCCAAAAAGTATTTTCGAGGCAATGTCCGGAAACGAAATTCTTCAAATTGTAATTTTCTCCATCTTTTTTGGTTTAGCAGCCGCATCTATCGGAAATGCAGTAAAACCAGTAATCAATGCGCTTGATAAAACTTCGCATATCATTCTAAAAATGGTAAACTATGTAATGAAATTTGCTCCAATCGGAGTATTTGGAGCCATTGCAGGCGTTTTTGCCATCAAAAACCTGAATGATTTAGTAGTAACTTACATCAAATTTTTCAGTTCGTTTTTAGTAGGAATAGGAACATTATGGCTGTTTTTGCTCATTGTAGGATTTATTTTCTTAGGAAACAGAATGAAAACGCTACTAAAACATATTATAAGCCCGCTCGTAATAGCTTTTGGGACAACCAGTTCCGAAGCCGTATTTCCTAAACTTACCGAGGAATTAGAACGTTTTGGAATCAAAGATAAAATCGTATCATTCATGCTACCACTAGGATATTCTTTCAACCTCGACGGGAGCATGATGTACATGACTTTTGCCAGTATTTTTATTGCTCAAGCTTACGGTGTTCCGCTAGATTTGCCAACCCAACTTACTATGTTATTTGTATTAATGCTTACTAGTAAAGGAATTGCTGGAGTTCCAAGAGCCAGTTTGGTAGTTGTTGCAGCAACTTGCGGCATGTTCAAAATCCCAATTGAAGGAATTGCATTAATACTTCCAATTGACCATTTTTGCGATATGTTTCGTAGTGCAACAAATGTTTTAGGAAATGCATTGGCGACTTCTGTAGTTGGAAAATGGGAGAAAGAGGATTAATTATTCCAAAAATTTACTCTTAATTTCCTTAGTAGGAATCATGCAATTTTGCGTTTTGCCAAACCATTTGTAACGATTTTTGGCAATAAAATCATAAATTATATTTAAAAATCCTGTTGGGAAAACCCTAAAAACAGTTGCAAAATAAAAAAATCTACCAAGGTTTTTAGCAATTTGCAATGCTGCTTCGGATTTGTAATAATAAGCTACTTTTGGTTCATAAAAAATAATACTATCAATATTAGAATCCTGAATACCAATATATTTAATGATTTCCTGACCCAATTCCGATTGTAAAGCTACAAACCTAAAAACATCTTTTTTATCGTGTTTTATAATATATTGAACAGACGAATCGCATAAATTGCAAACGCCATCAAACAGAATTATTTTTTTATTTTCAGGAAAATCAATCATATTTCTAAAATTATTTCTTGGATTCTACAAACTCCAAAGCTTCTAAACTAACTGTTGATGTAAAAACGCCGTAGTTTACAACTGCTTTGGTTTTCTCGATTTTATCAATCGTTCCAATCGCTTTTCCGTCGTACATTCTTACTCGATCTCCTAATTTTAATGTTGGTTTTGGTTTTTCGACTATTAAATTAGCTTTTAGTTTTTTATCTTTCTTTTCTTTTCTAATTTCCTCAACATGAACCGTAACTTCCTTTATAATCTCTTTTTCCTTTTCTTTTTTTACGATAGTTTCTTTTGCAGAAGCCTTTCGTCGTTTAGAATTTTCGATTTCAATTACTTTTAAAAACTCGGCAACCAATTCTTTTTTATTTTTATTATTGAAGTATTTTTCGGAAATATCATCAATTTTCTGACCAATGTAAATTAGTTTCTGATTGCTATCATACAATTCCTGATAACTTTCCAGTTTTTGTTTGATTTTTACATTTATAGTTTCCATTTTTTTGCCTTCTTCTCGCGCCTTATTTTCTTCTTCTTTTAGCGTTTGCGAAGTTTTTTCCATCTTTGATCGTTCTTTTTGCATGTTTGCAATGGTTTTATCAAACCGAACTTTACCTGTTTCTATTTTCTTTTTTGCACGGTTTATTAATCCAAAAGGAATTCCGTTTTTCTGAGCAACTTCAAACGTAAAGGAGCTTCCGGCTTGTCCCAATGCCAATTTATACATGGGTTCAAGCGTTTTTTCATCAAAAAGCATATTGGCATTTGTAGCAAAAGGCAATTCGTTTGCCAAGATTTTTAAGTTGGAATAATGTGTTGTAATTATTCCAAATGCTTCACGATGGTAAAATTCTTCCAAGAAAATTTCTGCCAATGCGCCACCCAAATCTGGATCAGAACCAGTTCCGAATTCGTCAATCAAAAACATGGTTTTGGCGTTACATTTTTTCAAAAAATAATTCATATTTTTCAATCGGTAACTATAGGTACTCAAATGATTTTCAATAGATTGATTATCGCCGATATCAGTTAAAATTCGATCAAACAAAAAAGTTTCGCTGCGTTCGTGTACAGGAATTAGCATTCCTGATTGAAGCATTAATTGCAATAAACCAACCGTTTTTAAGGAAATTGTTTTTCCACCAGCATTTGGTCCAGAAATAACAATTATTCTGTTTTCTTGATCCAAATCAATGGTTTGTGGATGCGTAATTTCGTTTTTTTCTTTGTTGTTTAAATATAAAATAGGGTGAAAAGCATCCCGAAAATACATTCTTCGGTTTTCGGTAATTTCGGGTAAAATTCCATTTATTTTTCGAGCATATTTTGCTTTAGAACAAATAACATCTATATCACTCAAAAAATCTTGATATTTGATAATTAATGGCAAAAAATGACGAACATTATTAGTCAATTGCTTCAAAATACGCTGAATTTCCTCTTTTTCCTCGTATTCTAAATTACTGAGTTCTCGGGAATATTGCAATGTAGTTTCGGGTTCGATATAGGCAATACTTCCTGTTTTAGAACTACCAAGAATAGAACCTTTTACTTTACGGCGATACATTGCCAAAACCGCTAAAACCCTACGATTTTGTACAAAACTTTCTCTAATATCATCTAAAAATCCAAGGGAATTGTATTGGGTTAATGCAATCCCAAAACTTTGGTTTACTTTGCCACGAACAGCATTCATATCACGACGAATATTTAGCAAATCAGGCGAGGCATTGTCTTTTATTTCGCCATATTTATCCAAAACATCATCAATCATATTGACAATATCTTTGGTTAATTCCACTTGCAATGCCCTAGAATTAAGATTTGGATAATAATCGAAAAACTTTTTGAAGTAAACCAATAAAACATTTACTGTGGTGGAAATGGCCGAAATTTTCCTAAAACTGCCCACTTCCAGAAAACTATCTTCTATAGCCAGAAATTTTATTTCATGCGAAATAGTTTCGAAACCATGATTTGGTATAGCATTATTATTATCGAAAGAGGAACGATATTCCGAAGTTTGCAAAAGTGCTTTTATGAGGGATTCTTTGTCTTTATAAGGAACTATTTCGAGTGCTTTTTGACTACCAATTTCGGTGTTGCAACCCGCAGAAATGGTTTCTAGAACGGTAGGGAATTGTAAATCTTGTAATGTTTTTTCGGTAATCGAGATCATAGTTTGTATTAAAGTTTCAAAGTTACAAAGTTTCAAAGTTGTTCCTTGAAAAAAATATTATATTTGATAAAAATTAACGAATGTTGAATCCTATTTTTACTAATTCTTGGCAAAACGTATTATCCGCCGAAATTCAAAAGCCCTATTTTGAGGATTTGATGCAATCTGTCGATCAAGAATATCAAAATACTATTTGTTATCCGCCAAAGGAATTAATTTTTGCAGCTTTTAATTATTGCGATTATAAGGATTTGAAAGTAGTGATTATTGGTCAAGATCCGTATCACGGAGAAAATGAGGCCAATGGCTTGTGTTTTTCTGTAAATGATAAAATGAAAATTCCACCTTCGCTAAGAAATATTTTTAGGGAAATGAACGATGATTTGGGAACTATTTTCATGCCAAATTCTGGAAATTTAGAACATTGGGCTAATCAAGGAATTTTGCTTTTAAATGCTACTTTAACAGTTAAAAAAGACATGCCAAATAGTCATAAACACTTAAAATGGAATGTTTTTACAGATGAAGTTATCAGATTGGTTTCGGATAAAAAACAAAATGTTGTTTTCCTTTTATGGGGAAATTTTGCTCATCAAAAATCTAAATTTATTGACGAAAAAAAACATCTAATTCTAAAATCCGGTCATCCATCGCCAATGAGTGCTAACCAAGGTAAATGGTTTGGTAACAAGCATTTTAGTCAAACAAACACTTATCTAAAATCTATTGAAAAACCAGAAATTAATTGGAATTTTAGTTTGCTGTAAATAGGTAATATCCATTTGTATCAAGATTTGAAACTACCGAATTTATGTTCAAAAACATATTGGTTCCTTTGCTTTCAGATCTCAATTCGACAGTGTTTAAGTTTCCATTTTCGCCATTGTTTACAAAACTCAAACGATAATCCCCAGCCGAAAGCAATGGAATTCCAACCTGAAATTCATAATCCTGACTTGCAGTATTGTACAAACTACTTCCGTAAATATAGGATGCAGCAGTGGCTTGACCATCATTAATATCCAATTGACTATTTGTATATTCAACAATAGTCCAAGTTGTTGCATTTAATTTTTTTTCTAAAATGTATGAAAAATTAAATTTTGTTGCTCCACCAGTTGTCTTAAAAATGTCCAACGGATTTGCTTGATTTGTTTCATTTACGAATCTCGAAAAGTTCCCATTTACATACAAAATATCGTTTACGGCATACGAAGGTTGCGTCTGAATGGTTACCAATCCTGAAGTATTTACATATTGCACATTGTAAAATTTGGTGTCGTTTTCCGAACAAGAAATGAACAAAACAAAAAGTGCAATTAGGGAAAATATATATTTTAGAGTTTTCATTTTTTTTGTGTTTTTTATTTAAAATCTGTAACCTAAGTTTAATCCAATTCGTTGAATATAATCGGGACTTTTATCTGTATTTATTAGATTTCGTCCAAAACCTACAACAAACTCTAAAGCAATTTTTTGTTTAAAATACATTTTATATCCCAAACTTGCTCCAATGGCAACATCGGAATATTTGCTTTTTTTAGTGGTGTAATAATCAATATTATTTTCGGTTACTCGAACAATTTCCTTAAAATCTCCACCATTTGCGTTGGCAAAAATTTCAGCAAAGTAAAAACTACTAATTCCTTTAGACAAATTGTATCTCACGAAAGGAATCACCTCGTATTTTGGGATGTTATTTCTAAAACTTTTTTCGAAATCCGAATTGATATTTTTACTGTTTGCAAAACCAGTAGTTATTCCGAGAGAGTAATTTTTGTTAAGATAACGTTCGTAGCTTACGCTAAATTTCGATGATGTAATTAATGACAATACATCAAAACGAACTTCATTTTTTCGAACTTTTGTAGAGTCCTGTGCATTCATAAACTGAATCGAAAGCAATAAAACTAGGAGAAATTTTTTCATGAAATGATTTATTTATAAAAAGCTAATGTATAAAATTGATATGTTAAAATGGTTTTTTTTATTAATTAAATGTCAATGCTCCAAGAATTTCTTCATTCATAAACGGTCCTCCTGGATAATTTGCGGTATAATCTAAATTTAACCAAACTTGACCACGTTCATCAATATGATAATGAAGTTGTTTTCCTTTGCTTTCGGTTACAAAAAGTTCTTTTTTTATGAGATAATTAATGTTTTCGAGATCACTTTTTTTGCCAATTAAAATTTCTGGATACATATGACCACCAGTATGAATAAGCCTTGGCGTTCCTCCAATAGCCTTTACACAAGCCGCCATAAATACCGAATGATCATCGCAATCGCCAGATAAATATTGAAGTGTTTCGGTAGCTTTTGCAATGTAATCTCTGCCACGAGGATCATTTACGTAGTTCCATCTCGAATTTATTTCCTTAAAAACGGCAAAACATTGAATAATTGTTCGGTAATTAGAATGTCCTTTTATTTCCTTAAAGTGCTTACTAGTCGCCATAATTGCAAAGTTTCGAATTCTTGGATTTTCGAATTCTACAGCCTTTAGTATTTTGGATTTATTAGGAAAAGGCAACAATTTTTCGATGATAATATCTTGCGGATTAGGATTGTCGTTCATCGTATAAAGCATGGATTTATAATCCTCGGCAACATTGCTAAATCCATATTTTCCAAATATACTTCCGAAAAATAATGCTATTAGATAAAGGAAAATACTAATCAGTGTAATTCTGCGCATGGCTCTCAAAACCAATTGAATAGCAACTAATATTATTGTAAAAAGGATGATTTTATCCAGCTGAAAATACCAATTAAAATCCAGTAAGTTTTGATGAACTATGATAAAAATAGGAATTGTAATCAAGATATTCAAAGCAAAAATAATCACATTATCCCAAGGTTTTTTGACTTGAAATCTTGTAGATAATTCATTAAAAGTTCGTTTTGCTTGGTTTATCATTTAAAGAAAAAGTAGCACTAAATTGTTGTTACTATTGCTGCAAAAGTAAGCTTTTTATCAATAATTTTAAGTTCAAATAACTGATTCTGAACTTTGTTTAACATTTCCTCCGAAATATTTTTTTGTGACCAATTGGTTATTGACAACCAATCTTGAATATCTTCTAATCTCAAATTATACTTTGTAGCTAGTTTTTGATCTATATCTTTTATTTTTTTGAATTCAGAAGTTTTATTGTTAATTATTTTTAGAATAGTATCAATTGTTTTTGGATGCCTTTCCAGAATTTCCTCGCGAACTGCAATTACAAAACAGGGCCAAGGAGTTGGGCAATCTTCAATTTTCCTAAAAACCCCAGCATCTACAAACGGTTTGGTCATAAAACGTTCCCACATAAAATAATCGGAATTTCCAGAAGCTAAACTTTTTACAGCGCCATCAATAGTATTCACGATTTCGAATTGCAAATTATTGGTTTCCCAACCCTGATTTTTTGCATTTACATAAGCCATAAGTTGAGATCCAGAACCTAACCTGGAAATAGCAATTTTTGTATTTTCGAGATCAGAAATGGTTTTATATTTTGAGTTTGCATCTACATGAATTCCCCAAATTAAGGGACTTTGCACATAAATTTGAACAATTTTAGATGCATTTCCACCAACAATATCTTTTACAATTCCTTCGGTTAAAATTACTGCAATATCGGTTTGTTCCTCACGAAGCATTTGGCACATTTTACCAGTTCCTTCGGGAACATTTGTCCATTCTAAATCGATTTTTTCTGATAAGAAATCTCCATTTTCGATGCACAAATGCCACGGAAAATTGAAATGTTCTGGAACGCCAACGATTTTTATTGTTTTCATTTTTTATTAAAAAGTTTCAAAGTTTCAAAGTTTACAATGATTTATTCGGTTAAGTTATTGATGCATTGCTCCCGAATTCTCCAAATTTCATTAAAAATAAACTTAGATTGAGTTTCTATCAACCAATTTCGAATAAAATTTTGATGATAATTAACCTTAAAATCCGCAACTTGATAGGGTTCTATTTCGATTTCTTGCATTAAATCAACTTTAATTTTATCAAAATTAGCATCTTTAGAAGTTACATCAACTGTTTTTCCATCAATTTTTAAATAACAGTGCGCTTCGGGAATAAAATTGATTTTATGGTCTGAAAGTATTGTTCCAATGTTTGTATTTTGTTCATTCATTTTATAAATTCCTATAAATAATTGAACATTTGGAATATTATTTTTGTTGGCAAAATCCTTCAAATAAGCATGTTTGGAGCTGCAAGTTCCTTTGTTTTCGGAAATTACTAACGAAAAATCCTCACGATTTGCATTGCGACCGTAAGGAATTTGCTTTACAAAAGTTATGGTTTCTTCCCAATTCATTATTTTTGTAAATTAGGATTCTCCAATTGCCACCATTTCCATTGATTTCCATCTTTATCAAGATAATTTTCTATAAAATTCATCCCTACTTTTTGCAAAATATGATTAGATGCGCCATTTTCTGAATGTGTATAGGCGTTCATTTTATCAATTTTCATTTTATTGAATCCATAATCTAACCAAAATACTGATGCTTCGGTTGCATAACCTTTGTTCCAAAATTTTTCGTTTAGTCGATATCCATAATCATAAAAATTGGTATTTCCGTTCTCTATATGATCGTTTACAAACTTTATTCCAGTCCAGCCAATTAGTTCGCCAGTTTCTTTTAAAATTGTAGAAAAACGCCCAATTCCACGTTCAACGTATTGTTTTTGAACCATTTCTATATAATCGTAAACTTCTTGAATATCTGTACACGGTTTTTGCCAAAGGTAATTATGCACTTCTGGATTTTTATCCATAGCAAATAGCGCTTCGGCATCTGAAATTTCAAAAGGTCGAAGAATTAATCTTTCGGTTTTTAAGATTAGGTTCATGTTTACGTTTTTTTTAGCCCAGATAGAAGTGAAAATCCTCGCCATTTTTCTTGGCGAGATTGCAACGGATAGCGGGAAATAGCTCCTGAAAAAAAATTAAATATTTGTCAACTTCTCCAAAGTATAAGCAATTAACTCATCGACAGCTTTATACGGATCCTCGCTAAAAGTTCCTAAAGCACGATTAGCAATTATGGCATTGAGCGAAAGTGCATTGTGCCCTAGTAGTGCGCAAAGCCCATAAATTGCAGCAGTTTCCATTTCGAGATTGGTGATTTTGTTGTCATCAAATAGGAAATTATCCATTTTAGAATTCAATTCCTCATCCTGAATATTGAGACGCAAAACACGACCTTGTGGACCATAAAACCCCCCAGCAGTTGCCGTAATTCCTTTGTGCATTCTATTACTTTCAATGACATTTTCCAGTTTTTCGGAACATGAAATTACGTACGGTTTACCTTTTCGTAAATCCCAATTGGTATGTTTTACAAAAGCGTCTTCCATTTCGATATTCGAAACTTCATCAATCAAGTAGGAGCGGAGCATGTTGTCTAATCCCAACCCGAATTTGGATAACACAAAACTATCGCAAGGAATATCGGCTTGCAAGGATCCAGAAGTTCCTATTCGTATGATATTTAGCGAAGTAAGTTCTTCTTTTGGTTGGCGCGTTGCTAAATCTATATTTACTAAAGCGTCCAACTCATTAATTACAATATCTATATTATCGGGTCCAATTCCTGTCGACATCACGGTAATTCGTTTGCCTTTGTAAATTCCTGTTTGGGTTTTGAATTCGCGTTTTTGAGTCGAAAATTCGATAGAATCGAAAAATTGTGTGATTTTTTCTACACGATTTTGGTCTCCTACAAAAATGATGTCGTGCGCAATATGCTCAGGCAAAAGATTTAAGTGATAGACGCTTCCGTCTGGATTTAGTATTAATTCCGATGATTTTATCATTTTTTTCAGGTGCTAAGTTTCAAAGTAACAAAGTTACTAAGGTTTTTATTTTTTTTTAAGAAATCTAAAATTAATTATCCTCCTACGCGTTTGGTTTTGAATCCTTTTTCTTGAAGAATTTTCATTATTTTATCACGGTAATCTCCTTGAATAATTATAGAATAATCTTTGAAAGTACCGCCAACGCTGAGTTTAGTTTTTATTTCTTTGGCTAGGATTTTAAAATCTTCGTCATTTCCTTCGTAGCCTTCAATAATTGTTGTTGCTTTACCTTTTCGTTTTTCGAATTTGCAAATCATAGGTTCTTTTTGAACGTATAATTGATGTTCAACTTCCTGAATTTCTTCTTCGGGAGCTGATTCGTGGTTAGGAAAAAGGTTTTTTAGTTGGTCTTGTAAGTCCATGGTTTTATTAATTTGCACGCGGATTAAACGGATTCGCTATCGCGAAATCGCGGATTAAAACGGATTTTTTCTTGTCTTTCTTTTATTTTCGAATATTTTACGTCTAAATTCTGGCTTTTTC
>JAYVZI010000016.1:0-14659 GCA_043783485.1 Bacteroidota bacterium
TTGGGTGTAATAATTTTTTGAAGCTAATTTTATAATAATTGTCACATTGAGCTTGTCGAAATGCATTATTTTAGAGGTCTTTACTTCCTTTTGTCAGCAAAAGCTAGCTCAGACTGACATTTTAGCAATAATTTAGTTTATTTTTAATTCAATAAGTCTGTTTTTAACATATTTTGATAATTACACCCAACGGGTTTATTGATATCTATTTTATAAAATATTTAATGAATGGTTAATATTAAGTTAAAAAAATGTTATATTGCAGCTTATTAAACCAAACAAATATTAACCAATTTATTTATTTATGAAAAAAGTAGCATTATTACTATTCTTGCTGTCCACTTCATTTCTTTTTGCTCAAAAAGAAGTTACTGGAAAAGTAAGTGACAACTCTGGCGCAGGTTTGCCTGGAGTAAATGTCACGGAAAAAGGAACAACAAACGGAACTACTTCCGATTTTGATGGTAATTACAAACTAAATGTACAGGGAGGTGCTGTATTAGTTTATAGTTATGTAGGATTTGGAAAAGTAGAGCGCAGTTCTGCAAACAGTTCCAAAATTGATGTTTCGTTAGCCGAAGACGGAGGTCAAACTCTTGATGATGTGGTTGTTGTTGGAACAAGAACTGCTCCAAGAACTAACACCACATCCGCGTTGCCTGTAGATGTTTTGTCTGCAAAAGACCTAAACTCTACCGGTCAAGCAACTTTTGACAAAGCTTTACAGTACAAAATCCCATCGTTTAACACGGTGCAAACTCCTGTAAATGACGCAACATCCTTACTAGATCCTTACGAAATTAGAAACATGGGACCAAGTAGAACGTTAATCCTAATAAACGGGAAACGTAAAAACATGAGTGCATTAGTGTACACGCAAACATCGCCTGGACGTGGAGAAACGGGTGCAGATATTTCTGCAATTCCTACAGATGCAATTGAGCGAGTTGAAATTTTACGTGATGGTGCATCTGCTCAATACGGATCTGATGCGATTGCTGGTGTTATGAATATTATCTTGAAAAAAAGTACCAATTTTGGTTCAACAACTCTAAGATCAGGAATTACTGGAAAAGGAGATGGGGAAATGTACGGCATTAGCTTAAACAATGGATCAACAGTTGGTGATAAAGGTTTTGTAAATTATACTATAGATTTTTCTAAAGTAAATTTAGCCAATAGACCGGGTATCTTGAACGCTCAGGATGAAGCAAATTATTGGGGTGTGCCATTATCGGTAACTTCTGCTTTTTTAGCTCTCAAACCAGACGGAGGAAATATAAATGGTTCTCCAGAAACTGCTGCGGCAAAATTTGAAGTTAATGGTGGAGTTGATTATACTGAAAATACTCAATTTTACTATAATGCGGCTTATGTTTACAAAAAAGTAAACTCATTTGCCAATTACAGAGCACCATATTGGAGAGATTTAGCTAGTTATCCTTACTTATTAGGTTTATATGGTGATGGAGTAAATCCAAGTTCATACGTTGGATATGTTCCAACATTTATTGGAGATTTAAATGACTACAACGCAACAGTTGGTTATAAATCTAAAATGAACGGATGGAATACAGATGTAAGTTTAACAACAGGTGGAAATTCTCAAATTTATACTGTTACAAATTCTCAGAATAGATCTAAAGATTCGTCTGGAAACTTTATTTATGCTGATCCTAGCGACCAAACACGTTACATTGGACAAACTACCTTTAGACCAGGTGGAACAAAATTCAATCATTATGTTGGGAATTTAGACATCTCTAAAGTTTTGTCTGATCAATTAAGTATTGGATTTGGTTCTGAGTTTAGAACAGAAAATTTTGAGGTTGTTGCTGGAGACGAAGCATCTTATGTTGGCCTTGGAGCAGATTCTTTTCAAGGAAATACCCCAGGAAACTCAGGGAAATTTAACCGTTATAATCTTGGAGCTTACCTAGATGTGGCTTATGATATTACCAAAGATTTCTTAGTAAATGGTACTGCTCGTTACGAAAATTATAGCGATTTTGGTGATGCAACTGTTTGGAAATTGAGTTCAAGATACAAATTTTTAGACGATGCAATTACATTAAGAGGTTCATTATCTACTGGATTTAGAGCGCCATCATTACATCAAATTTATACCGAAAAATCACAATCTACTTTCTCTGGTGGATCTATTCAGGTAACTGGAATTGTAAACAACGTTTCTACAACTGCACGTGAACTTGGAGTTCCAAAATTAACCGCAGAAAAATCAAATAACTTAACTTTAGGTATTGGTTTAAAACCAATTAAAAACTTAAACGTTACTTTAGATTTTTACAGTATTAAAGTTAAAGACAGAATCGTATTAGGTAATTTAGTTGATTTTGGTGCAGGTGGACAAGCATTTTTCGTAAATGGAATTAATTCTAAAACATCAGGATTAGATTTTGTTATGAATTATAAAAATATCCAACTTGGATCTGGTAAACTTGGATTAAACGTTTCAGGAAATTATACACTAGACAACAAAATTGATGGTGCTGTAAAAAACCCAAGAAGCGTTCAATTATTAGGAACTCCTGCATATCCTACAACTGCTGGTCAAAATCCAGCTTTGGCTGGACAAACCGTTTTCAATCAGACGCAAGACGCGTTAATGTTTACTTCTAGACCAAAATTCAAGTATATTTTTGGAGGAGATTATCAATTAGAAAAATGGGGATGGTCATTAAATAATACTGTTTTTGGACCAACAAAATTCAAAAATGCAGATTTTTCTGATGTAGGTTTATCTACCAATTTTGCAACAAAAATGGTAACCGATTTGGGTGTTACTTTTTCTGCCTCTAAAAAAGCAACTATTGCATTTAATGTAAATAACTTGTTTAATGTAAAACCAAAATATACTGTTAAATCAGACGGTTCTGCATCTGCTAACGCGATCGTAAATAATCCAGCTTTATTGAAAAATGAGGTTACCAACATTACTTTCGATGGCAGATATGATACTATGACTTATGATGGTTATCACTTTAGCCAATTAGGAACAATGTTTAGTTTATCATTAAACTACAAATTCTAATTCGCTTAGAATTTTTCTAACAAAAAGAGCCAACAAATGTTGGCTCTTTTTTATTTATAGTATTTCGAGAAAAATTGTTTAATCCTATAATTAGATTAAAATCATTTACTCGTTGTGCAAAAATGCTTGTCTGTTTAACAATGTTTCTTCACTTTCTACATGGTTATCATCAGGAATACAACAATCTACTGGGCAAACTGCCGCACATTGTGGTTCATCATGAAAACCTTTACATTCCGTACATTTTCCGGGAACAATGTAATAAATATCGTCGGAAATTGGAGTTTGCGCTTCATCGGAATCTACTTCGGTTCCATCAGGCAAAATTACTTTTCCTTTTAGTTTAGTTCCGTCTTTGTAGCGCCAATCGTCTGCGCCTTCGTATATTGCTGTGTTTGGGCACTCGGGTTCGCATGCGCCACAATTTATACATTCGTCTGTTATAATTATTGCCATTTTTTTTGCTTTAGGCTTTAAGCTTTAAGCCAAATGCATATTGCACAAAGCTCATTGATTAAAGCAAATAAAAGTTTACTTTTGTGCAAAATTACAATCTAATCCATTCATAAACAAATAAACAAATGTTACAAAGCAATAAAAAAAATGGTTTTATTGAATTAGGGAAATTTTTAAGTCAATTTTCTATAAATAATTCGAATATAAACCCTCAAGTTTTACACAACGATTTGTTTTTTAATGATTTTCTGGATTTAATAAAACTCTCGCAATCTCATAACGGTTGGTACACGCCCGAAAATGTGTATTATTCTATCAATTCTTGGGCTAAAGCGCTCACAGAAGATAATTTGAATAAATGGATTTCTAAATATAATTTTAATGAAAATAAATCCAAATCCGTAGGGATAATTTTGGCGGGAAACATTCCGTTGGTTGGGTTTCATGATTTTTTGTCGGTTTTAATTTCCGGAAATAAAGTTTTGGTAAAAACATCATCCAACGACCAGAAATTATTGCCTATTTTGGCAAAATATCTCATTGCTGTAAATCCAGATTTTAATAATTATATCACTTTTGTAGAAGGAAAACTCGAAAATTTCGATGCTGTAATTGCAACTGGAAGCAACAATACGGCACGTTATTTCGAATATTATTTCAAAGACAAACCATCAATTATCCGTAAATCGCGAAACTCGGTTGCGGTTCTCGATGGATCGGAATCTAAAGAACAAATGATTGCGCTTGGCGAAGATATTTTTAGGTATTTTGGTTTGGGTTGTCGTAATGTTTCTAAAATTTTTATTCCCAGAAACTATAATTTCGATCAGTTTTTTAATGGTATGTTTCCTTATCAAAATGTTATAAAATATGAAAAATACGCCAATAATTACGATTATAACAAAGCCGTTTTCCTGATGAGTAATTTTGCTTTATTGGATAACGAATTCCTAACAATAAAAGAAGATTCGAGCTACGCCTCGCCTATTTCCTCGGTTTTTTATGAATATTACGATGATTTAGAAATTTTAAAATCGAGATTAAAAACCGAAAACGAACAAATTCAATGCATTGTTTCTAATAAATTAATAGAAAATTCTATTAATTTTGGTGAAACCCAAAATCCAAACCTTTGGGATTATGCGGATAATGTAGATACTTTAGATTTTTTGATTAATATTTAATTTCAATAAAAAACAACTACAACGTTTTTGTTAATAACATCGAATGATAATCCAAAAATAAAATCGATTTTTAAATCCCTATTTCCGAAATTTGCTTTTCAACAAACACACAATGAAAATACACAATTACAGCGCAGGACCATGCATTTTGCCTCAGGAAGTTTTCGAAAAATCGGCGCAAGCGATTCTCAATTTTAATAATTCTGGACTTTCAATTCTGGAAATTTCGCATCGAAGCAAAGATTTTGTTGCCGTTATGGACGAAGCCCGAGAATTGGTTCTAGAGCTTTTGGATCTAAAAGGCAAAGGATATCAAGCCTTATTCCTTCATGGCGGAGCAAGTTTAGAATTTTTGATGGTTCCTTATAACTTAATGAAAACCAACGGAAAAGCAGCTTATCTCGACACGGGAACTTGGGCAGCAGGCGCCATAAAGGAAGCCAAAAACTTTGGAGAAACCCTAATTGTTGGTTCGTCGAAAGCGGAAAATTATACTTTTATTCCAAAAAATTACGAAATCCCAACGGATGCCAATTATTTTCATTGCACATCCAACAATACCATTTTTGGAACGCAAATGAAATCGTTTCCAGAAACAAATATTCCGATGGTTTGCGACATGAGTTCTGATATTTTTTCGAGAGTTTTAGATTTTTCTAAATTCGATTTGATTTATGCTGGAGCACAAAAAAATATGGGTCCAGCAGGAACAACTTTGGTCGTTATAAAAGAAGAAATCCTAGGAAAATCTGACAGATATATTCCAAGCATGCTGGATTATGCTCAACACATTAAGGCCGAAAGTATGTACAACACGCCTGCGGTTTTTCCTGTTTATGCATCGTTATTGACCTTGCAATGGTTAAAAAAACAAGGCGGAATTGCTGCTATCGAAAAAATAAATAACGCAAAAGCGGAATTATTATATGCCGAAATCGACAGAAACCCTTTATTTAATGGTGCTGCAAACTCAGATGATCGAAGTAATATGAACGCAACATTTTTGCTAAACGATGAAAATCACACTCCGATTTTTGATAAATTATGGAAAGACGCCAATATTTCTGGCTTAGCAGGACATAGATCTGTTGGTGGATATCGCGCCTCGATGTATAATGCTTTGCCATTGGAAAGCGTACAAGTTTTGGTTGATGTAATGAAAGAATTAGAAAATAAAATATAGTTGATTTGGTTGTTATATAGAACAAATAACCAATTGAAATTAAATACCATAGCCCCGATTGAAATGGAAATCCTTTTTTGAATTGTTACACTGAGCTTGTCGAAGTGTTACAATTTAAAAAAGATTGGAGTGGAAAGCGGGAAATAGCTCCAGAAAAAAATAATTAATTTGAGGATGAGATTGGTTTTTCCCTCGCAATAAACTAAAAATGAAAGTATTAGCTAACGACGGAATTTCCAAAAGCGGAATCCTAGCATTAGAAAAAGGTGGTTTTGAAGTAATTACTACCAAAGTGGCTCAAGAACAAGTAGCCAATTATATCAATACCAATAATATTTCGGTGCTTTTGGTTCGAAGTGCTACAAAAGCAAAACAAGATTTGATTGATGCTTGCCCGAACCTAAAAATAATAGGTCGTGGTGGTGTTGGTATGGATAATATTGATGTGGATTATGCCCGTTCTAAAGGAATTCATGTCATAAATACGCCTGCATCGTCCTCGGAAAGTGTAGCGGAATTGGTTTTTGCACATTTGTTTTCGGGAGTTCGTTTTATGCATGATGCCAATAGAAATATGCCATTGGAAGGCGATTCTAATTTTGATGGTTTAAAGAAAGCCTACGCAAATGGAATCGAATTGCGCGGAAAAACATTAGGAATTATTGGTTTTGGACGTATTGGTCAAGCTACTGCAAAAATGGCGCTTGGTCTTGGAATGAGAGTTATTGCTGCCGATAAATTTGTGGGAAAAGCCGAAATAAAAGTTGATTTTTATAACGGTCAATTTATAAATGTAGAAATAGAAACCGAACCGGTTGAGGATTTATTTAGCCATTCGGATTTTATAACACTTCATGTTCCCGCTCAAGATGGTTACGTTATTGGTAAAGAAGAAATTGCTGCAATGAAGGACGGTGTAGGAATCATAAACTGTTCCCGCGGAGGAATTATTGACGAAGTTGCACTTGTAGATGCGCTAGACAACGGAAAAGTTCTATTTGCAGGATTAGATGTTTTTGAAAACGAACCAACTCCCGAAATAAAAATATTAATGAACCCAAAAATTTCCTTAACTCCACATATTGGTGCCGCAACCCTCGAAGCACAAGATCGAATTGGTACTGAACTTGCCGAACAAATTATTGGTTTATTAAAAGCTTAAAATGTTTAGATAAAATCCGAGTTTTATTGAAATTATTGTATAAATTTACAATTAAAAAAATTAAAACTTAACTAAAATATAAAATTATGGCAGGATTAATGGATTTATTAAATAGCGATTTAGGAAAACAAATCATATCGGGAGTTAGCGGACAAGTAGGTACTAATGAAGGTCAAACTTCATCGGTTTTAGCCTCTGTATTACCAGCATTGGTTGGTGCAATGCAAAATAATGCATCGACTCCAGAAGGACAAAGCGGATTACTTGGAGCCTTACTTGGCGGAAAACACGATGGTAGCATTTTGGATAATTTATCAGGATTTATAACTGGTGGCGATCATTCCGATGGAGCTAGTATTCTTGGGCACGTTCTTGGTGGAAATCAAGAAAATGTACAAAATCAAGTGAGCCAAAATACCGGAGTAAGTTCTGATAAAATTGCAATGATAATGAAAATTGCTGCGCCAATCCTAATGGGATATCTGGCAAAACAAGCACAAGGAAGCGGAATGAATGCAAGCGGAGTTAGCAATAATGGCGGTGGATTAGGTGATATTCTTGGCGGATTACTTGGCGGACAAACTCAGCAACAAGCCCCTGTACAATCTGGTGGAGGAAACATCCTTACATCAATGCTTGATCAAGATGGCGATGGCGAATTAGGAATTGGAGATGCCATCTCGGTTGCTACAAAAAAAGGTGGTCTTGGAGGATTATTAGGAAGCCTTTTTGGAAGTAAATAATTCTAAGATCAAAATTATACTTGTAAAAGCCATCAGTAAAAACTGATGGTTTTTTTATAAAATAACATTTTGGAATATACAATTTTCAGAGTAAATTTGTTTTTTGAACTAATATAAAAATGAAAGATCTAAAACAACGTTGGGGTATCAAATCTAATTTTCAAATGATTGTTATTTTTGTTGTTTTTGCAATAAATGGATCTCTTTCGGCAAAAATTTCCTCTTTTTTGATGAATATTATTGGATTGAATAACAAAAATTTATCATGGTTTTTTTATTACTTAGTATTAATGCTTTTGGTATTGCCTTTATATCCATTTTTGTTGATTGTAATTGGATTTTTGTTTGGGCAATTTGATTTCTTTTTTAGGTTTAGCAAAAAAATGCTTCAAAGTATGGGTTTAGGATTTGTGTTTAATTCCAAAAAAAATCCTGAATAAATCAGGATTTCTAACATAATTATTTTTCTTTTTTAATCAGATAAACATAAATCCAAGTTAATGTAAATGTTGGGACAATGTCGGTTTCCGGCAAAAGTTCTTCCAGAAAGTTTAATGTTCCGGCAATTTTACCCGTTGTTCCTTTGTACATTTTTGCAAGGATTAATGCAGATATTGGAGCCCAAACCACATCAATAATTTCTGCAAACACCGGAACTGCATATGAAAGCATTCCAATTGCATCGAAAATAATTCCCAAAACAAGCTTTGTCATTTTGTTAGATTTAACTTCGCTCCTGTTTTCGATTTGTATTTCGTTGTTCATTTTTTTATTTAAATTAAAAATTCAAAAAGTAAATATACAAAACTAATGCCAAATTTTATTTTTAGATTTTAAATAGAAAAAACGTTACTTTGTAAAAAACATTTCATTAATGATTCAGGCAACAAATATTCATAAATATTACGATCAACTTCAGGTTCTAAAAGGAGTAGATTTGCACATTCAAAAAGGCGAAATTGTATCTATAGTTGGTGCATCGGGAGCAGGAAAAACTACTTTATTACAAATCCTTGGCACTTTAGACAAGCCAAGTCTGGAAAATGGGACAACACTTGTAATAAATGGGGAAGATATTCTGAAAATGAACGACAAAACCATGTCTAAATTCCGAAATCTTAACCTTGGATTTATTTTTCAGTTTCATCAATTGTTGCCCGAGTTTACTGCTCTCGAAAATGTTTGTATTCCTGCATTTATTGCCAATAAAGACAAAAAAGAAACCGAAATAGAGGCCAAACGATTACTCAAATATTTAGGATTATCACATCGTATAAACCACAAACCAAACGAACTTTCGGGCGGAGAACAACAACGCGTTGCAGTAGCTAGAGCGCTAATAAACAAACCCGCAATTATTTTTGCAGATGAACCTTCTGGGAATTTAGATACTGCATCGGCGGAGAATTTGCATCAATTATTTTTTAAATTACGGGACGAATTCGGACAAACTTTTGTAATCGTAACCCACAACGAAGATTTGGCAAACATGGCGGATAGAAAGTTAGTAATGGTTGATGGAAAAATTAGTAATTAATAATCATGAACTTTTTAGAACTCAAAGAATTTCTTGACGAAAAAGTCGAATTATACAATAATCCAAAATTTATAGAAAGTGATCCTGTGCAAATTCCGCATTTATTTTCCAGAAAAGAAGATATAGAAATTGCGGGATTTTTAGCAGCAACAATTTCTTGGGGAAATCGCAAAATGATTATCCAAAACTCACACAAAATGATGAATTTGATGGGGAATTCTCCATACGATTTTGTGATGTCGCACAACAAAAACAATCTCGAAAAACTTAATGATTTTGTTCATAGAACCTTTAACGGTGGCGATTTTTCGACTTTTATTATTGCTTTGCAAAATATTTATAAAAACCATAACGGACTCGAAAATGTTTTTGCAAAACATCAGGGAAAAGATAGTTTGCAAAAAAGTATTTCGGAATTTAAGAAAGTTTTTTTCGAAATAAATCATCAATCTCGAACTCAAAAACACGTTTCGGATCCCATGAATAATTCGGCAGCAAAAAGGATAAATATGTTTTTGCGATGGATGGTTAGAAATGACAATAAAGGTGTGGATTTTGGGATTTGGAAAACCATTTTGCCATGCCAACTTTCTTGCCCGCTCGATGTTCATTCTGGTAATGTTGCCCGAAAATTAGAGCTACTTTCCAGAAAACAAAACGACGGAAAAGCACTTACAGAATTGGATATTAAACTTCGTGAATTAGATCCCAACGATCCTGTAAAATACGATTTTGCACTTTTTGGACTAGGGGTTTTCGAGGGTTTTTAGCTTTATTATAATTCTAATTCTAAAATTTTACTCAAATCTCTTGAGTTTATTGGTTTGGAAATAAAACTTTTTACGCATTTATAATTGTTTGCTCTATCAATTTCTTGTTTGTCTATGGTTGATGAAATGATGTAAATATTCAATTTATTTTTGAAAGGAAGCGCTTCAATTTCCTCCAGAAACTGCCAACCATCAAGCACTGGCATATTAAGATCTAGGAATATTAAATCCGGAAATTGTAGTTTGTTTTTATTTATATCTACTAAATCGTAAACTGCTTCCTGACCATTTCGAAGGTTTTTTACCTTTGTGAAATGATTTAATTTATCGAGCATTTTTTTTAGAACTAGGACAAAAATTGGGTCATCATCAATAATGTAGGTCAAGTCGTATTTACTCATAAAATGTTACTTTAAATTCGGAACCAATTCCTATTTCGCTATGTAAATCTATATTTCCACCCAATGCAACTACGTAGTTTTTTGTCATAAAAAGTCCCAAACCAATTGCATCTGGATTACCATGAAAGGTTTTATACATTCCAAATACTTTGTCTTTGTTTCGCTTCATATCAATTCCTATTCCGTTGTCGTTTACAGATATTGTAAAGCTAGAATTTGTTTTTGTAACTACAACATTAATTATCAAATTTCTTTCTGGAGATTTGTATTTTATTGCATTGGTAATTAAGTTAGACAAAATAATTTCAAGATATGTTGGTATTGTATTTATCTCTAAATCGTTAGGAACATTTACGTTTATTTTTACTTTTGGGTTTAGAATAATTTCATCTAAAGATTGGATTGTTTTATGTATTTCATCTTTCAAATTTACTTTTATCATTTCGGTTTTAGAGCTCAACTGAATGTTTATAGTTTCGTTGAGGTAATGAATGGTATCGGTAAGTTTGTCGCTACTTTGTTTTAGCAAATCAAGATATTCATGTCTTTCGGTTTCATCTTTAGTATCGGAAATCAAGTCTATAATCATTGCCATATTGCTGGTATTTGACCTGATATTATGCGAAATAATGTGTGTAAAATCCAATAATTTTTTGTTCTGATTTTTAGAAATATTAAAAAGTCTTTCTATTTTTATTTCGGCATTTTTCATCGTCGAAATATCTCTAGAAATAATTATATATTTAGAATAACTCCCGTCCTCTTCATAAATTACGCTTACGGAATCCTCTCTCCAAAAATATTTTCCCGATTTTCCTCTAATTCTAAAAACGTATTTAAAATTTTTGTTTCTCTTGCCTAAATTTTCATAAATAGTTGCTTTTGCTACTTCCACATCATCTTTATGCATCATTTCAAAAATATCTTCCAACTTCATTTTAAGAGTTTCTTCCTCGGAATACTCCATTAATTTGCGGTAGGAAGGTGAAATATAAGTTATTATTTTGTTTTCGATAACTACAAACCCATCGAGAGAATTAGTAGTAATTAAACTTAATTTGCGTTCACTTTCTATCAGATCGGCTTCAATTTTTCGGTTTTTAAATTGTTCGAGCATCAATACTAATACATCTGCAATAGATTTTGCAAAACCAAAATCGCTTTCGTCCCAAACCCTAGGATTATCTCTATGTTCACAACACAAAACCCCTATAACCTTACCGTTTTCTCTAATTGGCAAATCTAGCATATCTGTAATTCCTAACGGAATAAGATAACTTTCTTTGAGTTCCTGAGTATATTTATTAGTTAGTGCATCATCTGCAACAATAGCTATTCCGTCTTGTAATGCCTTGAAATAAATGGGTAAATCTCTGGCATTAATTTCATTTTCCTGAATATGAGAATTAGATATTTTGTCATATAAATTAACGCAAACCAATTTATCATCAATAATTCTCCAAAAACCAGCTCTATCAATATCCAAACCTTCTACTGCAACTTCTGTAATTATTTTATAAATATCATCAATAGAATTACGCTCCACAAACGAAATTCTATTGAGTTTTATCAACAAATCGAAATGATTTTGTGAAAATAATAAGTTGTTACTAATTTTACTTTTTTCCATTTACAAAATGAAATTTATAGATTCTTAATATAAAGATATTGCCTTAAAACTAATCTAAAATAGCCCTAGCTAAATTTAAAGTAATTTATATTTAAAATGAAATTTAAACCGACGAAATGTATTATTATGTCGATGAAATGCACTAATTGTGATTTACTAATTATAAAAAAATAGCATAAATTAAGAAAAATTATCATCAAATTATAAAACCGTATCTTTGCAAAAATAAAAAATACAATGAGCACTTTCGAGCAATTCAATCTTCCAAAATCTGTACAAAAAGCCATCGACGAATTGGGTTTTGTATCTCCAACTCCTATCCAAGAAAAATCATTTTCGGTAATTATGTCGGGTCGCGATATGATGGGAATTGCACAAACAGGAACTGGTAAAACATTTGCTTACCTATTGCCTTTGCTAAAATTATACAAATTTACTCCAACTAATACGCCTAAAATTGTAATCTTAGTTCCAACCCGAGAATTAGTGGTACAGGTTGTCGAAGAAGTCGAAAAATTAGCCAAATACATGTCTATTAGGACACTTGGAGTTTATGGTGGAGTAAACATCAATACTCAGAAAAAAGCCGTTTTCGAAGGCATCGATATTCTTGTAGGAACTCCTGGACGAATTATGGATTTGGCGCTAGATGCATATATAAGGTTCGACGAAACTCAAAAATTAGTTATTGATGAATTCGATGAAATGTTGAATCTTGGATTTAGGATTCAATTGACATCTATTTTTTCAATGATGCGTGCCAAACGTCAAAACATTCTATTTTCGGCAACAATGACCGATGAAGTAGATGCTGTTTTGAATGATTTTTTCGACTTCCCTGAAGAAGTTACTCTATCGCCATCGGGAACGCCATTGGAACAAATAACGCAACTTTCGTATCATTTACCGAATTTCAATACCAAAATAAATTTACTAAAACATTTGCTTGATAGCGATGAAGAGATGTCACGAATTTTGGTTTTTGTGAACAATAAAAAAATTGCCGATATGCTTCACGAGCGCATCGAAGCAGATTTTCCTGACGAATTTGGCGTAATTCACTCCAATAAATCTCAGAATTATAGATTAACCACAATGGCAAATTTTCAGGAAGGGCAACTTCGTGGAATAATCACCTCGGATATTATGGCGCGTGGATTGGATATTTCGAATATTACACACGTTATTAATTTCGAAATGCCCGAAATGCCCGAGCAATACATGCACCGAATTGGTCGTACAGGTCGTGCCGATGCTACTGGAACAGCAATAAGTTTCATTACGCCACGCGAAGAAGAAATGAAATTTGAAGTCGAAGCCTTAATGGAACGTGAAATCGAAATTTTAGAACGTCCAACGGATGTCGAAATTTCGCTCGTATTAATAGGACCAGAAAAAGAGAAACAAGTCGTGAAATTTTTATTGAAAAATAAAAAACTCGATGGCGATGGCGCATTTCACGAAAAATCTGCCAAAAACAAAAAAGTCAATCTTGGAGGACCATCAAAAACTAAGAAAAAAGTGTCGAGTTCCGTAAATAGAAATATTTTGAAAACTCGTGATAAAAAAAGAAAAGATAAAAAATAATTGAAATTTAAAAATTGATTATTATTTTTGATAAACAAATTTAGAAATGCAATTCAAGCATCCAGAAATTTTATACTTCCTTTTCCTCCTACTGATTCCAATTCTGGTTCATTTGTTTCAATTGCGACGTTTCAAGAAAGAATATTTCACCAATGTTCAGTTTCTGAAAGAATTATCAATTCAAACCCGAAAAAGTTCTAAAATCAAAAAATGGTTGCTTTTGGCGACTCGATTATTATTATTAGCATTTTTGATTTTAGCATTTGCACAACCTTTTTTTATGTCTAAAGACAGCAAAAATGCCAATAACGAAATGTATATTATTCTCGATAATTCATTTTCGATGCAAGCCAAAGGTAAAAAAGGCGAATTATTAAAACGAGCCGTTCAAGAACTTTTGGAAGAAACGCCCGAAAACATGCAATTTTCGTTGATTACAAACAACGAAACTTTTTGGAATTCTGATATTAAATCGCTTCAAAAAGATTTGCAAAACCTGAAATATTCAGCAACTCCATTTGTACTTGATAATTTAATTGCGAAAATAAAAGCCAGAAAATCAGCGTTTAACAAAGACATTGTTGTCATAACCGATGCAGTTGGTTTGGAAGAAAAACAAACAAAATCGATTAACAAAGATTACAATACCTATTTTATAATTCCAAAAGCAGAGCAAAAAAATAATGTTTCAATTGATAGCGTTTACATCAGTCAAAATCTTGAAAATTTTTATGAAATTGGAGTGAAATTATCTGATTATGGAGACAATTCTAAAAATATTCCAATTGCATTGTACAATCAAAAAAAGTTGGTTGCCAAGACTTTAGTGAACTTTGAAGAGAAAATCAAAACCATCAATTTTACGATTCCAAAAACCAATTTTCACGGTTTTGTAAACATTCAAGATAAAGGTTTGGAGTATGATAATTCGTTGTATTTCAGTATTTCGAAACC
>JAYVZI010000017.1:0-39531 GCA_043783485.1 Bacteroidota bacterium
GTGCGCTTTTTTGGCAACCAAAAATATTGTTTACAAGGAAATTGCCAAAACATCATTCGATTTTTTATTGTCTAAAATATTTTTTGATAATACTATAAAAGTAGTTTCTAACAAAGGTTGGATGCAAAACAAAGGCCATTCGCACACCCAAAAAATTGGTGGTGAACAACCTATAGATATAGCGTATACAATTTTAGCATTAAGCAAATTTTACGAAACCTTCAACCAAGCCGATTATTTAGAAAAAATTGAAATCGCTTTCGATTGGTTTTTAGGAAAAAATCATTTGCATCAAATTGTTTATAATCCTTGTACTGGCGGTTGTTATGATGGTTTAGAAGATACTTATATCAACCTTAATCAGGGCGCAGAATCGACAGTAAGTTACTTATTGGCAAGATTAATAATGGAAAAATATTTTGTTCAAAAGCAAAAAAAAAGCAAAAAAACCATTGATAGTTCAAAAAAAATAATTCAAAATAAAGCTATAAACATCCAAGAAACTCAAAATTATGCCAATTAAAAAACAACAAAACATAGCTCCAAAAAAAAGCGATGCAAAGAAAAAAACCGAAGCATCCAATTCTAAAACCAAATCGGATAATTCCAAACAAACCATCCGAAAAAAATTAAACGAATTTGGAGATAACGACTCATTCTAAAAATATAAAAATCATGACAAATCAAACTCAAAACCTTTTTATTGTCGAGGATAATCAAGAAAACTCATTAAAGTTGCACCAATTTCTCGAAAAACGATTCGGAACAATTTACAATATTTTTACTTTTACTAATGCCGTTCAGGCCTTGACAAAAGTCGATCAAAATACCAGTGTAATAGTTCTGGATTATGATTATTTTGGCGATGAAGGCACAAAAATTGTCAATTTTATTAAAAATATAAACGAGAAAACCAAAGTCATCATCCTATCCAATAACGATGAAATTGGAACCGAAATCGATTCCTACAAACTTCAAGGAGATGAATATTTACTCAAGGAAAAAGGCGTAAAAAAGAAATTAATCAACACCATTTTCGAAACAATTACCTATCCAGCCAATTATTTACAAATGAAATATGGCGTAAGTCAGTTTTTTGTTTATTTACTATTGCTATTTATAATCATAGGAATATTGGTGCTAATTGGTATGCGAAACAACTACTAAAATTAATATCAGAGATGTAAACCCAAAACAGTTTATGAAATATTTGATATTAATTAGAAAACGGAATCTAACCATTCCGTTTTTTTTATTTAAAACCTATGAATATTGAAACTTATTCTAAAAAAAATGTAACACAATAATTATCAATAAAATAGAACTTTACACTCAATAAATAAAAAATAAAAAAATCATGATACCAAAAATAGGAATATCCGAAATTCATCTCCAAAAAAGCATTAGTTTACTATCCGTAATTCTTTCAGACGAAATGACATTGTACATAAAAACACGAAAATTTCATTGGAACGTAGCAGGCGAAAGTTTCATGGAATTACACAAACTTTTCGAGGCACAATACACCGAACTCGAAACAATAATCGACGAAGTAGCCGAACGAACCAACAAACTTGGCGGCAAAACCATAGGTACCATGAACGAGTTTACCCTACTATCCAGAATCGTCGAACATCCCAACAAATATCCAGTCCAAAAAGCCATGATATCCGAACTTTTGTCCGATCACGAAACCCTAATAACCGAATTACGCAAGGATATCGACGTTTGCACCAATGACAACCACGACGCAGGAACAGCCGATTTACTCACCGGAATCCTCCAACAACACGAAACAATTGCTTGGATATTAAGACGATACCTGGGCTAAATTTGGGCGTGACCCAAAAAAGGGTCGGGCTATACGTTACAATCTTTTTTTCGTCGAAAAGACTCAAAAAAGGATTTCCACTCTTATCCCTCACGCAAAACCAAATAATAAATACCCAACAATCCTAAAAGATCTAATATCAAAATTAGAAAAAAACGAAGGTTGAAAAAAAAAAATCATGGAAACCGAAAACTTTTACTTAGAAACCAACCTTATATTATGGGTTTTATGGGGAATTTTTGTGTTTCTGATTTTCCTAATGCCAAAAAAATGGCATCACAATCACAATAATAACAAAAAAAAACCAATAGAATCATTGCTAAGACAATTTACATCTGGCAAAATAAACATCCAAGAATACTACGAACAAAAAAAGAATAGAAGCAAAAAACATCAAGAACTAAAAACCAATTATCATGAAAAAAAAACCTAAAAATCTAGATCTCGATTTCCCAAAACCATCAAATATGCAAATCGACAATTTTCCTGGCTATCCGCAATATCCCGAAAGCGAAGATATTTACAACAAGTTCGACAAGGAATTTGACATCGATCCCGAAGACATTTCAAAGAAAAAAGAAATTATCAAAATTGATAAAAAACCAACTTGGAACGAAAAAAACTTTAATCAAGACAAGTCTGGGGCAGATCTCGATATTCCGGGATCAGAACTCGACAATGACCAAGAAAATATAGGAAGCGAGGACGAGGAAAACAATTCCTAAAGCATTGGCAGCGACAACCACAATAACCTAGAGGAAAACAACAGTAACTAAAATTACAAAAAAATGAAAAACATTATTTTTGGACTAATAATCCTAATTGTAGCAATAAATAATTCCTTGGCACAAACAACCGATTTCCGAAACTTTAATTGGGGTGATCCAATGGAAAAAATACGAAATGAGGAAACAAATCATTTACTTTCAAGAATAAAAAATGAGGAACTAACCTACGAAGACAAACTAAATGGTACAGGTTTTAAAGTATTATACATTTTTAACGACAATAATAAATTAATTAGCGGTAGCTATATATCAACAAAAATACACAGTGATCCGGAACTCTATTATCAAAATTATTTAGTTTTTTTAAAATTACTTACCGAAAAATACCAAAATCCAAATATCCAAAAAGAAACCTGGAATTCCAGCGATCCTACATACGATAAGACTAATAAAAAACAAGGAATTGCAGATAAAAATTTAAATCTTTATTCCGTTTGGAACACCAACAGATCCGACATAAAAATTACACTCATTAGCATAGGAAACACCAATCCGAGTTTACAAATTCATTATACTACAAAATCGCTCGATGATCTAGAAAATCAAATCGATTTGAAAGAAGCTTTAAAAAAATTATAAATCTAATAATAATAAAATGATACGAACAGCAAGCGCCCACTGGGAAGGAAACCTCAAAGAAGGAAAAGGAACATTGTCCACACAAAGTGGCGTTCTCGAAAGCACAAATTACAGTTTCAAAACCCGTTTTGAGGAAGGCATAAAAGGAACAAACCCCGAGGAATTATTGGCAGCATCACACGCAGGCTGTTTTACAATGGCAGTTAGCGCAATGCTAAATGCAAAAGGATTTATAGCGACCAAATTAGATACACAAGCAACTGTTAGCATGGACGAAAAAAGTATTACCGCAATTCATCTTAACATTTCGGGAGCTGTAGATGGGATTTCTGCCGAGGATTTTGCAACCATCACAAAAAATGCAGAACAAAATTGTTTTGTTTCTAAAGTTCTAAATATTCCAATAACCTCCGAAGTACATTTCGAAATCTAAAAACCATCAAATGAAAATATTAATCATTCTTACATCACACTCCCGATTAGGAAATACCGACCAAAAAACAGGTTTTTGGATAGAGGAACTTGCAACTCCTTACTATATTTTTAAAGAAGCAGGAGCCGAAATTACTTTAGCTTCGCCAAAAGGCGGACAACCACCAATTGACCCAAAAAGTGATATTCCAGAAAACCAAACCCAAGCAACAATCCAATACAAAAAAGATTCGGTTTTATTGGGGCTTATGGCAAATACGCTTAAACTAGACGAAGTAGATTCCGATAATTTCGATGCTATTTTTTTCCCCGGTGGTCATGGCCCATTATGGGATTTAACCACAAATGATGATTCGATAAGCCTAATCGAAGAATTTTGGGATGCCAAAAAACCAGTAGCAACGGTTTGTCATGCACCGTCGGTTTTATTAAATGTCAAAGACGAAGATGGCAATTTTTTAATAAAAGGAAAAAAAGTTACAGGCTTTTCGAATACCGAAGAAAAAGCAGTAAAATTAGATAAAATTGTACCTTTTATGCTAGAGGATTAACTAAAAAATAAAGGAGGAATTTATTCTAAAAAACAGGATTGGGCAAGTTATGTTGTAAAAGATGGATTGCTAATCACGGGGCAAAATCCACAATCATCAGAAGCTGTTGCTAAAGAATTGTTGTTTCTTTTAAAAAAATAAATAATCAATTGTGGATTACAAAGACTACTACAAAATATTAGAAATCGATAAAAAAGCCACACCAGCCGAAGTGAAAAGGGCTTATCGAACTTTGGCAAAAAAAAATCATCCAGATAAAAATTTAGGAGACAAAAAAGCCGAAGAACGTTTTAAATTAGTTAATGAAGCTAACGAAGTTTTAGGAAATCCCGAAAAACGAAAACAATATGACGAGTTGGGCGAAAATTGGCAACAAAACCAACAAACACAAAACCAGCAACGAAACCCAAACCAACAATATCGTAAAGGAAATCAAGGTTTTGGCGACGGAAATGATGAGGGATTTTCTGATTTTTTCGAGCAGTTTTTTTCGCAACAACATGGTGGAAATCCCCAACAAAACCAAGCTCGTAAAGGTGGCGATTACGAAACCGAAATGGAAATTTCGCTTGAAGAAGCATACAATGGAACAAGCAGAATTATTCAACTAGAAAACGAAAAACTTAGGGTTAAAACAAAACCTGGTGCCTATACCGACCAACAATTAAAAATCAAAAATAAAGGTGCAAAGGGCAGTTCAGAAACCAACCGAGGCGATTTATTTGTGAGAATTAAAGTGGCAAATAACCAAAAATTCATTCGCAAAAGCGATGATTTATATCAAACAACAAATATCAATTTATACGATGCCATTTTAGGAAACGAAATAATTGTTGAAACATTATCCTGTAAATTAAAAATTAAAATTCCTGCAGGAACTCAAAACGGAAAAACCATCCGACTAAAAGGAAAAGGAATGCCTGTTTATGAAAAAACAGGAAGTTACGGCGATTTTTATATTTCAATTCAAATACAAATTCCCGAAAAATTATCCGACAAACAAAAAGCATTGTTCGAAGAACTTAAAGCAATTTCGTAAATAATATTAAAAATAAAAAATCATGTATCATATCTCAATCATTTCTTCAAGCATTCGAACTGGCAGAAAAAGCCATAATGTAGTGCTTTATCTTCAAAATTATCTAAATGAAAATAGATTGGCAACCGTCGAAATTTTGGATTTGGCATCTTATAATTTTCCAATTTTTGAAGAACGATTAAAATACCAACACAATCCGAGTATGGTAACATTGGAATTCAAAAATAAAATCATTTCATCGGACGGAATTATCATTGTAACGCCAGAATACAACGGAAGCATTCCTGCGAGTTTAAAAAATATAATCGATTTATTGTACGAAGAATGGCATAGAAAACCAATTGCATTTTCGACGGTTTCATCAGGAGATTTTGCAGGATTACAAGCCTTAACGCATTTGCAATTTATATTCTGGAAATTGCGAGCTTGGACTTTTACAGCCAATTTTCCAGTTTCTAAAGTACAAGATAAATTTGATGATTTTGGAATTCCTACCAATAAGCAAGAAACCGATCATTATGCTAAAATTTTTATTGATGAGTTTTTTAATTGTATTGAATCAAGTCTAAAATAGCCACTAAAAAAACGTTTTCGATAGAAAACACTAATTATTAAAAAAGGCTATTCAATAGGTTACCAATAAAAAATAAAATTCAAACATATTAAATAATGGATTTATTTACACAAATAATTTGGCTTTTTACTCTTGCAATTCCCATTTCTTGCGTGGCTTGGACGGTTACGCACGAAGAAATTTTTAAGGAACCACGAGATTATTGTATTCGAAAAAGTCAGAATTCTAAAACATTATTACAGCGCAAAATATTCTATCTTTTTACTTGCGAATATTGTTTTAGTCATTATGTAACCTTGTTTTTTATCTTTTTTTCGGAGTATAAATTACTAATGAATAATTGGTTTGGCTATGTAATTGCTTTATTTTCATTGGTTTGGATAGCTAATGTTTACATGAGTATTTTCGCATTTATTCGTCAAGATATTAAAAAAGAAAAATGCGAGATTGAAGAAATCCAAAAACATTCTAACAAAACATAATCTATGAAAAAGACAATCCTAATGCTACAGAAATTGATAAAAACCAACGTGAAAAATTAGAATTATTCCTTACCACAACTTTCTTCAAATATTCCCAAAAAGCATTTTCTGGAATTAATAAAAATGCTCGAAAACTGGATTGGTTTATCCCTAGAGCCAAGAAAAACTATCAGGTTTTACTGGATTCATTAATTTTGAAAGACGAAAATGACAAAACCTACGAACCTGTAAACATATATTATTCGAAACTAAAAGAAAAACTGCGTTTGTATCGAGATATTCAAAAAAAAGGTGGTTTTCCTGTTGTAAAATCCAATCAAGAATTTCTAACAAAAACCGAATCTGATTCTACAATTCTTCAAGTAAAAAAGCGTTTGGTTTTATCTGGCGATTTAAAAGTTAATGACAACAATCTAGTTTACACAATGGATTTGGTTAAAGCAATTTCTAATTTTCAACAGCGAGTTGGTTTGATCGAAAACGGAAAATTAGATTTTAAAACCATTGCTGAAATGAACAAAACTGTTGATTTTCGGATCAAGCAAATGTTAGTCAATCTTGAGCGTTTGCGTTGGGTTCCTGTCGAAATCGAAAATAATTATTTGTTGGTAAATATTCCCGAATATAAATTACACGTTTTCGAAAATAAAAAACTGATTTGGGAAACCAATGTTGTAGTTGGAAAAGCGGCGAAACAAACCAGTATTTTTAAAGGGAATATCTCTAAAATTATCCTAAATCCTTATTGGAATGTTCCAACAAGTATTATCAATAAAGAGATTTTGCCACATTTGAAACACAATACAAATTATTTGTCAAGAAATAATATGGAAGTTGTTTCTGGAGGAAAAGTAATTAATCCAAGAACTATTAATTGGAATAAATATTCGAAAAATATTCCTTTTGAAATTCGTCAGAAACCAGGAAACAATAATTCATTGGGCAAAATGAAGTTTCTTTTTCCTAATAGTTACAGCATTTATTTGCACGATACGCCATCAAAAGAATTGTTCGATCGCAACAAAAGAGATTTTAGTCATGGATGCATTCGTGTTGAAAATCCTAAAAAATTAGCCATGTATTTGCTTAGAAATGACAAAAAATGGAATCAAGTAAATGTTGATAAAGTATTACAAACAAATACCGAAACTGGAATTGAAATCAAACCAACAATACCCGTTTATATTACTTATTTCACTGCTTGGGTTGATGTAAAAGGGAATTTAAATTTCAGAAATGACATTTATAATTTAGATGAAGAATTGGCAAAGGAAATTTTTGTTGAATGATAAATCTAGGAATATTATAACATATTGAAAAATTTATATAACAATTTAACTATCTAATATACAGAATTTTACAAAGTGAAAAATCATTCACAACTAAATTAAAAAAAATGGACAATACAAAAACAATCGAAGCATTCAACTCCTTAATCGTAATTAATAACGACCGAATTGAAGGTTACAAAACCGCAGAAGCAGAAGCACAAGAAACCGATTTGAAAATGCTTTTTTCAGATTTGATGGAAACAAGTGTACAAAATCGCAAGGAATTAGTCGCTGAGGTAAACCGACTCGGCGGAACGCCAGATGAAGGCACAAGATTAACAGGCAAATTTTTTAGAGTTTGGATGGATGTAAAAGCGGCACTCACAGGAAATGATCGAAAAGCAATTTTAGATTCCTGCGAATATGGCGAAGATGCTGCACTGGAAACCTACAAAAAAGTATTAATCCAAGACCATCAAGACACCAATTCTCAGGAACAAAATATGCTAAACAAACATTATGCATTACTAAAATCGGATCACGATAAAGTAAAAGAATTGCGAGATGCAATAGTAAATGAAAAAAAATTAGCAGAGTAAAAAACAAACTCAATGTCGTTTGGTCAAGAGAAGAAGATGCTCACCAAAAAAATGGTACTAACTAATGACATTGATGTTTTTTTTTTAATCTAAAAATAAGTAATATATAAAACAAAAATATGCTAACCAATATAAAAAATGTCTTGAACGATGTGGGAAATATTTCGTTATTTACTAAGCGTTTTTTTATAGAAATCTTAAAACCTCCTTTTCAAATCAACGAATTTATTAGGCAATGTTATGCTATTGGCTTTAAATCATTGCCATTAGTATCTATTACAGGATTTATAATGGGATTAGTTCTAACCATTCAAACCCGTCCAACAATGACCAAATTTGGTGCCGAAAGTTGGCTTCCAAGCATGGTTTCGTTATCAATGATTAGAGAAATTGCTCCGGTAATTACTGCTCTAATTTGCGCTGGAAAAATCGCATCAGGAATTGGTGCCGAACTGGGTTCCATGAAAGTTACCGAACAAATAGATGCCATGGAAGTATCTGCAATAAACCCCTATAAATACTTGGTAGTAACCAGAATTTTGGCAACAACATTAATGGTGCCAATATTGGTAATTTTTGCAGATTTTGTAGGGATTTTTGGTGGTTATGTAGGTTTCAATGTTCATGGAAGCATGAGTGTTTTTAGGTATTTTTCGGAAGTTATTGAGCATCTCGACTTTTTGGATATTATGCCAGCAACAATCAAAACTTTTTTCTTTGGATTTTTTATAGGAATGATAGGATGTTACAAAGGTTTTAATGCATCTAACGGAACGGCAAGTGTAGGTATTGCAGCAAATTCGGCTGTTGTAACTGCATCACTTTCTATATTTATTATAGACATGTTGGCGGTACAACTAACCGATTTATTTTTTTAGATTATGATAAATGAAAACAAGAATACAACCAAAAATACAGCAATAGAAATCAAAAATTTATGGAAATCCTTTGGCAATAACCAAGTGCTAAAAGGCGTAAATCTTACTGTAAAAAAAGGCGAAGATTTGGTAATTCTAGGTCGATCTGGTTCAGGAAAATCTATAACTATAAAATGTTTGGTAGGATTAATAGAGGCCGATAAAGGCGAAATAAATGTTTTTGGGACAAATATTGTAAAACTAAAAAACAACGAATTAAACAAAATTAGAGTTCGAATTGGGTTTATGTTTCAAAACGGAGCCTTATATGATTCAATGTCTGTTCGACAAAATTTAGCATTTACATTAAAACATCATACTCGAAATTTAGAACCAAAAATTATTGAAGATAAAATTATTGAAGCACTAGAAAACGTTGGATTATCCGAAGCGATCGATAAAATGCCATCCGAATTATCTGGCGGAATGATTAAGCGAATTGGGCTTGCTCGAACCTTAATTATTGAACCCGAAATTATTTTATACGATGAACCAACAGCTGGTTTAGACACCATAACTTCCAGAGAAATTAGCGAATTGATCTTATCGGTTCAAAAAAAATTCAAAACAACATCAATCATCATAACACACGATATGAATTGCGCAAAAATGACTGGAAACCGAATTATGATTCTCAAAGATGGAGTAATAAATGCCGAAGGAACCTATAATGAGCTAGAAAAAAGCAAGGACAATTGGGTCAAATCTTTTTTCAATTAACATAAAAAAACAATGATGACAAAAAATTCAAATTATACCTGGAAATTAGGAATGTTCGTAATTATTGGACTTACATTGTTTTTTGCAACAATTTATTTTATCGGAAGAAATCAAAATTTATTTGGTTCAAATTTTCATTTAAAATCAAAATTCAAAAACGTAAGTGGTCTAAAAATTGGAAATAATGTTAGGTTTTCGGGAATAAATATAGGAACCGTAAAAGATATTGCATTTTTATCCGACACAACCGTTTTGGTAAATTTAGTAATCACAGAAGACGTTAGGAAATACATAAAAACCGATGCGCTTGCAAGTATAGGAACAGACGGATTAATGGGCGATAAAGTTCTGACTATTTCTCAAGGAATGGGATCTAACACTATTGTAAAAGACAATCAGTTTATTAATTCCAGTAAAGCAATCGAGATGGAAGATTTAATGAAAAGTGTGAAAAAAAGTGTAGATAATGCTGGAATAATTACAAATCAGTTGGCTATTTTTACCTATAAAATGAACAATAATAATGGTGCATTATCCAAACTAATGACCGATACAAACTTTGCAAACTCACTCACAAAAACAGTTACAAATTTAGAAAAAAGTGCCAATAATTTTTCTGTTTTTACCAGCAAAATGAATAACAAAAACGGTATGTTATCCAAGTTAGTAAACGATGAAAAACTAGGAAAATCATTAGATTCTACAATCTTAAATCTGCAAACTGGCACAAAAGAAATTAACGAAACCGTAAAAGCTGCTCAAAATAATTTTCTTTTAAAAGGTTATTTCAACAAAAAGAAAAAAGCCGAAGCAAAAAAGAAAGCCGCATTAGCAAAGAAAAAACTGTGAATATTACAAGAATTTTAAATATTTGTGTAACAAAATCTTTATTAAACAATATCATATTTGCAATTCAATATTTAATTTAATTATAAAATCATGAAACCTAAAAAACTATTACTATTGGCAATCTTTTTTGTTGCCTCTTTCTCGCTTCAAGCTCAAATATCGGTAAACGTAAATATTGGTAGACCGCCATCTTGGGGACCAGTTGGGTACTCAGAAGTCGAATATTACTATATTCCAGATGTAGAGTCTTACTATGATATTCGCAACTCACAATTTATATGTTTAAATAGAGGAAATTGGATAAGATCAAGATATTTGCCAAAACAATATCGTAATTATGATTTATATAATGGATATAAAGTTGTACTAAACGATTATCATGGAAACTCACCTTACAATAATTTTAATGCACATAAAGTAAAATACCATCGAGGATATAACGAAGGACATCAAAATTCGATAGGCGAAAAGCGTGCAAAAAAACAATTCAAAAACAAAGGCCATAAAAGCGGCAAACATTAATAATTTTCTAAAAATAGAGCTTCAAAATCGAAGCTCTATTTTTTTTTGAAATATATCCAAACATAGGAATATTACAAATTTTATAAATATTTGTATAACAAACTATTATATAAAAAATTGACCTTTATATTATAAATTTAAAATAAATATCATGAAAAAAACAACTCTTTACTTAATGATAATGATGTTATCCTTAAGTACATTTTCAACCACAATGATGGCTGCAGAGAAAAATCCTATTACAATTTCTAACAACCCTAAGGAAGTTCCGCCAGAAGTAAAAGTAATGCTAGATCGTTTGGACGAAATAAAAGCAATGGACAAATCCTCCTTGAAATCCTCAGAAAAAAAAGCCCTTCGTAAAGAGGTTAGAGCTATAAAAGCAAACCTAAAAGCAACAGGAAACGGAGTTTATCTATCCGTAGGTGCAATTATTATTGTAATACTGTTGCTTATTTTATTACTGTAAATAAATCTATTTTAACAAAACAAGAATTTAACTTTTTGGTTGATTTTTAATTCTTTAAAAGCATCAAACTAAAAAATTGATGCTTTTTTATACAAATTCAAAAAAATATGAAATCAGAAACCGAACTCACCGAAAAAATTCTCAAAATTACAATGACAATTCGCAACGAATTTCCCGAATTAATGAAATTCCTAAACGAAATGCCAGAAACAATTCCTAACGAAGAATCCCCAGAAATAAACAAAAAAATCTTGCAGGAATATTATAATTCGCTATTAGATTTACTTAGAAAATATGCACCAAATCATAAAAGTTTTATAAATAATTTTTAAAAAAATCCAATCATGAAAACATCAAAAAAACTAGCAATTTACATGGATCACTTAGTGGCAAATTTAATAGAATATACAAATTCTGCTGTTCAATTCAATATAATCGAAAGTAATTTTCATCATCAAGAAAAAGAAGCCATTTTACAAAAAGGCGAAAGTCATATGCACAATAAAGAGCAGCATTTGCAAAACAAATATTACGAAAAATTAGGCGACGAAATATTACATTTTGACCAAGTAGTTCTTTTTGGTCCAACAAGTGCCAAATCCGAATTGTACAATTCTATTACCAATGACAACCGTTTTTCTAAAATAAAAATCAAAGTCGAGAACTCAGATAAACTTACTCCAAATCAACAAATTGCATTTGCAAACATTTGTTTTACAAATATATAATGAATAAAGTTTACACATCCATTGAAAGAATTTTCGAAAAACTAACATCAATAGCTACAAAAATTTTAGGCAATTCGATCACATTTATTTTTGCTTTTTGTTTAGTTATATATTGGTGGATAAGCAACTTATTTTCATCTAACGATTGGCATCAAAATATTGGCGATATCATATTTGGAATCACTTTTTTGAGCTTATTTATCATACAAAAATCATTCAATAGATATTCGGCTCAAGTACATCTAAAAATGAATGAATTAATCTCGTCTCACGAACCAGCCAATAATTCGGTTATGGACACTAGTCAAAAAACCGAAAAAGAAATCAGGGATTTATCTAAAGAATATATCGAGGAAGAAATAGAAATCCTAGAAGAAGAAATCCAGGAAATTATGGAAGAAATTGATATAAAAAACAAAATTTAAATGTGGGAATATTACAACTCCAATATAAAATTGTGTAACATTAATTTATGCAATTGTTCCCAACTTTGTACTGTTAAGAAAATACATTCTCAACTCAAAATTATACAAAATGAACGCAACCGAATTCAAAGGAACTTGGGAAGAACAGAAAGCCAAACTCAAACAAAAATTTGCCAAACTTACCGATAACGATTTATTATTTCTAGAGGGAAAAAAAGAGGAAATGTTAGGCAGACTAGAAAAAAAATTAGGAAAAACAAAGGAAGAAATATCTAAAATAATTCAAGGTCTATAAATTTTAAATAACAATAAAAAAAACCATTATGAGCAATTTACTTTATACAATAGCAGTGATTTTAATCATTTTTTGGGCAATAGGCTTTTTTGCTTATAGCGCAGGAGCAATAATTCACATTCTTTTGGTTATTGCAATTATTGCAGTAATATTAAGATTAATACAAGGAAAAAGAATTTAAAACAATTATTAAATAATACAATTATGAGAACAGATAAAACAGCATTGGGAGTATTGGCAGGAGTTGCCGCAGGAGCATTAATCGGAGTATTGTTTGCACCAGCAAAAGGATCAAAAACAAGAAAAAGAATTCTTGACAAAGGACAAGATTATGCCGATGAACTAAAAAGTAAATTCGATGGTTTGTACCAAGATGTTTCGGACAAATACGATAGCTTTTTAGACGAAGCAAAAACGGTTATAACCCAAAAATAATCCTTTTTTTTATAAAAAAACAATGGAAAACTCTACAACAACAATAGAAAAACTGATTGAAAAAGCAGAAATTTACAGCAAAACAACGCTTGAATTATGCAAATACGAAGCCGTTTACAAATCGGCAGATATTTTTTCGAATCTTGCCGTAAAAATGGCTTTGAGTATTGTTGTTGTTATGTTTTTGTTGCTTGTAAACGTAGGATTATCACTTTGGGTTGGGCAGGAATTAGGCGAGGTTTATTACGGTTTTTTTGTGATTTCATTTGGTTATTTATTTCTGGGTTTATTGCTTTATATTTTTAGAGAAAACTGGATAAAAAGTCCCGTTAGTAACTTCATTATCAATAAAATGAAAAATGAAAACGTACTATGAAAAAAGTAAACGAAAAAAAAGAACTCAAACAAAAAATAGCTTTTTTAAAAACAAAACAAGCCCAAGATTTCTTGGTTCTAAAGGAACAATATCATATAACAATTGATAGTTTCAAACCCATGAACTTGATTAAAAACTCATTTCAGGAAATGGCAACTTCGCCAGATTTAAAATCAAATTTAATAAACGGAGTTATTGGTTTAGGAACCAATTATGTATCCAAAAATTTATTAAACGAAAATTCCGTAAATCCAATAAAAAGAGTTTTAGGTAAAGTCCTAAAATTTGCTATTAAAAATTTATTAAAAAAAACAAGAAATTCTAATCTAACAAATTGAATTTTAAATCATTAAAACAAAAATTATGAAAAATTTATTTATACCAATTACCGCTATTTTATTTTCATTAAATATTAATGCGCAAAATACAAATGTAAAAACCGAAACCAAAACCACAACAAGCATCAAAACAGATTCCGATGGGGAACATAAAACCGTAAAAAAAGAGGTTACAAACGAAGTTCAAAACATCGAATTAAAAGACGAAAAACCAAATACATTAAACATCGAAACCAAAGATTCGCCAGTTATAGTATCCACTACAACCAAAATTACAAACCCAGACGGATCTACAAGAACGGTCGATACTGATCGTAGTTCTTATTATTTATCCAACGGAAATAAATACAAATTAGCCCTCGATGCATCCGGTTATACCATGAGTTACGGTAATGCAAAACCAGCATTGCTCAGAAAAACATCAACAAATAGTTATGTTTACAGATCCAAAAACAAAACCGCAATTGGATATTTCGACATAAACGGAAACTTGGTTCTAGAAACTTATGACGATAAAACAGATCGAGTTTTAATAGAAACTTACAAAGTAGTTAGAGAGTAATTTTTTTACTCAAATTACCAAAATCGGTTCATTAATTTGAATCGATTTTTTTTATTTTAAACATTCATCTTTTTATTAATTTTAAAAATAAGTGTTTATGAAATTATTTTATTATTTCACCGTCATAAAGCACAACCTTATTCTTTTTCTTATTTACCCATTTATTAAGTTTATAAGTTAAAAATGCGGATCCGCTTCCAATAACTGCTCCAGCCAAAACATCACTAGGATAATGAACACCAAGATGCATTCGTGAATATCCAACGGAACTTGCCCAAATAAATGAAGGCGCAATAATATACCATTTTGGGAATGCCAAACTCAGGGAGGTAGCAGTTTGAAAAGCAGTTGAGGTATGACCAGAAGGAAAAGAGTAACTCCCTTCGGAAGTTTGCTTATCGATATATGGATAGGTTATATATGGTCTGTCTCGCTTTACCGAATATTTTAGAGCTAAGGTTACAAATGCGTTTGCAACAAAAGTTTCCCCCACAAAAATCCCTTTTTTCTGCAAATTTTCATTTTTATTTATTAATCCCACAGAAAAAATAATTACTGGAGTTGCAATACTTATTGGAGCGACAGAATTAGTTATAACTTTAAAAGTTGGATCCAGCGATTTATCCCTTTTTAGATTAATATCCCGCAAAATATTAATATCAATGTTTTGGGCAAAGGTAAATCCGAAAAATAAGAGCGCAAGACCAAAATAAACGTTTTTCATTTAGTAAATATTTTTATTTATTGAACGATAAAACGCATAGTTTTAGATTTTGTAGTGGTTGCTATTTTACAAAAATAAATCCCTGAATTTAAATCTTTTATAAAAATTGAATCTGAATTTGAATCATTATTCGAAAAAACATTAGTTTGAATCGTTCTCCCCAAAGCATCAATTACAGTAATCTGAAAAGATTCGTTATCTGGATTTTTAAAATCAAATTTTAGGTTATTATCCTTAATTGGGTTTGGTGCAATAGTAAAATTTACATCCGAAACTATAAAATTTTCTGTACTCAAAACTGGAGCTACTAACCAAATCATAGCATTCATAAGCAATCGTTGGTGATTTCCTCCAGCATCAAGTGTATATCCATTATAAAGTGTGTCTCCGCTGTCGCCAGTACCATCGTCTGGAACAGAGCTGTCTCCAATGGCAACAACTTTCCCATTTTGATAAATTGCAGATGCGCACATAGCATTTATAATCCCCGTTGTTGGCGATCCAGTTCTATAAATTTGCCCCGTAACTGTACTGTTTTGGGTTTTATTAAGCGTCATTGTTGTCCCATTAGAAAATTGCATTTGAGTAACATTTCCTGTAGTTCCGTGCAAAATGGGATCGGTTGGAATTGCTGCAATATTGGAGGTTGTTTGAGAGATATTTGCATAATCAAACACAATCCCAAAAGGATAATTTTGCACCAAATTATTGGTAATCAAATCATTCCAAACATGAGGAGAATCATCTCCGTCATTGTTTCTGTCGGAAACATCATGATCTGAAATCATAAATAAACCGCCGCCATTTTTTACAAAATTTATGATTGCACTCTTTTCAGAGTCTGTAAAAAGTATGTTTGGCTCATCAACAACAAAAACTTTATAATTACTCAAATCTTGTAAGTTTGATGTTACGCCATAAGTAATTTGTCCGTTGTATGGCAAACTTTCTACTGTAAATCCCGCTTTTACACAATCAATAGCCCAGTTTGACAAAGCCCCTTTCCAATAAGTTTCAGTTGTAGTTGCCGTAATTGTAGATTGTAATGGGGTTGGGGTTTTTTGAGGATTACTTTCTGAACCTCCACCCAAAACGGCCGGCCCAGTAGACAAGCCCAAATTGTATAAATCGGAATCTATAATCCAATCCGCATTTCCAGCCATTTCGGCTTTCGAGGCATCAAATAATATTTTGGTTTGGGCATTTGTATATGATGAGATAAAGACAATCGCAACAAGTAATATTTTTTTCATTTTTAGAGAACTATAATTTTTTAAACAAAAATAAAGCTTATTTCTGTTTCAAATCTATTCCAAATCATTATTTTTAATGATTGTAAATAAAATCATCTCAAAAAAAAATTATTTTATTTTTCATTGAATATAAAAACTCGTTTTTAAACATGAATCGCTCTATTACCTGTAGCTGCTAATGCGGCTTCTTTCAAAGCTTCGGCAAAAGTAGGATGCGCGTGAGACATTCTAGAAATATCTTCGGCAGATGCTCTAAACTCCATGGCGTAAACGGCTGCAGCGATTAAATCGGCTGTTCGTGCACCAATCATGTGAATACCAAGAACTTCATCGGTTTTTGCATCGGCCAGAATTTTTACAAATCCGTCTAAATCTCCACTTGCTCTTGCGCGACCCAATGCTCTGAAAGGAAAACTTCCTGATTTGAAAGCAATTCCAGCGGCAACCAATTGTTCTTCGGTTTGACCTACTGCAGCAACTTCTGGCCAAGTATAAACTACGCCAGGAATCAAATTATAATCGATATGTGGTTTTTGACCAGCCAAAATTTCGGCAACCATAACGCCTTCTTCCTCGGCTTTGTGCGCAAGCATTGCTCCACGAACAACATCGCCAATAGCGTAAATATTAGGAATATTGGTTTGTAAATGATCATTAACCTCAATCATTCCACGATCTGTGATTTTTACACCTGCTTTTTCCGCAGCTAATCCATCGGTAAATGGGCGACGACCAACAGAAACTAGCGCGTAATCACCATCGAAAGTTATGGTTTCGCCTTTTGCATTTTCGGCTTGAACTTGAACTGAATTACCGTTTCTTTCCACTGATTTTACTTTGTGAGAAACATAGAATTTCATGCCTTGTTTTTTCAAAACTTTGGTTAATTCCTTAGATAATGAACCATCCATTCCTGGGATAATTCGGTCCATATATTCAATTACAGAAACTTGCGCTCCTAATCGTAAATAAACTTGACCCAATTCTATACCAATAACGCCACCACCAATAATTACTAAATGTTTAGGAATTTCTGGCAATTTTAATGCTTCGGTTGATGTGATGATTCTCTCTTTATCTAATTTTATAAATGGCAAACTTGATGGTTTAGAACCTGTTGCGATGATTATATTTTTTGATTCGATGGTTTCTGATGTTCCGTCGGCTTTTGCAATTTTAACGTGAGTGGCATCTTCAAAACTTCCGGTTCCTGTAAAAACGGTGATTTTATTTTTATCCATTAAAAAATTAATTCCTCCAACGGTTTGATCTACAACGGCTTGTTTGCGAGCAATCATTTTTTGAAGATTGGCTTTTATTTCGCCCGAAATTTCGATTCCGTTTTCTTCAAAATGTTTTATTTCATCAAAATGATGTGATGATGATAACAATGCTTTCGATGGAATGCAACCTACATTAAGACAAGTTCCGCCTAAGGTTGAATATTTTTCGATAATGGCAGTTTTGAACCCCAATTGTGCACAACGAATTGCAGATACATATCCGCCTGGCCCAGAACCTATAATGACTACGTCAAATGAACTCATATTTTTATATTTTGTGATGCAAATTTAATAATTTAATTGCAATGACAATTTCAAAAATCAATTTTAATTCTAAAAAAAATTAAATATCAATAACGGTTGTATTTTTTACTTCGGAAATCATAAACGTGCTGTGCGTACTACCAATATGGTCTAAAGTTGTGAGTTTTGTAACCAAAAATTCTCGATATTCCTCCATATCTTTTACCACAATTTTTAGAATATAATCATAATCGCCGCTTACATGATGGCATTCTAAAACCTCCGAAAGTTTGATTACTTGACTTTCGAATTTGGTTAAAAACTCCTTTGTATGCTGAATTAATTTTATATGACAAAAAACCACAAAACCTTTATCTATTTGTTTTTTGTTTAATAAAACTACATATTTATTTATAATTCCTTCGCGTTCTAATTTTTTTATGCGTTCGTAAACTGCTGTAACAGAAAGATTTAATTTAGACGATAATTCTTTTGTAGTTTTTTTGCTGTCGGTTTGCAACAAATGCAATAGTTTTTTGTCGGTTTGATCAAGATTCATATTACAAATTTTCTAAAATTGAATGTTATTTTTTTATTTTAAAGACAAATAAACTACAAATTTAATAAATAATAGTTTTATTTTCTAATTTAATAAAATAGTATTGATTTTAAATCCAATAAATTGTTTTTTTGATGATTAATATTTAACAACGAAAATCTCTAGCCCAGATTGCAACGGAAATCCTTTTATACCTGTTAGGTTTTGAAAACCTGACAGGTATAAAAGATTGAAGTGAAAAGCTGGAAATAGCTCCTAAAAAACAAATTATGAAAAATTTCAATCCAGCAGACAATATTCAAGATTTACAATATTTTGGAGAATTTGGCGGCGTAAATCCATCTATTTCGGACAGTTCGACCTATACTTTTTTGTCAGCAAAAACAATGTTCGATACTTTTGAAGGCAATGCCGAAGGTTGTTATTTATACTCTCGTCATTCCTCGCCAAGTAATTTATATCTCGACAAAGCCCTTGCAGCAATGGAAGGAACCGAAACTGCGAATGTTTCGGCATCGGGAATGGGAGCCATTACTCCTACTCTATTACAACTGTGTTCCAACGGCGATCATATTGTATCAAGCCGAACAATTTATGGTGGTACGTATGCTTTCTTGAAAAATTTTACACCAAGATTTGGTATCAAAACATCGTTTGTAGATATTACAAAACTAGATGTTGTAGAAGCCGCAATTAATGAAAACACCAAAGTTTTGTATTGCGAAACCGTTAGTAATCCTTTGCTCGAAGTGGCAGATATTGCTGGACTTTCGGCTATTGCAAAACGCCATAATTTGAAATTGGTTGTCGATAATACATTTTCGCCATTATCTGTTGCTCCTATAAAATTGGGTGCAGATATTGTGATTCATTCCCTAACAAAATACATTAACGGAAGTTCCGATACCGTTGGTGGAGTTACTTGTGCCTCGCAAGAATTTATCAATGATTTAAAAAATGTAAACTCCGGGGCAAGCATGCTTTTGGGACCAACAATGGACAGTTTACGTTCGGCAAGTGTCATGAAAAATCTACGAACTTTGCACATCCGAATGAAACAACACAGTTATAATGCGATGTATTTGGCAGAAAGATTTGAAAAAGATGGCATAAAAACGGTTTATCCTGGATTGAAATCTCACCCGAGTCACGAAATTTATTCGGGAATGATAAACCACGAATATGGTTTTGGCGGAATGATGACCCTTGATGTTGGTTCGCTTGATAAAGCCAATGAATTGATGGAACTCATGCAACACAAAAATCTTGGCTATTTGGCAGTAAGTCTTGGTTTTTATAAAACGTTATTTTCTGCGCCGGGAACTTCTACATCGTCGGAAATTCCTTTGGAAGAGCAAATTGAAATGGGATTGACCGATGGTTTAATTCGTTTTTCGATTGGTTTGGATAATGATATCGAGAGAACCTATTTATCGATGAAACAATGCATGAAGGAAGTTGGGGTTTTATAATATAAAAATTTCATGAAAATATTTAATCCGTTTGAGAGCAATATTAAACGGATTTTTTTTATTTAACTTTTGTTCGCCAGAAAATCGTTTTTATATCGTCTAAGTTTACAGATAAAAAGTTAAACAAATTGATTGAACGATTAAAAAACAATGATAGTGCCGCATTTAATGAATTGCTAAACCTATACAAACATAGGGTTATCAATACTTGCTATCGTTTTTTATTAGATAAAGATGATGCCGAAGATGTTTCGCAGGAAGTTTTTATAGAGGTTTTTCAATCTATAAAATCCTTTCGGGGCGATGCCAATCTCTCTACTTGGATTTATCGAATTGCTGTTACCAAAAGTCTGGACGAAATTAAGAAACGAAACCGCAAGAAACGTATTTCATCTTTGGGCAAAATACTTCATCTGGATGATGTAGCCAATTGGATTTCGGGCGGAAAAATGCCAGATGCCGATTTAGAAACTTCGGATGAAATGGCAGCAATTTACAAAGCATTGAATCAATTACCAGAAAATCAACGCATTGCATTTACTTTAAGCAAAATTGATGGTTTTACCAATCAGGAAATTGCGGACATCATGAAAACTACAACTATTGCTGTCGAAAGTCTTATTTATAGGGCAAAAAAGAAAGTTTCGGTAGATTTAATTTTTATTTTAAAAAAATAATTTAATAAAAGTGCCAGAAATAAATTTAGTAAACGTCTAATTATAAAATATCTAAATATGAAAACAGAAGATATATCAATAAAAATTATTCAAAAATTCGAGTCTATCGAAAACATTTCTCCCTCCGAAAATTGGGATTTAATATTTCAAAACAAACTTGATGCCGTGAGAATGAATAAAAGTAATGCTGTAACTAAATTTAATATAATGATGTTGATTTTGGTTGGCGTAAATATTGGTTTTATAATTAACTCCTTTAGAGCCCAAAATACGAAAACTATTGATGAAAAAAGCGCTAATTACCAAACCATTTCCGACGAATTATTGATTTCTAGCAATTAAAAAAATGGATATTTTTAGTCAAAATAAATTATTAATCAGAACAATTTTAGTTCTTGTTGTATTGAATTTAGGTTCGATAACATTTTTTACTGTAAAAGAAATGCGATCTCGTCGTGAACCATTACTTTTTCCAAAAAACGAAGCTTATAAAGATGTTTCTAAAATTTTAAAAAAAGAATTGAATTTAAGCAACGAACAAGTAATCCGTTTTGATGAAATTAGAAAACGAAATTTCGAAAAACAATCCGAATTAAAAAAAATTATTCGCGACGAAAAAGATGCTATGAACATCTTAATGTTTAATAAAAATTCCGATGATGATAAAATAAAATCATTGGCCAGACAAGTTTCGGAGAACGAATATAAAATGGAATTGCTTAGATATTATCAAGCTAAAGAGCTAAAAGCAGTATGTAAACCCGAACAATTAGATAAATTTCAGGATTTAGTGATAGAAATTCGAGATTATTTTAGACCCGATAATCAACCCCGTAAAAGATAAAAAAATTAACCCAACCCCAAAACCTACAAAATGAAAAAAAAATCTAATTTATTAATAGTTTTAACTTTATTGTTATTTGCAAATATTGGTTTTTCACAATACACTGCCCTCAACATTCCCGAGGCTTATTATGGTGTTACTGGTACAGATGGAAAAACATTTACAATAAATCTTCACGAACAAGTAAAACAATTTCCTGTTACAATTACTTCATCGTCATCAACTTTAATTAGTCCAACAATAACAGGAGCTATTGATACAGGTGATATTAGAACAAACACTTTTTGGGGTCCAACTTTAATAATGGACAAAGGAGATGTAGTGCACATGAATGTAACTAACAATCTAAACGAAAGCTCAACAATACACTGGCATGGTTCGCACTTACCCGCGATTATGGACGGCGGACCACATCAAATAATTCCCGCAGGAACGCTTTGGCAACCGTTTTGGACAGTCAAAAATCAAGCAGCAACTTTGTGGTATCATCCGCACATGCATGCTACTACACAATCGCAACTTACTAAAGGTGTTGGAGGTTTTATGATTGTAAAAGATCCTGCCGAATCAGCATTGGCAATACCAAGAACGTATGGAGTAGATGATATTCCGTTGGCAATAACTAGTCGCAGATTTATATCTTCGACTGGGGCTATGTCAGCAACTTTGACAGATAATTACGGGGATTATTTTATAGTAAACGGAACTTTTGCAACGGATAAAGTTGGTGCTGTCAAGGCGCAAATGACATTGCCAAAACAATGGGTTCGTTTACGAATATTAAATGCTGAAATACAACGAGGATTAAATATTGGGTTTAGCGATAATAGAACTTTTTATGTAATTGGTAACGATGGAGGATTGTTAAACACACCAATAGCTGTAACAAGAGTGGCGGTTCAAACTGGCGAACGTTTCGAAATCATGGTCAATTTAAGTGCTGATACAGTTGGTGCCGAAACTTTGTTTTTAAAAACTTTTAACTCCGTAGCCGAAATTACAACTTCGTTAGGGTCTTCAAGTTTTTTAAACGGTGGCTGGCCAGGATCAGAAAACGGTGCTTCCTCTTCTCCATCTACAACAGCCGGACCAATAAATGGAGGATATCTAAATCAAAAAGACATCTCTTTTTTAAGCATTAAAATTGGAGCAACAACAACTGCAACAACACCTATTACTGCACTTCCTGCATCATTAATTACTAATACGTATTGGACAACTACAGATGTAACTAATTCTAGAACCATATCGGTAGGTGGCGGAAATGGCGGTTCTGCTTTTACTCTTGATGGTTCTTTATATAGTGACGCACTAACCCCAAAAACGGTTAATTTAGATGCTATTGAAAAATGGACAGTCGTAAACAATAATGTTTTTGGGCATACTTTTCATTTGCACGATGTGGCTTTCAAAATTATTTCTCGATCTGGTGGAGCAATGGGAACAACTATACGCCCTTATGAACAAGGTTGGAAAGACTCAGTTTGGTTGCCAATTAGTGGTTCGGTAACTTTTATTGCAAAATTCGACGATTATGCAGATGCCACTTGGCCTTATATGTATCATTGCCATGCATTAACTCACGAAGACGAAGGCATGATGGGACAATTTATAGTTAGCGGAGCACTTTCAACTGCATCAAATCCCAAAACAACAGCTTTTAGTATTTTTCCGAATCCAGTTGCCGATAAGTTATTCATTAATTTAGAAAATCCAGATAATGCCATTTATTACATTAAAATAATAACGCTAGAAGGTCGAGTGGCAATGATGCTTCCAAAACCAGAATGGCAAAACGGAATTGACGTTACTTCATTGTCGTCTGGAAATTATATTCTTCAATTAACCGATGAAGATTCTAAAAGCGTAACTAATAAAAAATTTATAAAACTTTAAGTTATGAAAATTTTAAAAAATTGTTTTATCCTTTTAATAGTTGGTTTTTTTATTTCTAGTTTCACTTTTAATGCAAATGTGCCAACCGAAAAAGTCATCAAAAATTTTAGTCTAAAAAATACAGACAACAAAATTATTTCTTTAGATAAATACAAAAATGCCAAAGGTTTCATAGTCGTTTTTACTTGCAATAAGTGCCCAATGGCAAAATTATATTCTGAACGTTTGAATAATTTGAACCTAAAATATAAATCCAAAGGCGTTTATTTAATGGCGATAAATGCAATGGATACAGTAGCTTACAAAGAAGAGAATTTTGAATTAATGCAGCAAAAAGTCAAAAAAGAAAAACTAAATTTCCCTTATTTACAAGATAAATTACAAACAGTTGCCAAACAATTTAATGCTACTCACACGCCTCAATCCTATGTGATTTGGAAAAATAAAGCAGGAAAGTGGATCGTAAAATATGAAGGTTCTATAGACAACAATGCGCTCGACTCCACAAAAGCTGTCAAGTTTCTGGAAACAGCGGTTGATGAATTATTGCTAAACAAAACAGTCTCAAATCCATTTACAAAATCCGTTGGATGCCGAATTTTTTATCGTGGCGAAGTTGCCAAAATGGATTAATCCTAAAAAACCAAATCATGAAAAACCTACAATTAATATTACTCTTATTATGTTCCAACATAATTTTTGCGCATACAATAAATTACGAAAATCAAGTTTTAAGACATTGGTTTATCCAAAAAGAAAACAAATTTGTTGATGGTTCTTTCTCGATGATGAAAAATGGAAAGGTTTATATTGAAGATGCTCAAAATCAAATTTCAAGTGTACCAATATCATCGCTTTGCAAAGCAGATCAAGATTATGCAAATCAAAAAGAGGCAAAAATAATCGGAGTAAATACAAATGTTATTAAGTCAAATACTGTTCAAAGCAAATCTGTTTATTATTGCAAAGTGGGCTTAATGTTTATTTTTTTATTGCTTATTTCTTCGTTATTATACAAATATTCGGATAAAAAAAAGATAAAATATTTAGCTCCAATATTATTTTCTGGAATTATAATCACTTTGTTTAGTTTTACAAAAAAAGTTCTATCAACTACCAATCCTGCATTTGTAGCCACTGCATTTGCACCATTTGCATCAACAGTAAGTACAACTTATGATGCTAGTTATTTTTATGTAAACTCAGCAGGAATTGGGGAACATACCATGATGGTAGGGATTTCTAATCGAGGCTGGCAACAACAAGTTCCCATGGCAAAATGTTTTATCAATTCGAGTCATTGGACCATCCCATTAAACCCTGTAGTAGCAACAACCCCTGTAGCTGTTAATTCAACTAATTTTATAAAAGGAGCCCTTGCAATTGCCTCTAATGGTATCCCTATTTTTAATCCGTTTACAAATACGGGAGTTGATGCTTTTCTTGACGGGCAACTCGATAATTATGGCGGGCATTGTGGTCGTGGCGATGATTACCATTATCATACCGCACCATTACATCTCATCACCTTAGGACAAACTACCTCGGATTTACCTATTGCTTTTGCACTTGATGGTTATGCTGTTTATGGTCCTTTAGAACCAACTGGTGCCACTATGGTAACTTTGGATGCCAATCACGGACATTATTTGAGCGGAGTATATCATTATCACGGAACAGCAACTGCGCCTTACATGGTTGGTAATATGGTAGGAGTAGTTACACAAGATGCGAGTTATCAAATAATACCTCAACCACAAGGTACTTCTCCTAGACCAGGACCTTATGGCCCACTCACTGGTGCTTTAATTACTGCTTGTGTTGCTAATGCGAGTAACGGCTACAATACGGCCTATAGCTTGAACGGAACAGCTGGATATGCAACCAACTATACTGCAACAGATGCTGGAGTTTACACATTTAATTATGTAACTCCAACAGGAACAACTACTACAAATTATTCAGGTTCTGCTCTATGTACGGTTCCAAATTTATCGACAGAAGTTTTTATAACAACTGAAAGAAACATAACTATATTCCCAAATCCTGCAACAGATATTTTGCAAATTGATTTAGGTAATAATGCTTTAGAACCAGATGTTCAAAACATTTCAATATTTGATTTTAAAGGAAGTTTGGTTTCTAAAATCAATAAATTCATTCCAAGTTTAGACATCAAAAATTTATCTAAAGGAGTTTATTTAGTGAAAATTCAGTTTTCTAATTCGATTGTTACTAAAAAATTATTGGTCAAGTAATTATGAAAAAAATATTATTTTACTTACTATTTTCATCTTATGGTTTTGCACAATACACAGGAACAGGATCTGTAACTCAGGGATTATCCTCTAATATTACAACTGCAAATTTATACAGTTCTTGCTCAGTAGGAAGTAGAGTTTCGGCTGTTGGAACCATAACCGCAACAGACAATTCGGTTTGGACAATTCCTGCGGTTACTAATTTTACAAATGCTAGTTTTCCGTTTGCATCGGATTTAAATAATGCTTGCAACGGAAATAATTATGCAACATCAACCGCTGCATTAGCTGCATTAAATGGTTCGGATATTGTAACTATTGATGCCACTGGCGAGGTGATTACGGCTTATATTTTTGCCGATAATTATTTCGAAATGTACATCAACGGAGTTGCTGTTGGTAAAGACAAAGTTCCTTTTACCGAATTTAATTCGAGTATTGTCCGCTTTAAAGTAAATCGCCCGTTTACCATTGCCATGCTTTTGGTTGATTGGGAAGAACGAATGGGAGTTGGAGCAGAAACAAATGGCGGTTTTACATATCATATTGGCGATGGCGGAATGGTAGCAGTTTTTAAAGATGCATCCAACAATGTAATAGCAAAAACGGGTTCCGACTGGAAAGCACAAACGTTTTACACCTCACCAATTATGAATTTAGCTTGCGCCACCGAATCTGGAACTTCACGTCTTTCTTCAACTTGTAGCACTGCAGATAGCAACTCGGGAACAGCCTATTATGGTTTGCATTGGGCTCGACCAGCAAACTGGACAACTGCTAGTTTCGACGATTCGACTTGGCCAAGCGCAACAACCTATACCAATGCCGTTATTGGGGTTGATAACAAGCCGTCGTACACCAATTTTGTCAATATTTTTGATGATGCTACAAATGATGCTCAGTTTATTTGGAGTAAAAATGTGATTCTAGACAACGAAGTTATTGTTCGGAAAACAGTGACAAGTCTATCCGTAAATCAAAATTTATTTAACGAAAGTAAAATTATTTTATACCCAAATCCTGCAAAAAACGAAATTCATTTAGATATTGATGAAAAAATACAAGATCAAATTAATAAAATTTCGATTTACAATTTGCTTGGTGAACTGATTTTTAGTTCCAATAAATATTTGCAAATTATTCCATTAACAAATATTTCAAGCGGAATGTATGTTGTGAAAATTAGTTCTTCAGAATTCGAGATTTCTAAAAAATTAATCATAGAATGATATGAAAAGACATTTATTATTATTCTTTACAACATTATCATTCTCCCAAAGCGTTACTAAAACTATGAATTTAGTGCCTGATACGGGACAAAACACAAGTTACACCGCAACTTTTGGCGAGGATAATGATTACAGTATTAATGTGCCATCGTTTATCAATAATGCTAACGGAACCATAACCGATAATGTAACAGGATTGATGTGGCAACAAGCCGATGGTGGCGAAATGACTATCGAAACTGCTTTTACTTATGCCGATAATTTGGTTCTTGGAGGATTTTCGGACTGGAGATTGCCAACTCCAAAAGAAGGTTTTAGCATCCTGAACCATCAGAACAATAATCCCGCAATGAATTCGACTTATTTCACAACAAGTGCCGCCGAATATTGGTGGACAAACACCTATCAATTGGGAGATCTTACCAAAGTTTGGACAACCAATGCGGGCGGTGGAATTGGAAATAAACCAAAATCCGAAACCATTAGTGCAGGCGGAACATTCACATATCACGCGCGTTGTGTTCGGGATGTTACAACTCCAACAACAATTACAAACCACTTTACAGACAACGGAAACGGCACAATTACCGATAATGAAACGCAATTAGTTTGGCAAAAAGCACCAAATACAACGGCTGTAACTTGGGAAAATGCTTTGGCTTACGCCGAAGGTTTATCGTTGGCAACTTACACCGATTGGCGATTGCCAAACATCAAGGAATTGCAATCCCTGAACGATGAAACACTAACAAGTCCATCAGCAAATACAACTTATTTTAGTACAATTGGTGTCAAAAATTATTGGAGTTCGACTTCACTTCCTAACCAAACTACAAAGGCTTGGTATTGGAGTACGCAGTTCGGAATTACTACTTATGATACTAAAACCAACACCGATTATGTAATTTGTGTTAGAGGAATTCCGACAAATTTGGCTATAAATAATTTCGATTTGAAATCAAAAATCAAAGTGTATCCAAATCCGTTTTTATCAAAAATTAATATCGAAAATGCGATAGGAAACGAAACTTTCGAGTTGTATGACGAATTAGGAAAAAGACTTTTTTCTGGGAAAAAAATCGAAAAACAGGATTTTTCAGGATTACAAAAAGGGATTTATTTTCTGGAAATTAATAGCGAAACAAATTCTAAAATCAAATTGATAAAGCAATAATTCAAATTTTGGAAAATATTATAAAATACTTACAACTCGGTTTTACGCATGTAATTCCTTTGGGTTTTGATCATATTTTGTTTATTTTGAGTTTGTTTTTCTTAAATTCAAAAATAAAATTAGTTATAAAACAATGCACCATTTTTACAATTGCTCATAGTTTGGCACTTGGATTATCGGCGAGTGGTTTTGTGATTTCAAATTCGAATGTTATTGAGCCTTTAATAGCATTGACGATACTTTACTCGGCAATCGAAAATATTTTTCAGACTCAAAAAAGCCCTTTTCGATTCCTAATTATTTTTATTTTTGGACTTATTCATGGATTAGGATTTGCAAGTGCATTGAAGGAAATTGGAATTCCAAAAGATCAATTTTTTGTTTCGCTCCTATCTTTTAATATTGGCGTAGAAATGGGTCAAATCACAATTATTCTACTTGCTTATTTTTTAATTTCAAAATGGTTTTCCGATAAACCTTGGTATAAGGAACGGATTGTTTATCCGATTTCGAGTATTATTGGTTGCATCGCTTTGTATTGGACGATTGAACGATTATTATTTGCATAAAAAATCCCAATATAATTTGGATTTTTTTAATTTTTATTCTAGTAATCTTTAAACCGCTTTTATATTCAACTTACTGTTTTTATATCCATACAAAAAGTAGAAAACTAATCCAATTATCAACCAACAACCAAACCACATCCAGTTAGAAACTGCCATACCTGTTAGCAAATAACAACAAGAAACCAACCCAAGTAGCGGAATTAAAGATAAATTTTTTAGGAATGAAAGTACGACCATTACTACACAAACTATCAAAAATATTATCATTGGGAGATTTGTAGCCATTTTTCCATTAGAAAAATCAAGAATATTTGTAAAAAAGTTGGGAACATACTTAGCCGTTAATCCAAAACCAAGGATCACTAATGCTGGAAAAATAAACTTCGAATTTACATACGGAATTCGAAATTTTCCTTTGGTTGCCCGTTCTTCGAGTTCGGCTTCACTTTGTGGAGAAAGCATCAAAACGCCTCCGCAAACCAATACAAATGCAAATAAAGTTCCTATACTTGTAAAATCTAACACAAAGTTTTCATCTGTAAAAAATATCGGAATTCCAACCACCAAACCTGTAACAATAGTTGCAAATCCTGGTGTTTTGTATTTTGGATGAATTTCCGAAAATTTCTTTGGCATTAATCCATCACGGCTCATAGTCATCCAAATTCTTGGTTGCCCCATCTGGAAAACTAATAAAACGCTTGTCATAGCTACAACTGCTGCTATTGATACTATAAATAACATCCATTTTACACCTTTCAGAGCAAAAATTTCGGCTAACGGATCGCTAACTCCTAACAATTGATAGGAAACCATTCCTGTAATTACTAATGCTAAAACTATAAAAACTACGGTACAAATAACCAACGAATAAATCATTCCTTTTGGTAAATCGCGCTGTGGGTTTTTACTTTCCTCGGCTAATGTCGATACCGCATCAAAACCTATATAAGCAAAAAATACTGCCGAAACTCCTCCCATAACTCCACTAAAACCATTGGGCATAAATGGTGTCCAATTATCAATGTCTACATAAAAAGCACCAACTACAATTACCAATGCAATAATGGCTAACTTTATATAAACCATTACATTACTAAAATTTTTAGACTCTTTAGTTCCTCTATAAACCAAATATGTAATTAATAAATTAATAACAACAGCTGGCAAATCGAATATAATTTTTAGACCTCCAATTATTGGTGCATTTTTCCAAGCCAATAAACCTTCCTCACCTTTACTCGCTACAAGAGCATCCTGAGCCGATTTGTAATTTATAGTAAGCCATTCGGGCAAATGGATATGAAATATTTCTAACAAATTAGTAAAATAACCACTCCAAGAAAATGCAATATAAATGTTCCCAATAGAGTATTCCATAATTAATGCCCAACCAATTACCCAAGCAAAAATTTCCCCAAATGATACATAAGCATAGGTATAAGCGGAACCAGAAACTGGAACTCTCGATGCAAATTCGGCATAACACATGGCTGTAAATCCACAAGCAACGGCACACATTATGTAAAGTAAAACTACTGCTGGACCACCGGAAAAACATGCGTTACCGATAGCACTAAACGTTCCGCCACCAATAATTGCTGCAATACCAAAAAAGGTTAAATCCTTTACGGTCAATACTTTATTTAAACCAGAACTTTCGTGATCTCCGCCTTCTTGAACTATTAATTTTGTTGATTTCTTTCTGAATAATGTATTGAAATTCATATATTTTTAATATTTATTGTAAAAATTTACATAAAACAAATATAACATATTATTAATATATTCCTAAACATTACAAAACACAAAATAAAATAACTAAAAACTATTGATTTATAAATTTATATAATTAAAACCAATTCATAACTTTAGCTTTTTTTTTAAATTTGTATAACAAGAATTAACCAAAAACAATCAAACCATGGAAAATATGAAAAGCTCAAACGGAGAAGCAAAATGCCCTTTTTCGAGTAATACAATAAACCAAAGCGCAGGTGGCGGAACTAGAAATCATGTTTGGTGGCCAAATCAATTAAAACTGAATATTTTACGCCAACATTCATCATTGTCTAACCCAATGGATAATAGTTTTAATTATGCCAAAGCTTTTAAAAGTGTCGATTTAGTAGCACTCAAAAAAGATATTTTCGATTTAATGACAAATTCACAAGATTGGTGGCCAGCAGATTACGGTCATTATGGCCCCTTTTTTATAAGAATGGCTTGGCACGCAGCAGGAACTTATAGGATTGCCGATGGTCGTGGCGGCGCTGGAGCAGGACAACAACGTTTTGCACCATTAAATAGTTGGCCAGACAACGGGAATCTTGATAAAGCCCGTTTACTACTTTGGCCAATAAAACAAAAATATGGTAAGAAAATTTCTTGGGCAGATTTGATGGTTCTTGCAGGTAATTGCGCACTAGAATCTATGGGTTTTAAAACCTTTGGGTTTGGAGGAGGACGTGAAGATGTTTGGGAACCTCAAGAAGATATTTATTGGGGATCCGAAGGAAAATGGTTAGATGACAACAGGTATAAAGGCGAACGCGAACTAGAAAATCCTCTTGCGGCTGTACAAATGGGATTAATATATGTAAATCCGCAAGGGCCAAACGGAAATCCCGATATCTTGGGTTCTGCTCACGACATTCGCGAAACATTTGGCAGAATGGCCATGAATGACGAAGAAACTGTTGCACTTGTTGCTGGCGGACACACTTTCGGTAAAATGCACGGCGCCGCTGATCCAGATTTATATGTTGGTGCAGAACCCGAAGGCTCAAGTATAGAAGAACAAAGTTTAGGTTGGAAAAACGAATTCGAATCTGGAAAAGGTGAACACACAATTACAAGTGGACTAGAAGGTGCTTGGACAACAACTCCAACAAAATGGAGCAATAATTATTTCGAAAACCTTTTTGGTTTTGAATGGGAATTAACAAAAAGTCCAGCAGGCGCACATCAATGGAAACCCAAAAATAATGGAGGCGCAGGAACTGTTCCAGATGCGCATAATCCCAAGATAACCCACGCTCCTGTTATGACCACTGCCGATTTGGCCATGAGATTTGATCCTGATTACGAGGTAATTTCCAAACGTTTTTTTGAAAATCCTGCTGAGTTTGCAGATGCTTTTGGTCGCGCTTGGTTTAAATTAACGCACCGTGATATGGGACCAATTGATCGTTATCTTGGTTCGGAAGTTCCAAAAGAAGAACTTATTTGGCAAGATCCAATTCCTGCAGTTAATTATAAATTAATTGACGAAAATGACGTTATTTCATTAAAAACTAAAATTTTAGAATCTGGCTTATCAATATCCGAATTGGTTTCTTCAGCTTGGTCATCGGCATCAACGTTCCGAGGTTCAGACAAGCGTGGCGGTGCAAATGGAGCACGAATTCGTTTAGAACCACAAAAAAATTGGACAGCAAATAATCCAACTCAACTTGCAAAAGTTCTAAATGTTCTTGAAGGAATTCAAAACTCATTCAACAATTCTCAATCTGATGGAAAAAAGGTTTCGATGGCGGATTTGATTGTTTTGGCAGGAAATACAGGAATAGAGAAAGCCGCGAAAAATGCAGGGCAAAGCACTATCGTTCCTTTCATTCCAGGTCGAAATGATGCCTCACAATCTCAAACCGATGTAGATTCTTTTGCCGTTTTAGAACCAACTGCCGATGGATTTATAAATTACATGAAAACAAAATATACCGTTTCAGCCGAAGAAATGTTAGTTGATAAAGCTCAATTATTAACTTTATCGGTTCCAGAAATGACAGTTTTAGTGGGAGGAATGCGCGTTTTAAACACCAACTTTGAAAATTCTAAAAATGGGATTTTTACAAAAAATTCTGAATCTTTGACCAATGATTTCTTTGTAAATCTTCTTGATTTAGGAACCACTTGGAAAGCATCATCGGAATCACAAGACGTATTCGAAGGTCGTGATCGAGCAACTGGCGAACTAAAATGGACAGGAACCCGAGTTGATTTAATTTTTGGATCAAACTCAGAACTTAGAGCCATTGCCGAAGTTTATGGATGTTCGGATTCCAAAGAGCAATTTATAAATGATTTTGTTGCCGTTTGGAATAAAGTGATGAATCTGGACAGATTTGATTTGGTTTAATTATTATAAATATTTTTTTAAAGGCGATTTGGAAACATTTCGCCTTTTTTATTTTTAAAACCTATCATTTTCATTAAAAGACAATAAGCATACCTTATAATCCAATAAGGAAATAAGATAATTTCATTAAATTAAAACACGCTTTTTATGACTACTTTTGCACAAAATTAAAACAAATATAATCATGTCATTAGTAGGTAAAAAATTTCCAAGTATTGCAGTAGATGCCATTTCTGAAATGGGAGATAATCTAAAAATCAACATTTTTGAAGAAGCAACAAAAAACAACAAAAAAGTATTATTGTTTTGGTATCCAAAGGATTTTACTTTTGTTTGCCCAACCGAATTACATGCTTTTCAAGCAGCTTTACCAGAATTTAATAAAAAAAATACAATTGTAATCGGTGCTTCTTGCGATACAAACGAAGTGCATTTTGCTTGGCTAAACACTCCTAAAAACAATGGCGGAATTGAAGGTGTAACTTACCCAATCCTTGCTGATACAAACCGTAATTTATCTAATATTTTAGGGATTCTTGATATCGATTCTACCGAATATAGCGAAGAAACGGATTCAGTAATTATCGAAGGATCTAATGTAACTTTTAGAGCAACCTATTTGATCGACGAAACTGGAAAAATTTTCCACGAAAGCGTGAACGATATGCCGCTTGGTCGTAACGTAAACGAGTATTTGCGTATGGTCGATGCTTACACACATATTCAAGAAAAAGGTGAAGTTTGTCCTGCAAACTGGGAAGCAGGTAAGGATGCAATGAGCGCAGACAGAAATAGTACAGCCGAATATTTATCATTAAACTAAAAATATGTTAATCGAATTAAACGAAGATACATTACAAAATTTAGTTGAAACTAACGCAAAAGTAGTGGTGCAGTTCTCGGCATCTTGGTGCGGAAATTGCAGAATAATGAAGCCCAAATTCAAAAAAATGGCTTCCGAAAACGAAACTATTTCTTTTGTTTTAGTTGATGCAGAAAATGCTCCCGAATCCAGAAAATTAGCAAATGTTTCTAATTTACCAACTTTTGCAACTTTTGTAAACGGAAAATTATTAAACGAAACTCAAACCAATAAAGCCGAAGTCTTGGCAGAATTGGTAAATGAAATTGTATTGAATTAATAAGTATGAAATTACCCGTTATAAAACATTTGACACAATTTATTGAAGAAAATGACCAAGATTATCTTATAGAAACCATTGAAGTTCTCGAGGTATTAACCGAAATTCCTTCGCTAAAAGATGAAGAATTAGACGTAATTGGCGAACTCATTTCCAATATGTACGGCGCGCTCGAGGTAAGAAAAATGACTAAAGACGGAATGGACAAAAAGGAAGCCTTGAATACTTTTATGAAACGTGTTTTAGGTTCTATAGACAAATAGATTCTTGTTTTCATATAAAAAATGCTTTCTAAATTAGAAAGCATTTTTCTTGTTTTAAATAGTAAATAAAGTTTTATAATTTTTCCAATAACTAAAAATCAAAAATAAATTTCCTAGAAAAACCAAGATCGCAACAGGCATATTTTCTGGTGTCATGAAATAATTTATGAGCAAAATATTGAGCGTTACAGGCAAAATTACAATATTTGCCAAAGTTGTAAATTTGTTGGTTAAAAATGCAATTCCGCAAATTAATTCAATGGCTTTTGCCAATGGCATGATGTAATTTGAAGCAATTAACCCAACCTGAAAAGCCTTGAATGCTCCAACCGACTCGGTTTCTGGAGCCATTTTCAAAAAAAACAGTACCGATGCGTAAGTAAATATCAATCCCATCAAAGTTCTGACAATAATTGTGGCTATTTTCATAATATTAGATTTTAGATTATTTACTCAAAGTTACTAAAAATAATAATTTATTTCTAAATTTTTACCTTAAATTTTAATAAAATCTTAATAATTTATGAATTTTCTTATAAATTTTATAATTTGTATCTTTCAATAAAATCCTCACAATATGTTTTAATCATTTCTCTAACCAATCTAAATTCATCTAAGATTTCTTTTTCAGATCCAATTGCTTTTCCGGGATCAGGAAAATTGTAATGCAATTTGATGGCTTTTGTTGGAAAAAACGGGCATCGCTCTTTGGCATTATCGCAAACCGTGATTACATAATCGAAATCGATATCTAAATATTCATCGATATTGTTTGATGTATTTCCCGAAATATCAATGCCAATTTCCTGCATAATTGCAATTGCTTTTGGGTTTACTCCATGGGTTTCGACTCCTGCAGAATAAATTTTTACATTGTTTTTATTACATAATTTTTCTAAAAAACCATGAGCAATTTGGCTTCGGCAACTGTTTCCTGTGCAAAGAACTAAAATGTTTTTCATTTTTTTCTTTTTATTAAATGAACAAAAAATAAAATTCTGAATGGTTTCAAAAGGCGTTTTGTGATCCACAATTTCAGAATTTATAAATTCGAAATTTTTATCGAAAACTTGTTTCAATTTTACTTCAGAATATTGCGAAATTTCTAAACCACTGCATTTTTTTGGTCCATTTTCAGAGAAAGTTCCGATAACCATTTTACCATTTACAGCAATGGATTTTGACACAATTTCTTGGTATTTTTCAATCTCATTTTTGGCTGTCAAAAAATGAAAACAAGCACGATCATGCCAAAAATCGAATTGAATTTCGGGTTGAAAATCTAAAATATCACTTATTATAAAAGTAACTTTTGATGCGTTTTTGCCCAATCTGGTTTTTATGCGTTCGATTGCATTTTGAGAAATATCCAAAAGATATAAATTGGTGTAACCCAAATCCAATAAAGCATCAATAAAATAACTATCGCCACCGCCAATATCAATGATTTTTGCATTTAACGAAAGTTGAAATTGCTCGACAAATTTTACAGAAACTTCGGGATATTCCTGATACCAACTGACTTCTTTTTCGGTTTTGGATGAGAAAACATTTTCCCAATGCGCTTTATTTTCCATAGTTTATTAAACAAATAACCAAATAATATTAATCAAGCAAAATTTTGGGTCGAATCCCCAAATGAGTTGCAAAATAGTAATTGATAAGGTTATGATTAATGGCTTTTTATATTTTATAATTACTTCTTTCATAATTAACAGCAATTTGATTCTGGAGTGCAACATTTTGCCATTTGATCTTGCAAATCACTCATTTTTATTTTCACTTTTTCGATGGGGAATCCGCAACTGTCTTTTGCCAAACAATCTGTTTTTGTGCTGGTTAAAACAAATTGATTATTGATAAAATCCAATCCAAATTTACCAATAGTTTCTTGCTGATATTCTATTTCGATGTCTAAATCTTCGCCAGCAAAAATCTGGTCGTTCGAGTTTATAATTTTCACGATCATTTTTGGATCTAATCGGTGCCAATAATCTACGGAGGTCCAAAGTTGCATGGTTGCTGTTTTTTGGGTTCTAAAAGTATTGCCGCAATCCGTGAATTGTTTTGTGGTCATTCCGACTTCGGTAATATGAAAATGCGGCGGGATTTTTTGTCCATTTGGCAAAACAAAATCCAATTCTTCTAGATTTTGTAACTGGTTTTTAAATTCTGATAATTTCATGATATATAAGGTATAAAATTTAACAACATTTTTTTTGAAGTTTATCTGTAATTGTAAAAAAGTAATTTTCTATTTTTTTTAAAGTTTCAGTATTCAAACAATAGCAAATGGCAGTTCCTTCGATGCTTCCCTGAATAATTTTTGCGTTTTTTAATTCCTTCAAATGTTGAGAAACTGTTGGTTGAGCAAGTGGTAATTTGTTTACAATATCGCCACAAATACAAGTATCTACGGTTAGTAAATACTCAATAATTGCAATTCTTGCTGGATGCGAAAGTGCTTTGAACAAAATTGAAATTTCGTTTTGATGCTCAGAAAATTGTTCGGTTTTAGAAACTCCCATTTTTTATTTATTATTATATCGCAATATTACGATATAATAATAAAACCACCAAATTTTATTTACTAAATTTTCGAATATCAATAATCGTAGATTCTAAATATATTTTTATTACTTTTGAATTCTAAATAAAAACAAAAAAATGGCATCAATAACTTTAGGAGGAAATCCAATACACACAAACGGTGAGTTACCAAAAACAGGAAACAAAGCACCCGAATTTACATTAACAAAAAACGATTTATCAACAGTAACTTTGGCGGATTACGCTGGAAGCAAATTAGTTTTGAACATTTTTCCTAGTGTAGATACTGGAACTTGTGCTGCATCGGTAAGAAAATTTAACGAAAGTGCAAGCAAATTAGAAAACACAAAAGTTTTATGTATTTCCCGCGATTTGCCATTTGCACAAGCCCGTTTTTGTGGAGCAGAAGGTTTATCAAACGTTGAAAATCTATCAGATTTTAGAGACGGAAGTTTTGGTAAAAACTATGGTTTGGAAATTGCAGACAGCGCTTTTGCTGGTTTGCACTCTAGAGTTGTAATTGTTTTGGATGAAAATGGCGTTGTAAAATATGCTGAGCAAGTTCCAGAAATTGCAAACGAACCTAATTACGAAGCCGCATTAGCAGCACTATAATATAAAGGAATGGAATTCGAAAAAGACAATACTTTTTTTACAGGAAGATTCAAAAGTGTAGGGTTTGCTTTTAAGGGCGCAGTAAAATTAATTACGACCGAACACAGCGTAATGGTTCAGTTTACAATAGCTATTTTGCTAATTATTGCAGGTTTTTATTTCAAAATTTCACAAACCGAATGGTTGTTTCAAACCCTGGCAACTGGATTGGTTTTGAGCATCGAGGGATTAAATACTGCCGTAGAAAAAGTAGCAGATTTTATACATCCAGAATATCATAAACGCATTGGATTTATTAAAGATATTGCTGCTGGAGCCGTTTTTTTTGCAGCAATAACTGCAATCGCAATTGGTTTAATTATTTATATTCCAAAGTTTTTTTAATTTAAAATTAAATAAAAAAAAAACACCCAATTTAGAATGGCAAAAACAACAAAAAAAGAAGTTTCGGATAAAAAAACAGATTCAAATTCCGAGGAAAAAAAGCCTTGGAAAATCTCTAGACAGCAAAAAATACTTTTGGGCAGCTTGTTGGTTTTATTTTCGATAGCATTATTGTTGGCATTTATTTCTTTTTTTATTCATGGCCAGGAAGACCAAAGTGCTGTCGAGGCTTTGACTGACAGAAAAGAAGTTGTAAACAATTGGCTCGGAAAATTTGGAGCATTCCTTTCGGATATTTTTATTTTTAAAGGGTTTGGAGCAGCTTCGTTTTTCTTTGTGAGATTATTTTTCTTGACAGGAGCTTTTTTGTTTTTGGATATTTCTGTCAAAAAACTAAAAAGTATTTGGTTTTGGGATTTGTTTGTAATTGTAATTTTATCGATATTATTCGGTTTTTTTGCTACATCGTTACCAGAACTTGGAGGAACAATTGGTTATGAAATGAACTTATTTTCTCAGGATTATATAGGAAAAACAGGAACATTATTAGCATTGGTTTTCGGGATATTGGTTTATTTAATTTTTAAACTTAAAATATCTCCAGATACAATTTCTTCTTTTTTTGAAAGTAAGAAAAAAGACATTAAAGACGATTTAAACGCTATAAAACCAATTTCTGGCGACGGAAAATACAACCTCGAGGAATTTGCTGTAAATGATTTTGAGGATGAACCAATTGTAAAACCAACATCTCAATTCGAGATTAATAAAGAAAGTTTAAAGCCAACGATAAGCAATTCGTCGGAAATAAATATGGAGCCAACGCTCAAAACTTCGTCAATGCAAATGGAGGTTACTCCTACTCCAACTGAGGAGCCTTATTTTCAATCAGAAACTCCAGCTCATGCAGAAGAATTTATAATAGAAAAACCTGAAGAGGAAGATATTGTAGAGGAAAATTTGGCTTCTCGCCTAGTTGCCGATTTTGGATTATTTGATCCAACTTTGGATTTATCCCATTATAAATTCCCAACTTTAGATTTATTAAAGGAATATAATACGGGCGGAATTACCATAAATCAGGAAGAATTAGAAGAAAACAAAAACCGAATTGTAGAAACGCTTCGGAATTATAAAATCGAGATTGCTCAGATTAAAGCGACCGTAGGACCATCGGTAACATTATATGAAATTGTTCCAGAAGCTGGAATCAGAATCTCTAAAATTAAAAGTTTAGAGGACGATATTGCATTATCATTATCCGCTTTGGGAATTAGAATTATTGCGCCAATTCCAGGAAAAGGAACTATCGGAATAGAGGTTCCAAACAAAAATCCAACTATGGTTTCTATGAAATCTGTAATTGGATCAGCCAAATTTCAAGAAGCCGAAATGGAATTACCAATTGCCTTGGGTAAAACCATTTCTAACGAAACATTTGTTGTCGATTTAGCAAAAATGCCCCATTTA
>JAYVZI010000018.1:0-14514 GCA_043783485.1 Bacteroidota bacterium
GCTATTTCTAAATTGTCGGACGACGAAAAAGAAAGCCTAAAAACATCGCTAGAAGCCTTTATACCAAAAGCCTATTCGGTACAACTGGAAGCTCTGGACAGTAATGCTTCGCCATTTATAATCACGCAACCTGAGTTTATGCGACGCATGAAAGAAATGAGCCAATCCGGTGGCGGTGGTATGTTTGGCATGGGAAATATGCCCGAAATGTACAATTTGGTTGTGAATACCAATTCGGATTTGGCAACTTCTATTTTGAATAACAAAGACAAATCTGCGCAAGAAAACTTGGTAAAACAAGCTTTGGATTTGGCAAAATTATCTCAAAATTTGTTAAAAGGCGAAGAATTAACTGCTTTTGTAAAAAGAAGTTTTGAGTTGATAAAATAGTTTTTTTTTTTAAAATAAATTAGATTTAACCTGCAAGTTCAACCTTGCAGGTTTTTTTTTGTTTAATAATATTTAAAAAATGTTAAACAGAATGATTAATTCATTACATTTGAAGGTTATTAATTATTATCAAACTTAAAATCAAAATTATATGTTTAACAAATTTAAAAAATCAGAGTTATTTATTTTAGTTGTAGTTATTCTATTAATTTTCACTTCCGAATATTATTATGTAATACTTGGTAATCACGAACGAGCTATTTTTATAGGATTGTGGCCACCAACAATAGTTGGATTATTAATTTTCTTTAACCTTAAACTGAAAAAATAATATGAAAAATCTAGATATAATAATCCTCAATATAGTTGTTGTTTTTTGTTTTATAACATTTTTCATTTCTACATTTAGAGCTTTCGAAAGCGTTTCTAAACAACAAAATCCAAAACTAGAAAAGCGCGGAATCATTTCGAGATTCCTTGCCTATTTACAAAACTTGGTAAACGATTAATCTATTTTAGAACATAAATTAGATAAACATAAGATAACCTGCAAATTAAAACTTGTAGGTTTTTTTTGTTTAACAAATGTTCTAATTTTTTTCAATAAACATTTATTACATTTATAAAAAAATAAAAATAATGAATTCAATTCCCGAAAAATATCAAATTTCAAATCCCACAATTCAAGATACTTATTTGATAAATGACGAACTAAAAAAATGGACTGGAGCTTCAACATCGGTCTATTCTACAATTTCTTCTACATTAAATTATGAACCAACTTTTTTGGGAACAACGCCATCAATGGGCGAAAAAGAAGCATTGGAAGCACTCGAATCTTCGGTTTTGGCATACAACAACGGTCAGGGTTCCTGGCCAACTATGAAAGTTATTGATAGGATAAAATGCATGCAAAATTTTGTCATCGAAATGAAAAAAACTCGTGACGAAGTCGTAAAACTCTTAATGTGGGAAATAGGAAAATCATTAGCAGATTCTCAGAAAGAGTTCGACAGAACCGTTGATTATATTAATGACACTATTGAAGAATATAAAATTATTGATAGAAATTCGGCTAAATTTACCAAAAATCAAGGCGTAAATGCAATGGTGCGTCGTGGCCCACTTGGTGTTGTTTTGTGTCTGGGACCTTATAATTATCCGCTAAACGAAACTTTTACATTATTAATTCCCGCCATAATAATGGGAAATACAGTTGTTTTTAAACCCGCAAAATTGGGGGTTTTGTTATTATCACCATTATTAGATGCTTTCCAGAAAAGTTTTCCGAGTGGCGTAATTAATATAGTTTATGGTCGTGGGCGCGAAGTTGCAACTCCAATTATGAAGTCGGGGAAAATTTCGATTTTAGCATTAATTGGTAATTCTAAAGCCGCAATTGCATTGCAAGACGAAAGTCCTAACAAAAACAGATTACGATTAATTCTCGGACTCGAGGCAAAAAATCCAGCTATAATCCTAGAAGATGCCGATTTAGATTTAACAATTCAGGAATGCATTTCGGGTAGTTTATCATTCAACGGGCAACGTTGCACGGCACTCAAAATTTTGTATGTTCATGAATCGATTGCTGATGAATTTAATAAACGTTTTACAGCCAAAGTCGATGAATTGAAATACGGAAATCCTTGGGATGAAAATGTTTTTTTAACACCATTGCCAGAAAAAGACAAACCAGAATATTTACAAGAATTGATAGATGATGCCCTTGCAAATGGAGCAAAAATTATTAATAAAAAAGGCGGCGAACGATCAGAAAATTATATTTATCCAGCAGTTTTGTATCCAATAAACAAAAAAATGAGGGTTTATTATGAGGAACAATTTGGTCCAGTTGTGCCTATTATTACTTTCAAAAATATTCAAGAACCGCTAGATGATATGGCGGAATCTAATTACGGGCAGCAAGTAAGTTTGTTCGGAAAAGATATTAAAACCATTGCGCCACTTATTGATACTTTGGTCAATTTAGTAACTCGTGTAAACCTAAATAGTTCGTGCCAGCGTGGACCAGATATTTTTCCGTTTACAGGTCGAAAAGATTCGGCCGTTGGAACTTTGAGTATTTATGATGCCTTACGATCGTTCTCGATTCGAACATTTGTAGCATCAAAAGATAACGAATATAATAATGAAATTCTTCAAGCTTTATTAAACAATAAGGAATCTAATTTTATAAATACCGATTATATTTTATAGAAAATCATTTTCAAAAAACCTGTAATTCTATAATTTACAGGTTTTTTTAATTCAATCTAGTAAAGTTTTACGAACTTTGAAATTCATAATTTCTAATTAACACTAATGACACTTCATATAGAAACTCCTGCTTTACTTTTTTCGGCAACTTCGTTGATTTTATTGGCTTATACCAATAGGTTTTTGACAATTGCTCAAATTATCAGAAACCTCAAAAAAACTTACGATCAAGATCATAACAAAAGCATTTTGCTAGAAATAAAAAACCTTAATTTGCGATTAACACTTATTAGATACATGCAAATGTTTGGAGTTTTGTGTTTGTTTTTATCGGTTTTCGCAATGCTTTTGCTGTTTTTTGAATTACAAATATTTGCGATTTATTTTTTTGGATCAAGTTTGCTTTGTTTACTTGCTTCATTAGGAATTTCGTTTTGGGAAATTAGTATTTCTGTAAATGCGTTACGTTTGCATTTAAGCGATTTAGCGGAGGAAACCGAAAAATAACTTACTGGTACGGAACCGTATTTGGTTTAGAGATTTCGAAACTTTGCAATCCAAAATCATAGGTTTTAAACGAATTTGTTTTCAGAATTGAGTCGCCATAACCCGGAATTGTTGGATAAAACGAAAACGAAAACTGAAACGAACTAAAAACCAAATAATCATTACTTACAATAATTCCTGCACCGATTTGAGAATAAATTTGGCTGTTTTTGAATTGATCAAAATTCTCACCAATCATTCCCATGGTATAACTCAAATACGGATTTAATCGAAAACCTATTACTCTCCAGGGCGAATATCCTTGGGTTTGGAAAGTTACAAGCAATTTTTTGGTTCCAAAAAGCGATGAACTATTAAAACCCTGAATACCATTATTATCATTTAACGTGAGTTTATCGGCATTTGTTGCCAAACGATTGTTGCCAATAACTAACTCAGGTTTAATAAATTGTCGGAATTTCCATTTTGTGGTTTCAAGCAAATTTGTAAAATAAACAGAGCTCAAAACAAATGCACTTTGAGTGGTTTTAGATCTCGTAAAAAACGTTCCATATTCTGCATTGGTGCTAAAATATCCAAACTTAAAATAACGGCCAATTGCAAATCTAGCTCCGAAATAATATCGTCCCAAATTATTTTTTTTCTGGTAGCCGCCCGTTAAATTGTAAATAATTCCAGAAGCAACATCTTCGGTTACGTTAAAATTGAATAAATCTTTGTCTTGTGTAAATTTTCTAGAAGATAAACCTATGCTGGTCAGAAAAAACTTTTCGTTAGAGTAAACCCGTAAACTATCATATAAAAATTCGGGGCGTTCAATGTATTTAGTATCCAAAAAGCGAACGCTTGTTATAAGATTTATCGCTCGATTTGCCTCCGTATTTCCCTTAAAAACCTGATGAGAATAACCAGCCCAATAATCCTTGATATTGTATTTGAAATTTTGAGTTTGCGAAATCAAATTAGGCTCTAGGGATATTTCTTTCCTAAATTGTTGTCCAAAGTAAACTCCTCCAGCCCATCGGGTGTAAACCGAGAAAAAAGGCCTTTCGATATTGATGAATTTGCCATAATTATCATTAATATCTATCTGATAACTCAGCGTTGTTTTTACGAAAGTATTCATAATATTAGGAACCGTATAACTCGTGCTGTAAGCGTCTTTGCTGGTTGTAAGGCTTTTTCGGTACGTATTTACAAACTCATGACCTGTCCCAAAAAAATTTTTATCTTTTAATCTAAATGTAGAGGTCGAGGTCGAGGTTGTAAAATCTGGCACCAAGCTCCAACCATCCAAAACTCTAATAAAAACATCGACAGAATCGGAATTTTCAGAAACTAATTTGGTTTGAATATTTACGGATCTAATAAAGCGTTGGCTTCTAATCAAACGTTCTGATTCTTTTACTAAAAGCGAATCTAAAGGTTTGTTTTTTTTGATTAAAAGCAAGTTTCCAATAGCAAATTTTCGGGTTTTATTATGCAATGTATTTCCTAATTTGTGTACATATTTTGTAGGTTTTATAGTGGTATCTACTTCGGAATATCCAAATGGATCTAGGGTTGTAATATCTATTTTTCGGATAATTTTTCCTTCAAAATTATTGTACTTTTTTTTTATAGATTTCTGAAAAGTATTTTGCTTAATTTTCTGTTTAGAAACTGGTTCGAAAATCAATTTGTGCATTAATTTTGTAAACTTACTTCGCTTAGAATATTTTTCGATATTTCGATACATTTTTGCAGAATCTACTTTTTGGGGAACAACTTGCCCAAAGGAGATTTCGAAGCTGCATAGCATCAAAAACAAAAAAAACAAACTGGTTTTAGTAAACATCATAACACATATAGTTTTCAAAATTACTATTAATCCCATTATAAAGCTAAAATATCTTTTTGATGCATTATTAAATTATAAATTCGATTAAACCTTTTCGATTTTTCAAAGTCTTATTTTAAACGCAACACTATTATGAAAAAAACAACCACCATGCTTTTTGTTGTTCTAGGAATAACATTTGGCTTTAGTCAAGAAATTGATAAACCAGAATTTACAGGAGAAAATTTTAGTTTAGAAGGCGCATTAGCGATGTTCAAAAAATCGAATTCGCTCGAAGAATTTGAAAAATCCATAAACGAAGAAAATAATAATGTAAACAATCTAGATCTAAATAACGACGGAAATACAGATTACATAAACGTTGATGACTTAAACGATGGCGATACACATGTTATTGTACTAAGCACTTTTTTGAGCGAAACCGAAAAACAAGATATTGCAACAATTGGTATAGAAAAAACTGGAAAAGAAACCGCAATTCTTCAAATAAATGGCGACGACGAACTTTATGCAAGTAATACAATTGTTGAGCCTTTTGATGTGGATAATAAACTAGAAAAATCCCAAGGCGGACCAAATGTTCCTGAAATTACTTCAAACTCAATAATCGTTAATGTTTGGTTTTGGCCAAGTGTTCGTTACATTTACAGTCCAAGTTATGTGGTTTGGTACTCCCCACATCGCTGGATGTTTTATCCAAAATGGTGGAAACCTTGGCACCCATATCGTCATACTATTTTCTTTACAAGATATGCGCCTTATCGCGGTTTTTATCACCGAACAATAACTCCAAAAGTAGTTGTTGCCAGAAGGATTTATGCGCCAAAAAGACATTATTCTAAACTAATAATACACAATACAAGAAATACTACAATTATCAGAAAAAGTAATTCCAGAAATAATGATTTAAGGAAAAATAATAATGATAATGACCCAAGATCTAGAGTAAAAACTTCTACAAAAAGAGAAATTTCTAAAAATAGAAATGCAACTAAAAAAACCAGACGATAACTCAAAATTAAGGAAATCATGAACAATAACAATCTTTGGTCGCTGCGTTTAGGCTTTTCTGGAAAACAAGCCAAATTGATAGATAAAATGGGGTTGAAACCGTTTTTAGAAAAATCACTTTCAGCGAAGGTAGACAAGTCTATTCCTGATTTCCTGACAAATAGTCCAAAATCTTTTGACGAATTAAAAAAAATTCGAAAGCAATTGCAATCATCGAATCAAGATGAAAAAAAAGAATATTTAAAAAAAGAAATTCAAACCTCATTCGACATGAAATCATGGTGGATTGACAAAATGATTAACGAAGAATTCCCCTTGCGTGAAAAAATGACTTGCTTTTGGCACAATCATTATGTCTCGACTTATCAAAAAGTAAAAGTAAATTACTGGATTTTTCAACACAATCAAATTTTACGCGAAAATGCTTTTGGTAATTTTAAAGATCTTACTAAACAAATTATAAAAAGCAATGCAATGGTTCGCTACCTCGATAATGTTGATAATCGTAAGGAAAAACTTAACGAAAATTTGAGCCGCGAATTGCTGGAGTTATTTACCTTAGGAATAGGAAATTACTCCGAATCCGATATAAAAAACGGAGCAAAAGGATTAGCAGGATTAGGAATTGGAGATGAAAATGCGGTTTACCGAAAATTTTTTGAAGACAACGATACTTTCGAATATTTAGGCAAAAAAGGGAATTTTAAAATCGATGAAATGATTGATATTATTTTTCAACAACCAAATATTCCTTATTTTATTACTCGAAAAATCCTAAAATGGTTTATTTATGACAATCCAAACCAGGAATTGGTACAATATTATGGTGATTATTTTCGTAAAGTAGATTTTGAGATAAAACCACTTTTAATGAAAATTTTTACGGAGGAATTTGCAAAAAACAATGCGGGATCTAAAATAAAAAATCCTTTGGAATACGTTTTGCAAATCATGAACGAGCTTCAAATCGAAAAGCCAAACGGAAAATTAATTGCGTATTTTATGAAACAACAAGGCATGGATTTGTTCAATCAGCCCAATGTAAAAGGCTGGGATGGCGGAAATTCATGGCTAACTTCGCAAAACTTTTTGCAACGCAATAATGTTGCCGATTTACTTTGTAATGGCAAAAACCTAGATCGAAGAAAACCGCAAAACGAGGAAAATGAAATGATGATCCAAACCCGAAATCAAATCGTAAACGTGAAACTCGACTGGAATAAATCCGGAACTAACAAACAAATTATTGCAGAACTTAGCTCCAAATCTCTATTTAATGTAGATGAAAATTTGCAACAAGATTTTGAGAAATTACTAAAATACGATTTCGAAGGAAACAACCAAGGATCAGAAAATGCTGTTTTAAGATTGTTCAATGCCATGGCAAAAACGCCTGAATACCAACTTATTTAAAACTAAAAAAATGAACAGACGTAACTTTCTATCGCTCACAGGAACATTTACTGGCGGAACTTTATTGTTGCCAAGTTTTCTTCATGCATTTGGTTCTCAAAGTAATTTGGTCGTTGGCGAACAATGCTTGGTTTTTGTGCAACTTAATGGCGGAAACGATGGTTTAAACACTTTTATTCCGTTTCAAGATCCTTTATATTACGACTTTCGTCCAAAAATTGCCATCTCAAAATCCGAAGTAATTTCCGCAACAAAAGGAATGGCTTTTCATCCAGCTCTCAAGGATTTTGCTACGATGCAACAAGCTGGAGATTTGTCGGTTATACAAAATGTAGGCTATCCAGAACCTGTTCGTTCACATTTCCGAAGTCAAGAAATTTGGCAAACTGCACCAACCAATCAAGAATATTTAAATGATGGTTGGCTTGGCCGATATTTGGATTTACAATACAAAGACCACAATCCAACGGCGGCAATAAATATAGATTCTATTGATAATTTATCGCTCAAAGGCGAAGAACCAAATGCAATAACTGTTCGAGATCCAAGTAAATTTACCACCAAAAATAATGTAGATAAAGATGCAAAATTATCCGATAATCCACAATTAGATTTTGTTCGTAAAATTGCCAATTCGGTTTCCGAAGGTTCGGACGAGATTCAAAAAGCATTATCAAAATCTGCAACTTCGGATGTTATTTATCCAAAAACAGGATTGTCTAAAAACCTAGAATGGATTTCGAAATTAATAAAAGGAAACCTGAATTCTAAGGTTTATTACACATCGCTTGGCGGATTTGACACGCATGACAATCAGTTGGTTATTCAAAAAAACAAACTTTCAGAACTTAACGATGCTATTTTTAGTTTTTATCAAGATTTAAAAAAATCGCAGCAATTGCAAAATGTAACTATTGTAGTTTTCTCGGAATTTGGTCGTCGAGTTCATGATAATGGAAAGGGAACGGATCACGGAACAGCTGCGCCAATGTTTGTAATTGGAGGAAATAATCGCGGAAAAGTAATAGGAAATAATCCAAATTTATCTAATTTAGACAACGGCGATTTAAAACACGAAGTTGATTTTCGAAGTGTTTACGCCTCACTTTTGCAAAACAAAATGAATTTTGATTACTCTAAAATTGGTATAAAAAACAAAGCTTTAGAGGGTTTGTTTTAAAATTTATTTTTCGTGAGCCAATGCCGCAAATAGTTTTTCTATTTCTAATGGTTTCCATAAAATCCCGTTGAACAAATGCGCATTTTCCTTATCATCTTTTGCCATTACATCCGCAGTTACGGCAAATATTGGCGATGATTGGTTTGGGTTTTCATGGGTTCGTATTAATTTTGTGGCTTCGAAACCATTCATCTCAGGCATGTGAATGTCCATTAAAATAAAATCGTATTTTTTAAGTTTTGCAGCCTCAAATGCTTCTTTTCCATTTACAACATGATCCGTAATTACGCCCCAATTGGAGAGTAATTTCTTCATTAGCAAGGCATTCATTGGAGTATCTTCGGCTAGTAATGCGTGTTTTCCTATGAGTTGCGAAGGATCATTTCTGGCTTGAATAATTTCTTGAGAAACTTTTTTTAATTTTAATGTAAAATAAAAATCCGAACCTTGTTTCAAGATACTTTTTACTTTGATTTCGCTTTTGTGCAATTCGACCAATTTTTTTGCAATAGCAAGTCCAAGTCCTGTTCCGCCTTGTTTTCTGGTCATTATTGGTTTGATTTGCGAGAAACTTACAAAAATTTCGGACATGTCTTTTTCGGAAATTCCTTCGCCAGTATCGGAGATTGTAAATAAAATTGTATCGGATTTTTTCTTCTCTTTTATTAATTCGACACAAAAATCTACTTTTCCGTATTCTGTAAATTTTATAGCATTTCCAACAAGGTTGCTAAGGATTTGAGCAATTTTTGTTTGGTCTAAATAATAAAAATTTTTATCGGAAATATTCGGAATAAAATTGAATTTTAAACCTTTATTATTAGCTAATCCTAAATGCAAATTGTAAATATTTTCGCATAAAGTATAAAGATTTACATTCTGATTTTCGAGTTTGGCTTTGTTCGAATCTAGTTTTGTAAAATCCAAAATATCGTTTACAATACTAATCAAATTAGTAGATGCAAATTGCAAACTATTGAGCAGTTTTTTACTTTCGCCTTGAGCTTCGTTGTCCAAAATAGATACAATTGTTGTAATTGCATTGAGCGGAGTTCGGATTTCGTGGCTCATAATCGATAGGAATTCCTGTTTTATTCTAACAGATTCCTCTTCGTCGCGATTTTTTTTCTCTATGCTTTTTTGTTTTTCTTGATTTAGCAAAGCTTCGCTTTCAAGAATATTCATTTTGTTTATTAAATCATAATTCTCAATAACTTTGAGCGTTTGAGTATTTAATACAGATTCCTTTTCTCTGAGATAAAATTCTAAATATTCTAATGCTTTTGGAATATTATTTCTTTTTTTAAAAATTAAATATAAAAGATGATAACTTTTTATTTTTATCATCGACATATTGTGTTTTAAAGTCAATTCTAAACCTTGTTTACCAAAATCTTCAGCTTTCTCTAATTGTTCCAATTTTAGATATAAAATCCCAAGTTTGTTGAGTGCCATTGCGGCTCCCATATTCTCGCCCATTTGATTATGAGTTTTTGCCGCTTCCAGAAAATCGGACTCTGAAAGGTCTAGTTTTCCTGTTTTGTAATGAATTTTTCCGCGACCATAAATTGCAAATGCAAAACCACGAATATCATTTGTACGCTTTTTGAGCATAATAGAATATTCTATCATACTCATGGCAATCTTGGTTTTTTGTTTTTTTAATAATAATCCTGATAAGTTATTGTAAACATTGGATTCTAAATTAAAATCGCCAATAATTCGTGCAATTTTTATGGCGTTTTTGTAGGATTTGAAAGCATTATGAGGATCACCAATGTATTCGTAAATTGTTCCAACTGCTTTTTCGACTTTGGATTGATTGTACAAATCATCGAATTTTTTATAAATTTTTAGCGCATCAATAAGATAAACCAAACCCAAATGATAGTTATTGGTTTTGTAGTAAACGCTTCCCATATTGTACTTTGCATCTGCAATTCCTTTTTCGTCATCTAGGGCTTCAAAACACTTTATTGCCTCTTCGGATTTGGAATTAGATTGATCAAAATCGCTAATAATCATATAATAAAGCGATAATTGATTGAGACTTTTTCCTATTAATGATTTATTGTTGATCTCTCTACTCATTTCGAGAGCTTTTTCTGCTTGCTCGATACTTTTTGGCAAGTTGTTAATACGCCCAGAATAAGCCTCCTCTAAAAGAGAAAGAACTTGATCGGTATGTTGCGAATTATTAGAAATCATTTATTATGTATTGGATTTGGGCAATTTATAATCAAATATATAAATTTAATTTAAAAATAAACATATTTTGAAATAAATCAATTTTAACAATACTTTACTTATAAATTAAAAATAAAATATATTTCATCAAAACTAAATTCTAAATTCTATCTTTGCCCGCTTTTTAAAATTAAAAAAAATGACTAAAAATAATGTACTAAAAGGAGTTTTCCTAGTTGGACTTGGCGCTACAAGTTACGGAATGTTAGCTACTTTCGTAAAAATGGCTTACGCCGAAGGATTTACAACAGCCGAAGTAACATCTTCACAATTTATACTCGGAATTATAGGAATCCTAATAATTAATGCTTTTCAGAAAGCAAAAAAAGGTGCCGATGTACAAAAAGCTTCTCAAAAAAATATTTTCCATTTAATGCTTGCTGGAACTTCTTTAGGAATGACAAGTGTTTTTTATTATTTGGCTGTAAAATATATTCCTGTTTCTATCGGGATTGTGCTTTTGATGCAAACCGTTTGGATGGGCGTTTTGTTGGAAATGATTTTAGAGAAAAAAATTCCATCAACCCAAAAAATAATTTCAGTTGCAATTGTGCTTCTTGGAACCGTTTTAGCAACAAATTTAATCAATAATCAAGTTCAGTTAGATTGGCACGGAATTATGTGGGGAATGCTCGCAGCAGCATCGTTTACTACAACAATGTTCACCGCAAATCGTGTGGCAACCAATATTTCATCTGCTCAACGCAGTTTGTTTATGCTACTTGGTGGAGCAGTTATTGTTTTTGGATTTTCGATTTATACGCAAACAACACCGTTTAATTTTCAGATTTTTATGAAATGGGGAATTTTTATGGCGCTTTTCGGAACTATTATTCCACCAATGCTTATGAATGCTGGATTTCCGCTTACTGGAATTGGACTAGGAAGCATCGTTTCTGCCTTAGAACTTCCTGTTTCGGTAATGATGGCTTTCTTTTTATTAAACGAAAGTTTAGTTGCGCTGCAATGGTTAGGAATTGTATTAATTATTCTCGCAATTGTTGTTATGAATATCGACTTTAAGAGATTTAAACAATAATAAACTTACATTTTCTCTAAATTTTTTTACACTTTGATAATTTTTTAACTTAACTTCGTTAAAATTTTAACTAAAACTAAACTATTATGAGAAAATTATTGGCAGAATTTTTTGGAACGTATTGGCTTGTTTTTGGAGGTTGTGGTAGCGCCCTTTTTGCGTGCAATTTCCCGGGAGCAGGAATAGGATTTGTTGGTGTTTCGCTAGCATTTGGACTTACCGTTTTGACGATGGCTTATGCTGTTGGTCACATTTCTGGAGGACATTTTAATCCAGCAGTTTCTTTTGGACTTTGGGCTGGAGGAAGATTTCCTGCAAAGGATTTATTACCATATATCCTTTCGCAATGTGTTGGGGCAATTGCTGCTGCGGGTACACTATTTTTAATTTGTTCTGGAAAAGAAGGTTTTGCTATCGATGCTTCAAAAGCGGGAGCGTTTGCCTCAAACGGTTTTGGTACCTTTTCGCCAGACGGTTATTCTATGCAAGCATGTTTAATTGCAGAATTTGTACTTACAATGTTCTTTTTAATAGTAATTCTTGGAGCTACAGACAAATTTGCCAACGGAAAATTTGCAGGAATTGCTATTGGTTTGGCTTTGACTTTAATACATTTAATAAGCATTCCAATTACAAATACATCTGTAAATCCTGCACGATCATTATCGCAAGCCTTATTTGTTGGTGGCGAACCTTTAAGCCAAGTTTGGTTGTTTTGGGCTGCGCCAATATTAGGAGCTATTGCAGCAGGATTTGTTTATAAAAATCTTTTGCAAGATCATTCAGAAGCATAAAAATTATTTATAATTGATTTAAAGAGAAAAATGAAGTTTCAAATCTTTGTTTTTCTCTTTATTTTTGTAATATGAATTCACTTTTTCCATCCGAACCAATAATTTTCGATTTGCCTGATGCAGATATTATTTATTATCCCAACTTTTTTGATTTGGATGATGCAAATAAAATTTTTCAGGATTTAATTGCGGAAATTCCTTGGCAACAAGATGAAATCAAGGTTTTTAATAAAATTCATCCGCAACCCAGACTCACCGCATTGTTTGGAAACGAAGGAAAACCTTACTCCTACTCTAACATAAAAATGCAGCCGCATCCTTGGACATTGCTTTTGCAAAAAATAAAATCGATGGTCGAAAACGAAACGAATCATAATTTTACTACAGTTTTGCTCAACTATTATCGAAACGGAAAAGACAGTAATGGCTGGCATGCGGACAACGAAAAGGAATTAGGAACAAATCCGATAATTGCATCGCTAAGTTTTGGAGCCGAGAGGGTTTTTCAGATGAAACACAATTCAATTCCAGATCTAAAACAAAATATTATCCTAGAAAACGGAAGTTTACTAGTAATGAAAGGAACAACACAGCATTTTTGGAAACATCAAATTCCGAAAACTGCAAAGCCAATTGGCGCTAGAATAAATTTGACGTTTAGAGTTATAAATTAATTTAGTATTTTTATAAAAAAATGACATGAACGAAATAATTCAATATTTTTCGACAATTCCGTCCTCGCATCGAAGTTTAATTCTTGTAAGTGGAATTACGTTTTTTTGGTTGATAGAAAATGCTTTCCCGTTATTTAAATTCGAATATAAAAAATGGAATCACGCAGGAATAAATATTTTTTTTACGATTACAACCATTGTAATTAATTTTATATTGGCGTTTATATTGATGAAAGTTGCGGATTGGAGTGCTCAAAATCATTTTGGATTACTCAATTGGTTGCCGGAGATGAATATTTGGATTTATGCTATAATTGGATTGCTACTAATGGATTTTATCGGAGCCTATTTGGTTCATTTAGTCGAACATAAAGTCCCATTTTTATGGCGTTTTCATATTATTCATCATTCGGATACTTGGATCGATACCACAACTGCAAATCGACATCATCCCGGTGAAAGTGTCATCCGATTTGTATTTACAACTTTGGGTGTTTTATTTATTGGAACACCAATTTGGATGATATTTTTGTACCAAACCCTATCGGTTGTTGCCACACAATTTAACCATGCTAATATTGCTATTCCTAAAAAATTAGATGTTATTTTGAGTTATTTTATCGTTTCGCCAGACATGCATAAAGTGCATCATCATTATGTTTTGCCTTATACGGATAGTAATTATGGTAATATTTTTTCGGTTTGGGATCGGCTTTTTGGAACTTTTATGACAATGGAAAAAGAAGCTATTATTTACGGAATTGATACGCATATGAAACCCGAATTGAACAACAAAATTGGTAGTTTATTAGAAATTCCATTTAAAGATAAAATAAATTTCAAAAAAAATTAATTAAGCCATCGAAGTAATTAATTTTTTTCTTAATATTGGAATAGAAATTGATACCTAATACAAACAACCAAAAACAGAATTATTTTTCTAGTAATGAAAAAAAGTAAACGCATAGAATTGACTTGGGATGAAACTCAAAGAATGATTGGAATGGCTCAGGAAGAACGAAATCCTTATGAAATTATCAAAAAGGAATTTGGCTTGGACGAAAAAGAGATTATTGAGATAATGAAAAAGAAACTTTCTGCAGACAAATTTGATATTTGGAAAAAGAAAGCAAATGCTGCAAAACCAAAACCAACACAACTCAAAATTGATGATTTTGATGATGATTTAGACGGGAAAT
>JAYVZI010000019.1:0-39177 GCA_043783485.1 Bacteroidota bacterium
TCGTCGCCTTTCTTTATCGAACCCTAGTCTAAAAAGACTAGGGTTCTTTTTTTTTATACGTACGACGTGTTCGCAAGCTCGGTTCGTCGAATTTCTTTATCGAACCCTAGTCTAAAAAGACTAGGGTTCTTTTTTTTATACGTACGACGTGTTCGCAAGCTTGGGTAATAATGTCTAGATCTAAATAATCTGTATCTATTATTTAAAATTAGTCAATAATAGAAAAATATTTATTGTAATTACTTTGAAGACTTAATATGATCCAATAATTTATTAGGACTGCGTGAGGGATAGAGGCGACATCCTTTTATGCAGCGATAGCAAATAAAAGATACAGCCGAAAGCCCGACCCTTGGGTCACGCCATAAAAAAAATTATAAATTATTGTAATAATTACAATTCATATTAATTGGGCATTCATGACATCTTGGATTTGTTGGTCTACAAATTTCCCTTCCTAAAAAAGAAATTGCCATTCCAACTTCGCTCCAAATTTTTTTATCAAAGATATTCATGAGTTGAATTTCTATTTTATTAGCATCAGTAGCGTTTGTCAAACCTATTCTTGGTGCAACTCGTACAACATGTAAATCTACAATAATACCTTCGGGATTGGTATTAGATTCTCTTATAATCACATTTGCAGATTTTCTTCCAATACCTTTTAAAGAAGTTAATGACTTCATATTGAGTGGTATGTTATCATTAGTTTTTAGTATTTGAGATATTTCAATCAGCCAAATCGATTTTGTTTCAAAATTCTTAATTTTATTTAAAAAAGGAATTAATTCGGTAACATTACTTTTTGATAGTGTTTCAATATTTGGAAACTTCTCAAATATAGTAGGCGCAATTGTATTTATATTTGCATCAGAATCTTGCGCAGAAAGGACAACCATTACCAAAAGCTGGTATAAATTTTGATATTCCAAAGGATGTTTTCTTCCTTTGTATTTTTCTAATAACGGAATTATTTTTTGATTCCAGTTTTTATTTTCAAATAGATCCATTTTCTGAATTAAATTTCCAAAATTAGTTTAGAAAATCTATAATTTGATTAATTACATTTTCATCGCCCAAAATTTTCCTATGGCCTAAGTTGTTTGTAATCATTAATTTATGATTTTTTAATTTTGCTATTATTTCATGTGCACAGCGAACTGGAACTTCGTCATCGTTTTGGTCATGAATTACTAAAACTGGAATTGAAATTTTTTCTGCATTTAGGTATGACGATAAATCATTCATTTTTTCTTTGTACTTTTTTTCAAAATTTAACCGTAATAAATCTTCTTGCCTTGGATTCATATCTAATTTCTGAATAAAGTCTTTGATAATATCACTGATTAAATTTCCGCTTCCAATTATTACAAGTTTATTGATTTTCAGGCCTTTATTTAATGAATTTAAAAGTGACATTCCACCAAGCGAATGACCAACTGCAAATTCGAATGGTCCAAATTGTTTTTCGATTTCTAAAATCGAAGCAATAAATTCTACCATAATTGTAGAATTCCCTTTTGATTTTCCGTGTGCTGGCGCATCGAAACTAATTGTTGAAAACCCATTTTGCAACAATGCATCCGCAATTTTGTACAATTGCGTTCCTCTTCCAGACCAACCATGAACCAATAAAATTTTCTTGGTGCTATTTCCGTATTGATACACTACAATTTCTTTATTGATACTCGGAATTAGTAATTTGGATTGCTTGCTTTTTGCATCCATTTCCAATTCTCTATTTGGAATTTTGTATTTTATTGGAGTTGTAAATAATTTTGCAGCAAAAAGAGTTGCTAATTTTGGTGAGATTAATTTTAAAAACTTAGCTGTATTCAAAATTAGTTTAGGAATTTTCAATGATTGTTGCTGTTTTTTAATGTTTTTTGACATTTCAATAAATTTTTAGCTAAGTTACTTTATTAATCTTTTTTTATTAAATTTAAAGTTATTAAATAAATATTAAAAATGCTAAACCAAAAAAGAGTTATAATTGAAAATGTGTTGCCTCAAATAGACAATGGGGATTTTTTTATAAAACGAATAATAGGTCAAAAAGTTGCAATTACTGCCGATGTAATTTCCGATGGTCATGATGTTTTGGAAGCTGCAGTTTTATTTAAACATGAAAAAGAAAAAAAATGGAATGAAGTTCGAATGGTTTCAAAACCAAATGATGAATATGAAGCCGAATTAACAGTCGAAAAACAAGGATATTATTCCTATTTGGTCGAAGCTTGGATTGATTATGCGCTGAATTGGCAATACGGAATTGGGAAAAAAATTCAGGACAATCAGCTTGTAAAATCTGAGTTATTAGAAGGAATTGAATACATAAATCCATTATTGAAAAAAGTTTCTGCTTCAGAAAAAAAATATTTGCAAGAATTAGGAACTTTATTTTCTGATGAAAAAAAATATTCTAAAGCAATTTCCGAGGCCGTTTCTGATAAACTTAAATCAATTTTTAAAAAATACCCAGAAAAATTCCTCGCTAATCAATCGCAAGAACTAAAGGTTTATGTTGATAGAAAAAAAGCATTATTTAGCACTTGGTATGAGTTTTTTCCTCGTTCGGCATCTGGTTCAGAGGCTCATGGAACTTTTAAGGATTGCGAAAATTTACTACCAAGAGTTGCCAAAATGGGTTTTGATACTTTGTATTTTCCTCCAATTCATCCCATTGGTGAAGTAAATCGAAAAGGGAAAAACAATGCTACAAACGCAGAAAAAACTGATGTTGGATCGCCTTGGGGAATCGGCTCACAATACGGCGGACACAAATCTACGCATCCCGAATTAGGAACAATCGAAGATTTTAAATCGTTAGTTAAAAAAGCAAAAGATCTCGATATCGAAATAGCAATGGATTTTGCTTTGCAAGCCGCTCCCGATCATCCTTATGTAAAAGATTTTCCGCAATGGTTTAAATGGCGACCAGACGGAACGGTACAATATGCCGAAAACCCTCCAAAAAAATACCAAGATATTCTGCCAATTTACTATGAAAGTTCAGATTGGAAAAATCTTTGGAAGGAATTGCTAGATTGTGCCCTTTTTTGGATTGAAGAATGCGATATTAAAGTTTTTAGAGTAGATAATCCGCATACTAAACCTTTTTATTTTTGGGGTTGGCTTATTGCCGAAATCAAGAAAAAACATCAAGATGTGTTGTTTTTAGCCGAAGCTTTTACGCGTCCTAAAATCATGCATGAATTAGCCAAACAAGGTTTTACACAATCCTACACTTATTTTACTTGGCGCAATACTAAAGCCGAATTGATCGAATATGTAAATGAATTGACAAAAACCAATCAAAAGGAATTTTTTCGTCCAAATTTTTGGCCCAATACACCAGATATCAATCCTTTTTCCTTGCAAGGAGCAAATGAAGCTACGCATCTTCAAAAATATTTTCTTGCAGCAACACTAAGTTCATCTACAGGTATTTATGGACCAGTATTCGAACAAATGGTTTCGGAAGCAATTCCTGGAAAAGAGGAATATATGGACAGCGAAAAATATCAAATCAGAGAATGGGATTGGGAAAAGGAAAATAAAATTACAACTTTAATAAGTAAAATAAATAAAATTAGAAAAGAGCAAATTTCCTTACAACAAACCAATAATATTGAATTTTGTGACACAGATAACGACCAACTCATTGCGTATTATAAATTTGATGATAATCGCGAAAACGAAACCTTAATAATTGTAAATCTCGATGCGTATTACGCAAAACAAGGAATGGTAAAAATTCCTATGCAATCCCTAGGAATTCAGGCTGGACAATCCATAAAAGTTCATGATTTGATTACTGGAAACGGATACATTTGGGATCAAGAATGGAATTTTGTAGAGTTGCATCCAACTTTGCCTTTTCATTTATTTAAAATCGAGAAATAAAAGAATCTGATTTGTAATTAATTTTAAAATAACTAGAAATAATGATTGATAAAAAAATTAACGAAGGTGAATTTCAAAATCCATTTGTTTTCAAAACAGATTGGAAAAATGCATTTGAAGATCAGGAATTTCTGAAAGTTTTTTCGTCCGATATTCTAGAAAGTTATATTATCAATAAGCGTTGGTATGGCGGAAAAGCCAGTACACTCAAGTATATAGAAGTGGTTGATTGGTTTAAAATCACATCTAAAAATAATTCCTATTACGGCGTTTTACTCGAAGTAAATTTTAAAGAAGCTTTTTATCAGCATTATTTTATGCCAGTTTCCTTCATGAAAGAGGAGGAGTTGGACACAAACACGATTATTGCGCCAGTAAAACTAAATGGAGTCGAAGGATTTCTTGTAGATGCCCTACATCAAGAGGATTTTAGGAAATTATTGTTCGACAAAATTGTAAATTCTAAAGAAAAAGATGAATTAAAAGTACGTTTTCACAAAGGCGAAAAACTGGAAGATAAGGAGTATGAAACTTCTAAATTTATGGGGGTTGAGCAAAGCAATACATCCATTATTTATAACGACGGTTTTGTTCTCAAAATATTTAGACGCATTTATATTAGTACCAATCCAGATTACGAAATTAGTCGTTTTCTGACCGAAAGAATGAATTTCAAAAGTTCGCCAGCCTACACAGGTAGCATTAGCGTGGTTTTATCCGAAGGAAATATTACTTTAGGTTTAATGCAGGAATTGGTTCCAAATCAAGGAGATGCATGGCAATTTATGTTGGAGGAAGTCGATCGGATATTTGATAATTTAAAAAATAAAAAAATAAAAATCGATAAACTTCCCGACGTAGAATTATTTAAAAGATTAAAGATTAATGAAGTTCCTCACGAAATTATAGATTGGGCTGGATTAAGTATTTTTTTACGAATTCACACTCTTGCAACTCGAACCGCCGAAATGCACATTGCATTGGGAAGCGATATTCATGACACCGCTTTTACGTCAACAACTTACAATGGCGATTATACCGTTTGGCTCAAAAACCGATTGACCTATCAATTTCAAAACCGATTGAATATTTTAGAAAATAACCTTCATAAACTCGATGGATTAGCTTTAGAATTGGCGAATCAGTTTTTAGATAATAAAAAAGAAATCCGAAAATTATTTCTAAATTTCGATTGGACAAAAATGAAATCCGAACGAATTAGAATTCACGGAGATTATCATTTAGGGCAAGTTTTAGTAAACGGAGATGATTTTTGGTTACTCGATTTTGAAGGCGAACCAGAAAGTACCATTCGGGATCGAAAAGTAAAACAACCTCCACTCAAGGACGTTGCAGGAATGTTCAGATCATTTCATTATGCCATTTACGCCACAATTTTTAACAACAAAGAAAAATATCCATACGATCAAAAAGAACTTTTTCAGGCTGGAGAAATCTTGTTCAAATATTTTGTTGGCGTATTTATTCAAACTTATACTGATGTGGCTCAAGCAGGAAATTTAAACATTGGTTACCGCAAGGAAATCGATTTTTTACTTAAATATTGTATTCTCGAAAAAGCGGTTTACGAGTTGGGTTACGAGCTCAATTCCCGTCCTCGTTGGGCAGTTATTCCATTAACAGGAATTGCAAGTATTATGGAGTTTGATGCAAAATAATATCAATTTTAGATTCTTTTAAAGCTTTAAAAACACCTCTTAAATCCGCGAATAAATTTTTTTTATTAGCGTTCAAAAAAACAAAAACAATGAACCAAACACAAAACCATTCCTTATTTACAGATTTTGATGTAGATCTTTTCAAAGCAGGAAAACATTTCCGTTTACACGAAAAACTAGGGGCGCACCTTATAGAAATCGATGGTGTAAAAGGAGTATATTTTGCCGTTTGGGCGCCATCGGCAAAATCCGTTGATGTAATTGGAGACTTTAATTATTGGCTCGAAGGCGATCATAAACTCTTTGTGCGTTGGGATGGATCCGGAATTTGGGAAGGATTTATTCCAAATATCACCAAAGGGGCAACTTATAAATATAAAATTACCTCTAACCACAACAACATCAAAACCGAAAAAGCGGATCCTTTTGCTATGTATTGCGAAAAACCGCCTCATACTGCATCGGTAGTTTGGGATTTAGATCATAAATGGAAGGATAAATCTTGGATGGAAACCCGAAAAGTAACCAATGCTTTAGACCAACCATTTTCGGTTTACGAAGTGCATCTTGGTTCTTGGAAACGTAATAACGAGGGTAATTTTTTAACCTATTTAGAGCTTGCCGATGAATTAGTAGCTTATGTAAAAGAAACCGGATTTACTCACGTAGAGTTCATGCCAATAATGGAATATCCTTATGATCCATCATGGGGTTATCAATTAGTGGGGTATTTTGCGCCAACCTCACGATTCGGAAAACCGCAAGATTTTATGGTTTTGGTCGATAAATTGCACCAAGCAGGAATTGGAGTTATTTTAGATTGGGTTCCATCTCATTTCCCAAGTGATGCACATGGTTTAGGCTATTTTGATGGTACAAATTTGTATGAACATCCCGATATTAGAAAAGGATATCATCCAGATTGGAAAAGTCTAATTTTTAATTATGGTCGAAACGAAGTAAGATCTTTTTTGATCAGTAATGCTATTTTTTGGCTCGAATATTACCATGCAGATGGATTGCGCGTAGATGCAGTTGCATCGATGTTGTATTTAGATTATTCTAGAAAAGATGGCGAATGGGAACCCAATGAATTTGGCGGACGCGAAAATCTAGATACAATAAGTTTCCTAAAAGAACTTAACGAAGAAGTTTACAGAAGTTTTGATGGAGTTCAAACAATTGCAGAGGAAAGTACCTCGTTTCCAATGGTTTCAAGACCAACATATATTGGTGGCTTAGGATTTGGAATGAAGTGGATGATGGGTTGGATGCACGATACTTTAGAATATTTCCAGAAGGAAGCCATTTACCGAAAACACCATCAAAACGACATTACATTTAGCATGACTTACACCTTTACAGAAAATTTTATGCTCCCATTATCCCACGACGAAGTGGTTTATGGAAAACATTCAATTTTTGGGAAAATGACCGGAGATGAGTGGCAACGATTTGCAAATTTAAGATTGCTTTACGGATATATGTTCACGCATCCTGGAACAAAATTATTGTTCATGGGATCGGAATTTGGACAAAGTAGTGAATGGAATTTCGAATCTAGTTTGGATTGGCATTTATTGCAATATGATTATCATAATGGCATTAAAAATTTAATAACGGATATAAATCACATCTATAAAACATTACCAGCTTTGCACGAAAAACAATTTAGTGTCGATGGTTTTGAATGGATAAATTACGAGGATAACGAGAATTCTGTTTTGTCATTTATCCGAAAAGGAAATAACCCAAAAGATGATGTAATTGTGGTTTGTAATTTTACGCCAGTTATCCGTGAAAATTACAGAATTGGGATTCCAAGAAATGGGAAATTATCCAATATTCTTAATAGTGATGATGAAAAATATGGAGGAAGTGGCGTAAAAGTCACCAACATCAAAATTGATAAAATTGCATGGAATAATAAAGATTTTTCTGCCGAAATGACTTTACCACCTTTGGGAATTTTAGTTTTTAAAATAGATTAAAAAACCAAATCAAAAACCAAGTAATTAACGATAACGTTTGCGTAAATGTTAATAAAAATAAGGCTTTACAGCATATAAACTGTGTAACTTTGAAACTTTCGAACTTTATAAAAAACTATGATTACAAATACCGAATTAGAATATAAAGGAGATTTATATCCATCTAAAATAATATCTTATAACAAGGAAGTCGATAGCGTTTATTTTCATACAGATAATAATGTAATTCTAAAAGTTACAGTGCTTCGCGATAGCTTAATTAGATTTCGATTTACTGCAAAAGGTTACTTTAGCAATGATTTTTCCTACGCGATAGACAAAACACATTCTCATGGATATAATTTTCTGGAAGTAACGGAACAGGACAATTTTTATCAAATAAAAACCAGTAAAGTAATTTGTCAAATTAATAAAATCGATACTCGGGTTTCTATTTTTGATCTCGAAGGAAATGTAATTCTAGAAGACGAACTTGGATTTCATTGGGAAGAGAGTTATGAGTTTGGAGGAAATATTGTAAAAATGAGTAAAGCATCTCGCGAAGGCGAATGTTTTTATGGACTAGGCGATAAAGCAACACATTTAAACCTAAAAGGAAAAAGACTCGAAAATTGGGCAACCGATCAATATGCTTTCCAAAAAGACCAAGAACCATTGTATAAATCGGTTCCTTTTTACATCGGTTTACACGACAAAAAAACTTACGGAATTTTCTTTGATAATACGTTCCGAAGCTTTTTCGATTTTAGTCATGAACGCCGAAATGTAACCAGTTTTTGGGCAGATGGTGGCGAAATGAATTACTATTTTATTTACGGTCCAAAAATGCAAGATGTAGTAACAACCTACACCGATTTGACAGGAAAACCAGAGCTTCCGCCACTATGGGCTTTAGGATATCATCAATGCAAATGGAGCTATTATCCCGAAAGTAAAGTCATGGAAGTGGCTGCAAAATTCCGAGAATTAAGAATTCCTTGCGACGGAATTTACCTCGATATTGATTATATGGATGGTTTTCGATGTTTTACTTGGAACAAAGAATATTTTCCAGATCCAAAACGAATGGTTGCAGAATTGGCCGCCGATGGTTTTAAAACCGTAGTAATTATTGATCCCGGAATAAAAATCGACAAAGATTATTCTGTTTATAACGAAGCTTTAGAAAAAGATTACTTCTGTAAAAGGGCAGATGGTCCTTATATGAAAGGAAAAGTTTGGCCAGGAGAATGCAATTTTCCAGATTACACAAACCCCGAAGTTCGAGAATGGTGGGCAGGGTTATTCAAGGAATTAATATCCGAAATAGGCGTAAAAGGCGTTTGGAACGACATGAACGAACCCGCTGTTATGGAAGTTCCAGGGAAAACTTTCCCAATGGATGTCCGCCATGATTACGACGGAAATCCTTGTAGTCATCGCAAAGCTCACAATATTTACGGAACACAAATGGCACGTGCAACCTACGAAGGTGTAAAACGTTTTTCATACCCAAAAAGACCATTTATTATTACAAGATCTGCATACTCTGGAGCGCAACGGTACACATCCTCTTGGACAGGCGATAATGTTGCAACTTGGGAACATTTGTGGATTGCAAACGTACAAGTACAACGTATGTCATTATCAGGAATGGGTTTTACAGGAACAGATATTGGTGGTTTTGCAGAACAACCAACAGGCGAATTATATGCTCGTTGGATTCAATTAGGAGTCTTTCATCCGTTTTGCAGAACGCATTCCTCTGGCGATCATGGTAATCAAGAACCTTGGGCTTTTGACAAAGAAATTATTGACATTACCCGAAAATTTGTTGAGCTGCGTTACCAATTATTACCCTATTTATACACCATGTTTTGGCAATATATAGAGGAAGGAATCCCAATGCTAAAATCTATTGTTTATTATGATCAAGAGGATATTCAGACGCATTATCGAACGGATGAATTTTTGTTTGGAAACCAAATCTTAGTATGTCCTATTTTAGAACCAAACTCATTGGGCAGACGAATGTATGTACCACGCGGAAATTGGTACAATTATTGGACTGAAGAGTTTGTAATAGGAGGAAAGGAAACTTGGGTTGATACTCATTTTGATGAAATTCCAGTTTTTGTAAAAGAAGGTGCAATAATCCCAAAATACCCAATTCAACAATTCGTTGGCGAACTAGAAATTACGGAGCTTACACTAGATTTATATTTTAAATTAGGTAAAGAAAATTCGCAGGTTTTCGAGGATGCACAAGATGGTTATGATTATAAAAAAGGTCGTTATAGCCTTACAAACTTTAAAAATACAGGAAAAGAAAACGAACTCATTGTTCAGCAACACAAGGAAGGAAAATTTGAAACATCTTATTCTAAATATAAAATAATCCTTCATGGATTGCCTTTTAAAATAAATAAAATTTATTTAGACAATGAGCAAATTTCGTTTGATAAAGATGATTTGAACACAAACAAAATACTTTTTATTGACAAGAATTTTACAGAAGTGCATATTATTGGTGAATAATTTAAATCGGAATTTTGTAAGAATTTGTTAAAAATATTTCAAATAAGAAAAATTTATTATCGTATTTTTGTAATAACATTAAATATTTTAATTATGAAAAAATATATTTCGATTATCGCAATTTTTCTATTTGCATTTGTAGTTTCATGTAAAACAAATCCTTTAACTGGCAAAAAAACCTTAAATTTCGTATCAAATAGCGAATTATTTCCCTCTGCTTTTCAGCAATACGGGACTTTTCTAAAAGAAAACAAAGTAATTACAGGAACCACGGATGCAAAACGAGTGGAAACTATTGGGATCAAAATAAAAGACGCCGCACAAAAATATTTAACTTCGCTAGGACAACCAGATTATCTAAAAGATTATCAATGGGATTACAAACTTGTAGAAAGCAAAGATGTAAATGCTTGGTGTATGCCAGGCGGAAAAATTGTAGTTTATTCTGGGATTTTACCTGTTACTAAGGACGATGCAGGTTTGGCAACTGTTCTTGGTCACGAAGTTTCTCACGCATTAGCAAATCATGGAGCTCAGAGAATGAGTGCCAGCCAATTACAACAACTTGGTGCCGTTGGGGTAGCTGTTGCAACAGGAGGTCAAAGTGCCGAAAAACAACAAATGTGGCAACAATATTACGGAGTTGGATCTCAAGTTGGAGTAATGCTTCCTTTTAGCCGAGGTCACGAAAGTGAAGCTGATAAAATTGGGTTAATACTTATGGCAATTGCAGGTTATAATCCTGAACAATCCGTAGTTTTTTGGGGAAGAATGTCTGCCAATTCTAACGGACAAGCTCCGCCAGAATTTTTGAGCACCCACCCGTCTGACGCTACTAGAATTGCAAAACTAAAAGAATTAATTCCTATTGCTAAAGCTGAAGCTGCAAAATTTGGAGTAGTTTATAAATAACATTTGTTTACGTATTTAAAGAAAAGCCATTTCATTAGAATTGGCTTTTTTTTATAAAATAAAATGAACAAATTATTAAATTTTGAAATTTATGTAGTTTATGCCAAAAAATTAAATAAATTCGTACATCAATAAAAAACAAAAAATGGTAGATTTACAAAAAGGAAGTAAAAAATTATTGAATGCTTGGGCTTTCTATGATTGGGCAAATTCGGTTTATCCGTTAGTGATTTCGTCAGCTATTTTTCCTATTTTTTATGAAAATTTATTTACCGAAGGCAAACATACGATTCATGTTTTTGGATATGATTTCAAGAATTCTGCACTAATAAGTTTTGTAACTGCATTGGCGTTTTTGGTTGTTGCATCTATTTCGCCATTATTATCGGGAATTGCAGATTATATTGGAAATAAGAAAAATTTTATGCGTTTTTTTTGCTATTTGGGAGCCTTTTCATGCATGGGATTGTATTGGTTTAGTATAGCAAATATATATGTTGGTTTGTTGTTTTATTTTTTAGGATTAATAGGCTTTTGGGGAAGTTTAGTTTTTTATAATTCCTATTTGCCAGATATTGCTTTTCCTGATCAAATGGACAAAATTTCGGCCAAAGGATATTCTCTAGGTTACATAGGAAGCGTTGTTTTATTAATTGTAAACTTAGCAATGGTAATGTCCGCAAAAGGTCAAGCAGCCATCGATGCGATGCGATATTCGTTTGTAATGGTGGGAATTTGGTGGATTGTATTTAGTCAGTATTCCTATTACTATTTACCAAAAGGAAACAAAAATAATGACCGAAAAGTAACAAAAGCCGTAATTTTTAATGGTTTTAAGGAATTGAAAAAAGTTTGGGGAATTCTATCGCAAAACTTGGCTCTAAAAAGATATTTGGGTGCTTTTTTTGTTTATAGCATGGCAGTTCAAACCGTAATGCTAATCGCTACTTATTTTGGAGCTCAAGAAATTTCGTGGTCCAATAATAGCGAAAAAACTACTGGATTAATTATCTGCATTCTTGTCATTCAGTTAGTTGCAGTTTTGGGAGCGGTAATGACCTCAAGAGCTTCTGCAAAATTTGGAAATATTCCAACACTTATGGTCATTAATTGCTTTTGGATTTTGCTTTGTGCAATGGCTTATTTTATTACAAAACCAATTCAGTTTTATGTCATGGCAGGATTTGTTGGGTTGGTAATGGGCGGAATTCAGGCGCTTTCTAGATCTACTTATTCTAAATTATTGCCCGAAACCGAGGATACAGCTTCGTTTTTTAGTTTTTATGACGTTTCCGAAAAAATAGGAATTGTAATAGGAATGTGCGTTTACGGGATTATTGATCAAATTACTGGAAGTCCAAGATTTGCTATTGTTTTCCTTGCTGTATTCTTTTTTACGGGAGTAATTTTGCTTAATCGAGTGCCAAAAAAAGACATTCAAAACTAATTGAATGCCTTTTAAAACTAACCCAAATTTTAAAATTAATCTTTACTAATATTTCCAGAACCAGATACTTTTGTGTCTTTGGTTTTTGGTTCACCTTTATAAATAATATCGCCAGATCCAGAAACTCTAACTTTTAGATTTTCGGTACAAAAAACCTTTACATCGCCTGAACCAGAAACTACAACATCTACATTTTTGGCTTCCAACTCATCGGCAGTAATATCTCCAGAACCAGAAATAACTGTCGAAAAATTTGATGTATTTCCTGTCAAACTAATATCTCCAGATCCCGATAGTTTAGATTCAATATCTTGGGCATCAATTTGCAAATTCAAATCGCCAGAACCTGATAAGTTTGCCGAAAATTGATTTGTTTTAATCGTAGCTTTAGATCTTACATCGCCAGATCCAGAAAGCGAAACCGCATTTAAACTTTCAAATGGAACTGTAATTTTTATAGTTTTCCATTTTGTAGGTTGCAGATTTATTCCTTTTTCGGTATAAATTTTCAACACATTATTTTCGACTTCAATTTTTATGTATTGTAATAAATTTTCTTCGGCTTGAACCGATATTTGTCCTTCTTTTCCTGCAATTAAATCCACATCAAAAAATCCAGAAACCTTTACTTCGTCGTAATTTGTTGTTGTTCTATTTTCGATTTTTTGAACTCCGTTTCCTTTTATTTTTTTTCCATTCCAGTTTTGTGCATTTGCTATCGATGAAATAAATAAAGCACAAACCATTAATTTAATTGATGTTTTCATATTTTTTTTGATTTTAAATTATTGTTTTTTTGATAAATTTACATTTCCGTAATCCGATGAAACTCTAATTCTGTTTAAACCTTTTTTGTTATAAAAACCGTTGTATCTTTTGGTGCTATTGGTTTCTTCGCTATTATTCATTTCAAAATCATTCGTATGTTTGAAGTTTATATATTTACCCGAAACATCAAAATCAAAAGCGTAATTGGCAACAAAACCAATCGATACATTTGTGTAACCGCCACTAATATCTATGCTGTTGGTTTTTGCATTTAGCAATCCAATATTTATGGTACTGTATTTTGTATCTAATTTTAAATTTCCAGAAAGTTCGCCAATTTTTAGCGTTAAATAATTTCCAGAACCAACAAGGGAATTTACTTTTATAAATTTTAAACTTCCGTAGGAACTATCGTAATTTACAGATAGACTTTCGTTTACATCTACATCGGTATAATGCGAATTTAAGTCTAATTTTGTGGTTTCATTTATTTTTAATCCCGAATAATTTGCCGAAATAGTTGCATTTTTTATAAAATAAATTGTCGATTTTGGGCAATATTTTATATCAATATCGTTCTTATTTCCATTAAGTTTTCCCAAAACAATTTTCCCGTATTTACAATCGATATTTGTATTTCCATTTATATCAGCCGAAAAAATATCACCATATTTATTAGTTAATTTTACACTTGCGTTTTTAGGAATTTTTATAACATAATTAATCTCAAAACTATTGTTATTTCCGTTGTTGTAAAAACTGGAATTTGTAATTATGGTTTGAGCCGTAATCATGGTTTTTAACGCCGAAATATCTACATCAATATCATTAATGCGTTGGTTTACCCATTTTTCGCTGTCGCCGCTTACTTTTATTAAAATATCTAATTCTACTTTATCTTCATCCCAAGTCGAAACGGTTATATTTCCGTACGAATTGTCAATGTTTATTCCAGCATCGGAATTTACAAAATAGGCTTTTTTAATATTCTTTTGCTTAGTGTAACCCAAATCTTCATTGTTCGAAAATCCTAAAAACGGTATCAAAAACAGGAATATCAATAATTTATATTGTTTTTTCATCGGATAAATTTTTAATTTTTTCACTGTTTTCTAAATGTTGTAAAACGTTTTGCAAAAATGAAATTCGGGTTTGCAAATTGCTAATCATTGCATAAATAATTTGTTTGCTTTCGCCATTTGTTTCGAATTCTTTGATAATATTTTGATAATCTAAATCAAGAATTTTCATTTGAACCAGCGCATCATTAATAATTTTTTCGTTTTCGGGCGATTTTTTTTCTTTAATTTTAATGAGTTCTTTTTCTATCAAAACTGTAAAAATCGAATCGGTTTGCTTTGTTTCTTTCGATGCAAATTGTAGATTTTTTGGTTTGTTTCCTGTATTAAAATAAAACGAAATCCCAACCATTAATAACAACGAAGCGGCAATTGCAAAAGGAATAAAATAATTTCCTTTAGGCTTTTTTGATGCTCCAAATTTTAATTTTTCTAAAAACTGTTCGTCGTGATTGGATTTCAATTCTTGAATGTCCCATTTATTTTCGAAATTATCGAATAATTGCTCTAATTTTTCATCTCCGTTTTTCATATTTCCTCTAATTTTTTTCTTAAATTTTCTTTTGCTCTGCTCAATGTTGTTCGGCAATTGGCATAACTTATATTTAGTATTTCGCTAATTTCTTCCTGATCAAAACCTTCTATAAAAAATAAGGTCAAAACCATTCGGTAACTGTCTTTTAGGGATTGAATGGTTTCTAGTATTTGTTTGACTTTTAGATCATTAAAATCTATATTTTCATTACAATCGCTCTCTTTTTCCTCTAATTTATAAACAGAATTCTCGAAATCATCCACTTGAAATTGATTGTTTTTTTTATAGAAATCAATACTATAATTTACAATAATCCGTTTTAGCCAAGCGCCAAAAGCAACTTCTTGCTTATAACTTTCGATTTTTGTAAATGCTTTTAGGAAACCTTCCTGCATAACATCTTGCGCGAAATGTTCGTCTTTCACGATCCGAAAAGCCACGTTGTACATTGCCTTGCAATAACGATTGTAGATCTCGAATTGTGCTTTCTGATTTTTTTCTTTGCAAAGCGCAATTAGTTGTTCGGTATTTTGGTCTGCTAAACTCAAATAGTTAGGTTGGTTTGTAGTATAGACTTATGTTTTTTACGATTGTTACACTTTTGTAAAAATAAGTGAATATTTTTTAATTTTAATATTCATAATGACAAGCTGTTTACTTGGCACAATGATTGTTTTTATTTAATGATTAAACGATTTTCAATAAAATAATTACTAAGATAGCTTATCTTTGCCAGCCTATTTATAATTTTTAATGTCAAAATGACCTAAAAAAACATATGTCAGATCACAAAATATTTACCATAGACAATTTGTCACTACAAGAATTTGATTCCGAAGCCGAATTAATTCCGTTACTAACTCGAGAGGACGAGGAAGAAATGAACAACGAAAAACTGCCAGAATTATTGCCAATTTTGCCATTGCGAAACACCGTTTTGTTCCCTGGAGTTGTCATTCCAATTTCGGCTGGACGTGATAAATCCATAAAATTGATAAACGATGCTAATGCAACCGGAAAATTAATTGGTGTTGTTGCTCAAATTAATGAGGAGGACGAGGAACCAACTTTCAATGATATTCATAAAATTGGCACAGTTGCTAGGATTTTGCGCGTGCTAAAAATGCCTGACGGAAATGTAACGGTAATTTTGCAAGGAACAAAACGTTTCGAAATTAACGAAATGATTCAAGAGGAACCATATTTTGTTGCATCTGTAAAAGAAGTTTCCGAAAAAAGACCAGCCAAATCCGATACAGAGTTTAATGCAATTATAGAATCTGTAAAAGAACTGGCAATTCAAATCATAAAAGACAGTCCAAATATTCCAACCGAAGCTACTTTTGCTATCAAAAATATAGAAAGTAAGCCGTTTCTAGTAAATTTTGTTTCCTCTAATATGAATTTATTAGTAAACGAAAAACAAGGTTTGTTATCTATGAATGTCCTAAAAGATAGAGCATTAGAAACTTTACGGTTCATGAATTTAGAACTTCAAAAGCTTGAATTAAAAAATGATATCCAATCCAAAGTTCGATTTGATTTAGACCAACAACAACGAGAATATTTCCTTCATCAGCAAATGAAAACCATTCAAGAGGAATTGGGTGGTGTTTCGCAGGAAGAGGAAATCGAGGAAATGCGAGCCAAGTCGAAACTAAAAAAATGGGACGAAAAAACACAAAAACATTTCGATAAGGAATTGTCTAAAATGCAACGTTCCAATCCACAATCTCCAGATTTTGGAATTCAAAGAAACTATATTGAGTTATTTTTAGAATTGCCTTGGGGCGAATATTCCAAAGATAATTTTGATCTAAAACGCGCTCAGAAAATCCTAGATAAAGATCATTTTGGACTTGACGATGTAAAGAAACGAATGATTGAGCATCTTGCAGTTCTAAAATTACGAAACGATATGAAATCTCCAATCCTATGTTTAACAGGGCCTCCGGGAGTTGGAAAAACATCTATCGGGAAATCCGTAGCCGAAGCATTAGGACGAGAATATGTTAGGATTTCACTTGGTGGACTTCGCGATGAAGCCGAAATTCGCGGTCACCGAAAAACATATATTGGCGCAATGCCAGGAAGGATTATTCAGAGTTTGAAAAAAGCTGGAACATCAAATCCAGTATTTGTACTTGATGAAATCGATAAATTATCCAATAGCAATCAAGGCGATCCGTCATCGGCATTGTTAGAAGTTTTGGATCCGGAGCAAAACAATTCGTTTTACGATAATTTCCTAGAAATGGGTTACGATTTGTCTAAAGTCATGTTTATTGCAACATCAAACAACATGGCAAATATCCAGCCTGCGCTAAAAGACAGAATGGAAGTCATAAAAATGTCTGGCTACACCATCGAAGAAAAAGTAGAAATTGCCAAACAACATTTGTTTCCAAAACAATTAGAAGCACACGGATTAACAGGCAAGCATTTTTCGATTGGAAAAAAACAATTCGAAAAAATTGTAGAAGGTTACACGCGTGAATCTGGCGTTCGTGGACTAGAAAATAAAATTGCACAAGTGGTCCGAAATGCTGCAAAATGTGTTGCAATGGAAGAGGAATATAACAAAAAACTTACCGACGAGGATATCATAAAAATTCTTGGAGTTCCAAGAATGGAAAGAGATAAATCCGAAAATAACGAAGTTGCAGGTGTTGTAACCGGATTGGCTTGGACATCCGTTGGAGGAGATATACTTTTTATAGAATCTTTAATTTCTGCAGGAAAAGGAACTATGACCATTACAGGAAATTTAGGAACTGTAATGAAAGAATCGGCAACAATTGCTCTGGAATACATTAAGGCTAACGCAGCATTTTTAGGAATTAATCCAGATTTACCTGCCAAATATAACATTCATTTGCACGTTCCAGAAGGCGCAACCCCAAAAGATGGTCCAAGTGCAGGAATTGCAATGCTAACCTCATTAGTGTCTTTGTTTACACAAAAACGCGTAAAGAAAAGTCTTGCTATGACTGGCGAAATCACTTTGCGAGGAAAAGTTTTACCAGTTGGCGGAATTAAAGAAAAAATTCTTGCTGCAAAACGTGCCAATATCAAAGAAATCATACTTTGTCATGAAAACAAAAGCGATATCGATGAAATTAAACCAGAATATATCGAGGGCGTAACTTTTCATTATGTAAAGGAAATGCACGAAGTTTTAGCTATTGCAATCACAGAACAGAAAGTAAAAAACGCTAAGGTTTTATAAATATTAAAAAAACACAAATTGCGAAGCTTTTATTTTAAAATAATATCTTCGCAATTGCGTTATACATTTCAGAATAGCGATTTTTAGCATGCATAAAAAACTAATTTTATACTTATTTATTTCCATTTGTACTGTATCATTCAGTCAAGTTGGTGGACAATCCGTATATCAGTTTCTAAATTTGGTTACTTCGCCAAGACAAGCCGCTTTGGGCGGAAAAGTCATTACTTTTTACGACGAAGATGTAAACCAAGCCCAGTTCAATCCTGCAACTATCAATGAGGAAATGGACAGTCATTTGGCTGTAAATTATGGTAGTTATTTTGGCGAAATTGCTTACGGAACAGCCGCTTACGCTTATACAATAGACCGTCATGTTCAAACCTTTTATGCTGGAGCAAATTATATTAATTACGGAAATTTTGATGGTTACGATGAAAACGGACAAAAAACTGGAACTTTTTCTGGTAGCGAAGCTGCACTTTCGTTAGGATATGCTTATAATTTGCCTTTTACAAATATTCATTTAGGAGCCAATGCAAAAATAATTTCTTCGACTTTAGAAACCTATAATTCATTTGGCGCAGCATTAGATTTAGGTTTTTTGTTTATTGATGAAAAAAACGATGTCAATTGGGCATTAGTAGTCAGGAATTTAGGAACTCAGATTTCATCTTATTCAGGAACACGAGAAAAATTACCAACCGAGGTAATGATAGGAATTTCGCAGGAAGTAGAAAATGTTCCAATTCGTTGGCACATGACTTTAGAAAATTTGCAACAATGGAAAATAGGTTTTTCTAATCCAAATCGAGCTGTTGGAACCATTGATGGAGCCGCTGTCAAGGAAAAAGTTTCGTTTTTTAATAATGCTTTACGACACGTAATAATAGGAGCAGAGTTGTTCCCAAAAAAAGGATTTAATGTTAGATTAGGATACAATTTCCGACGAGCAGAGGAATTGCGGATCATAGATCAACGCAGTTTTTCGGGAATTTCGTTAGGATTTGGATTAAAAATTAACAATCTAAAATTTAATTATTCCTATTCAAGATATACGCTTGCTGCAAATACGAGTTTGTTTGGACTAATAATTAATCTAAATAATAAAGAATAAATTGAAAAAAATTACCATAGCAATCGACGGATTTTCATCAACAGGAAAAAGCACATTAGCCAAACAATTAGCCAAATATTTGGGATATGTTTATGTTGATACTGGTGCAATGTACCGAGCAGTTGCTTTGTTTGCAATGCAAAATGGTTTTATTTCCAAAGATTTTTTTGATAAAAATGCATTAATAAAAAACATATCGTCTATAAAATTATATTTTAAATTCAATCCCGATTTGGGTTTTGCAGAAATGTATTTGAATGATAAAAATGTAGAAACCGAAATCAGAACTTTAGAAGTTTCGGGCTTCGTAAGCAAAGTGGCAGAGATTTCCGAAATTAGAGCAAAATTAGTCGAACAACAGCAAGAAATGGGTAAAAATAAAGCCATTGTCATGGACGGTCGCGATATAGGAACAGTAGTTTTTTCTGATGCAGAGCTCAAAATTTTTATGAACGCAAGCACACAAATCAAAGCGCAACGCCGTTTTGATGAATTAACCCAAAAAGGAGATAAAGTTACCTTCGACGAAGTCCTAAAAAACGTACAAGAACGTGATTATATCGATACACATCGAGAGGATTCACCGCTTATAAAAGCCAATGACGCTATCGAAATAGACAATTCCGAAATGTCTCGCGAACAACAATTTGATAAAGTTTTGGGTTTGGTCAATAATATTTTAGAATAAAAGTATTGATAATTTAATTTTATTGTTAGTTTTACCAACGTTAATTAAACATCAAATTATTCTTTTATTATTATGGATATTAAAACGCGTCTGAAAATTTTAAGTTTTATGGAACTTTTTGTTTGGGGTTCCTATTTAACCTCGCTAGGAACTTATTTGTTTGTTACTTTAAAATTTTCGGGACCAGAAATAGGAACTGTTTTTACAACACTAGGAATAGGTTCATTAATTATGCCACCACTTTTGGGCATAGTTGCCGATAAGTACATTAATGCCGAAAAAGTTCTGGGAATTTGTCATTTATTTGGTGCAGGATTTTTAGTCCTAGCAGCAACAATAACTGGATCAAACCAAATGTTTTGGGTAATGTTAGCCGTTGCTATGTGTTTTATGCCAACATTAGCCTTGAGCAATTCGGTGTCATACAGTATTTTGAAACAAAATAATTTCGATGTAGTAAAAGAGTTTCCGCCTATTAGAGTTTGGGGAACAATAGGTTTTATAGTTGCCATGTGGATAGTCGATTTACTGGGTTGGACTTTAAGCAAAAACCAGCTTTATGTTGGAGCAGCATCTGGAGTTGTTATGGCAATTATTTCTTTTTTAATGCCAAAATGTCCAACATCTAAAGCTAGAGAAAATGATACTTTATTTTCTAGATTTGGATTAGATGCTTTTGTATTATTTAGACAAAAAAAGATGGCAGTTTTCTTTATTTTTGCCATGTTATTAGGTGCAGCTTTGCAAATTACAAATATGGTTGGACAAGATTTCCTTCAAGATTTTAGCAGAATTGATGCTTACAAAACTTCATTTGCCGTGAAACATCCTGGAATATTAATGTCGATTTCTCAAATCTCCGAAACCTTATTTATATTAGCAATTCCATTTTTCTTATACAAATTCGGAATCAAAAAAGTAATGCTAATCAGTATGATTGCTTGGGTTTTTAGATTCGGATTATTTGCTATTGGGAATCCAAACGGAGGATTGTTGTTATTAATATTATCAATGATTGTTTACGGAATGGCGTTTGATTTTTTCAATATTTCAGGCTCATTATTTGTGGAAAAAGAAACCAATCCAAACATTCGTTCAAGCGCACAAGGGTTATTCATGATGATGACCAACGGACTTGGAGCAATAATTGGAGCCAAAGGTTGTGGTTTTGTAGTAGGATACTTTACAGTAAATGGCGAAAAAAACTGGGAAAGTATTTGGTTTACTTTTGCAGCTTATGCATTAGTATTGGCAATAATTTTTCCATTTATTTTTAAATACGATCATAAACCCGAGGAATTAGAAAATATAAATCACTAAAATTTTATCTTATAACCATAAAACCTTTGTACAATTTTAGAACTTTACAAAGGTTTTTTTGTGGAAAAAAGTTACAATTTTAATGCTTTTAAAGCATAAAATATAAGGAATCTTAGTTTTGATATTTAAATAAATCCAAGAAAACAAACAAATTATAATTAGTGTTTGAAAATAAATAAAAAAGAACTACTTTTGCAGTCCAAAATGCAATTAGGAGTTTTGTTTGGAAATCAACAATTTATGTAAAACACTTTTGTTTTGCTATTGCTTAAAGAAACTCGAGTTAAAACAAAATACAAATTTTTATCAGCATGTCTGAAACATTAAAATCACAAGAGCAGTTTTTAGCAGAATTTAATTGGCACAACTTCGAAGAAGGTATTGATGCCGTTGATACTAAAAACTTAAAAGAATTTGAAGAATTAGTATCTAAAACTTTTATTGATACAGATCAAGAAGAAGTAGTAGATGGAGTAGTAGTTAGAATTACAGACAGAGACGTAATTGTTGATATCAACGCTAAGTCAGAAGGTGTAATTTCATTAAACGAATTCCGTTACAATCCAAGTCTAAAAGTTGGAGATAAAGTAGAAGTATTAATTGACATCCGTGAGGATAAAACAGGTCAATTGGTTCTTTCTCACAAAAAAGCAAGAGCAATGAAATCGTGGGAACGCGTTATCAATGCTAATGAAACTGGAGAAATCGTTACTGGTTTTGTAAAATGTAGAACAAAAGGTGGAATGATCGTTGATGTTTTTGGTATTGAAGCTTTCTTGCCAGGATCTCAAATCGATGTGAAACCAATCCGCGATTACGACGTTTATGTGAACAAAATGATGGAATTTAAAGTTGTGAAAATCAACCACGAATTCAAAAACGTTGTTGTATCTCACAAAGCGCTTATCGAAGCAGATATCGAAGTTCAGAAAAAAGAAATTATTGGTCAATTAGAAAAAGGACAAGTATTAGAAGGTGTTGTTAAAAACATTACTTCATACGGTGTGTTTATTGATCTTGGTGGAGTAGATGGATTAATCCACATTACTGACCTTTCTTGGTCAAGAATCAATCACCCAAGTGAAGTTCTTGAATTAGACCAAAAACTAAACGTTGTAATCCTTGATTTCGATGACGAAAAAACAAGAATACAATTAGGATTAAAACAATTAAACGCTCACCCATGGGATGCACTTTCTGCTGACCTAAAAATTGGTGATAAAGTAAAAGGTAAAGTAGTAGTTATTGCTGATTACGGAGCTTTTATAGAAGTTGCTGAAGGTGTAGAAGGTTTGATCCACGTTTCTGAAATGTCATGGTCTACTCATTTACGTTCTGCTCAAGATTTCGTAAAAGTTGGAGATATTGTTGATGCAGTTGTATTAACATTAGATCGCGATGACCGTAAAATGTCATTGGGTATCAAACAATTAACTCAAGATCCTTGGACAGACATTACTTCTAAATATCCTGTAGGTTCTAAACATTCGGGAATTGTTAGAAACTTTACAAACTTTGGTGTTTTTGTTGAACTAGAAGAAGGTATCGACGGATTGATTTATATCTCAGATTTATCTTGGACTAAAAAAATCAAACATCCATCAGAATTTGTAAATGTTGGAGAAAAACTAGATGTTGTAGTATTAGAATTGGATGTTGATGGTCGTAAATTATCTTTAGGTCACAAACAAACAACAGCTAATCCTTGGGACAAATACGAAGATTCATTCGCAGTTGGAACTATCCACAACGGTGAAATTTCTGAAATTGTTGATAAAGGAGCTACTGTAGAATTTGGCGATGATATCGTTGCTTTCATTCCTACTCGTCACCTTGAAAAAGAAGACGGTAAGAAATTGAAAAAAGGAGATACTGCCGATTTCAAAGTTATCGAATTTAATAAAGAATTCAAAAGAGTAGTTGCTTCACACACTGCAATTTTCCGTGAGGAAGAAGAGAAAAATGTGAAAGCCGTGAACGAAGCTGTTTCGTCTAACAACAATGCACCTGCATCTACGTTAGGAGATAACAATGACATTCTTGCTGGATTGAAAGCTAAAATGGAAAAAAACGAGAAAAAATAATTCTCTAATTTTTTGAATATAGAAGTCCCGCAATTTGCGGGACTTTTTTTTATTTTTAACCCAAAGTTAACAACTAATCCACAAAGTTCACGAAGAACTATATAGCTTCGCTAACTTTGTGGATTTTTTTGTTCTTTGGTTTCAATTTTCTGATTATCAAAATAAAAAGTAGGCTTTGTGGAACTTTGTGAAAAACTTCGTGAACTTTGTGTTTAAATTTTTTAAAAGAAAAATATTATTAAATAATTCATATATTTACATTTTAAATTTCCCAAATGAAAAAAATCTACTTTTTATTATTGGCTTTATGCCTTTTTTCGAGTGTAAATTCTCAGATTATTAATTTTCCTGATGCAAATTTTAAAGCGAAGTTACTAACTAATAATTGTGCTAGTATTGATGGTATTTATGGAAATTATACTGATGACGTCGATACTAATAATGATGGGGAAATTCAAAAGAGCGAAGCAATTGCGGTTACAGGTTTAAAATTAGACAATGCTTCTATTAGTAATTTATCAGGAATTGAGAATTTTGTAAACTTATTAAGTTTATCATTTAACAGCAATGCAGTTTCATCAGTAAATCTTTCTAGTCTTTCAAGCTTGGTAGATTTAACATGCTCTTTTAATCAACTTACTAACCTTGACTTATCTTTTATTAGTCTATTGCATTTTTTAGATTGTAGCCATAATTCTATAACAAATATTATTTTGCCTCCATGCTATGATGAAGGATTAAATGTTTCTTATAATTTATTAAATACAATTGAAATAAATACATTAAATTACACTATATATCAATTTGATTGTAGAAATAATCCAAATCTTACTGAATTAATAATTAAAGATGCCGCTATTGAAACGATATATGACAATCAATATCGTAGCCCTTTATTATTATCAAATTGTCCAAATTTGCAATATGTTTGTGCTCGCCAAGATCATATTCAAAGTGTTCAAAGTATTTTAAATACTAACGGGAATACCAATTCCCATATAAACACTTATTGCTCTTTTACTCCAGGCGGAGCCTATTACACAATTCAAGGAAACTCAAAAATTGATAATAATAACAATGGATGTGATGTATTAGATTTTGCATTACCAAATTTAAAATATAATATTTCGGATGGAACTAATTCAGGAAGTTTAATTTCTAATACAACTGAAAATTACAATATTCTAGTGCAAGCGGGAACCCATACTTTAACTCCCGTTTTTGAAAATCCAAGTTATTTTGCAGCTTCTCCATCAACAGCAACAGTTACTTTCCCAGCTCAAGCTAGCCCGTTTTCACAAAACTTTTGTGTTACTGCAAATGGAGTTCATCCAGATTTAGAAGTTACAATTTTACCAATAATTGCAGCACGACCTGGATTTGATGCAAAATATAAAATTATTTATAAAAACAAAGGAAATACGACGCAATCTGGAACAGTAAATCTAACTTATGATGATTCCGTTTTAGATTTAGTTGCTGCAAATCCTGCAACTTCAAATCAATCAATCAATAATTTATCTTGGGATTTTACTAATTTATTGCCATTCGAAACCCGCGAAATTTTAGTAACACTCAATGTAAATTCGCCTCTAGAAATTCCTGCTGTAAATGGTGGTTCTATTTTAAATTATACCGCTACAATAACTTCACCAGCGACTGATGAAATTCCAACCGACAATACTTTTGCATACAATCAGACTGTCGTAAACTCCTTTGATCCCAACGATATTTCATGTCTAGAAGGTGCAACTGTTACTACTGCAAAAGTGGGAGATTACGTGCATTATATGATTCGTTTTGAGAATAAAGGAACCGCAAATGCTCAAAATATTGTGGTAAAAAGCTTAGTCGATTTGGCTAAATATGATATTAATTCTATTGTTCCTATAAAAGGAAGTCATTCGTTTGTAACCAATATCAAAGCAGGAAACAAAGTTGAATTCATCTTCGAAAACATCAATTTACCATTCGATGATGTTAATAACGACGGTTATGTTTCTTTCAAAATTAAAATAAAATCGACTTTAGCAGCCGGTGATACTTTCTCTAAAAATGCAAGTATTTATTTCGATTATAATTTCCCAATTGAAACCAACACCGCTACAACAACCATACAAACATTGGGAACCAAGGATTTTGAGTTTTCTAGCTATTTTAGCCTTTTCCCAAATCCTGCTACTACTATTTTAAATATTTCATATAAAGCCGATATTGAGATTAATTCTATCAGTATTTACAATACGTTAGGGCAAATAGTTTTAGTGATTCCAAATGCACAAAACGCAAAAACGATCGATGTTTCGGGTCTAAAAACGGGAACTTATTTTATCAAAATAAATTCCGATAAAGGAAGTTCGAACAGTAAATTTATAAAGGAATAAAAAATAATTTTTATTTAAGTCTCGATTAATCGGGACTTTTTTTTGTGGTTATTTTAGATAAATTAGGAATTTAATTCCTAACTTAGCCAAATGATACAAAGAGCAATTACACATAAAGTTATAGAACTACTAGGAAAATTTCCGATTGTAGCAATATCTGGTCCAAGACAATCAGGTAAAACAACTTTGTCTAAAATTATAAAACCGAGTTATAAATATGTAAACCTTGAAAATTTATCAGATCGAGAATTTGCTAAAACAGATCCAATTGGTTTTCTGGAAACCTACAAAAACGGTGTGATTATTGACGAAATCCAGAATGTACCGAGCTTGTTTTCTTATCTGCAAGTAGTTACTGACAACCGAAAAATAAATGGAGAATACATTATTACAGGTTCTCAAAATTTCATCATGATGGAGCAAATAACCCAATCTCTTGCTGGTCGTGTTGCTTTATTTACTCTTTTGCCGTTCTCTATGCAAGAATTAGAAGGTACAAAATATGCGATTAATAGTTGGGAGGATTACGCCGTTTCGGGTTCCTATCCACGAAAAATAATTCAGGATATAGACTCTTTGGATTATTATGAGAATTATATCAAAACCTATGTAGAAAGAGATGTGAGATTGCTAAAAAACATTTCTAATCTCGATTTATTTCAAAAATTTATACAATTGTTGGCGGGAAGAGTAGGACAATTGTTTAATCAAAGTAGTTTGGGAAACGAGTTAGATTTGGACAATAAAACTATTAATTCTTGGTTTACACTTTTGGAAACTTCCTTTCTTACTTTTAAGCTACAACCGTATCATTCTAATTTTAACAAAGTGATCATAAAAACGCCAAAAATATATTTTCATGATACAGGTTTATTATGTTATTTATTAGGAATTCGAAATAAGGGAGATTTGGAACTTCATTTTGCAAAAGGAAATATTTTCGAAAATTTAGTAGTTTCCGAAATGTATAAAAATGGAATAAATAATTCTTCAAGGTCAAAATTTTATTTTTGGAGAGACAAATCTCAAAACGAAGTAGATTTAATTGTCGCAACAGGATTAAAATTAGACGCTATCGAAATAAAATCAGCAAAAACAATTAATCAAAATTACTTTAAAGGATTGAATTATTTCAAAAAATTAAAGAGCGATACAAATTTACATTTGGTTTATGGCGGAAACGAAAATCAAATAAGATCGGATTATACAGTGAACTCAATATTAAATTTGCCAAAATTTTAAAATGTTTTTTATTTCTCCTTTATAAAAAAAAATTTTTTCAAAAATTCTCCAATCTTACATGACCCTCAATGCCATAAATGGTTTAATATTATTTTTTCCATTCCTGCAAATCAGGTTCAATATAAACCCATTTTGCATCAGGATTTTTTAATCTCAAATCGCTTTCAAAAGTATTAATCAAATTGCTAATTTGTGCTGCATTAAGATTGGTTATACATTTTATTTTCATACAAACTAATACTTCGCCTGGGCCTTGCTGGATGGTTTTACAATTTATCAAAGAAACAATTTCTGGATTTAAAGCAACCAATTCTTCTATATTTTTTTGAATAATTGGATCAGCACTTTCCCCGATAAGTAATGATTTTACTTCTAATGATAAAAATATGGCTACCAATATCAAAACTAAACCAATTGCAAGCGATCCCATGGCATCATAACGCCCATCACCAGTATAATATGATGTTAGCATAGCAACTAAAGCAATAATCAGTCCCAAAACCGCTGCCGAATTTTCCCCAAAAATCACAATCAAATCGCTGTCTTTTGTGTTTTTTAGATATCCAAAAAAAGAATAATTAGCTTTTCGTTTATTGATTTCGACAACATTCGAGTAGGCTGCATAACTTTCTAAACAAATCGAAAATAGTAAAATTCCGATTCCCCAGCCAATTTTTTCGACCGGTTCAGGAGAACTGTATTTGTGAATTCCTTCATAAATAGAAAACATTCCTCCAATAGAAAATAGGAGCATTGCCACCATAAATGACCAAAAATAAACCGACATTCCGTACCCAAAAGGATGCGTATCATCGGCTGGGCGTTTAGATTGTCTAATTCCAACCAACAATAATCCTTGGTTGGCACAATCCGCAAACGAGTGAATGGTTTCCGCAAGCATTGCGCCAGATCGCGTCATGAAAGCTGCAAATCCTTTAGCAACAACTATCAATAAATTTACAATCAAGGATTGAATAACGTGTTTAACACCTTCATTATCAGAGGCTTTTTTATCTTGATTGTTGTTCATTAATATCGTTTTTTAGATTTTTAAAAGTATAAAATTTCAATCGATATCTGGAATTATTTCTAAAAAAAAACCTGCTCAAGTAAATGAACAGGTTTCATATAAAAATCTTGTAATTTTAATTGTAAAAAGTGCTATTCCAAATTTGGGTATTGAAATTTTTACCTTTCCAAAAACAAAAATATAAAGCAATTGCAGATAATGACTTGAAAATAAATAAACAAGAAACCAAACGGAATAAATCTTCGTTTCCTGGTCCAAAAACATTTCCAGGAGTTAGAAAACTTAAGAAAATACTAATTGCAAACAAAAAAATTAGTAAATTATTGAAGGTTCTAAATGGTCGAACAGCTATTTTACGGAAAGGATTTATATCATTTCCCCATTTGTGAATTAGGTAAAAATAATCGTTGCCAATTGGAGCAAAAAGCAATGGATCATCATAATTTTTTAGTTGAAAAAGTTTTGACGGCGCCATGATTTTAAAACTATTTAAAGTTGTTTCATGGTTTTGCTCTAAATATTTTATTTTGGTTATCGCTTCCTCGGGAATATCATTCTTAAAAAACGAACTATCCAAAAATCGCAAACGATAATCGATACACGTATCTTTTATTTGCTGAATATGAAAAATTTTATCCGTTTCTAGCAAATCAAAGTTAAAATCGTTCTGTTTTGTTGAACTTTCTTGTTTTATTTTGTCTTTTATATTGTTTCGGATTTGATCATCTTTCAACAATAGTGCTTTTACATCGGCTAAAAAATCATTTTCAGTGGTTTGTTTTTTGCGATAATTCAGCAATTCTTTTTCTAAATTTCTTCTATCTATCAGCATATTCGATACTTTTTTATAATTATAGAATAATAATTATAAGCTGTTCTAAATTAATGAATTGTTAGTAATATTCCATATTTTAATATTATTTTTTTGATTTAAACTAATGTTAAAGTTCTAATGCTTTTTAAAATAATTTATAATTTGATTTTAAAAAATAAATTTTTAAAATAAAAAAGCCTTGAATCATTCAAGGCTTTTTAGAATTTCTATAAATATTTATTAATTATCTCAAACTTGCTCCCAGTTCGGTTTCTAAGTTTTTTTGTAATTTACTCATTACTTTATCAATCTGATCTTCGGTTAGCGTTTTAGAATTATCCTGAATGGTAAAACTAACTGCATACGATTTTTTTCCATTAGGAAGATTTTTTCCTTGATAAACATCAAAAAGATCAATCTCTTTTAGCAATGTTTTCTCAGATTGGCGCGCAATTTTGTATATCGCCTCGAAAGTTATATTTTCATCCAATAGTAAGGATAAATCTCTACGAACTTCCGGATATTTTGGAATATCGTTAAATTTTATTTTGTTCGAAATCATTTTCAAGATTGCATTCCAATTAAAATCTGCAAACAAAACTTCTTGTTTGATATCAAAATTTTTGAGTATTGATTTTTTTACAGTTCCAAACTCAACCAAAACATCATTTCCTACCGAAAAGGCGATACCTTCGGCAAAAACATCGTTTGATAATGGTTGATTTTGAGTTTTATTAATACCTAGTCTTGCAAAAACAGCGTTTACAAATCCTTTAAACAAAAAGAAATCGGTTTGTTTTTGGTCATTGGTCCAACTTTCGTTATTTCTATTTCCAGTTACAAATAAAGTTAAGTGCTTTTTTTCCTCGTAACCTGATTCGTAATTGTGATAAGATTTTCCGAATTCGAATAATTTTAAATCTGCATTTCTACGATTAATGTTATAGGAAACGGCTTCTAATCCTGAGAATAATAAAGATTGACGCATGGTTGCTAAGTCGCTGCTCAAAGGATTTAGCATGGTTACATTATGCTCTTCCTTTAATAATTCCGAAAGTTTTGCATATTCTGATGTGGTCAATGAGTTGGCCATCATTTCATTAAATCCAAAGGAATTAAGCTGATTGGCTATAATATTCTGAACTTTATAATCCTCGGTTCTAGCAGAATTAGAGACTGTTGCGTTTAGTTTTTTTGTAAAATTAATGTTATTGTATCCATAAACTCTCAAAATTTCCTCAATAACATCGATTTCTCTTTGCACATCGACTCTATAAGCTGGAATTACCAACCCAAGACCAGAATCCGAAACACTTGTTATTTTTATATCTAACGAAGCTAAAATTTTCTTGATTGTTTCTTGCGGTAATTCTTGACCAATGAGTTTTTTGGTTTTTTCGAAATTTAAAAAAACAGGGAAATCTTCAATTTTTTTCTGATAAACATCAATAATATCCATTGTAATTTCGCCACCAGCAACTTCTTGTATCAAAATTGCTGCACGTTTTAAAGCATATTCGGTAATTGTTGGATCAATTCCTCTTTCAAATCTAAAGGAAGCATCGGTGCTCAAAGTATGTCTTTTGGCTGTTTTTCTGATGCTTACAGGATTAAAATAAGCGCTTTCTAAGAAAATTGAAGTTGTATTTTCTGAAACTCCAGAATTTTTTCCTCCAAAAACTCCAGCTATACACAATGGGCCTTTTTCGTCGCAAATCATCAAATCTTCTTCATGTAGCGTTCGTTCTACATCATCAAGAGTTGTAAATTTTGTTCCTGCAGGCAATGTTTTTACGATGATTTTCCCAGAAATTTTAGAAGCATCAAAGGCGTGTAATGGTTGTCCCAATTCGTGTAGTACATAATTGGTAACATCTACAATATTGTTTTTCGGGTTTATTCCAATGGCTTTCAATCGGTTTTGCAACCAATCTGGCGATGGTTTTACGGAAATCCCAGAAATAGTCACTCCACAATATCTTGGTGCAAGCTTAATATCTGTAACATCAACATCAATTTTCATGGTTCGTTTATCGACTCTAAAAGTGCTTACAGATGGTGTTATCATTTCTACCGAAACGCCACTTTGCATCAATCCTGCACGTAAATCTCTTGCAGTTCCTAGATGACTCATAGCATCTGCGCGGTTTGGAGTTAATCCAATTTCGAAAACTTCATCATTTTCTATATTAAAAACCGTTGATGCAGGAGTTCCTGGTTTCAAATCTGAATCTAAAACCATAATTCCGTCGTGGCTTGAACCAAGACCCAATTCGTCTTCGGCACAAATCATTCCAAAACTTTCCATATCGCGAATTTTTCCTTTTTTAATTTGAAATGAATTCCCGTCCTTATCGTACAATGTCGTCCCAATTGTTGCAACAGGAACTTTTTGTCCTGCAGCTACATTGCTGGCGCCACATACAATTTGAACTGGATTTCCGTCACCTAAATCTACAGTTGTAACTTTTAATCTATCTGCGTTTGGATGTTGTTCGCAAGTTAGTACATGACCTACAACAATTCCTTCCAAACCGCCTTTTACGGATTGATATTTTTCTACAATTTCGACCTCAAGACCTAAATCGGTTAGTAAAGCGGCTGTTTCTTCGGATTTCCAATCAATTTTGATGAATTGTTTTAACCAATTGTATGATATTTTCATTTTATGTTTTTTTCAAGATTGCAAAGATAATTATCAATTGTCAAATATCAATTATCAATTAGCTAATATAATTCCAAATATTCTTCTTTTTTGTCATTTCTATAAAAACGCTTCGCATAGTTTGATGTTCTGGTTTTTGCATTGCAGCATCTTCTTTTAATAACTTTATGGCATAATTTCTTGCTAAAAGTAAAATATCCTTGTCGCGAACCAAATCGGCAATTTGAAGATTAAGAACACCACTTTGTTGTTTTCCCATCAAATCTCCCGGTCCACGAAGTTTTAGATCGACTTCAGCAATTTCGAAACCATCGTTTGTAGCAACCATGGTTTCCATTCGGGTTTTAGAATCATTGGATAATTTGTGCGATGTCATTAATATACAATAACTTTGATCGGCACCACGACCCACTCTCCCTCGCAATTGATGCAGTTGCGACAAGCCAAAACGTTCGGCACTTTCTACAATCATAACACTAGCATTTGGGATATTTACCCCAACTTCTATAACCGTTGTGGCAACCATAATGTTGGTTTTTCCTTCTGCAAAACGTTTCATTTCGGCATCTTTATCCGCTGGTTTCATTTTTCCGTGAAGGATTGAAATGGCATATTGCGGCAACGGAAAATCTCTCGAAATGCTTTCGTAACCGTCCATCAAATCCTTGAAATCCATTTTTTCGGATTCCTGAATTAATGGGTAAACTATATAAATTTGTCTTCCAAGAGCGATTTGGTCACGAATAAATTTCCAGACTTTTAATCGATTGCTATCAAAACGATGCACGGTTTGTATGGGTTTTCGACCCGGTGGCAACTCATCAATAACAGAAATATCCAAATCACCATATAAACTCATTGCCAAAGTTCTAGGGATTGGTGTAGCTGTCATGACCAAAACGTGAGGCGGAATTTCGTTTTTTTTCCAAAGTTTAGATCGTTGTTCTACTCCAAAACGATGTTGCTCATCAATAACAGCTAAGCCTAAATTTTTGAATTGTACTTTGTCTTCTAACAATGCGTGCGTTCCTATTAAAATGTCTAAAGTTCCGTTTTCGAGTTCTTCGTGAATAATTTTTCGATCTTTGGTTTTTACAGAACCAGTAAGAATTTTTATATTGATATTTAAAGCACTTGCCAATTCCGAAAGTCCTGTAAAATGTTGATTAGCAAGAATTTCTGTAGGTGCCATTAAGCAAGCCTGAAAGCCATTATCTAATGCAATAAGCATGCTCATGAACGCTACAATGGTTTTGCCAGAACCTACATCGCCTTGCAAAAGTCGGTTCATTTGGGCGTTGCTTCCCATATCATTTCGTATTTCTTTGATGACACGTTTTTGCGCATTTGTAAGTTCAAAAGGCAAATGATTATTGAAAAATTCATTAAAATTTGGTCCAATTTTATCAAAAGCAAATCCTTTTATTTTATGCTTCTGAATTAAGTTTTTGGTGATTAATTGCAATTGAATAAAGAACAATTCTTCAAACTTTAATCTGAATTGTGCTTTGGCTAATAATTCTGAGCTTTTTGGAAAATGAATATTAAAAAGAGCGGAGTTTTTAGAAATTAATTTTAGTTCGTTAATTAAATAATTTGGAATAGTTTCCGAGAAAATTGCGCCCGTTTCCAAGAACAATTGTTGCATCATTTTGTTTACAACACGGTTGGTAATTCCACGATTTGTGAGCGTTTCTGTAGATGGATAAACGGGTTGCATTGCCGAGCGCAAGCTTTTTTCGTGTTCTGCAAGTAACTCGATTTCGGGATGCGACATACTGTATTGGTTGCCATAAACGGCGCATTTTCCAAAAACTACGCAAACTTCATTAAGTTTCAAACTCTCTTTAATCCATTTTATGCCTTGAAACCAATTGAGTTCTATTTGCCCCGTTTCATCTACAAAAGTAGCTACTAATCGTTTTTTATTTTTGCCAAATTCGACCGTTTTTATATGAATTATTTTTCCAATAATCTGTACTTCGGCAACGTTGTTTTGCAGTTCATTAATTTTGTAATATCGCGTTCTATCAATGTAACGATTCGGAAAAAAATTAACCAAATCACTATATTTATAAATCCCTAATTCTTTCCGCAACAATTCGCCTCGCATAGGACCCACGCCTTTGAGGTATTCAATTGGAGTTTGAAGAATGTTGTTCATTTAGAATTCAGATTTCTTTTTATTTAAAATAAAATTTAAAAAAGCGAAGATAGATTTTTAATAAGAATTTAGAAAATCTCTCTGTATCTTTGTTTTTCTAAATCAAAAAAATGCGCTACCTATATATATTGCTTTTTTCTTCGACATTATTTTCCCAACAAATTTCTAAAGTCGATTTTATAAAATGCAAGGCTACAATTTATCCAAATAACGAAAATAAATCGGTTAGCGGAACAATTTCCTATGATTTTAATGTAAATTCTGATATTGATACGCTTAGAATTGATGCTAAAAAAACAGTTTTTCAGGAAGTTACTATCAACAATATTCCAGTTCGATTTAGTAACAACAAAAAAGAATTATTGCTATTTGAAGGTTTCAAAAAAGGGAAAAACACTTTGAGTTTTACTTACTCTTCAATTCCGTCGCAAGCACTTTATTTTAATGGAGAAAAGGAAAATCTTCAAATCTGGACGCAAGGTCAAGGCAAATATACGAGCCATTGGTTTCCTAGTTTTGATGATGTAAATGAGAAAGTCATTTTTAATTTGACTGTAGTTTTCGATACTAATTATCAAGTTATTTCCAATGGAATTTTAAAATCTGAAAAATTATTAAACGATAAAAAACTTTGGAATTATGAAATGAAAAATCCCATGTCGAGTTATTTATTGATGATTGCTATTGGAAAATATGAGAACAAAATTGTAAAATCTAAAACTGGAATTCCTTTACAATTTTATATTGAACCCAAAGATAAATCTAAATTTGAGCCAACTTATCGCTATTCGAAAACTATTTTTGATTTTTTAGAAACCGAAATCGGCGTAAAATATCCTTGGCAAATTTACAAACAAATTCCTGTTCGGGATTTTTTATATGCAGGAATGGAAAACACATCTTCAACACTTTTTTCCAGAGATTTTGTAGTTGATGAAATTGGATTTAACGACAAAAATTACGTGAATGTAAACGCGCATGAATTGGCACATCAATGGTTTGGAGATTTGGTTACCGCAAAATCGGGAAAACATCATTGGTTGCAAGAAGGATTTGCAACTTATTATGCTTTATTGGCAGAAAAACAGGTTTTTGGTGCAGATTATTTCAATTGGAAACTCTATAAAATGGCGGAACAATTGCAGGAAGCATCTAAAACGGATACAATTCCAACACTGAATGAAAAGGCTAGTTCCTTATCTTTTTATCAAAAAGGAGCTTGGGCATTGCATGTTTTAAGAGAAAATGTTGGCGATGCAAATTTCCGAAAAGCAGTTAAAAACTATTTAGAAAAAAACAAATTCAAAACGGTAGAAACTGATGATTTTCTGATAGAAATTAATAAAGTTTCAAGTTTTGACACAAAAAAATTTAAAGAAAAATGGTTAGAAAAATCAGGATTTGAAGTCCAAGAAGCAATTGATTTATTAAAGAAAAATGATTTCATAAAAAACTATTTCGAAGTTGCTCAAATGGCATTTGTTCCTTTTGATGAGAAGCAAAATAAGTTTAAGGAAATCATGAAATCCAATGTTTATTATCCCATAAAAGAAGAAATAATTTTGCAATTAAGAGATGTTCCTTTCGATAAAAAAGTAGATTTATTGCGTTTAGGAATGCAAACTAATGATTTAAATATTCGACAAGCGATAGCTCAAAATTTACAAGAAATTCCGTTGAGTTTCAAACCAGAATACGAAACACTACTTGATGACAATTCCTATATAACAAAGGAAATTGCTATGAATTTATTATGGGAAAAATTCCCGGAAAACAGAACTAATTTACTTGATAAAACTAAAAATTTAATAGGTTTTAATGACAGAAATATTAGAATTTTATGGATTAATTTGGCTTTAAAAACCAAAGAATACAAACCTGAAAATAAAGTAAATTTATACAATGAATTATTGGATTATGCATCGCCAAAATTCGAAATCGAAACTCGCCAAAATGCCTTATCAAACCTTATTTATTTAGATAAAAATGATGTAAATTATTTGCCTTTTCTAGTAAATGGTTTAACAAACTACAAATGGCAATTTAGCAAATTTGCCAGAGAACAAATCCGAATATTAATCAAGAATCCCAATCATAGAGTTTATTTTGAACAACTTTTGACAAAAATCCCAGAAAACGAAAACATAGCACTTAATAAATTATTGAAGGAATAACTTAACAAATCATCTTTACTTCGTTTTTCAAATAAGCCAAAGCAGCTACACTTGGTGCTTGTTTATCCATAAGATCGTTTAGGATTGTTTCTCGCAATTTATCGGCATTGGTAATTTTTTCGCTCATGTTTGTAGCTCTGATCATTTGTATTGTTGCATTTTTTGCAGTAATAATAATGGTCCAACAAGCATCGGAAATATAAATTTGCTGGGTTAAATTATGCTCAAATTCTTGCTCGATTTGTGCAATTACAAAATTTTCGTAATCAAATTTGTTATCCGAAATGGGTTTTATTCGTATCAATAAATTGGTCGGATTTATGCGCTCCAAGAACAATGCTAACCTTTCGAAAGCTTGTAATCGCAAAGGCAAAGCGTCTTTTTGGTTTTCTTTTTGCAACAACCAACGGCGCGTGTTTTGTTGATCATTAAAATAGGAATTGAATAAAAAGTAAGCCACACCGCCCGTAATTATTGATGGTAATGTGTAAGCTAATATTTCAAGAATTTTTGATGTTTCCATTTTTTGTTTTAAAATTTGAACAAAAATATAATTTTAGTTGATAATTACCTATCAATTTTATTGTAATAAACCATTTGTAACTGTATTTTTGTACGAAACCAAACAAAACGTTTTTCATGAAAAAATATTTTCTCTTACTAATTCTTTTCAATTACGGTATTTCATTTTCGCAAAACCCAACTTCGTTAGATAAAATTAAACTCGAAATTCAAAAAGATTTTAGCAAAGTCGATAAAAAGCGCCCATTGGATCTGATTCCTTTTTGCGTTAAAGGAAAATGGGGATATTTAGACCGAAAAACAATGTTAGAAGTCGTGAAACCAAAATTTGATAATTTGAGTTTTTGCAATTATGATTTTGGTATTTATTATAAAGATTTTAAAATCATGGTAAATTCTAACGACTTATCTATGATAATTGAAAATAACGGAGATCAGGAAATTACTGATGGTACAGACTACTCAAAAAGTGATATTCAAGTCATTTCATCGGATAATGGATATAAAGGTTTTTCGGTCGATGAAAACGGAAAACTATTATCCTATTCGAATTTGTACTATCATGACAGTAGTCATTTTTGGAACATTAGCCCTTTCAAAAATAAAGACAAGTATTATGCAATTGTAACTCTAAATGACAATAAAGGTATTATCGATACCGATGGTAATCCAGTTGCACTTTTTAATTTTAATTATAAAGGAATTGTAAGAAACCAACATGCGGATAATTCCAAGAATACATGGTTTTATGTAACCAATTTTGACGGAAAAGGTAGTTTTGAGAATTTTCAAGGTGAATTCAAACTCAAAAATGAAGTAATAGATTATCCTTTTATATCAGATAATGCAGCTGGTTATTCGCTTATACGAACCGAAAAAAAATGGGCAGTTTTGGATTTGCATAGCATGGAATGGAAAATAAAACCACAATCAAAAATAAAATTTTCCGAAATGAATTACAGTTATAATTACAAAGGAACCAAAAATTCCTATGATTACGAAAATAGGGATTTAATGAAAGTTTTTATTCTAAACGATTTTCCAAACAAAAAATATTACACCGATTTTGATGGAAAAAAATATATTCCTAAAAAATATTTATAGCAAAAAATAAAATCCAGTAATTATCAATACAAAAAATGCAAAAATACATTTCTCAACTCAACGAAGCCCAACAAGAACCTGTGCTCCAAAAAGACGGACCAATGATAATAATTGCTGGTGCTGGCTCAGGAAAAACTCGGGTTTTAACTATTAGGATTGCTTATTTGATGAGTTTGGGAGTCGATTCGTTTTCTATATTAGCTTTGACCTTTACCAACAAAGCCGCTCGAGAAATGAAAAAACGTATCTCGGATATTGTTGGCGCACCCGAAGCCAAAAACCTTTGGATGGGTACATTCCACTCGGTTTTTGCACGGATTTTGCGTTCCGAAGCCGATAAATTGGGTTATCCATCCAACTTTACGATTTACGATACTCAGGACAGCGTTCGACTAATTTCGGCCATTATAAAGGAAATGCAATTGGACCGAGATATTTATAAACCAAAGCAGGTTTTAGGACGCATTTCTTCCTATAAAAATTCACTCGTTACTGTAAAAGCGTATTTTAATAATCCCGAATTGCAGGAAGCCGATGCCATGTCTAAAAAACCGCGTTTGGGTGAAATTTATCAAAATTATGTAGATCGTTGTTTCAAATCTGGAGCGATGGATTTTGATGATTTGTTATTAAAAACCAACGAATTGCTGACTCGTTTTCCAGAAGTTTTAGCTAAATATCAAAACCGTTTTCGATACATTTTGGTCGATGAGTACCAAGACACCAATCATTCTCAATATTTAATTGTTAGAGCATTGTCTGATAAATTTCAGAATATTTGCGTAGTTGGCGATGATGCGCAAAGTATTTATGCCTTTCGAGGAGCGAATATAAATAATATTTTGAATTTTCAAAAGGATTACGAAAACGTAAAAACCTATCGATTAGAACAAAATTATCGATCTACTAAAAATATTGTCGAAGCCGCAAATTCCATCATCGATAAAAATAAAACAAAACTCGATAAAGTAGTTTGGACAGCCAATGATTTTGGAGCAAAAATAAAAGTAAATCGAAGCATAACCGACTCTGAAGAAGGCCGTTTTGTAGCCAGCACCATTTGGGAACAAAAAATGCAAAACCAATTAATGAACGGTCAATTTGCTATTTTGTATAGAACGAATGCGCAGTCCAGAGCTATGGAGGATGCACTCCGAAAACGAGATATTCCATACCGAATTTACGGTGGTTTATCCTTTTATCAGCGCAAGGAAATAAAGGATGTATTGTGCTATTTGCGATTGGTAATTAATCCAAAGGACGAGGAAGCACTTATTCGAGTTATCAATTATCCAGCACGTGGAATTGGCGATACAACCGTCGAAAAGCTTACCATTGCAGCCAATCATTACAAAAGATCGATTTGGGAAGTAATGCAAAATATTGATAAAATCGATTTGAAATTAAATTCAGGAACCAAACAAAAACTATCGGATTTTGTAACCATGATTCAGAGTTTTCAGGTTATAAATCAAAATCAAGATGCATTTAACATCACCGATCATGTTGCCAAAAAAACAGGATTAGTACAAGAACTCAAAAAAGACGGAACGCCAGAAGGTTTGGCTAAAATTCAGAATATAGAAGAATTATTAAACGGTATAAAAGATTTTACCGAAGGTCAAAAAGAAATAGATGGAGCTCGTGGCGCACTTTCAGAATTTATGGAAGATGTAGCCCTCGCAACCGATTTAGATAAAGACACTTCCGATGAAGATCGTGTGGCACTAATGACAATTCACTTGGCAAAAGGACTTGAATTTCCGCATGTTTTTGTAGTAGGAATGGAGGAAGATTTGTTTCCAA
>JAYVZI010000020.1:0-38939 GCA_043783485.1 Bacteroidota bacterium
ATTAACAAGAACCAATAATATTTATATTGCTTATCCAAAAATGTATGAAAACGAAATTAATTTCGAAATTCCAAATGGATATGCGGTTTCTGGATTAGAAAAGTTGAACAAAAATATCGTAAACGAAACGGGCGAATTTACAAGTAAAGCATCAGTATCTGGAAATAAGCTAACTGTAAAAACCACAAAAATGTATAAAAATTATTACGAACCAAACTCAAATTGGAACAAGATGATTCTGTTTTTAGATGGAGCTTATCAGTTTACACAGGAAAAAATATTGTTGAAAAAGATTTAGACTTATTTAATTTTAAATAGAAAAACCCCCCAATTCATTAATTTGAATTGGGGGTTTTAGTATTGAAAGGTCACTTTATTTTACTACTTCAAAAGTTTCTGTTTCTGAAACAGGAATTCCATTTTCCGAAAATCCCTCTAAAGTTATTTCGAAAATTCCTGTAACATCCGACGTGTAAAAATTAATTTTATCATTAATGTTTACTTCTGGACTCCATAATAATTGGTTTCTGAAATCAGGAATTCGATTGTTTTTTGTCAAATCAGAATAATCGGGTTTGTAATATATTTTGTTCTTAGAAGGTCTTAATATTTCAGGTTTAATAATATAATCTCCAAAGGATTTACTTTCATAATCATTGTTTTTTGTTATAATGCTAATAATACCATTAAAAGCTGCTGATCCATAATAGTAACCACCAATAACTACACTTATTTTATAAACATGTTTGGTTTTATACTCCATTAGTTCATTTATATTTTGTATTAATAATCCATCAACCATTACCAATGCTGGTTCTGCAAGTTCATGAGTAGGATCATAATCATTAACATATAAAGAAATTTTATTGTCATTTTCCTTAGTGTAAATTTCTTTCGTAATTTCTACAAAAGTTTCTTTTAGAGTTGGGAACCGAGTATAATCATCTAAAATATAATCTTTAGCATTTGGATCGTAAAAAGGACTTGGCTTTATGGTTCTGGCTAAGCTGTCACTTTTTTTAGTAAAATAGGCGTTTTCGATTTGGCTTGCGATAGATCTTTCTTGAATTTTTTCTCTCAATTCGGGTTCTAATTTCAGATCTGATGAAAAATCCAGAAACGAGTAATCGACATTTTGTTGTTTGTCTAGAGTTATTATGTAGTTTTCTTTACGATCATCAAGTACCTCGATAATTACATTCGAATTATAATAGGGTTTTTCGAGATTAAAGCTAAACTTTCCTTCTTTGTTTGTCTTTACAATTTTCATTACAAATGGTTTTCCGGGAATAGAAAGCGTTATATCAATATTTTTGATTTCATCCGACGATTGTTTAGAATTAATTGTGCCAGAAATAATTTCGCCACGAAGTTCTGGAAGAAATACATCGGTTGCTTTATTTAATTCATTATATGATTTTTTAATATTAAATGAAATTGCATTCGAAGGAATTCTGTTGGATAATTCTTCTTTTTTACGAACAGAAATGGAGTAATTTCCCTTTTCAAGATTTGATGTTTTTTTTAGTTGTAATGAAACTAGTTCTCTTTTTGAAAAAGATTTTTTATTTAAATCCAAAATGCTATTTTCACTAGTTTTTGAATTGGTTTCTGTAATTTGAGTTGATTTTTCGGTGTCCGAATGATTAGTTATAACTTTATTTTGTTCTATTTCCTGAAATGGGTTAATAATTGTAATGTCAGTTTGATACATTCCTGAATGTGGTTTATTCAAAATCCAATTAGTGTAAGCTATTATTTTATAATTTCCCGTATTTAAAGAAGGAACAATAAAAAAATCACCCTGGCCGTTTGCATAATCTAAAAATATTTTTTGTTTAAAAACATTGTTTTTGTTTTTATCGATTATTTCTACATACGCAACTTTACTTATTTCACTAGGTTTATTGTTGTTTGGATTTATACAGTACAACTTATAATACAAAGTTTCCCCTGTAACAAAAGTGTTGGAGTTCAGGTGCATAAATATTTTTTCTGGAAATTTATTTATTAATAAATTTGTTTCGTTACTGGATTTTACTTTTTGAGCGAAGCCAATAATGTTAATATTAATTAATATTAAAATTGATAATTGTTTTAGTCTATCCAAAATGATGGTTTTATGTTAGATGAAAATGAGGTACAATCTCCGCATGGGGTATTTACCAATATCGTACTAGATGTGCCAAATCCAGAATAATAAACTTGTTGTTTCCCTAAAATATAATTAATAACATCAAATCCTTCGCACTCTGTATTATTTAGATTAAAACAATAATTATATTCATTTTCCTCACAATTTGCGTAATAAGGGGGTAACGCTTCTCCAGGGAATAAATCCGCATAGTTGAAATAGATTCTTTTTGACGATACTGTTGAGACATCAAAAAAACCAATTACTTTTTCATTTTTATCACTTTCTGATTTTAAATTTCCAGAAAAAAATCCGGGTTGATTTTGTGACAAAATGCTTTCTGAACCTGATAATTCTTTCAATGTTTTAAAATATGTAAAAGCTTGAAGATTCTGTACATATTGTCTAACTAATATGCTATATCTATGTGAAATTATATAATCATCGCTATTAAGAAATCGAACAAGGAAATCAACTCGATCCTCTAAAAGACCATTCGTAGTAGTTTGAATAATATCATTTGTAAATTTAGTTGAAAAACATGTCTTTGCCTCTGTTATTCTGGGTTCAATAAAATAGCTTTCAGGGCCATCCACTACTGCAATATTATTTGTCCATTTTGGCGCAATTATTTTATAAGTCTCTTCATATTCATATCGATAATATTTAGAAGAGTTTGTTGCGTCAAAACTTTTAGCATTTATTGACACTCCGCGAATACCATCTCTTGTAATGACAGTTGCTGTTAAATCTTGAATCGGGCTTACAGTTGTTAGTGTTTCTGCATTTGATGAATATGTTTTTCCATCTCCAGTTGTAATGTGTAAAGTATATTGTATTCCTGAAGCGGCTTGAAATGGAATAGTTGATTCGTAAATTTCATTGTTTTGAACGAAAGTATAGGAATTTCCAATGTTGTCATCTACAAATACAACTGCTCCAGATACTATAGTTGGCCCGTTTTGTTCGAACTTATATGTTTTTGTGATTTTTATTTGTTGTTTTTTTAATTCGTTTGTAATAGTAGCCTCTACTACTAGGGCTTCTTCAAAAGTATTTGTTTGTAGGGCATATTGTTCCGTACAACTCGATAGGCAATACAATGTTAAGATTAAAAGAGTAATTTTATTTAGTAATATATTTTTCATGATATAAATTTTTAAAACTTAAAATTATAAGTAATTGTTGGAACTGGAATTGCAAATATTGATGTTTTGAAAGCTTTTACTTGCCCTTTTTCTGTAATGAAATATATAGAATATGGATTGTTTCTTCCTAAAAGATTGTAAATAGAAACATTCCAAAAACTATGAGCTAATTTTTTTATTTTATGATTCCCTTCAACATTAAAACCAATATCGAGTCTGTAATAATCCGGAATTCTAAATTTATTTCGATCGCTGTATAACGTATATTCTGCATTTCCATATGTGTACTTACCAATTGGATAGGTAATTGGTCTTCCTGTTTGATACACAAAATTAGAAGAAAAACTATATCTTTTTGTAATGCGATAGTTCAAAACCATACTGAAATCATGAGGTTTGTCAAAGTTTGCTGCAAAATAGGCTCCGTTGTTAACTTTTTCGTCATTAAATTTGCTATCAAGTTTTATAAATGTCCTAGAATAGGTGTATCCTAACCAGCCATTTAATCTACCTGCATCTTTTTTTAACAAAAACTCTATTCCATATGCTTTTCCTATTCCTTGTAAAAGCTGAGTTTCTAAATTTTCGTTTAATAATAATTGGGCAGCCACTTTGTAATCAAGAATGTTTTTAGATTGTTTAAAATACCCTTCGATACTTAGCTCAAGATCAGATTTAGTTATATTTTTATAAAAACCAATAGAGTATTGTTTAGAGGTTTGTGGTTTTACATTCAAATCTGACAATTTCCATGTATCTGTTGGAGATTGTGTTGTATTGCTTGATAGTAAATGAATGTATTGATTGGTTGTGTCAAAGCTTCCTTTTACCGAAAAATCATTTGCTAAGTAATATCTCAACGCTAGTCTTGGCTCAAATCCGCTATATGTTTTTACGACTTCGTTGTTGCCAAACTCTTTTACCTCAAGTACAGTTGCATCGCTTTTTGGTACGTTACTTTGATAAATTTTTTGTGATGACGAACCTAAATTAGCATATAATGAATATCTAAAACCAAAATCGATCGCTAATTTTTCGTTTGGTTTGTAGCTGTCGGATAAATAAACGGCGGATTCTAATCCTTTTTCGGAATCTAAAGTAATTGGGATTAACGGAGAATTTTCTTTTTTTGGATCTAAATAACCAGGATTTATATTGTATAATTTACTAGCAAATCCATAATTGAATTTATGTTTTTCATTTGGTGAATAATTCATTTTCAGCAAAAACTGAGTTTCATTTATTTTATAGCCAAAGTCAAAAGCATTTAAGGAGGGTGTGTCATAATCTATATTAAATTTGTATTCACTATTTGTAACTATTACTGAGCTTTTATTTTTTTTGTTATAGTTATGATCCCATTTCATAGAAAGTAATCTATTACTGTATTTATATAAGGAGTCTGAGCTAATACTAAAAGCATCATGACTATAATAGAGTGTAGTTTCGAAATTGTTTTTCAAGTTAAATTTATGATTGTATTTTATGAGTCCGTCATAAAAAGATGCTTCACTTTTTTTGAGTGTTTCTTCTTTTAAAGATTTCAAAATCCAACCCGAATAGGTTCCTCTTCCTCCAACAAGCAAACTAGATTTGTCCTTTATTATTGGAGTGCTTATTGCAAGATTACTGGTTACAGGACCAATTCCCCCTTCACCAGCGAGCTTATCTGTTTTGCCGTTTTTGCTTGTAATGTCGAAAACGGAAGACAGCCTTCCTCCAAATTCAGCAGGAATACTCCCTTTATAGATATTAGCTTTTTTGGTAGTAAAAGGGTTTACTGCGGAGAAAAATCCAAGAAAATGCGATGGATTGTATATTACGGCATTATCCAATAAAATCAAATTTTGATCTTCCTTTCCGCCACGAACATTAAATCCTGCAGATCCTTCTCCAGTTGTTTTTACTCCAGGTAAAGTTGTTGCTACCTTGAATATGTCTCTTTCGCCAAGTATCAATGGAACGTTTTTTATTCCCTCAATATCTATAGTTGTGACTCCGGTTACTGTTGTTTGCGAAACCCTTGCTTCTTTTGCTTTTACAACAACTTCGTCTAGGTTATTTATATTTTCATTTATGGAAATATTAAGTTTTCCATTGTTGTAAACCATAATGTTTTTTACGAATTTTTTGTGATTGAAGGATTCTGTTTCTATTGTATTTTGCCCTAGCGGAAGTTGAAGGATGTAAAATCCATCGTTATTAGTTGTTGTTTTTATGTTTTTTCCGCGAACTTTTACAATAATATCAGGAATTGGCTCCCCCGTTTTTGTGTTTTTCAGAATTCCAGATAATTCGTATAGTTTTTTCTCGGTTTTATTATTTTCTTTACCAATTAGAACTATATTTTCGTTTATTTTAGAATTTTCAGTTTCATTAAAGAAAATAGGTTTTTCTGTTGAAGCTTTGGCGTTATCAATTTCTAAATTTCCAAAGTAATTATCAGGCAATTTATCGTAAATAATACTGTTTTTAGTCAAGATTATTTTATCTTCATATAGGAAATAGTTTAGGGTTGTGTTTTTGAAAACATCATCCAGAATAAAATCTATAGTTTTTTCTTGATAATCTCCAGAAATTAGTTCTACTAACGGATTTGTCCAATCTTCTTGAAAAAAGAATTTATACTTAGTTGTGTTTTCTAAATTTTCAATAATTGTTTTTAAATTAACATCTTTAAATGCTATAGATATTAATTCTTTTTTTTCTTGTCCAAAACTTACTAATGAGAAAGTCAATAAAAGGGTTAAAAATATGATTTTTCTCATGTTTTAATTTTGCTTGTTTGAAATCAAATTTGAAATATATTTCATTACACTTCCCATAAAAAGTGTTTTGTCATCTTTTTGTTCTGAAGTATTTAGATTATAAAAATTATTTATATTAGACTCATAATCAGGAAAAAGCTTAGTTAAATCTCTTCTTGATTTTACAATGTTATAAGTGTTGTTTACAAAAACTATAAATTCATCCACTTCATAAAAATCACTTTTTACAGATTCATTAAGTAATAATTCTTTCCGGTCTTTATGGTATTTTATGTAAAAACTAATACTGTTATTTGTTAAACTAACTTCATAATAACCACTTACAATTTCAGGGTTATTAGCTTTTGATTTATTAAGATTTATGAATTTTTTGTTATTTATTTCAAATGATTTGATATTTTCAGGACTTAGAATCACGCTTCTATTTTGTTGTTCTCCAAATGGTTTCATAATCAATTCATCGGTATTAATGTCGTATCTAAGATCTAAATCATAAAAAGTATTTTCTGTAGTTACTATATTTCCTTTTACAAATTTTTCGTCTAATAAATATGGATGTTTTGTAGGGAGAGAACGGTACAGTATATTTTGAATTTTCCCATTATTTATGTCTAGGTTTTCTTTTTCGGTTGCATTGTCATACCAATTATTCAATGCTGAATTGGTCTTGTCTTGACCATAAATATTGAATATACAAAAAAAACATATAACATGCCTTAAAATAAAACTTGAATTGACCATACTTTTTTAAATTTTTAACAATGTAAAAGTAAATAAAATTCTCACAAAATCTATCTTATTTTAAAAATAAAATAGAAAAACCCCCAATTCAAATTAATGAATTGGGGGTTTAAAATTATATAAATAAGGAATTACTCTTTTTTATCTTCTCTTGGAGGTCTTGGCAAAAGTGCTTTTCTAGACACTTTCTCTTTTCTAGTTTTAGGATCTAAACCTAAATATTTTACTTGAAAAACATCACCCATGTTTACAACATCAGCAACGTTTTCTGTTCTTTCCCAAGCTAGTTCAGATACGTGTAATAAAACTTCGTTTCCTGGAGCATCAGTATATTCAACTACTGCGCCAAAATCTAACATTTTAATTACTTTCACTTCATAAGCCTCACCCATTTGTGGTTTGAAAATGATAGAGTCAATTTTCGCCAATACTTTGGCAATTCCGTCTGGATCAGTACCAAGAATTTCTACAACTCCTTGCTCATCAACTTCGTTAATAACGATAGTACAACCAGTAGCTTTTTGTAATTCTTGAATTACTTTTCCTCCAGGTCCGATTAACGCACCAATAAAGTTTCCAGGAATTGTACGCATGATGATTTTTGGAGCGTGAACTTTAACGTCAGCATTTGGTTTAGCCAATGTTTCGATTAATTTTCCTAAAATATGCAAACGTCCATCACGAGCTTGAGCCAAAGCTTGCTCCATGATTTCGTATTTTAATCCATCAATTTTGATGTCCATTTGGCAAGCTGTAATTCCTTCTGAAGTTCCAGTTACCTTGAAATCCATATCTCCCAAGTGATCTTCATCACCTAAAATATCAGATAAAACTGCAAAACGATCACCGTCTGTAATCAATCCCATTGCAATTCCAGAAACTGGACGAATCATTTGAATACCAGCATCCATAAGTGATAATGTTCCAGCACAAACCGTAGCCATAGAAGACGAACCATTAGATTCTAAAACTTCCGAAACTACACGAATTGTATAAGGACAATCAGCAGGAATCATGTTTTTTAACGCTCTTTGAGCCAAGTTTCCATGACCAACTTCTCTTCTTGAAGTTCCTCTTAACGGACGAGCTTCTCCTGTTGAAAATGGTGGGAAATTATAATGTAAATAGAATTTTTCTTCTCCTTGCTCGCTTGGTGAATCAATTTGGTTTGCTTCTCTAGATGTTCCTAAAGTTGCTGTTGCCAAAGCTTGAGTTTCTCCACGAGTAAATAATGCCGAACCGTGAACTGATGGTAAATAATTTACTTCACACCAAATTGGACGAATTTCTGTAGTTTTTCTTCCGTCAAGACGAGTTCCTAAATCTAAAGTTACGTTACGAACAGCTTCTTTGTTTACTTTATAGAAATATTTAGAAACTAAGTCTCCGTCAATAGCCAATTCTTCCTCGGTAAACAAAGCTTTTACTTCTTCTTTTACCTCTGCAAATGCTGCTGTACGTTCTTGTTTTGCTGAACCTTTGCTTGCAATTGCGTAAATTTTATCATAAGCCGCAGCTTTCACTTTGGCGTGAATTGCGTCGTCTGTTTTTTCTTGATCGTAAGTACGAACTTCTTTTTTTCCAAATGCTGCTTGCAAACGTTCTTGTGCCGCAATTTGGTTTTTGATGTGTTCGTGAGCAAATTTAATGGCTTCTAACATTTCTGCTTCCGAAATTTCTTTCATTTCTCCTTCTACCATTGCAATAGAATCGGTTGAAGCTCCAATCATCATATCTATATCAGACAATTCTAATTGTGCACGAGATGGATTGATGATAAATTTACCGTCAATTCTTCCAACTCTTGCTTCAGAAATTAAAGTTTCAAAAGGAATGTCAGACAATGCAAGTGCTGCCGAAGCTGCTAAACCTGCTAATGCATCTGGCATAACGTCTTCGTCGTGAGACATTAACTGAATCATTACTTGAACTTCTGCGTGATAATCCGATGGGAAAAGTGGACGCAAAACACGGTCTACTAATCTCATTGTTAATACTTCGTTATCGCTAGGACGTGCTTCTCTTTTGAAGAAACCACCAGGAAAACGACCTGCTGCTGCAAATTTTTCGCGATAATCTACCGTAAGTGGTAAAAAGTCGATACCTGGACTTGCTTTTCTTGATGATACTACTGTTCCTAAGATTACAGTGTTACCAATTCTTACTACTACAGATCCGTCGGCTTGTTTTGCCAAACGTCCTGTCTCGATTGTGATGTTTCTGCCATCACCTAAATCGATGTTTTCTACAAATAATTGTGGAATCATAATTTTTCCTTTTTTAATTTTTTACATTGGTTTTCTGCCTGTCAGCAGAGTAGTTGTGTTGCTTGTCCCGATAGTAAGTCGGATTGTAGTTATTGTGTTCCAATGAAAAACCAAACTTTTTATTCCATAGTCCCTAAATGAGATTTTGGTAACTCCTTACTGAAGTTATTTTCTTTACTTCAAAATTCGTTGTTTGTTAATCAAAATTCAAAGTTATTTTTTTCTAATAAAATTTTAAATATTGAACAATTGAATAACGAATATTGAAATTTTTAAACAAAAAAGGAGGCACTTGCGCACCTCCTTTTTATATGGATTATTTTCTAATACCCAATTCTTTGATAATCTCACGGTAACGGTTGATCTCAGTTTTCTTTAAGTAATCAAGAAGTGATCTTCTTTTTCCTACTAGCAAAACTAGTGAACGTTCTGTATTGTAATCGTGACGATTTTTTTTAAGGTGCTCTGTCAAGTGCGAAATTCTGAATGTGAATAATGCGATTTGAGATTCAGACTTTCCTGTGTTTTCTGCTTTTCCTCCGTGTTTAGCGAAAATTTCCGCTTTTACTTCTTTAGTTAAGTACATTTTAATATCTTTTAAATGATTATGATGTATGAGTACGTTTTTCGTATTCGAGTGCAAAAGTAGGAATTAATTATGGATTATGAATTATGAATTGTGATTTTTTTTGAGTTTTGAATTAGTTGGGTTTGCGTGAGGGATAGTAACGAAAAGCCCGCAGCCTGACGTAGGAAGTGCGAGGATTTGCAGTGGATAGCCCGACCCTTTTCGGGTCACGCCCAAAAAATTAATATAATTTGGCTATTTCGTTATTCACGAATTCTAAAAAATCTTCGTCTTCCTGAGTAAATGGATCTAAAACGTTTGAGTCGATATCGATTTGGCCAATATTTTTTCCGTTTACAAAAAGAGGGACTACAATTTCGGATTTTACGGTGAAACTGCATGCGATATAATTGTCCTGAGCGGCAACATCTGGCACTACAAAATTGGTGTTAGAAACGGCTACTTGCCCACAAATTCCTTTTCCAAATGGGATTACTGTGTGGTCCGTAGGTGCGCCAACATAGGGGCCGAGGTGTAGGGTTTGGGTTTCGTGATTGGCAAAATAGAATCCGACCCAGGTGTAATATTCGATATTTTTTTCTAGAAGTTCGCAAACTTTGTAAAGTTTTTCGTCTCTGGAAAAGGTTGTATTTGTGGTTATTTGGGTTACTTTTGGTTTTAATTTTTGAAAAGTCATGTTTTTGTTATTTTTATACAAAAGTAATTATTGAGTCAATCTTATTTTATATAAATTTGTTAAAAATTATCTAATTGAAAAATTATTTTATTCTCTACAAGTCTTTTTTGCTGTTTCTCGGAAAATTTCTGATTACCTATTTTGTTATGACTTTTTTGTACGAGAGTTATTTGAACCAGTTTAATCCTTTGCGTTTTGAGGTGGATGGTTTTACGCAAATAGTTTCTAATCAAAGCGTTGGGGTGTTAAAAATTCTCGGATTTGATGTTTATGAAGTCTTAAATAATACTGAGTCTTGCATGAATATTTTTTTTAATAATAGGTTTGTGGCTAAGATTATTGAGGGTTGTAACGGATTGAGTGTGATTATTTTATTTGTGGCTTTTGTTGTTGCATTTACAGGAAATTGGAAAGCTACAATTTGGTATGTTATAGTTGGTAGTTTGCTTATTCATTTTGTAAATGTATTAAGAATTGCATTTTTATGCGTTTTAATGTTTTATTATCCAGCTTACGAGCATGTGTTGCACGGAGTTATTTTTCCGTTAATAATTTATGGGTTGGTTTTTTTGTTGTGGGTCATTTGGGTTAATAAATTTTCTGTTCATGCTAAAAAAGATATTAAAAAATAAAATCGGAATTGTTCTGGTTGGTTTTCTTGTTTTGTTACTTGCTTGTATTCGAAATTTCGAGGATGCTTTGTTTTACGATCCTTTTTTAGATTTTTATAAATCTAATTATCAGGTTTTGGCTCTGCCTGAATTCGACAATTGGAAGTTGTTTTTTGGATTGTTTTCTAGATATTTTCTAAATTCAATTGTTTCAATAGCAATAATTTACGTTGTTTTTAAAGATTTTAAAATGATAAAATTTGCAACTTTTTTATATTTTGTTTTTTTTGTAATCTTGATTATTGGTTTATTTTTGTTACTAATTTTTAATGAAAATGGAAGTAAAATGACCATTTTTTACGTTCGAAGATTCTTGATTCAGCCTGTTTTTTTGATGCTTTTTCTTCCTGCTTTTTATTTTCAGAAAAAGGTTTCCAAACAATAATTATATTTTTTCGATGTTATTTATTTATTAAAAACCGATCAAAACATATAAAGTCACTAAAATTATAGTTATTTTCACGTTTTGAAAAAATAAAAATTTATTTATGAATGATTTTCATTGGACGCAATTACTAAATCCGGAGTTTTATATCACCATGAAAATTGGCGGAATACATCTTGGATTGTACATTGTGCTTTTTATAGTTTTTGCAGAAACAGGACTTTTTGCAGGCTTTTTTCTACCTGGAGATAGTTTGCTTTTTTTGGCAGGAATTTACAGTCGTGACTTGATTCAAAATGTATTAATGATAGAAAGTGATTTCTTGAATGTTTTTATATTATCAATATTAATTGCTGTTGCAGGAATTTTTGGGAATATGGCAGGATATTGGTTTGGTGCAAAAAGCGGTTATTATTTATTTAAAAAAGAAGATAGTTTTTGGTTCAAGAAAAAATATTTGATTCACTCGAAAGACTTTTTCGAAAAATATGGCGGAAAAGCGATAATTTACGCTAGGTTTTTGCCAATTATGAGAACTTTTGCACCAATAGTTGCAGGAATAGTTTCTATGGAAAAAAAGAAATTTATGTTCTATAACATTGTTAGTTCCTTTGCTTGGTCTTTTGTGTTAGTGTTTTCGGGGCATTATTTATATAATTTTTTCCTTAATCTCGAGGAACCTTATCGTATTGATTTGAAGAAAAACATCGAATTTATTGTTATTGGAATTATCCTAGTTTCGACTTTTCCTGTATTTATAAAGTTTTTAAAAAAATCACCAAAAGCACAGTAAACCTGTAATAAAAAATCCGTCAAGAAATTTTTCTTGACGGATTTTTTGTATATATTTTTGACTACCAGTCAAATCTTACATCATTCCTGGCATACCGCCACCGTGAGAATGGGCTGGAGTTTCTTCTTTAATTTCTACCAAAGCACACTCTGTAGTTAGGATCATTCCTGCCACCGATGCGGCATTTTCTAGGGCAACACGAGTTACTTTTTTTGGATCGATGATTCCAGCTTTTAGCATATCTACATATTGATCCGTTTTGGCATTGTAACCAAAATCGCCTTTTCCTTCTGCAACTTTTGCAACAACTACGGATCCTTCTAGACCTGCGTTTTCTACAATTGTGCGTAACGGGGCTTCGATAGCGCGAGAAATAATTTTAATTCCCGTTGCTTCATCAGGATTTTCGGCTTTAATTTTATCTAATGATGATTTTGCTCTTAATAAAGCAACTCCACCACCTGCAACAATTCCTTCCTCGACAGCGGCACGAGTAGCATGAAGGGCATCATCTACACGATCTTTTTTCTCTTTCATTTCCACTTCGGATGCTGCGCCTACATATAAAACAGCAACTCCGCCTGCTAATTTTGCCAAACGTTCTTGTAGTTTTTCTTTATCATAGTCAGATGTCGTTGCTTCCATTTGACCCTTTATTTGATTGACGCGATTTTTAATCATATCTGCTTCGCCAGCTCCAGAAACTATTGTAGTGTTGTCTTTGTCGATTGTAACTCTTTTTGCAGTTCCAAGCATTTCTAGGGTTGCATTTTCTAGAGTATGTCCTTGTTCTTCAGAAATTACGGTTCCGCCAGTTAAAATAGCAATATCTTCTAACATTGCTTTACGGCGATCTCCAAAACCTGGCGCTTTTACAGCTGCAATTTTTAATGCGCCACGCAGTTTGTTTACAACTAATGTAGAAAGAGCTTCGCCATCTACATCTTCTGCAATTATCAATAATGGTTTTCCAGATTGCGCAATTGGCTCTAAAACAGGTAATAATTCTTTTAGAGAAGAAACTTTTTTGTCATACAGTAATATATATGGACTTTCGAGTTCGGCTTCCATTTTTTCTGGATTTGTAACAAAATATGGAGAAAGGTATCCTCTATCAAACTGCATACCTTCTACAACATCTACGTAAGTGTCTGTTCCTTTGGCTTCTTCTACAGTTATAACTCCTTCTTTCCCAACTTTTGCGAAAGCATTTGCAATTAATTCTCCAATAACATCATCGTTATTTGCAGAGATTGATGCAATTTGTTTTATTTTGTCAGAATCGCTCCCAACCACTTTTGCTTGTTTAGTCAAATCGGCAACAATAGCTTCTACAGCTTTGTCGATTCCGCGTTTCAAATCCATTGGATTTGCACCAGCAGCAACGTTTTTCAATCCTTCTTTTACAATTGCTTGCGCCAAAACTGTTGCTGTTGTTGTTCCGTCTCCAGCTAAATCATTGGTTTTCGAGGCAACTTCTTTGACCATTTGTGCGCCCATATTTTCTAATGGATCTGCTAATTCTATTTCTTTTGCAACTGTAACTCCGTCTTTTGTAACGGTTGGTGCGCCAAACGATTTCCCGATTATTACATTACGACCTTTTGGTCCAAGGGTTACTTTTACTGCATTTGCCAAAGCATCTACTCCGCGTTTTAGTCCGTCGCGTGCTTCTATATCAAATTTTATATCTTTTGCCATTTTTTTATTGCTTTTGGCAGAAGGCTTTAAGCTTTAAGCTTTTCCTAGCTGCTAATTTAATTTTTGGTTAATATTGTTTTTAATTTATAAATTTTACTTTTAATGATGTTTATTGCAATGTCTAATTCTTCAAATAATTTCAAATCAATATAATTCAAATCTTTTGATAGAATTAATAAATATTCAGTTTCTAAGGCTGATCCCAAAGCTATATTTAGAAACTGATTAAATTCTTTATCACTATTTCTTCCACAACCTTCACTAATATTAGTTGGAACTGATGCCATTGAACGTCGAATTTGACTTGTTATTCCGAAAACTTCTTCTTTAGGGAAATTTGAAGTGACTTTGTAAATTTGAAGTGTCAAATTATGACTCAAATGCCATATATCATACTTTTTAAAATCTCTCATTTTTATTGAGGCTTTGTGCAAATAAAAATTAATTTTTTAAATTCACTAAAAGGCTTAATGCATCTTGCTTAAAGCTTACAGCTATATTATCGCCAATATATCGTCTTCGCGCATGATCAAGTAATCTTTTCCTTCTAGTTTTAATTCTGTTCCTGCATATTTTCCGTAAAGGACCGAATCTCCTATTTTTACAGTCATTGTATGATCCTTTGTACCGTTTCCAACTGCAATTACAGTTCCTTTTTGGGGTTTTTCTTTGGCGGTATCAGGAATAAAAATTCCAGAAGCGGTTTTGGTTTCTGCGGCTACAGGTTCGATGAGAACGCGATCCGAAAGTGGTTTTATGTTTAATGACATATTTTATGTGTTTTGATTGTTTTATTTAAATTCAGAAATTGTGCCAAGCCTTTAAAACTGACATTTTTGCCTAAAAAAAATGCCAGCATTGACAAGCTGGCATTTGATTTGTGTGATTGTAAACTATTTTTTTGCAGGTTCAGTTGCAGGAACTGGAGTTGCTGTTGTTGCTGGATTACCTATAGTTTTTGTTGCAGATTTTGGCGCAACAGTTTCTGTTGTGTCATCTGTAATTTTTGATGTTGTATTGTCTCCAATAAAACTTAAGCTTGATAATAGGATTAAAACTATTAAAGCTGCTCCTAAAGTCCATGTGCTTTTGTCAAGAAAATCTGTTGTTTTTTGAACACCACCCATCATTTGTGATCCACCTATTGAAGATGATAATCCACCACCTTTAGGATTTTGAACCATGATTACTACGATCAATAAAAAACAAACTATTGTTATTAAAACTAAAAAAATCGAAAACATACTACTTATTATTAATGGTTATTTTGTTGTAAAATTTTTATATCCGATATTCGGTCTGCAAAGAAACTACTTTTTTCTGGATATTTCAAAATTAATATTTCATATGCTTGAATTGCTTTTAGATATTTTTTTTGTTCCAGATAAACTTTGGCTAGAGTTTCGGTCATTAAGTAAGAATTGTTTCCTTCTTTTGGCTCGAAAGCTATTGTGTTTATTGCGTTTTTATCTATTTGCGGAATTTTAGGACTGGTTTCTATAAACTTGTCTATCAATTCGTTTTTTTTCTTTTTTTCTAAATCAATTTCTTCTAAAACAGGAATTTTTACAATATTTTTTTCTCTTTCGATAGGCTGAATTCTAGACAATTGCAACCATTCCTGAAAAGAATGCTTCTCGTCTCGGGAAAAATCTATTGGTTTACCGATTTGCAATTTTTCTTCTAAGGTTTCGTTACCTGATTTTTGGATTGAGTTTAAAATAGAATTTTCTATTGTATTTGGTTTTTCAGGAGTAGTAATAGTTATGATTTCGCTACCAAAAACATCTATATTTAGCAATTCGGCAACTTTTTGTTCATACAATCCTTTTTGAATGGCTGTAAATGTATCTGAGGTTATAAAATCAAATAAAATACTTCTGTCTGTTGTATGTGCTGCCGTAACTTTGAGCGCAAAATTGTATTTGAAACTATCTTGATTGTATAAGCCCTTTAGTTGTAAGGCTCGAGCGCTTTGGAAAAACGGAAATTCTTTCGAAATTTTGTCTAAAGCCTCAGTTTGCTTGTTATTTATAGCATCTGGCTTGTTGATTAGATAAGTATATTCTGTTACGTTCATATTATTTATTCGGTTGTTTGATTATTTGTTGATTTGATTAATTTAACCTATTAATCAACGAAAAATCAAACCTACATTATATTACCATTTTGCCAATGAATCATTGAAAATATCTTGTGTAATTCTCTCAAAAATTTCGTCCAATGCAGTTGTTAGTTTTGACCCAACCAAAAGGTCGGTACCTGTGTAGTCGTAGTAAAATGAAAATCGTTTTTCGAAATCGTCTTTCTCTTTCTTTTTATTAGAAAATTTTACGTTTACAGTAATTGTTAATCTGCTTTGTGATGCTGTATCGCCTGCTGCTGCTGACATTGGACTAATTCTATAATCTACAATTTCGCCTTCGTAAACCAAATCTCCACCAGAATTAGTAAGGTTTAAATTGGTTTGATTTTGAATTAAATTTTGAAGCCGTTGTGTAAAAGTTCTATCGATTCCGGGTTCTATTAACTGAGCATTATTCAGGAAATTGTTTACCTGAAACGTTTTTGCGTCAATTTTTCCCGTTCCCGTAAAGTTGTAAACCGAGCAACTGTTTAGGATTGTAATTGATATTATAAATAGTATAAATTTTATTTTGTTCATTTTTAGTTTTAAAATTCAAAGATATTCAAATAATTATGAATTGTCAATTATTAATTAAAGATCAAATTGTTTAATTTTTCTATACAAAGTTCGTTCGGAAATGCCCAATTCATCGGCAGCGGCTTTGCGTTTGCCTTTGTTTTTTTCGAGAGATTTTTTGATCATTTCGATTTCCTTTTTCTCTAATTTTAGGATTTCCTCTTCCTCAACAGTTTCTGCAAAAAGATAATTTTGTTCGTTTTCATCAAAATCATCCTCGTCTTCCTGATTGTTGAAACTTGTATTTCTTGGTTCTTCCTCGAAAGTGATTTCGCTTTCTTTTTCGTTAGATCCGTATATTTTCTGAATTAAATTTGTGTTTATTTCTTGAACTTTTGCCGAGCCATTTTTCATTAATTCTAATGTTAGTTTCTTTAAATCATGCAAATCACTTTTCATATCAAAAAGGACTTTGTACAAAATATCACGTTCGGTCGAAAAGTCGCTTTCGGATTTTTTATTTTTAATAACCGATGGTAAATTGCTGCCTTCTTGTGGCAAATAGGACAATAATGTATTGCCAGAAATCTCGCGATTGGTCTCGAGTACCGAAATTTGTTCCGCCATATTTCGCAATTGTCGAATGTTTCCCGACCAACGAAATTTTTGTAAAACCGAAACGGCATTTTCATCTAATTTCAATGGGGGCATTTTATATTTATGAGCAAAATCGGCAGCAAATTTTCTAAAAAGTAAGTGAATATCTTCTTTACGATCGCGCAATGCAGGCAATAAAATCTCTACGGTGCTCAATCTGTAATATAAATCTTCTCGGAATTTCCCTTTTTCGATAGCATCAAATAAATTGACATTGGTGGCCGCAACAATACGAACATTTGTTTTTTGGACTTGGCTCGAACCTACTTTTATAAATTCGCCGTTTTCTAAAACACGAAGTAAACGCACTTGTGTTGTTAGCGGTAATTCGCCCACTTCATCAAGAAAAATAGTTCCACCATCGGCTACTTCAAAATAGCCTTCGCGAGTTCCTGTTGCGCCTGTAAACGCTCCTTTTTCGTGACCAAATAGTTCGCTATCGATAGTTCCTTCTGGAATTGCACCGCAGTTTACGGCAATGTATTTGCCATGTTTTCGGTGGGAAAGAGAGTGGATTATTTTAGGAATACTTTCTTTACCAACGCCACTTTCGCCCGCTACTAATACCGAAATATCAGTAGGAGCAACTTGTATTGCTTTCTCGATTGCACGATTGAGTTTTGGGTCGTTACCTATAATCTCGAATCGTTGTTTTATTGATTGTACTGTTTCCATATTTTTCTTTTACCAAGAATTACACAAATAATTCATTTGATTTCAATCTATTTTATATTTGTTGTTTCCTCAATTTTGTGTTTTAGAATATAAGTTAAAATAGCACAAAAAGTAATTATAAATCTCACTAAAAATGCTATTTAGCTATGATTATATTTTTTAGAAATTTTTCTTTTTTTGCCACAGATTAAAAAGATTTTCACAGATTTTTTAAATTAAATATCTTTTGTATTGTAAAGATTTGGTTTGAAAATTTACTAGTAATCCAATTTCTGAATCTGCAACTTTTAAATAATTTAAAATTTGAGCAACATGTTCGTTAGAAAATTCTTTTACTGCTTTTACTTCTAATATAATATCTTCATTCACAATAAAATCCGCATAAAATTTATGGGGTAAAATTTTGCCTTTATATTCTATCGAAAATTCTTTTTCTCTTTCAAACGGAATTTCATTTTCTTTGAATTCAATTTCTAAAGCATCTTTATATATAATCTCTAATAATCCAGGCCCTAGATTTCTATGGACTTCCATACATATTCCAATAATTTTATATGTTTCTTCTTGTCTGTAACCGTCCATTTTTATTAATTTTTACTTAATATTAAAAAGATATTTAATTTAAAAAATCTGTGAAAATCTTTTTAATCTGTGGCCATTTTTTTTTAATTCATATCTGAATACTCAACCGCAACTCCTCTCAAAGTTCCGCTAGTGCAACTTTCAATTTTCACATTTACAAAATCTCCTATGTTATAATTTTCTTTTGGAAAAACTACCGTAATACTTTGCGAATTTCTTCCAGAAAATTCTTCTGTAGATTTTTTCGACATTTTTTCGACCAAAACTTCTACTGTTTGACCAATAAATCCTTCACTACGTTGCCAAGCATGTTTTTGTTGTAAATCTACAATTTCTTGTAACCTTCTGGCTTTTGTTTCCTCGGCAACATCGTCTTCCATTTTACGTCCAGCGAGTGTACCTGGACGTTCGGAATACGAATACATATAACCGAAATTATATTTAACATAATCCATTAAACTCAATGTGTCTATATGATCTTCTTCGGTTTCGGTAGGGAAACCAGCAATCATATCTTGCGAAATCGAAGCATTTGGAATAATGGCTCTAATTTTATCAATCAAAACCATATATTCTTCACGAGAATGCAAACGGTTCATTTCTTTCAAAATTCTATTACTTCCCGATTGAACAGGCAAGTGAATGTGCTTGCAAATATTAGGGTATTTCGCAATAACGTGCAAAACACTTTCGTGCATATCTTGTGGATTTGAAGTCGAAAATCGAATTCTCATCTTCGGAAAACCAATCGCCACCATTTCCAACAATTGATCAAAATCGACAGCAGTAGCTTTTTGCATTTCAGTCGCATTGGCGAAATCTTTTTTCAATCCACCACCATACCAAAGGTAACTGTCCACATTTTGTCCTAAAAGTGTAATTTCTTTAAAACCTTTATCCCACAAATCCTGAATTTCTGCCATAATACTTTGCGGCTCACGACTACGCTCACGTCCTCGAGTAAAAGGGACTACGCAAAAAGTACACATATTATCGCAACCACGAGTGATAGAAACTAAGGCTGTAATTCCGTTGCTCATTAATCGCACAGGCGAAATATCTCCGTAGGTTTCGTCTTTACTCAAAATCACGTTTATGGCATCACGACCTTCCTCAACTTCCAATAATAAATTTGGTAAATCTTTGTAAGCATCTGGGCCAACAACTAAATCAACAATTTTTTCTTCTTCCAGAAATTTGTCTTTCAAACGTTCGGCCATACAGCCTAAAACACCGACTTTCATCTTGGGGTTTATGCGTTTTACTGCATTGTATTTTTCCAAACGCTTGCGAATAGTTTGCTCCGCTTTGTCCCTAATCGAACATGTATTTACCAAAACCAAATCGGCTTCTTCTAATACATTGGTAGTATTATAGCCATTTCCAGAAAGGATAGACGCCACAATTTCCGAGTCCAAAAAATTCATAGCACAGCCATAACTTTCTATAAAAAGTTTCTTGGTATTCTCGGGTTTATTTTCTAAAACAAGACTTTCGCCTTGTTTACTTTCTTCAATAATCTTTTCCATAAGTCAAATTCTATGGCAAAGATAGTGCAAAACAAAAAATCTGACAAGATGGCAGTTTTATTTAACAAAATTTTTTGTCACACTGGGACCGTCGAAGTGAGGAGCTTTTTCCCGCTTTACATTTCAACCTTTTGTTCTAAAAACTTTTTTTGCAAGATTTTGCAGGAACTTCCGTTGGTCGTCCTGCAAAACCAGCAAAAAATAATTTTTAGAACAAAAGGGTTTCCATTCCAATCGGGGCTAATATGAAATTGCTACCTTTCAACAAATTCATAAAAATCCAACTTTATGATTTCCCAACTTTTTTCCATCAAGCAAATGGGTTCAAAATCGGTGTCAGCAACATCAAAATTTATTAATTGTTTTCTTATTTTATTAAAATTATCACTGTAAGGATAGCGTTTTTGGAATAATAAAATCATGTCGTCCAGATTTGCTTTGTCAAGAAAATAATGCAAATCCCAAAAATCTTTTTTACGCCCGCCACGTAATACAACATCAAGCTTCATCGCAATTATTTCGTTAGTGGTTGCCATTCTTATATTTTCAATAACAATTGGTTTTTCAATAAATTCATCGGTATAGTACAAATCTATTTTTACACAATCAGTTATTGAATTTCCTACTACAAAATTAGTTCCAAAACTTACATTTTCTAAACTTCTTGAAACGCAAAAAGGGTATTTTAGTTCTAAAAATTCTTTAATAGCTTTAAAATCAATAGAACCATATTCTGAATCAGTAAACAAATCAATATCTACCGACATTCTGTGCCCTAATTGCAAACTCAAAGCAGTTCCGCCAACCAATCGAAAAGGTTTAAAAACAGTTTCATCAATACTATCTTGTAACACTTCTTTTAATATTGGTGCCACAGTATTCCAATATAATTTTTTCATCGTAATTCAATTGTTGTTAGTATTTTTTCAACAGCTTCTTTTCCGTAAAAACGTCTAATTTCTTCTTGCTCCGTTTCATTTCCGTAAGAAAAAACCCTTTGTATTATCGATCGCTTCATTAATTTCCAATCAATCTGTTCGAAAGTGGTGTCCCAAAAAGTAATTCTATTTAATTTCGAAAGATTCGGTTTGTAATTAACATCAACTTTTGATTGTTTTATGTCATAAAAAACTTGTAAAGTCATCAAAAAACCTTCATCAAAATTTAATTTTTGTTCTATTTTCAAAGACAAATCAACATTCATGCTTCGTTTTCCTTTTATTATCGAACCCAAAGTTTGAGGATATTCACCAACAGAAAGTGCAAATTGCCTTTTGCTAGTATGCGTTTTTAGCAATTCTCTTTCAATTATTTTTCCTGGATGAATTCCTTTTAGGATGTCGAGTTTTGTTTTCATACAACAAATGTAAACAAATTTGTTTATATAAAATTTAGTTTCATTGAATTTCTATTTCCAAAAATTGCATCTATTCTAATATATATAAAAAAAAAATATACTTTTGCCAAATCAATAAAAAAGCAATGGCAAAGAATTTAGTAATAGTCGAATCACCTGCAAAGGCAAAAACAATCGAAAAATTTCTTGGAGCAGATTTCCAAGTAGAATCAAGTTATGGGCATATTGCCGACTTACCTTCTAAAGAAATTGGTGTCGATGTGTTAAATGGTTTTAAACCCAAATACGAAGTTTCGCCCGACAAAAAAGCATTGGTTTCTAAACTAAAGACTTTAGCCAAAAATGCCGATATGGTTTGGTTAGCATCCGATGAGGATCGTGAGGGAGAAGCAATCTCTTGGCATCTTGCCGAAGAATTAAAACTAGATCCTAAAAAAACAAAGCGTATTGTTTTTCACGAAATCACTAAAACTGCGATTCTCAAAGCAATAGAAAATCCACGTGAAATCGATTACAATTTAGTCAATGCACAACAAGCACGTCGTGTTTTAGACCGATTAGTTGGTTACGAATTATCGCCAGTTTTGTGGCGCAAAATCAAGGGCGGATTATCTGCAGGTCGTGTACAATCAGTTTCCGTTAGATTAATAGTTGAAAGAGAAAGAGAAATCATCAATTTCAAAGCCGTTGCAACTTATTCGGTTCAAGCCGAATTTGTTAATGAAGCAGGAAAAGCATTCAAAGCCAAATTACCAAAAAACTTCAATACTAAAAAAGAAGCCGAAGATTTTCTAAACAAAAATATTGGGTCTATATATAAGGTAGGAGATTTAGAAACCAAACCTACCAAAAAAACACCAGCAGGTCCATTTACAACTTCGACTTTACAACAAGAAGCTGCTCGTAAATTGTATTTACCAGTTGGGATCACAATGTCGTTGGCACAAAGATTATACGAAGCGGGTTTAATTACTTATATGAGAACCGATTCTGTGAACCTTTCGAAAGACGCCATGGAAGCCGCTGCCGCAGAAATTACAAAATCGTATGGTTCAGCATTCTCTAAACCTAGAACATTCGTAAACAAAAGTAAAGGTGCACAAGAAGCCCACGAAGCAATTCGCCCAACAGATATGTCTCGTCATACAGTTGATATTGATCGTGACCAAGCTAAATTATATGATTTAATTTGGAAAAGAACATTAGCATCTCAAATGGCTGATGCCGAATTAGAACGAACCAACGTTAAAATCGAAGCCAATAATCATTCGGAGATTTTTACAGCATCTGGAGAAGTAATAAAATTTGAAGGATTCTTAAAAGTATATCTAGAAGGAAATGACGATGATGACGAAGAGCAAGAAGGAATGCTTCCTGCAATGAAAGTCAATGAGAAATTGGTGAACAATTACATCACGGCAACCGAAAGATTTTCACGCGCAGCATCAAGATATACAGAAGCATCGTTAGTAAAAAAATTAGAAGAATTAGGCATTGGGCGACCATCTACTTATGCGCCAACAATTTCGACTATAATCAATAGGAGTTATGTCGAAAAAGGAACCCTAGACGGTCAAGAACGCAATTATACTCAACTTACATTGCAATCTGGCAAAGTTTCTGATAAAATGCTAAAAGAAAATACAGGTTCTGATAAAGGAAAACTCGTTCCAACAGACATCGGAACAATTGTGACCGATTTCCTAGTGAAGAATTTCGATAATATTCTTGATTATAATTTCACAGCCAAAGTAGAACAAGATTTTGACGAAATTGCCGAAGGAAATATCCAATGGGCAAAAATGATGCAAGATTTTTATGATAAATTTCACCCTACGGTAAAAGATGTAGAGGCAAATGCCGAAAGAGAATCTGGAGAACGAATTCTTGGAACCGATCCAAAATCGGGCAAACCAGTTTCTGTTCGCTTAGGAAAATTTGGACCGATGGCACAAATTGGAGCCGCCGATGACGAAGAAAAAACATTCGCTAGTTTATTGAAAGAACAAAACATAGGAAACATTACACTAGAAGAAGTTTTGAATTTGTTTTTACTTCCAAAAAACTTAGGTACTTATAAAGGAGAGGAAATTGAAGTTTCTAACGGACGTTATGGTCCTTTTATTCGTTTCGGAGCCATGTTCGTTTCTTTACCAAAAGGAGAAGAACCATTAAATGTAGATTTACAAAGAGCTCAAGAATTAATAGACGAGAAATTATTAGCGGATGCACCCGTTGCAGTTTACAAAGGAGAAGGTGTGCAAAAAGGAACGGGTCGTTTTGGTCCATTCTTGAAATGGAACGGCATGTTTATCAATGTTTCTACAAAATACAATTTCAATAATTTGTCTCAAGACGAAATAGAAACTATCATTGAAGATAAAATTCAAAAGAATATAGATAAGGTTTTACACAACTGGGAAGCCGAAGGAATTCTGGTTCAAAAAGCACGTTGGGGAAGATCGGAAATTCTGAAAGGCAAAATTAAAATCGAATTAAGCAAAGATGTCGATGCTACAAAATTGACACTTACCGAAGTTCAAGAAATGATTGCGAAAAAAACTCCAGCAAAAAAAGTAGCAGTTAAAAAAGCAGCCTCAACCAAAAAACCAGCCGTTAAAAAACCAACAGCAAAAAAAGCGGTTTCTAAAAAGAAATAAAATATGGCATTAGAATTCCTAACACCATTAAATTCCGAAATTCTAGATTTTGCTAATGACTTGTCATCGCAACATTTGGCAAGTAAAGTTGTATTTCATACTAAAGACGATTTTCCAGATCTAAAGAAAATAAAAATCGCAATTATTGGTGTTTTAGAAAACCGTGGAGATAAAAACGCAACTCAGGAAGTTTATCTAGATTTTATTCGTAAGGAATTTTACAGCCTTTTTCCGGGAAATTGGAATGTTTCCATAGCCGATTTAGGAGATTTAAAAGCAGGAAACACAAAGGAAGACACCTATTTTGCACTAAAAAAAGTAGTTTCAACCTTATTAAAACAAAGCATAACACCTATTGTAATTGGCGGTTCGCAAGATTTAACTTACCCATTATATAGAGCTTACGACGTTTTAGAGCAAATGGTCAATTTGGTTTCGATAGATAGCAAATTCGATTTTGGAAAAGAAACCGACGAAATATCTACGAATTCTTATCTCACAAAAATTATCCTAGAAGAGCCCAACAATCTTTTCAATTACAGCAATGTTGGATTTCAGACCTATTACAACTCGCAAGAAGAAATAGATTTAATCGAAAAATTATTTTTCGATGCTTACAGACTCGGAGATGTTTCAAATAATATATCAATTTCTGAACCCGTTTTTAGAGACGCCGATTTTGTAAGCCTTGATTTATCATCCACAAAGTCCGCAGACACAGGAAATCTAAAAAATTTTATACCAAACGGTTTCAACGGAAAAGAAATTTGCGCTTTGTCAAGATATGCCGGAATAAGTGATAAAGTTTCGTTATTTGGCATTTTTAATCACAACAATACTTTGCAAGAAAGCGTTCTGATAGCTCAAATTATTTGGTATTTTATCGAAGGATATCATTTTAGATCAAACGAATATCCTTTTACAACAAAGGAGAATTATTTAAAATACATTGTTCCAATGGAAGATGAAGAAATTATCTTTTTCAAAAGCAATAAAACCGAGCGTTGGTGGATAGAAATCCCATTTATTATTAATGGAAATAATAAATTACAAAAAAACACGTTATTACCATGTTCCTATGATGAATATCTAGGAGCTTGTGATCAAACCCCTCCAGAACGCTGGTGGAAAGCACAAAGGAAAAATATATTTTAGTTAAAAATATAAGTTTTTTAACAAAATTTTTGCAAATAAAATTGTAATCTAAAAATAATTGTTTTTATTTGCATCAAATTGAGTTGAAAATAATCATACATTTAATCATAAAATGTTAATTTTGTGATTGAATTAATTGTTTATTTCGAAAAAAATAGATACGTTTACGCCCTGAAATTAAAATTACATAAATAATCCCAAATTTATATGAAGAAATTCGTAGCATTTACAGCAATATTAGCCTTATTAGTAGGCTGTGGTTCAAGCGACAAAGGAGAACTTGTCGGTGTCAAAGGAAAAAAATGGAATCCAGAAAAACCTTTTGGAATGACTTTAGTTCCTGGTGGAGCTTATATTATGGGTAAAGCAGATGATGATTTAGCAAACGTACAGGATGCGCCTACAAAAACCGTAACTGTAAGATCTTTCTACATGGACGAAACGGAAATTACAAATAGTGAGTACCGTCAATTTGTAGAATGGGTAAAAGATTCTACAATAAGAGTCCGTTTAGCAGTTCAAGCTGAAGAAATGGGAAAAAAACCATCTGGTGCAAAAGGTGGAAAAGCTACGGGTAGCATAGGTGATTTTGCGTTTAATGACGTAGACCCTACAAAACAATCCGCTTACGACAAATACATGTATGAAAATTACTACAGTGTAGGAACTGCTGATGATCCTTATGCAGGTAGAAGATTAAATCGTAAAGTAAAATTAATTACTGAAACCAAAAAATATCCAGACGCGGATTATGCAGAGGTTATGGATTCAATGAATATTCCTGCTGCTGAAGCCTTTAATGGTCTAAGAACAACAGATGTTTCTAAATTAAAATTCAGATATTCTTGGATGGATATTGAAGCTGCTGCTAAAGCCAAAACAGGAAAAAGAAGTAAATTTATCAGAACTGAGCAAATGCCAGTTTATCCAGATACTACTGCTTGGATAAAAGATTTTGCTTATTCATATAATGAGCCAATGCATAATGATTATTTTTGGCACCATGCTTATAGTGATTATCCGGTTGTTGGAGTTTCATGGAAACAAGCCAAAGCTTTTTGTGCTTGGAGATCTTTGAACAAAACTATTTATGTAAAAAATAAAAAGAAACACCAAGATGCTCCTAACTCATTTAGATTGCCTACTGAAGCAGAATGGGAATACGCAGCTCGTGGAGGTTTAGAATCTGCAATGTATCCTTGGGGTGGGCCATATACTAAAAATGACAGAGGTTGTTTTATGGCTAACTTTAAACCAAACAGAGGAGATTATGCGGCAGATCAGGCTTTATACACAGTAGAAGCAAAATCATACCAGCCAAATGGTTACAACCTTTATAACATGGCAGGAAACGTTTCTGAATGGACGGATTCTTCCTACGATCCAACAGGATATGAATTTGTATCTACAATGAACCCAAATGTATCAGACAACAAAAACATGCGTAAAGTTGTAAGAGGAGGATCATGGAAAGATGTTGCTTACATGCTACAAGTTGCAACTCGTGACTACGAATATGCGGATTCAGCAAGAAGTTACATCGGATTCAGAACAGTTCAAGATTACATGGGAACAAAAACTACTGGAAAGTAATAAAACACAAAATTTAACCAACAAATATTTATACTTAACTAACTAAAAAATTATTATTATGGGATTATTAAGCAAAAAACAAATGAATTTCGCTTACGGTATGGGAGCAGCTGTTGTAATCGTAGGAGCATTATTCAAAATTACTCACATCGAATTAGGACCACTAACTGGAAATTTAATGCTTACAATTGGACTGCTTGTTGAAGCGGGAATTTTTGCACTTTCAGCTTTCGAGCCAGTTGATGATGAATTGGATTGGTCATTAGTTTACCCAGAATTAGCAGGTGGACAAGCAAAAAAGAAAGAAGTAAAAGAAAATCCAGCTGATGCTCAAGGGTTACTTTCTCAAAAACTAGATGAAATGTTGAAATCTGCTAAAATTGATGCAGCACTTTTTACAAGCTTGGGGTCTAGTATTCAAAACTTCGAATCAGCTGCAAAAGGAATTGCTCCAACTGTTGATGCTATGGCTTCAACAAAAAAATACAGTGATGAAATGTCATTAGCTGCAACTCAAATGGAATCATTGAATGCGTCTTACAAATTGCAATTGCAATCTGCTGAGAAACACACTCAAATAAACCATGATGTTGCAGAAAATAATTTAAAATTAAAAGACCAAATGCAATCTCTTACCTCTAACTTGTCTTCATTGAACAATGTTTACGGTGGAATGCTTTCTGCAATGAGTAACAAACAATAATTAGTTTCAGACTATATATTAAATCAATTAATAACTAAACTAATTAGAAAAAATGGCAGGAGGAAAATTAACCCCTAGACAGAAGATGATTAACCTAATGTACTTGGTTTTCATTGCGATGTTAGCATTAAATATGTCCAAAGAAGTATTATCTGCTTTTGGAATTTTAAATAATAAAATAGCAGATTCAAATGTAATTACTGATGTTCGTAATGGTTCATCTTTCGAACAATTGGCTCAAAAAGCTAAAGACCAACCTGGTCAATTTGGAGACAAAAAAGTAAAAGTTGAAAAAATTAGAGTAGTTGCAAAAGCCTTTAATGATTACCTTGAAGGCATAAAGTCTGAAATCACTAAAGAATTTCCAAAAGATGCTGCAGGAAATTATCCTTGCGAACAAATGGACAAGAGTGATGCCATAGATAATATGTTCTACACAGGAGATAAAGAATCAGCTAAAGGAAAAGAATTTTTAGCAAAAATTCAAGGTTTTGCAGGTCAGATTAAATCTATTGGAGGAAGCTCTATTGCAGATTCTGAAATGAAAAAAATCGAAAAAAGATTTGCTACAGAACCAGTTTACTCAGAAAAAGCTGGTGCGAAATTACCATGGTTAGATTATAACTACCATCATTTTCCACTTATTGCTTCTGTAACTAAATTAACTCAACTTCAAGCGGATATCAAAGCTACAGAAAGTGATGTTATGAATGGAATGTTCCAATCAGATCTTGTTGCTGCTGCCTCTTTAACAAAATACCAACCAATAGTTGTTACTGATAAATCTGTTTTCTTCTCTGGAGAAGCGGTAACAGGAAAAATTATTCTTGGTAAATTTGATGATGCACTTGTTGCAAAATCAGTAATAGTAAACGGATCAAGCGTGAAAGCAGTTGCTGGACAAGCAAACTTTTCATTCGGTGCAGGAAATGTGGGAGAGCATGATATTGCAGGATCTTTCAACTTTGACGAAAACGGAAAAGTAGTGAGCTTGCCAATTAAAGGTTCTTATGTAGTTGTTGCAAGACCAAATTCTGCAAATATTTCTGCAGATAAAATGAATGTTGTTTACAGAGGATTGCCAAATCCAATGACAATATCTTTTGCAGGAATTTCAGACGATAAAGTAGTTGCAAATGCTACTGGTTTAGCAAGAGCTGGAAAACCAGGTCAATACAATCTTACTCCAGCATCTGGAACTGAGGTTACTGTAAATGTTTCTGGTAAATTACCTGATGGATCTTCAGTTTCTGACAAGAAAATGTTCAGAATCAAAAATGTACCACCACCAGTTGGAGCTATCGCTGGAGAAATGGGTAACGTAAAAGGAAGTAAATCTCGTTTAGAAGTTTCTCAAATTTCTGCTAAATTGCCAGACTTCTTATACGACCTTAACTTTCAAGTAACCCAATTTACATTCAAAGTTACTGGACAAGCTGCAGTAATTGTAAACGGAGATAGGGTTAATGCTCAGTGTAAAGCTGCAATGGCAAGATGTTCAAGAGGAGATCAAGTTACAATTTTTGATATTAAAACTAAAATTGTTGGAACAGGAAGCGGAATCCTTACAGGTAAAACTGCTCCAGTTATTTACGAAATACAATAATAATTTAAGTTAGTCGTTATCTACTAAATTAACTTACAATGAATCAAATGAAAATGAAAAATCTATTAATGATCTTTGCTCTTGTTGCAAGTAGTTTTTACTCCTTTGCACAATCAAATTTGCTTAATGCAAAAACTCCAGATCAAATCGGAAAAAAAACTGCTGCAGAATTAATTTCTGACAATGACAAACCATTACCTTATGGTTATGTTCATGATAGAGATGTATTGTTAGGTAAAACTACTTGGGAAATCATCGATCTTGATGAAAGAATAAACTTCCCTTTGTATTATCCTATCGATACCGTAAACATTGGTTCTAATAGAAGATCTTTGTTTGATGCCTTACTAAAAGGAATTAGATCTGGTAAAATAACTGAAGTTTATGCCGATGATTATTTCAACACAAAAAAATCATTGAAGGATATGTCAAGTTCATTTAAGTATGTAGATACTATTCCTGCTGGTTTTGATGAAATCAATAACAATAGAGAATTATATACTCCTAAAGTAACTTTAGCACAACCAGAAAGAGTTGTAAAAAACAAAAAAGGAAAAGTAATTAAAACTATTCCTGCTGTTGAAGCTAGTACAAGCGCAGCCAAGACTTTAGATCCTCAGTTTGTTAATACAACTTATTTAACAGCTCAAGATATTTCTGGATACAAAATTAAAGGGTTTTGGTATTTTGACAAACGCCAAAGTGAATTGAAATATCGTTTACTTGCTATTTGTCCAATTGCACCAGAAGCAAGAGATGCTGGTAAAGACAATGCTGATCCAATTGAATTATTTTGGGTTTATTATCCTTCTATGAGAGATATTCTTCATGAAGAAAAAGCATTTAATGATAAAAACTCTGCAATGCCAATTTCTTTTGATCATTTGTTAAACTCAAGAAGATTTAATGGAACTATTTACAAAGAAGAAAATGTTTATGGTGATAGATCTATTGATCAATACATGAAAGACAATGCTCAAAACCAATTGTTAGAATCGGCTAGAGTTAAAGAAAAAATTCGTGATTTTGAGTCCGATATGTGGAGTTACTAATTTTACAATATAAACTACAAAAAAACGCTTACTAATTTAGTAAGCGTTTTTTTTAATTTATTTTTATATGAATGTCGATTATATAATTGTTGGATCTGGTCTTGCTGGTATTGCTTTTGCAGAAACTTGTTTGCAAAACAATAAATCCATTATGGTTTATGATAACAATTCGCAAACATCATCTACAATTGCGGCTGGGTTGTATAATCCAGTTATTCTAAAACGTTTTAGCGGTTTGCAAGATGCACAAAAACAAATCGATTTGTTGAACGTTTTTTATAAAGCTGTTGAAGATAAATTGAATATTAAATTCGATTTTAAAATTCCAATTCTAAGGAAATTTTTTTCTATTGAAGAGCAAAATAATTGGTTTATTGCATCTGACAAACCTGATTTAAGCCCTTTTCTTTCTTTAAATTTAATTAAAAAACAATATTCTGGAATAGATTCTCCTTTCGATTTTGGCGAAGTTTTGCAAACAGGTTATGTAGATACGGCTTTATTGCTAAAATTGTATCAATCTTATCTTTCTAAAAAGGAAACCCTTATTAATGAATCATTTGATTACAATAACTTAATTTTTGATGATGATTGCATTACTTATAATAAACTTAAAGCTAAGCATATCGTGTTTGCTGAAGGTTTTGGAATACATTCTAATCCGTTTTTTAATAATTTGCCGCTAGATGGAACAAAAGGGGAATTATTTGTTATTAAAGCACCAAATTTGGACTTGAATGTTATTGTAAACACGAGCGTTTTTATACTTCCGCTGGGAAACAATTTATTTAAAGTTGGAGCAACCTATAATTGGTCCGATAAGACAAACATTCCAACCGAAGAAGGTAAGCAAGAATTAATTGACCGAATAAAAGAGATTCTGAATTGTGACTTCGAGATTTTAGAGCATTTTGCAGGCGTTCGCCCTACCGTAAAAGACAGAAAAGCGATGTTAGGAACTCATTTTGAGCATAAAAACATGCATATTCTTAATGGTTTGGGAACACGTGGAGTTATGCTTGCGCCAACGATGGCAAAGGTTTTATTTGAAAATATTGAATTTGGAATTCCTATAGATTCATCGATAAACATTGAAAGATTTTATAAGAAAATGAAGTTTTAATCGTAAATATATATTTAGCCCTGATTGAAGTGTAAAGCCTTTTGAGATAGAATTGTATTTTTTATTGGCTAAAAATAACGACCAAAGGAAGTTTGTTTTTGGACTTAGAAAAAAACAATTGTATGATAAAGCTTGAAACGTAAAGCAGGAAATAGCTCCTAATTAAGCGTATTTTTTGTCATAACTAACAAACATATTGATGTAAATGTTGCGCGAAAGTTTTACCACAAAAGGAAATAGTAAAGTTAGGATTGCTATAATTGAAATAAATGTTGCTGTTACTTTTGCGTGAAAAACGAAAAATGCAACTAGAAATACAATTAGCATAATAGCTACATTTAATCCGTAACTTACATACATTGCTCCATAAAAAAACGAAGGTTCGATTTGATATCTCAAACCACAATGGCTGCAATTTTCCTTCATTTTGAGCAATTTAGTAAAATGAAGCAGGTTTTGGTCCAAATACATACTTTCTTTTTGACATCTGGGACAACTTCCTGTTAAAATACTATTTAATTTGGATCCTTTTTTTGACATTTGCAAAAAATTAAATTTTATTGATTTTGATTGTGCAAATTTACAATTTCAATCAGTAATAAAATCATAATAAATGCTTAATATACATAATTTGTCGGTTTCCTTTGGAGGAACCTATTTGTTCGAGGAAGTAACTTTTAGAATGGGCGGTGGCGATCGAGTTGGTCTTGTTGGAAAAAATGGTGCGGGAAAATCTACGATGCTCAAAATTTTGGCTGGAGATTTCAAGCCAGATTCTGGAAGTATATCTACGGCAAAGGAAATTCAGATTGGCTTTTTGCGTCAAGATATTGATTTTGAGGAAGGTAGAACCGTTCTTGAGGAAGCCTATCAAGCATTTACAGAGATTCAGGAAGTCGAAAAAAAGCTCGAAAATGTAAACCATCAATTGGTTACTCGTACCGATTATGAAAGTGATGAATATTCGCTAATTATAGAGGAATTATCGGATTTAACGCATCGTTTTGATTTGCTTGGAGGATATAATTACGTTGGCGATACCGAGAAAATCTTATTGGGTTTGGGTTTTAAACGTGAAGTTTTTGACAATCTTACCGAAACTTTTTCTGGAGGTTGGCGTATGCGTATTGAGCTTGCAAAATTGCTGCTTCAGGCCAATGATATATTGCTTTTGGATGAGCCAACCAATCACTTGGATATTGAGAGTATTATTTGGCTGGAAAGTTTTTTGAGAAATTATGCTGGCGTTGTGGTTATTGTTTCTCACGATAAAATGTTTTTGGATAACGTTACCAATCGTACTATCGAGATTTCGTTAGGAAAAGCTTATGATTTTAATAAACCGTATTCTCAATACTTAGAATTGCGTCATGAAATTCGAGAAAAACAATTGGCTACTCAAAAAAACCAAGCCAAAAAAATTGAAGAAACCGAGAAATTAATAGAAAAATTTCGTGCCAAAGCATCAAAAGCATCTATGGCGCAATCGTTGATTAAAAAACTCGATAAAGTAGAACGAATTGAGGTCGATGAAGACGATAATTCGGTTATGAATATTTCATTTCCAGTATCGAAAGTTCCAGGAAGAGTGGTTATTGAGGCGGAAGATGTTACTAAAGCATACGGCGATAAAACTATTCTGAAAGATATTAATTTATTGGTCGAACGTGGTTCTAAAATTGCATTTGTTGGACAAAATGGACAAGGAAAATCCACTTTTATCAAAGCAATTGTTGATGAATTTGAATATCAAGGCAATATAAAAATGGGTCATAATGTGCAAATTGGATATTTTGCACAAAACCAAGCCGAATATCTTGATGGCGAAATTACACTTTTACGAACCATGGAAGATGCCGCTACAGATACCAACCGAAGCAAAGTTCGCGACATGTTGGGATCGTTCCTTTTTCGAGGCGACGATGTCGAGAAAAAAGTAAAAGTGCTATCTGGTGGTGAGCGTAACAGATTGGCATTGTGTAAGTTGCTTTTGCAGCCTATTAATGTTTTGCTGATGGATGAGCCTACAAATCACTTGGATATTAAATCCAAAAATGTATTGAAAGCCGCTTTGCAAAAGTTTGAAGGAACGCTACTTTTGGTTTCTCACGATAGGGATTTCCTGCAAGGAATGTCTAATTTGGTTTATGAATTTAAAGATCAAAAAATAAAGGAATATTTGGGCGATATAAACTATTTCTTGGAACAACGCAATCTAGAAAATATGCGTGAAGTCGAGAAAAAAGATGTTGCTAAAAAAGAAACGCCAAAGGAAAACAAAAACCTTTCCTACGAGGATCAAAAAAAGGGAAAATCGCTCCAAAATCGATTGTCTAAAATTGAAAGTCAGATCAAAGATTTAGAAATAAATATACAGCAAGACGACAAAGCATTGGCATCTAATTATGATAAAAATATTGAAGACGCCAAGTTTTTCATGGCCTACAACAAGAAAAAAGCCGATTTAGATCAATTGCTTTTGGACTGGGAATTGGTTCAAGAGGAGATTGATAATATGTAGTTTTAGTATATCCTTACAGGTTTTTCAAAAACCTGTAAGGTATAATTATAGTAAACTTATAAAAATGAAAAATACAATAAATTTTAATAATTTTCATTTAATAATTTCAACAGCAATAGTCATTCCAGCGGCTTTTGTTTATGGATTAAATCCTAACTTGGTTTTAAATGTTGATGTAAATACAATCGACGAACACAATATTTTGAAAGCTATAATGGGTTTGTATTTAGCATTTGCCTTGCTTTGGATCTTAGGAATTTTCAAGCCAAATTATTTAAAAATAGCAACGGTTTGCAATATGTTATTTATGTTTGGATTGGCTTTTGGTCGAATAATTAGTATTTTTTTTGATGGTTTGCCTTCAACAATATTTGTTTTAGGAACAATCGGCGAATTATTTTTAGGATTTTATGCCTATTTTCAATTAAAAAAATTGGAGAATTAACAAGTTTAAAATAGGTTAGAACTAATTTTTATTTGTTTAAAACATCAAATTTTGCTTTATAAAAAGTGGTGTCTTTATCCGAAAATGTAATTCGTCGATTGTCTTTTTCTTTCAACTCAAAGTCATCATTTACTGTAAATTTTAATTCTGCAAATTTGTAACCGGTTTCAAAAGTTACTACGGCTTTATAAATACTGTCTTTTTTTAGCAGAATCATTTCGGTGTCATAATTCCAATTCAGAGGATCGTTTTCGCCACGAATTCCAACTTTTTTAATGTTTTTTATACCAGAAACATCGAGCGAGAAAACAACCGTTTTTTTATAAGTTTTTTGTACGCAACTTGAAGATAAAAATGCTAAAAAAGCGATTGATAATGTGATAAATTTTTTCATTTTTAATATTTTTTAGAAATTAAATAATCAATTCCAAACCTTCCAGAGCCTACAATTAAACTAAAAATCGATACCCACAAAAATCCCATTGCTGGTAAGCAATTCCATAATCCGTTTGGAAGTTGTTGCATAAAAATAGCGGTTAGCATTGTGCCCATAATCAAAAAAGAAGCAATTCGGGTTTGGAAACCGAGCAATAAAAATATTCCGCCAACGGCTTCGCTAAATGCGCCAATCCACGCAAAGAAGACGGGAAACATTGCAAATATTCCGCCATATTTGGCAACATCTTGAGGAAACCAAAACACTACTTCGAATAAGCCTAAATTTTTATCGGCTGGCGACCAAGGCAAACCAAATTTATCGGCACCAAAACTTGAGGTTAGTAAAAAACCACATAGTATTCTGGGAAAAGCAATAAGGAAATCTTGCCACCAAAATGGCATTGTAATTGGTTTGATAAGTTTTTGAAGTAGTTTCATTTTAATAAATTTTAAAGTTGATTTTTGAAGTTGAACTTGCTATTGATTAATATTTATAATATTTCCGTTTCCAGATCTGTTTGATTCGGTTATATTGGTTGCATTTACTCTAGCATTTCCGTTACCACGGCAAGTTATCTTAGCGTTTTTTGTAATTAATTTTGTAGCATCTAAGTTTCCGTTTCCGCTACAAACAACATCAAGATTATCTACAATTCCTGATAAAGTCGTGCTTCCGTTTACAGGATTTTTGGTTTTGAAGTTCTTGCTGTTTATATTAATTACTGTCAAACTAGAATTTCCGTTATTGCATATTTCCATTAGAAAAGGCATTGTTATTGTTACTTTGATTTTAGTGTCTTCAATGTACATTTTGTTGTTTCGATTCCCTTTTAAAGAAACTGTTAAAAGTTTTTCGTCGTTATTTTCTACTAACGTTAATAGGTTTTCCAAATTATCATCAATTGTGATGGAAATTGAGAAAGGTTTTCCGACTTCGATTTCGAGTTTTCCGTCTAAATCATCAAAATTGACTTTGTTAAAATTCTGATAATCATACGTTTTTGAAACCGTTTTTCCAGAACCTCGAAGTTGAGAAAATGTGGTAAAACTTGTAAATAAAATTGCGAATAATAGGATTGAATTTTTACTCAAGCGTTGCAGTTTGTTTTTTCTGTTTTTGTGAATCTTTGATTTCATTTGATATTGTGTTTTGAGATTGAAAATTTATTTTTGAAATTGAAATTTATTTTTGGTACCCCATTCCTAAGTTTAAATCTCCAGTTGCCTTGATATCTACTGATGCGTAATCTGTTGATTTATTTTCTATAACAATAGCTGTATTTTTAGGAACTTTTGCAATAATAACTTCATTAATTTTGATGGTTTGTCTAGAATAACTGCCTCCACTAATAGGTGCTAAATAAATTTCAATGAAGTGATTAGAGACATTTTTTAGGGTTACTTTAAATTTTCCATGTTTGTTGTTTCCTAAATAAAAACTGTCGTTTGGTTTGATAGATGTATTTGAGTTTAAGGAATTAAAAACATTGCAAGAAGTGAATAGGTTTATAAATACGAATAATAAGATTGAATTTTTACTCAAGCGTTGCAGTTTGTTTTTTCTGTTTTCGTGAATCTTTGATTTCATTTTAATTGATTTTTTGAAGTTGATTTTTGAAGTTGATTTTTGAAATTGATTTTTGAAGTTGAATTTTGAAATTTAATCAATTGTATAAATTACCGAAATATTCTCATCGCTATAATTTTGCAACAATACATAAGCCGAACTCGAAACCGAAAAATCTAACGTTCCATTTACTGGTAACGATGGCGAAATCCATTTTCTGTTTCCGTTTTTTACAGTATAAGCTTCGCAGGAATTTTTTGTACTTTTATTGATTAAGTTAATAGAAAACGAATTGTGATCTACATTATCAAAAAGTTTAATTTCGCCTTTTGCAGGAACAATAATTGTTGCTGTTTTCGGAGAAATATCTATTGCGGATTTACACGAAAATTGAAAAAATAAAACAGAAATAATTGCGGTAATTTTGATAAAATTTTTCATAATACTAAAGTTTAAAATTGATTTGACGTTGTTATCGATTAACAACACAGCAAAGATGCGATGCGAAAATCGATAGCAGGTTGCAAATCATAATTTGAGCCAAAGTAAGTTGGTCTCAAATCATAAACTTTGTTTTAGAGTAATGAATACAAGGGTTTTTTAATAAGTATCAAATGGTATTTAAATACTCTTTTGGAGAAAGATTGGTGTTTTTTTTGAACGCTCGATTAAAAGTTGCCTTTGAATTGAAACCGCAATCATAAGCAATTCCTATTAAAGTAGATTTTTTATGTTCGCCATTTTCGAACATATCTTTCACGGCTTCGATGCGATAATTATTTATAAAATCATTAAAATTCATCGCAAAACCTTGATTGATAGCCCGTGAAATAATATTTGAATTAGATTCTAATTTTTTGGCAATTTCAGTTAAAGATAATTCGGGATTTTGATATAGTTTTTCGGATTGAATTAACGCTTCTATTTTGGTTTTCCAAATCTCAATTTCCGGAGAAATTTCAGGCTTTAAATCGGTGTTTTTTATCTCGATTACATTGTCATTTGCAACTTGATTTTCATTTAATAAAAAAACGGGTTTGGTATCAAAAACCGACATTTCGAAACCAATTTTTGTTTCGGTTGCATTGGCATATCCTGTAATGGCGATATAATACAAAATTAAGGAATACAATAAATAAAACCACCAACCACCAACATAATTCGTGTATTCTGGAAAGATTGTAAAGAAAATTTCTGTAAAAATTTTCAACAAAATCATTGCCAAAAAAGCAAAAAGATATTTCCGAATCCAGCCAAACAAGACCGCATCGGCGTTACTGGTAATTTGAACAATTAATTTTCGATAATTCGAATAGTATTTTATACTCAAAACGAGATAAATAACCATCGAAACAAAACCCGTGTATTGGTACCACTCGTCAAAATCTTTGTCTGTGCCATCTTCATAGAAATAATATTTTCCAAGAATAAGTTTATCGTAAACAAATATCAAAAGATTGTAAATAAAATAAATAATTCCCGGAATTAAATGCAAAAACTGTTTTTTATTGAGTTTAAAAGATGGATTTAAAAGGCTCTGAATGTAAAAAAACAATACTGGTCCAATAAAAAACAAATGTTGAAACGGCACGTAAAACATAAAATCTCTATTGGGTTGGTTGTCGTACCAACCGGCAAAACCCAACATCCAAGGCGCGACAAATAAACTGCACAAAAACACAAATATACTCAACCAATAATTAGGTTTGTTGTTGGTTTGTATGGCTTTTTTTAACAATAAAACACTGTAAATTAACCCTTGAGAAAAAGTAATGAGTAGGAGTGAGGAATAAAAATTAAAATTGTAAACCATAGTTTATAAATTAAAATTATTTAAAAGGATTTCGTTCTTGCCAAATTACTTCTGGCTCAAAATATTTGAATAATTTGGGCATAAATTTATTAATAATAGGGTTGTTGTGCTTTATAAACCCAAACATTCTTAATGGTTTTGCTCCAACCGAACTTTTAATTTCTAGGGCAGTTCTAGCAAAAATAATTTTCTTAAATTTTTTGTTTATGGAGTAACCAATCATATCGTAAAGCATGTTGAGATACAACATTTTTTCGCGCTGAAAATCATCGGAATAACCAAGGAAATAGGTGTCTATTACGTTGCCGTTTTTAATTAAAGTGTCAAATCCAATAAGCTCATTATCAATAAAATATCCGTAAAACAAGAAATCATGACCAAGTTTTTTCTTGAAATCTATAAAATGATTTTCGTTAAGATAAAAGGTATTAAACGGAGCGTTTTTTGTAACGTTTAGGTATAATTCATTAATTTTTTGGTTGTGAATTAAAATATCTTCTAAGGATAATTTACATTTTATAATTCCTTCAGATTTTTTTCGCGCGCGCTTGTATTGATCTCGGTATTTTTTGGATAATGCAGCAATATAATCATCTATAGAATTCCAATTTTCATTAATATCAAAAATCATATTGGGCTGAATTTCGAACTTATAAAAATCAGAAAAAGCATCAATCTCAAAATGTTTTGAATCTTGAATCGTAAAATCTTTGTAATTTAGAATATGAATTTCCTGTCCTTTTTTCTTGAAAATTTCTTGAATTTCCGAAACGGCATTTTTTAGAACAATCACACTGTCATTAAAAGTTATGGCTTCCGAAAAACAAAATGCGTTTTGTCCCGTTAGCATATTATTGCCAATTAGCAAAACATTCGATGCGAATTTGCGAAAAACAAAATCCCTAATTTTAGATTGTAAACAACTTTTGTTAGCCCCAAACGAAGT
>JAYVZI010000021.1:0-38896 GCA_043783485.1 Bacteroidota bacterium
CAATATTGCGGGAAAAGAGTTTGTTAATATTGAAATAGTAAAGTAAATCACAAAATTTTTACTAAAGTCCTATTTTGATTTTATGTTGAAATCGGATAACATCCAATAGAACATTATTAAGATTGACCATATTTTAAATTTAGTAACCTTACTATCGTGGAAATATAAAATTTATTACATTTTTCTTATATTCGCATAATACATTTAAACTAAATATTATGAATGAAAAGGAAATTTTAATAAAAGAATTTGAAGCCGATTTGAACGGAATTATTAAAGAAATCGAGAAAGAAGTTTATAAGCCAAAATTATTCAAAAGTATGGTATCTAATATTGGAGGCTATCAAGCAACTAAAAAAACTATTTCAAAAGTCAATACTTCTGGTTATTTAAAATTGTACGATAAAAGTAGACTAGACCTTTCAATTGAAAATTTAGTAATAAATAAAAAATACAGAGCGCTATTTACACAAGAAGAAATAAAATTATGTAATGAGCGACTTGAAAAACCAAGTAAGGAATAAAAGATAGTTGTAGTTTATTTAGCCAAATTGTTAATACAATCCAATATCATAACCTAAATTGGCAAGTCTAAAAGTCATTGCCTGCTCACTTACCTTAAATTGTTCAGACAAATGTTTAATAGGATTTAAAGTATCATTTGGAATCCTATCAATCTCAATCTTAATTAACTTATTTGGCATTAGTAATGCAGCAGCAAAGTGATTAGCCTCTTTCTCTTGTAATTGTTCTCCACTTGAAGAAGCATTATTTCTAAACATTACTTTAGGATTTTTATCTACAAATACATTTTTATTAGAATGTAGAAAGAAATGACCTAATTCGTGTGCGATTGTAAACCTTTCTCTAGACTTATTTTTTTGATTTTGATTGTATGAAATGATGGGCCTGCCATCAATTCTGACAAATAAACCTGCCACATCGTCATCTAATTCTTTTGGCAGGACTTCAATTTTTAACTTTTTAGCAAACTTTTTAACATCAAAACCAATATAAAAAAAGTCATTTTCCATCAAAACTTCTTCGGCTTTTTGTTCTATATAACTGTATGAATAATTCATTTTTTAGGTTTTAAGTTTAATAATTCTTCGAGAACCTGTCTTGTTTTTTTATCTATTTCAGAATCGTCAATATAACTAGATAATTCATTACTGTTTCGGGAATTTAATATGTCAATTACATCTGAATAAGTAGGGAGTATCGAGTGGATATTAACATTTAAAACATTGCATAATAAATACATAACGTGCAAAGGCGGTTGTTGTTTACCTTTTTCAATATTAGAAATAGAAGTTCTTCCAATATTAGGGATTTTATCCGAAAGTTGGGTTTGACTTAACTCCTTTCCGACTCTTAAATTTCTGATTTTATCTCCAATAAGAGAATATAAAATATCATTAAAATCTTCCACAGATTACTTTTTTTTAGACCCTTTAACAGGTTGCAAAGATACACCTTATATATTAACTACGCAACCTTATTTATCAATAAAGGAATTGTCAGTTAAATATATTTTTGGCATTAAATTTGACAGTATTGAGGTAGTGCCAATTTATAAGACATAAATATTAAATGTCAATACAGTTGTCGTTAGTCAAATTCTTTATGTCTCGAAGTTAAAGATATAGTGTTTAACAAAAAATTGAAAAGATGGCTACAAATCCACCTAAAGACAATTCTAGAAAAGGGATGGTTAAAGAACGCTCTCAAACTCAAAATCCAGTTACTGGATTATGGACTAAAAGAGATACTGAAACTGGAAGATTTATTGATGTAAAAACATCAAGTCCAGAACCTTTTAAAGGAGTTAGAAAAGAAAAGTAATAACTTATCTAATTAAGTTCGTCAAAGTTTTTCTGTCGTAAATTGAAAAACAAAACATTAAACAATTGATAAATATGTATAAAATTATACAATCAAGTAATGATGTTAGTCTTTGTTATAAGAATAGTTGCATTCATGCAAAAGGTCAAAATGCTAATTTACTAGTATTTGGAGCAGTCGCAATGCTATTACTTATAGGAATTTCAGCATTAACAAAATCAAACTAAAAACGTATTGGGGTGAAACGCCCCTATTTTTTAACTATAATTATACAACTAATGGCAGAAATACTAACCACATTATTAAAACCAATTCTAACTAAAGGTGCTACAATAGTATGGGAAAATAGAAATTATATAACAACTTATTTCAAGACAAAAATGGGAAGCTATAAAAACAAGGATATTCGTTTTTCAATAAGTTATTTGTTTAAAATTCAAATTCCTAATTCTAATAAATACTTACTTGTGAAAAATCGAAGGATTGACAACCAATTACAACCAGTTGGCGGAGCATATAAAAGATATGGAGACGATTCACTTTTTAACAAATGGGGATATAAACCTGACAACAGGAGTAACGGATTAAATGTAGATGAAAAAAGTGCTTCGGATTTACGATTTATGGTAAAAGGAAAGTATGTAATAGAAGTAATGAATTGGTTTGAGAGTATGCAAGAAAGAGAAACCAATCCGTACAGAGAGTTTAAAGAAGAATTGTTAGATACCAATATTCTAGACCAAAATATTTTCCAAAGTATAAAACATAAACATTTAAAAAGATTTTCCAAAAACTTGGCATGGAGTGATTTTTTCAGTTGCTACGAAATTTTAATTTTTGATGTTTTTGAACTTATACCAAGTGAAGAACAAAAGCAGTTTTTAATTGAATTTGGGAAAAAAGATACAAATATAAAAAATGATTATGCAATTGTTGAATGTGATAATATTGAACAATTAAGGTATATGGAAAATGAAAAACAAATTGCTCGAATTGGACAACACACCAAATTAATCATAAATAAAACTTTTTAATAAATGATAGATATTTTTAAAGATTACAGACTTCAAAGAGAAGAATTATTAGCAAGGATTGCACAAGAATTACAGTTAGACAATACCCGAATAGAGAGAATGGAATCGGCATATAAAGCCGTTTCTGATTTACTTAAGAAAGATGATACATTCTTTAATAATCTTGATATTGAAATATACGCACAAGGTTCTAAAAGAATAGGAACAACAGTAAAACCTATAAATGAAGAAGATTTTGATTTAGACACTGTTTTACATATTTATGACCATTACTCAAACCATACTCCTGAACAAGTATACAATGAACTGGTTAGAGTTATTGAAAATGATGGATATTATAAAACAATTTGTGAGAAAAAAACAAGATGCGTACGATTGAATTACAAAAGTGATTTTCATATTGATATTCTCCCAGCGTGTATGCCTTCATATAATGAAAAACAAAAAATTGCTATCCCTAAAAAAAAATTAAAAGACTGGTCTTCGGGAAATCCTAAAGGATTTGCTGATTGGTTCTTAAATATTGCGAATTCGGTCGAGAAACCAATGTTAAGGGTGTATTCGCAAGTATTACTAGAAGCAAATGTAGAATCTGAACCATTGCCAAAAGAACTATATGATAAAACCCCATTACAAAGGTCTGTACAATTGATAAAAAGATATAGAGATATTTATTACCAAAATAAGAAATACCCAGTTTCTAGTATTGTTATAACTACACTTGTTTCTCAATTTTACAATAGAGAAGACTCGATTTTTGATGCAATTGACAATATTTCTCAAAAAATAAAAAATAGTTATCTAAACTCTATAAGAGCCAATCTTAAATTTAAGATTTTAAACCCAGTTAATACTGAAGAAGATTTTACAGATTCTTGGACTGTTGAAAATTACGAAAGTTTTTATAGATTCATTTCCGATTTCTACACTAAATGGCAAAATTTAAAGCATTCATTTGAAACTAGTAAAGATGATTATATTGAATTATTTGGAGAAGGTATTTATAAAAAATCTTTAAATGAGCAATTTGTAACATTTTCTAAAAAAACAAATGACACTTTAGCAAAATCAAGTGGCTTAATTGTTGGAGGGAATGCGTATACTAACAATTCGGGACAAATCAATTCAAATACAGGTATTAAAAATGAACCTCATCACAACTTTGGAGGCTAATCATTTAGCCATAAATAAAAAGCATTGGTATATTTTTTTGAGTATTCATAAATATATGATTGAACAACACTTTAGTTGGATAAACTTAAAAATAATTGAAAAAGATAGAACTCTATATGGTAATGGTTTACTGAATATTGATGGTAAAGATTACCATATAGAGCTTTATTATTCTCCATTTCATAAGTTTAGATATGATAGAATATACATTAAAGATAAGTCAATCGCATACAATGATAAAATTCATCTATACAGAGATTTATCTCTTTGTTTGTATCATCCAATTATTGATAAGCCAAAGCTACGAACAATACCACTTTATAAAATTATTCCATGGATTACTGAATGGATAGTTTTTTATAATCAATGGAAAAAATATGGAGTTTGGCTAGGCAAAGAAATTAAACACACATTTTAAATCATAATAGGGCAAACGCTCTATTATTTATTTTTATATTTGTAAAAACTTTAATTATATTCAAAAATATAAATCGTTTTTAAAGAATTGAAATAGTATTCTAAAGAAATAATATTAATGAAAAAACAATGTTTTCTATTGTTTGTAAGTAACATGTATTGAGCCAACCTCCAAACCCCACATAAATAAAGGTTGCATTACATTTTGTATCGGAAAATAATTACAAAAATTTTCCGTCTAAATAAAACCAAAATCCATCTTCGCATTTAAAATTAGAAAATTCATGATGAATATTTAGTTTATTATTCGAATTTAAATAAAAAGCTTTGAACTCGACTGTTGTTTCAGAAAAAGAAATAATTTCTAATTTTTGCCAAATATTAGAAGTTGCCCAATCCAAAATTTGGGTTTTGGAGTAATATTTTCTTTCCGAAATATGAGTAGTTGCCAATAAATAATCAGCATTTTTAGTTGCATAAGCCGAATATCTTGAACGCATTAATTGCAAACAAGTTTCAGGATTTTTATTTCCTAAAATAAATGGTTCGCAACAATTTTCGAAAGTTAAATCGGAACAACAAAAGCAATTTTTTGGCAAAATATTATTCTTTATCAATATTAATTTTTTGATGCAATTGATTCAATAAAACCTGATATCGGGAAATTTCGACTAAATCGGCATCATCATCAGAAAAATCGAATAATTCATCAAGAAATTCGCTAACTTCAGTGAGTTTAAAATTAGCTTCTGTATAATTTTTAGAAGCAATTAAATCAATAATTTCTTGGGTTTGAACTTTTAAATCTGCGAATTTATTTTCCATTTTCTTCATTAAATTTCTTAACAATTGCTTTCAATTTTTCTTTTCTTGAAACAACTTGTGCTTTGGCTTTATCTTGCGCTTTATGCAATTTGTCGTTATGTTTCTTGATATTCGCTTCTGTATTTCTGCTCATTTTAGATTTCTTTTAATTTCGTCGAGCGTTTTATTTGTAAAAATTAATTCATTAATTATTATGTTTCTTAACAAATCAATATCGGTTTCGTAATATTTTGCCCAACTCGACAAAGTTAGTACATTTCTTGCTTGTTTGATGCGTTTTCGAGTTTCGAACGTGGTTCGCAAAATCGGCTTTCCATCATAATCTGGATTATTTTTGTGATTATAGTTTATGGTTTCGTCATTTGGATTGTATTCTAAATAATAAATCGCATCAATATCATTATCAGGAAAAAAACTTTCGTATTTGGCAAAACCTAATTTGAATTTAGAATCGGTTTCTATTTCCGATGCAATTAACCGCCATTTCGAATTCGCCAATCGTCCCCAATGATTTGATAATCTGTACATTCCAAATTCATTATAAAAATATTTGCTTCCAGCTTCACTTTCGTAACTGGATTTTAAATCTTTTATAGCATCAAGACTTACTTCCTGAAAAACACAAAAAGTTTTTTTGAATGAATTTGGATTGGGCTTGAACAAATTATTTTCTATTTTATTGAAATTGATATTGTTATAGTTTACTAATATAACTTCCAAAAGGATCTTTGAATTGGTAACCGTTCTCAAAACGATCTTTGCTTAATTTGTCATATTCTACCAATCCCCAAAGTATAAATTCTTTAAAGAAATATTTATCTTCGGGTAATGTTTGCGGTTGGTATTTTTTCAATAAAATTTCTAGAGGATTAACGTCATCAAGAATCGATTTGTATTCTTCGTCAGAACAGTCGTCCAAAAGTTCAAATCCAGAAGTAAAAAACCATTCAATTACATCTGAAAAAGCAGTTTTTTCGTTTAATTTTTCTAATTTTTCGATTTTCGGGAAATAACCTGGAAAAAAAGTATGAATTGCATCGCCAAGTAAGTGCATTGCAACTTGTGCTGCACCTTCTTGCTCACCTTCGTAAACCAACTCTACTTTTCCGGTTATTGATGGAATAATTCCCATAAAATCTGACAATCGTAAAGTAGTTTTATCAACTCCAGATTTTAAGGCTCGGCGTTCGGCTGTGCTTAACAAATTTTCGTAAGCCGTGATACTTAATCGTGCAGAAATTCCAGATTTGTTGTCTATAAATTCGCTATCGCGAGCCTCAAAACTTATTTGTTCCAACAAATCTTTTGCAAAACTTGGTACATAAACTAAATCGGATTGTTGTTGGTCTAACTTGGCTTCTTGGTGCGTTATGGTTCGTGCAACTTCTATCGATTCTGGATAATGTGTCAATATTTGTGAACCAATTCTGTCTTTTAATGGCGTAACAATGCTGCCACGATTGGTATAATCTTCGGGGTTTGCTGTAAAAATAAATTGCATGTCGAGAGGCATTCTCAATTTGAAGCCACGAATTTGAATGTCACCTTCTTGCAAAATATTGAATAACGAAACTTGAATTCGTGCCTGCAAATCGGGTAATTCGTTGATTACAAATATACAACGATTGGCACGAGGAATCATTCCGAAATGAATAACGCGATCATCGGCGTAAGATAATTTTAAATTGGCTGCTTTTATAGGGTCAATATCGCCAATTAAATCGGCAACGGTTACATCTGGAGTTGCTAGTTTCTCGTAGAAACGCTCGTTTCTGTGAACCCAAGAAATTGGGATTGCATCGCCTTTTTCTGCAATTAAATCTTTGGCAAATCTCGAAATTGGATTCATTGGATCGTCGTTAATTTCAGAGCCTGAAACAATTGGCATGTATTCATCTAATAATTCAATCATTTTTCGAGCCAAACGTGTTTTTGCTTGTCCACGCAAACCAAGTAAATTGATATTGTGTCGTGACAAAATCGCTCGTTCTAATTCTGGAATTACTGTATTTTCAAATCCATGAACGCCTTCGAAAACTGGTTTTCCTGATTTTATTTTTTCACGTAAATTATTACGCAATTCGTCTTTTATTGAAATGGATTTGTATCCTGATGCTTTTAATTCTGCTAATGTTTTTATGTTTTCTATTTTCATTTTTTTATTTTACCACAAAGTTCACAAAGTTTTCACAATGCTCACAAAGTTTTGTTTATTGTTATTGAAGTTGATTTTTGAAGTTGATTTTTGAAATTGATTTTTGAAGTTGATTTTTGAAGTTGATTTTTGAATTTGATTTTTGAATTTGATTTTTGAATTTGATTTTTGAATTTGATTTTTGAATTTGTTATTTAATTTTCTTTTTTCTGTTGGTTTCATAATCTTCGAAAATCATTTCGCCTAGTCCTTTTAGTCCTGTATAAAATGCTTTTCCTTGGTTGGCTTCGGTAAAATGGTTCACGAATCGTTGCAAATAGGGATCGTTGGCTATCATGAATGTTGTAATCGGAATGTGCAATTTTCGGGCTTGAGCCGCTTGGTTGTAACATTTATCGACAATATAATCGTCTAGTCCGTTGCTGTTCATATAATAGGTACCGTCTTTTTCGCGAACACAACTTGGTTTTCCGTCGGTAATCATGAAAATTTGCTTGTTGGTATTTCGTTTTCTACGCAGCAAATCCATTGCCAATTGCAGGCCTGCAACGGTGTTTGTATGATAAGGTCCAACTTTTAAATATGGCAAATCTCGAATGGCAATTGTCCAAGCATCATTTCCAAAAACCAAAATATCGATTGTATCTTTTGGATAGCGAGTTGTGATTAATTCTGCCAATGCCATTGCAACTTTTTTGGCTGGAGTAATGCGGTCTTCGCCATATAGAATCATGCTGTGGGAAATATCAATCATCAAAACGGTACTCATTTGTGCTTTGAATTGAGAATCTTCAACTATTAAATCGTTTTCGGTTATCATAAAATCATCGACACCATTATTGATTTGTGCGTTACGCAAACTTTCGGTCAATGAAATACGTTCTAAACCATCGCCAAACTGAAAATCTCGGTATTCGCCGGTATGTTCGTCGCCGTTGCCCGAATGTTTGGTTTTGTGGTTTCCGTTGCCAGATTTTTTTAGATTTCCGAATATTTGATCCAATGCACTTTGGCGAATTGCCCGTTCGGTTTTGGCTGTAATGCCTATTCCGCCTGATGTTCCGTCGTCTTTAAGTTCTTCACGAATGTAACCTTTGGCTTTGAGATCTTCAATAAAATCGTCTATTGTATAATCGGGAGTTGTGAGTTTATATTCCACATCTAGTTCACGCAACCAACTGATTGCTTCATCAAAATCGCCTGAAGTATGTGTGATTAATTCTTTGAAAATCCCAAATAATTTATCGAATGGAGATTGTTCCTCGGCAGTATATTCTTTGAAATAAAAACCTTTTTTATTATCGTTTTTCATATTGCATAAAATTACATCATTTAGAAAAGGTTTGGAAACAAACGTTTATTAATTTTTAGTTAAATGTAAATTAAGAATTATATTTGCAAATAATTAAAACAATAATAGCAATGCAATCATTAGAGAAAAAAGGATTATTTACAGGATTAATAGAAAAAGACGAAAAAGGAAATTTTTTTTGTGGAGAATATTTGTTGGATTATAAAATGGTAGCTTCTAATTTTAAAATTGGAGATAAAATTACCATAAAAACGGCAATTGTGAACCCAAGTGATTTGTCGTTTAAAGATTATGAGAAAAAATCAAAGAATTTTGCCCTTTTCAACTTGAAGCCTCAGAATTAATTGATTAGAAATTTTTAAATATTAATTATTTATATTACTTTTGCAAAAAATTTGAGAAATATTATCTCATTATTTGAAAAATTAATATGAAAAAAATTACTGAATACAGAAAGTTACTAGAAGTTGATAAAATGGTAACACTCAAGGATTTGAAAACCATTTACAGAAATTCGATGAAGGATTGTCATCCCGACAAGTTTTCTGGAGACGAAGAAGGTTTGAAAGTAGCAGAAGTTCAAAGTCAGAAAGTAATCGAGGCTTACCATTTCCTAGTAAGTATTAATCCTGAGACAGTTAAGGCTAATTTGCCAGAATATACTGAAACTATTTCTACCTCTACAATTACGGATTATAAGTACGTAGACAGTCGTTTGGTAATTAATTTTGCAAACGGAAGTGTTTACGAATATATTTCGGTTCCAAGAGCAATTTACGTAAAAATGGTAAACGCAGAATCTCCAACAAGATTTGCAAAACGTCATATTATGCAAGCTTTTCCGTACAGAAAAACGATCAATCAGGACTAGTTTCTGATTTTAAACAATTATTATCTCAACCTATTTTTATAACAAAAAATTAGTATTTAAGAATTTATTTTTAAATACTTTTACAACCAGAAATTAATTAAATAACAAAAATGAAAAAAATATTTTTATTGCTTACGGCATCTTTGACAATTTTATCTTGCAACAAAGTTGCAAAAGGAGAATTCTTGATTACTGGAACTGCAAAAGGTCTAGAAAACGGAAAAACTGTAGTTCTTGAAAAACAAGACGAAATGGGAATGAACATGATTCCTATGGACACAGTAGTTATAAAAGATGGTAAATTTGAAATAAAAGGTAAAATATCTGAGCCAGCAATTTACACATTACAAATTGACAAAGCACAAGGAAAAATTCCTGTAATTTTAGAAAATGCAGAAATTACTGTAGTAGTTGATAAAGATAGCATCCAAAAATCTAAAGTTTCTGGAACTTACAGTAACGACGAATTTACAAAATTCAACGAAGACATGAAAGTGGTACAAAAGAAAGTTCAAAAAGAAATGATGGATTTTCAAACCAAAAATATGCCTGCAATGACTGCTGCACAAACTGCAAAAGATACTGCAACTATCAATAAATTAATGAAAGATTACGGAAAAATTCAAGAATCAGTTTCATCTAAATTAGAAACTTATGCTGAAACTCACCCGAAATCATTTATTAGTGTTCTTATTGTTGATGGTATTTTCAAAAATCCAAATGTAGATTTCGAAAAAGCAAAAAAAATCTATAACAATCTTGAAGCTGACTTGAAAAACACAAAATCAGGAAAAGCTATCAAAACAGCTATTGACAATTACAAAAAATCATCTGCTAGCGCAATGACTCAACCTGCTCCAGCTCCAGAAGCAGCTCCAGCAAAATGAGGGACAGATTTTTCTGCAAAAAATCCTGATGGCAAAGTTTTGTCATTAAAAGGTATTGCAGGAAAAGTAACAATTGTAGATTTTTGGGCTTCTTGGTGTGGACCATGTAGAGCCGAAAATCCTAACATAGTTGCTATTTATAAAGAATTTCATTCTAAAGGATTGAATATTATTGGCGTTTCATTAGATGCTGATGCATCAAATTGGAAAAAAGCAATAGCAAAAGACAAACTGGTTTGGAACCAAGTATCTAACCTAAAACAATGGCAAGAACCAATTGCAAAACAATATGGTGTAGATCAAATTCCTGCTACATTCATTATTAATTCTAATGGAGAAATTGTTGGAAGAGATCTTAGAGGAGCAGAACTAAAAGCCAAAATAGCTGAATTATTATCTAAATAAGATTTGGTTTTGCATAAAAATAAAAAATCTCCCTAGTGGAGATTTTTTTATATAATTCATTTTCAAAGGATTAAAAATAGTACAGAAATAAGTTGCTTTTTTGTTTGCAAACATCAAAACAGTTGCTATATTTGCAACCGCTTGAAGGAAATTTTATTTCTGTAATTATGGGGAGATACTCAAGCGGCCAACGAGGGCAGACTGTAAATCTGCTGTGCAAACTTCGCAGGTTCGAATCCTGCTCTCCCCACAAAACAAAAAAGTCCTGAAATTTTTCAGGACTTTTTTTTATACAGTAAATTTTAAATTTTATTCTAATATAAAGCTCACACTCACATTTACAACAATTTCTATTTCGCCAGCCGCTAATGTTTGATTAGATGTTTCTCCATCATTCATTGCAACAGATTTCATTGAGGCATACATTATTGGGTGTGGATTGTAGTTTTGAGAATTATCGGAAATTACAATTGCCTTTCCTACTTTTTGACCCAAAACAGATACGAAATCTTCGGCTTTGAGTTTTGCGTCTTTTATGGCTAATTTTCTTGCATCGGATTGAATTTGCAATATTTTTGATGATTTAAATTCTACGTTATCAATTTTGTTTACTCCAGTTTCAACCAATCCATCCATCAAAACATCATATTTAGACAAATCTTTTAGATTTATAGAAAGGGTTTGAGTAGCCAAATATTCGGATTTCTTTTTTTCGTAATTGTAATTAGGAGTTAAGGACACACGTTGCGTTAAAAAATCCTCTTTTGCAATATTCATTTTTTTGATATACTTTAGGATTGCATCCATTTTGTTATCATTTTCCTTTTTTACATCGACTGCTTTTGCTCCTTTTGTTTCAACAGAAATTGATATGCAAGCTTGATCGGGAATTGTTTTTATTTTTCCTTCGCCAGTAACGTTTATCATAGGAATTTGTTTTAGTTCTTGTGCTTGTGACATAATTGCAAACATTGAGATTAGTATTAATATTGACTTTTTCATGTTTAAAAGGGTTTTTAGTTATAGTTATATATTCAAAACTTGTGCCATTTATATTTTTTTGAGTTTTGTCATTACAAACAAGACTACAATTGGGATTAATAAAAGTACAACCATTAATTGATTATCCAACAACATCTGTGGTTCTTTGATGATTGTAATTAAATATCCGCCAATGGCTCCACCAAAATGAGCCGTATGACCAATATTGTCGTTTTTGGCTTTCATTCCATAAATGGAGTACAATAAATAACCTATCCCGAAAATATAAGCAGGAATAGGAATGGCAAACATTAATAACAAATTCATGTCCGGCTGAATCAAAATGGCAGAATAAATAATTCCTGTAACCGCTCCAGATGCACCAATTGCTCGATAACTATAATCGTTTTTATGAAAAAAAAGTGTAAGTAAACTACCAAATGCTAAGCTTACAAGATATATTAAAACAAAAGAAATGGCGCCAAAATGCTCAATAACAACTGGTCCAAAAAAGTAAAGTGATAACATATTAAAAGCTAAATGCCCAATATCCGCATGCAAAAATCCAGACGAAAACATCCTGTATTGCTCTCCAGATCTAATACTTCCTATATGAAACTCATATTTTCTGAAAAATTCTAAATCATTAAATCCTTTGTAACTTACAATTGCATTAAGCGCAATAATGATAATTAACACAATATCCATATTGTTTTTTTATGTAAAAATAGAAATAGTTTTTGTAGTAATTGCTAAAATCTTAAATCTAAATATTGATTTAAACGTATATTTGTAAAAAAAATCAGAATGCAATTGTTACTTTATATTCTTGTTTACCCAATTCTTTGGTGCATTTCGATGTTGCCTTTCCGAGTTTTATATCTCTTTTCAGACTTTGTTTATTGGATTGTTTATTACCTTATTGGTTATAGAAAAAAAACAGTTAGAGAAAATTTAGCACTTACTTTTCCCAATTTATCAGAAAAAGAAAGGCTTGAAATCGAAAAAAAATTCTTTCATCACATGTGCGATATGTTTTTGGAAATGATAAAAACCATGACCATTTCCGAAGATGAAATTAACAAAAGATACAAATTCACCAATCTCGAAGTTTATAAAGATTTAGAAAAACAGCATAAAAGCATTGCCTTAATGTGCGCTCATTATGCAAGTTATGAATGGGCCGTTTCTATGAATTTTCATATTAATTATAAAGGTTATGGGATTTACAAAAAAATAAATAATACGTATTTTGATAAATTAGTTCATGATATTCGATCTAAATTTAAAGCTTATTTGATCACAACAAAAGATACAATTCCTGAAATTTCTAAAAACTATAAAGAAAAAAATCTGAGTGTTTATGGATTTGCAAGCGACCAATCTCCAAAATTATCATCGGTTTTTCATTGGCAAAGATTCATGGGAATCGAAGTTCCTGTTCACACTGGAGCCGAAATGCTCGCCAAAAAATACGATATGAATGTGATTTTTTTAAGAACTAAAAAAGTAAAACGAGGATTTTACGAAGCCAGTTTCGAAATCCTTTCGGAAGATGCAAAAAATGTTCCTAACTACGAAATTACAAATCACTTTCTTAAACTTGTAGAACAACAAATTTATGAAGCGCCACAATATTATTTATGGACACATAAACGCTGGAAACATAGGCGTTAGCTAGATGTTAAACCAATTATCAACCATTTCTTTTTCTGATGATTTTGCCTTTTTGTGAACAAATTCATTGGTAAGATTATTGTAATTGTAATCATCTTTCCAAGTTTCATGATTTTTTGCAAGAGCAATAATACTGTTACAAACAAACTCAATTTCCGTATTTGTAGTAGTAGGATGAATAGACATTCTTATCCAACCCGGCTTGTGAGTTAGATCTCCATTATCTATTTCGCAAACTAGATTATGTGAAGTTTCCTGACTTACATTCAGTAAAAAATGTCCGTAAGTTCCTGCACAACTGCATCCGCCGCGTGTCTGAATACCAAATTTATCGTTTAGCAATTTTACACCCAAATTAAAATGCAAATCATCTACATAAAACGAAATTACTCCTAGCCTATCCTGATGTTGCGCTGCTAGAATTTTTATATTTTCAATATTTCCTAATTCAGAAAAAATATAATCAACAATTTCATGCTCGCGCTCAAGGATTTTGTCAATTCCCATTTTTTCTTTTAATTGGATTGCCAAAGCGGTTTTTATGACTTGAAGAAAACCCGGAGTTCCTCCATCCTCCCTATCCTCAATATTGTCAATGTATTTGTGCTCTCCCCAAGGATTTGTCCAAGAAACTGTTCCGCCTCCGGGATTATCGGGAACCATATTGTGGTAGAGTTTTTTATTAAAAATTAAAACTCCCGAAGTTCCTGGTCCACCCAAAAATTTGTGTGGCGATAGGAAAATAGCATCAAGATAACTTTCTTGATCCTCAGGATGCATATCAATTTTTACGTATGGTCCAGAACAGGCAAAATCTACGAAACAAAGTCCATTGTTTTCATGCATTAATTTAGCAACTTGATGATATGGAGTTCTTATTCCTGTTACGTTTGAGCAGGAAGTTATCGAGGCAATTTTCAAGCTTCGACCTTTATATTTTTCTAATAAAATTTCAAGATTATCAATACAAAATAACCCTTGTTCACAACCCGGAATAATTTCTACATCGGCAATGGTTTCGAGCCACGAAGTTTGATTAGAATGGTGCTCCATGTGCGATATAAAAACTATTGGCTTCATTTCCTTTGGAATATTGGTAAATTCTTTGAGGTTTTCGGGGATTTTAAGCCCTAGTATTCTCTGAAATTTGTTTACAACGCCCGTCATTCCTGTTCCATCTGTAATCAAAACATCGTCCTTGCTAGCATTTACATGATCTTTTATAATATGACGCGCTTTGTGATATGCCATTGTCATTGCTGTTCCAGAAACAGTGGTTTCGGTATGTGTATTAGCTACAAAAGGTCCAAAATGATTGGTGATTTTTTCTTCGATTGGTCTGTATAATCTTCCAGATGCTGTCCAATCGGTATAAATAATTTTCTTTTTACCGAAAGGCGATTCAAATTCTTGGTCAATACCAATAATATTGTTTCTGAATTGTTGAAAATATTGTTCTAAAACCGTCGATAATTCAGTTGCAATCATGTGTAAATTATTTAATGTAAATATACATGATTTAGGAATTTCGAAAACAATATTTTTTTAAATATTTATCGAAAATAATTTATATTTTTATCTTAAAATTTTAAATAAATATAAATGCCTAAAATATTACCTTTTTTTTCCTTTAAAAATATTTCTCTTTTTATATTTTTTGGACTAAGTTTTGGTTTACCATTAGGAATTTTCACCTTAACAATTGGTCCAAACCGAATGATTTCTGACAAAGCAATTATAGAGAATTGGAGCAAAAACTATGAAAACTGGATTCAGAAAATTGCCATTTTTGGGTTTTGTATATTGGTTTTTTTAATGTCTATTTTTTTGGTACAATTTTTCAATAAATGGAATTCTAAAAGCCAAAAATTAATACTAGGTTTTTGTTTAATTTGCTTACTTACATCATTTTATATTTTTTCTTTTAAACCCGAAATGCTTATTACCAATCAATTGGGTAAAGAAAGTTTTGAAAAAAATGGTAATATCGAATTTTACTTTGGAAGTTATCCCGACAACGATAAAATGCAGGAATTAAAATCCCAAAATTATACCGCAATTATTTCGTTATTGCACAAATTGGTTATACCGGCAGAGCCCATTTTGATGAAAAAAGAAGCCGAAAATGCCAAAAAAAATGGAATAAAACTCATTTCTATTCCTATGCTTCCTTGGATTATCGAAAATGATTCGGCCATTTTAAAAATAAAACAATTGGCAAAAAATGCCAAAGGAAAATATTATGTTCATTGCTATTTGGGAAAAGATCGTGTAAACGTTTTTAGATCGATTGTAGAGAAAGAAAACAAATTAATCCAAATAAAAAATAAAATTTCTGCAAGAAACATTGATACAATTAGCAATTTCGAACGCGGAAAAATTTACAAAATAAACAACGAAATTTATTTTACACCTTATCCAACTGATGAAGAATTTTTTAGTTTTGTTTTTAACGGAAAAATAAAAACGGTTGTTTCGCTTATGAATCCAATGATTTCTGGCGAAAAACCATTTATAATTCGCGAGGAAAAAATCATGAAACAATACAATATGAATTTTAAAAATTTTCCAATTAAATATTCCGAAACTAGTAAAATTAAATCTTTAATAAATGATTTAAAAAAACTTCCGAAACCTATATTAATTCATCAATTCTCTACTCAATCAATTGATGCAGAAAGTTTTATTACAAACTTTAAAAATAAAATGAATACTAATTAATATAAATTTCGGAAGCTTGTTAATTTATTAAATTCCAGCAATAGTTTTTATTTCATCAATAATTTTCAATGCCAAATCGTCGGCTTTTTGTTGCGATGCTGCTTCGGTATAAATCCTTATAATCGGTTCGGTATTCGATTTTCGTAAATGAACCCAATTTTCGGCAAAATCTATTTTTACACCATCAATTGTTGTAATATTTTCGGACTTGTACTTTTCGGTCATGGCAACAAGAATGGCATCAACATCTATTTGTGGCGTTAATTCGATTTTGTTTTTGCTCATATAATATTCTGGATAACTTGCACGAAGTTCTGAAACTTTCATTTTTTTATTCGCCAAATGCGTCAAGAACAACGCCACTCCAACCAAACTATCACGTCCGTAATGCAACTCAGGATAAATAATTCCGCCGTTTCCTTCGCCACCAATTATGGCGTTATTTTTTTTCATTAAATCAACTACATTCACCTCGCCAACGGCACTGGCTTCGTAAGTACCATTATGCAAATTGGTTACATCTCGCAAAGCTCGTGATGATGACATATTAGAAACCGTATTACCAGCAGTTTTACTCAAAACATAATCGGCGCAAGCCACCAATGTGTACTCCTCACCAAACATTTCGCCGTCTTCGCAAACAAATGCCAAACGATCAACATCTGGATCGACTACAATTCCTAAATCGGCTTTTTCCTTGACAACCAATTCCGAAATATCAGTCAAATGTTCCTTTAAAGGTTCTGGATTGTGGGGGAAATGACCGTTGGGTTCGCAATACAATTTTACAACCTCTACGCCCATTAATTCTAATAATTTTGGAATAATTATTCCACCTGATGAATTTACAGCATCTACAACCACCTTAAATTTTGCTGCTTTTACGGCTTCAATATCAACCAATGGTAGGTTCAAAACTTCGTCAATATGAATGTCCATATAAGCATCGTTTTGAGTAATTTCACCCAAATCATCCACTTCCGAAAAATCAAAAGCCTCGGCTTCGGCAATTACTAATATTTTTTCGCCTTCAATTCCGTTCAAAAATTCGCCTTTTGAGTTCAATAATTTCAAAGCATTCCATTGTTTCGGATTGTGCGAAGCAGTTATTATTATACCACCATCGGCATTTTCTAGAGGAACTGCAACCTCAACCGTTGGCGTTGTGGACAATCCCAAATCGATCACATCTATACCCAAACCAAGCAAAGTATTTACTACCAAATTATGAATCATAGGCCCTGAAATACGAGCATCACGACCAATTACAACTTTTAGTTTTTGCTCCTGATTTTTGATTCTTGGCTCTTGATTTTTTAGCCAAGTTCCGTAAGCCGAAGCAAATTTTACGGCATCGACAGGAGTTAGATTATCACCTACTTTTCCGCCAATTGTTCCACGAATTCCTGATATAGATTTTATTAATGTCATTTTTATAGTTTTTATAATTACAAATATAAAAGTTAGAAGTTGCAAAGTCGCAAAGTTTCAAAGTTTTTTTTATACATCTCAAAAACAACTTTGAAACTTTGTATCTTTGAAACTCAATCAAAAAAATGAACTTCCTTGCCCACATTTATCTTTCAGGAAATAACGATTTAATAAAAATCGGAAATTTTATGGCTGATGGTATTCGCGGAAACGATTATCTCAAATTTCCGCCAGAGGTTATAAAAGGCATTTTGTTGCACCGCCAAATCGATACTTTTACGGATTCGCATCCTATTTATAGAAAAAGTAAACACCGATTACACGAAAAATACGGACATTATTCGGGCGTAATTATGGATATTTTGTACGATCATTTTCTGGCAAAAAATTGGAACAAATATTCCGATGAAAAACTCGAAAACTATGTAGATTGTTTTTATAAATCTTTAGAAAATAATAAAAAAATCCTTTCCGAAAAAACAAAATCCATCATGCCATATATGATCGACCAAAATTGGTTAGTGATTTATCAAAGCATTGCAGGAATAGAAAAAATATTATTTCAAATGGATTATCGCACAAAACATAGAGCCAATATGCAAGAAGCTGTTGTTGAGTTACAGGAATTTTACACAGATTTTCAGGAAGAATTTACATTTTTTTTTGAAGAATTAAGATTGTTTTCATTACAAAAATTAAACACATTATGAGAAAAATAATATTTATTTTATGTTGCATTTTTTTATTTTCATTTAATAAAACTATGGCACAAACTGGTTTAGTTTCTCCTAAAGCCATGGTAGTTTCGGCACGTGAAGAAGCGTCGAAAATCGGTATCGAAATCATGAAAAAAGGAGGAAACGCTTTCGATGCAATGTGCGCAACCGAGCTCGCACTAGCGGTTTCATATCCTTATGCCGGAAATATTGGCGGTGGCGGATTTATGGTCTATCGCAAAGCAAATGGTGATCTTGGCGCATTGGATTATCGCGAAAAAGCACCAATAAAAGCATCAAAAGATATGTATTTAGACAAAAACGGAAACGTAATTCCAAACCTAAGTGTCAATGGCGCTTTATCAGTTGGCGTTCCTGGAACTATTGCCGGCGTTTTTGCAGTTCACGAAAAATTTGGAAAACTTTCTATGGAAGAAATCATGAAACCTGTAATTGCTTTAGCAAAAAAAGGAATTATTGTAACCCAAAAACAAGAAATTCAAATTATTGAAAATATAGAAATCATAAGAAAAGTTAGCGGTAACCAAACGCTAATGTCCGTAAATTACAAAATTGGAGATACCATAAAATATCCTGCACTTGCCGAAACATTAACCCGAATTATGAAAAATGGCAAAAACGAATTTTATAAAGGCGAAACGGCTCAAAAAATCGTAACTTTTATTCAAAAAAATGGTGGAATTATTTCGATAGAAGATTTGTCTAAATATGAAGCAAAATGGAGAACGCCAATTACCTTTAAATACAAAGATTTGAAAATCATTTCCATGTCGCCACCATCAAGCGGCGGAATAACTTTGCAACAAATGATGAAAATGATCGAGCCTTATCCGATTGCTAAATTTGGGCATAATTCCGAAAAAACCATTCAAGTAATTACCGAAGCCGAAAGGCGGGCTTATGCCGACAGAAACTATTTTCTTGGCGATCCAGATTTTGTAAAAATACCTAAAAATCAATTACTTGATAAAAACTACTTAAAGCAACGAATGAAAAATTTCGATTGGGAAAAAGCAAGTTTATCCTCCGAAGTTGCACATGGAAATATTGAATTTTCCGAAAGTAACGAAACCACACATTATTCTATTATTGATGCTCAGGGAAATGCCGTTTCAGTAACCACCACGCTCAATGGTGCTTATGGATCTAAATTATATTCGGAGGAATTGGGTTTCTTTTTCAACAATCAAATGGATGATTTTAGCGCTAAACCCGGAGTGCCAAATTCCTATGGATTAGTTGGTGCAAAAGCCAATAGTATTGCTCCCCAAAAACGAATGCTAAGCTCCATGACACCAACAATTGTCGAGAAAAACGGTAAATTATTTATGGTTGTAGGAACTCCTGGAGGATCTACCATTATCACTTCGGTTTTGCAAACTATTTTGAATGTTTACGAATATAAAATGATGATGCAAGATGCCGTAAATGCACCAAGATTCCATCATCAATGGTTGCCAGACGAAGTAAGTTTTGAGCCAAATGGTTTTGATAAATCAATTTTAGATCATTTGAAACAAAAAGGGTATCAAATCAACGAAAAAACCAATCCAATTATAGGAAAAGTAGATGCTATTTTGGTTTTGCCAAACGGAAATTTAGAGGGCGGAGCCGACAAACGGGGCGATGACAAAGCGGTTGGTTTTTGAAATTAATTTTATTAAAATAAAAAATCTTAATATTGTATTCTTTAAATTCCGAATTCATTTTTCAACAAAAAAATGCTTAAAAAATACATCAACAAACTCGAAAACTTAATTGTTTACACTCAAAGCAAACTCTCGGAAAAGCAATTTATTTTTCTGTCGAGTGTTTTGGTTGGAATTTCTTCGGCATTTGCAGTAATTGTTTTAAAGTCTTTTGCACATTGGGTTTTTCAATTTGCTACATATATTAATGGAACTTTAAAACTCAGTTTTATAAATAGTATTTTACCAATAATAGGAATTTTATTGACCGTTTTTGTAGTAAAAAAAATTCTTGGTGGAACTATAGAAAAAGGAACTTCGCAAATTTTATATTCTGTTGCAAAAAAAGCAAGTATTATTCCAAAAAAACAAATGTATGCGCAAATAGTAACCAGTTCACTTACAGTTGGACTTGGTGGTTCCGCGGGTTTAGAAAGTCCAATTGTAATTACTGGAGCGGCTTTTGGATCTAATTATGCCCAAAAATACAATTTGAGCTATAAGGATAGAACTTTGCTTATTGGCTGTGGTGTTGCCGCTGGAATTGCTGCGGCTTTTAATGCTCCAATTGCTGGAGTTTTGTTTGCCATCGAAGTTTTGCTCGTTGATGTTAGCATATCTGCATTTACACCCATAATGATTGCTGCAGCAACTGGCGCATTAGTATCGGTAATTGTTCTTGATGATACAGTTTTATTAAATTTCAAGCAACAACAAAGCTTCAATTATCACAACATACCATTTTACATTGTATTGGGATTATTTACTGGTTTAGTTTCGGTTTATTACATTCGGAATTTTCAAAAAACAGAACATTTTTTTGCGCGCTTAAAATTAAAACCCTATAAAAAAGCATTATTTGGAGCATCAATTTTAGCTCTAATTATTTTTGTTTTCCCAACGCTTTTTGGCGAAGGCTACGAAAGTATTAAAACTTTAGCTGAAAGCAATCCGGGACAATTACTGGAAAATACGTTATTCAAAGATTTTAGAGATAACAAATGGGTTTTGCTCATTTTTATAGGTTGCACTATGATGATGAAGGTTTTTGCAACAGGAATTACGCTTGGAAGTGGCGGAAATGGAGGAAATTTTGCTCCTTCCCTATTTTTGGGTTCTTATGTTGGATTTTTCTTTTCTAAAACATTAAATACAATTGGACTCACTCATTTGCCGGTTTCAAATTTTACAATGGTAGGAATGGCAGGAATTTTGAGCGGATTGTTTCATGCACCACTAACTGCTATTTTTCTAATTGCCGAAATTACAGGAGGTTACAACCTTATGATTCCGCTTATGATAGTTTCCTCAATAAGTTTTGCCATTTCCAAAAGATTCGAAAAACACTCTATGGATGTGAAAAATTTGGCCAAAAAAGGTCATGCTTTTACAAGTAATAAAGACACAAATATTCTATCTACTTTAAATACAAATTCGATTATTCAAACCGATTATCTTACGGTTTCGCCAGATGAAAATCTCGAAAAATTAGTAGATTTAATTTCTCATTCCAATCAAGTAATTTTTGCCGTTGTAAATGAAAAAAAGGAATTGCAAGGAATTGTACATTTCAATGATATTCGCGAAATTATTTTCAATAATTATAGAGTAAAGTACACTTTGGTAAAAGAAATCATGACAACTCCAATAGACTTTATTGCTCCAAACGATAACATGGAAACCGTAATGAACAAGTTCGAAAAATCGAAAATAGCTTTTCTTCCGGTAATTAAAGATGGAAAATATTTTGGTTTTATTTCAAAATCTCTTGCTTTAGAAGCATATAGGAGCAAGCTAAAATCCATGACAATTGAGTAAAAATATTTTTGTTATTTAACAAAATCTTCCAAACTGTATATTAAAAAAAACAAAGCAATATCGTACTTTTGTTTTTTCTAAAATTTTTATGCAAAATTCAAACAATTACATCGAAGTTTTGGGCGCCCGCGTTCATAATCTCAAAAATATAGACATTAATATTCCCCGCGATAAATTGGTGGTGATTACCGGACTCTCGGGTTCAGGAAAATCATCCTTAGCTTTCGATACGATTTATGCTGAAGGGCAACGACGTTACATCGAAACCTTTTCGGCTTATGCTCGTCAGTTTCTTGGTGGATTAGAACGTCCCGATGTTGATAAAATAGATGGTTTGTCGCCAGTTATTGCCATTGAGCAAAAAACAACTTCCAAATCGCCACGTTCAACCGTTGGAACCATTACCGAAATTTATGATTTCTTACGTTTATTATTTGCTCGAGCAGCAGATGCATACAGTTACAACACGGGCGAAAAAATGGTTTCGTACAACGACGAACAAATTAAAGATTTGATAACAAGCAATTTTATTGGTAAACGAATCAATGTTTTGGCACCTGTAATTCGTGCAAGAAAAGGTCATTATGCCGAGTTATTCCAACAAATTGCCAAGCAAGGTTTCCTAAAAGTTCGTGTTAATGGCGAAGTAAAAGACATTACAGTTGGCATGAAACTCGACAGATACAAAACACATGACATTGAAATTGTAATCGATAGAATTGCAGTTGATGAAACCGAAGAAACCGCCAAAAGATTATCCGAAAGCATTAAAACTGCTATGTACCACGGCGAAAATGTTTTGATGATTTTAGAGCAAGATTCTAATGAGATTCGGTTTTTTTCTAGAAATTTAATGTGCCCTACAACGGGGATTTCGTACCAGAATCCGGAACCAAACTTATTTTCGTTCAATTCGCCAAAAGGCGCGTGTCCAGATTGCAATGGATTGGGAACGATTAACGAAATCAATATCAAAAAAATAATTCCGAATCCAAAGTTGTCTATAAAAGCAGGTGGATTTGTGCCTTTGGGAGAATATAAAACGACTTGGATTTTCAAACAATTAGAAATTATTGGCGAAAAATTCGGTTTCAAAGTTACCGATGCAATCGAAACTATTTCTGACGAAGCCATGGAAATGATTTTGAACGGCGGTAAAGAAAAATTTTCCGTAACCTCAAAAACTGCTGGAGTTACCAAAGAGTATAAAATCGAATTCGAAGGAATTTCGCATTTTATAAAATCGCAACACGACGATTCGGGTTCATCGAGTCTAAAACGTTGGGCAAAAGAATTTATGGACGAAGTAAATTGTCCAGTATGCGTGGGTTCACGACTCAAAAAAGAATCGCTTTATTTCAAAATAAACGAACAAAATATTTCCGATTTATCCAATATGGATATTTCTGATTTAACGGCTTGGTTTAAGGATTTAGACAATCATTTATCTGACAAACAAAAACTTATCGCTTCAGAAGTTATTAAGGAAATCAAAGACCGATTAAACTTTTTGATGAATGTAGGATTGGAATATTTGGCCATTTCTAGAAGTTCGAAATCTCTTTCGGGTGGCGAAGCACAACGCATCAGGTTGGCAACACAAATTGGTTCGCAATTGGTTGGTGTTTTGTATATTTTAGACGAACCAAGCATTGGTTTGCACCAACGTGATAACGAAAAACTGATTCATTCCTTGGAACAATTACGAGATATTGGAAACTCGGTAATTGTTGTAGAGCACGACAAAGATATGATCGAACGAGCAGATTATGTGATTGATATTGGTCCAAAAGCAGGAAAATATGGTGGCGAAATCATAAGCAAAGGAACTCCAGCCGAAATCTTGAAACATGACACAATTACTGCTCAATATATGAACGGTAAAATGAAATTCGAAATTCCAAAAAAACGCCGCGAAGGAAACGGAAAGTTTTTGAAACTAACTGGTGCAACTGGAAATAATCTGAAAAATGTTTCGATAGAATTGCCTTTGGGTCAATTAATTTGCGTTACTGGAGTTTCTGGGTCAGGTAAATCGACTTTGATAAATGAGACTTTATATCCTATTTTGAATGAGTTTTATTTTAACGGTGTAAAAAAACCAAAACCTTACAAAAAAATTGAAGGTTTAGAACATATTGATAAAGTTATAGACATTGACCAAAGCCCGATTGGGCGCACACCACGTTCTAATCCAGCGACTTACACCGAAGTTTTTACCGAAATTCGGAATATGTTCACGATGACTTCTGAAAGTATGATTCGCGGTTATAAAGCAGGAAGATTTAGTTTTAATGTAAAAGGCGGACGTTGCGAAACCTGCGAAGGTTCTGGAGTTCGTACTATAGAAATGAGTTTCTTGCCCGATGTATATGTAGAATGTGAAACCTGTCAAGGAAAACGTTTTAATAGAGAAACGCTGGAAATTCGTTTTAAAGGAAAATCGATTTCTGATGTGTTAAATATGACAATTGACGAAGCAGTTCCGTTTTTTGAAATGATTCCTAAAATTTACCGTAAAGTGAAGACTTTACAAGATGTTGGTTTGGGTTACATTACCTTGGGGCAACAATCTACAACACTTTCTGGTGGCGAAGCACAGCGTATAAAATTGGCTGGAGAATTGTCTAAAAAAGATACTGGAAATACTTTTTATATTCTGGACGAACCCACAACTGGCTTGCATTTTGAAGACATTCGGGTTTTAATGGAAGTGATTAATAAATTGGTCAATAAAGGCAACACCATTTTGATTATTGAACATAATATGGATGTAATAAAACTAGCCGATTACATTATAGATATTGGCCCAGAAGGCGGAAAAGGCGGCGGAAACGTTGTTGCCAAAGGAACTCCTGAAGAAGTAGCAAAAAATAAAAAAAGTTATACTGCGCAGTTTTTGAAAAAAGAATTACTTTAGCAGGCTTTTTAAAATAAAAAAAAGCTAAATAGTAAAATAATCCCCTAGCCCCGATAGCAGTGGAAATCCTTTTTTGTTTTGTCATCCTGAGCTTGTCGAAGGACAAAACAAAAAAGATTGAAACGGATAGCGGGAAATAGCTCCTAAAAAAATAAAAAAAATGAGATTAGAAGATTTTGATAACGACGAAGACAAAGTAATTCAGGACCGATTAAAACAGAAAACTTGGAACGAAATTAGAGCCAATGACAGTTGGGCAATTTTCAAGATTATGTCCGAATTTGTGAATGGTTACGAGAGTATGGCGAGGATTGGTCCTTGTGTTTCGATTTTTGGTTCGGCTAGAACTAAGCCAGATGATAAATATTATTTATTGGCCGAAAGTATTGCTTACAAAATTAGTAAAGCGGGCTACGGAGTCATTACTGGCGGCGGTCCCGGAATTATGGAAGCCGGAAACAAAGGAGCACATCTTGGAGGTGGAACATCGGTGGGATTGAATATCGAGTTGCCGTTTGAGCAGCATTATAACCCATATATTGATAAGGATAAAAACCTAAATTTCGATTACTTTTTTGTCAGAAAAGTAATGTTTGTCAAGTATTCGCAAGGATTTGTGGTTATGCCTGGTGGATTTGGAACTTTAGATGAATTGTTCGAAGCGATTACGTTAATACAAACTAAAAAAATTGGTAAATTTCCTATTATATTGGTAGGAACTGCTTTTTGGTCTGGATTGATGGATTGGGTTCAGCAAGTAATGATTGAGCGAGAAAAAACGGTTTCGGCAGAGGATATGAAACTAATTCAGATTGTTGATACCGAAGATCAAGTGGTTGAGGCTTTGGATAAATTTTATAAAAAATACGATTTGAGCCCCAATTTTTAATTCAAAAAAAAGCTTCCAAAAATTCGGAAGCTTTTTTTTTACTTTAATTTTTACTGAATAATTAAACGTTTTACTGTCGAGTTATTTTCGGAAGTAATTCGTACGGAATAAATTCCTGCAGCAAAATCTAATGGTATAGATTTGTTTTCAGAACAACTCGTGCTTAAAACTTTGGCACCAGTCATGTTATAAATATCAATTTTAGAATCCTCAGTTATTCCAGAAACATTCAACACATTTTGGGCAGGGTTTGGATAAATAGAAACTTTGGATTCTGCAAAATTGGCTGTTGCTAGAGTTTCAAACCATGGCTGTCCGTAATTTGGTCCAAAAATATAATTAGCCAATTTTGGCATGTCTATAAATGGGTTTCTGTTTTTTTGCCAAGTATAAATAATGTTGTTACGGTTCATCTCAAAATCATCCGAAGTATCTGATAAATTCCATGATAATAAAGTTGTTAAATCTCCTATATAACCAATTGGCGCATCGGCAGGATTTCCATTTACAATTTGCAAACCATTATAACGAACTGCCATGTAAAACAAAGCTCGAGCTACATCTCCGTGCCAAGTTCCAGGATTTCCTGATGGACCATTATAATCTACACCATAATTTCGGTTATTTCGGGAGGAATTTTCTTGCCCATCTACAGCTCTAATATGATGCGCATCGCCATGTCCTGTAGCAATAATGTTTGGTCCAGCTGGTTCCCAAACATCTATTCCGTCTGGAAAATTTGAGGTTGCATCTGCAAAACCACCTCGGGATTGACAATAAATATGTTCTCTATTCCATTTTCCAACAATGCTGTTTCCTGTTTGAATATCTAATTTTGATCTTGGTACTTCATTATAAATCAACCAAACCTGATTGCTATTTTCAGGATTTTGATCGGCTTGCTTCAAAATATCATAAACATCACCATAATTTTGACCATGAACCACGGATGGATTGGCAATTATGTCCTGCAAAGCTTGTTTTAATGCTGCTCCTGAAAGACCTTCGAGCGATGAATAATATCCTATTGGCGCAGTTGTAGTAACCATTCCGTGAGTTGGATTTGCTGGAGTTCCAAAAGCTAAAGTAACAAAATTAGCATCGGTTGCACGAATAACAATATTATTACGATTTAATGAATATTCAAGCGGAGAAGTAAATTTGATGATTAATTCTTCGTCACCTTCGTTTACCCCATCATTTAAAATCTGTATAGTTGCATTTGCGGTAGTCGATCCAACTGGAATTGTCATAGTCAAATTTCCTGTAAAATCACTTGCGTTAAAAGTACCATTATCTAAAGTAAAATTCAAAACTAAAGGAGTTGTCGTAACGGTTTGTGTAGTTGTACAAGTAATAATCAAGCTTTGTCCTTCGGCTAATGTTGTAAAATTTGTTGCTACATTAATATAATTAAAAACGATTCCCGTACCATCATTATTTACTCCAGGTGTTGGCGTTTTTACTTCGTATGTTCCATCACTTTTTCTTTGAATAGATTGTGTTCCTGCAGCCGAATTTAAAGTTTCGTTTGTAGTTTGTGTAATTCCTAAAACAGACATTAATGCGGTAGCCGTAACTGCATTATTTGCAGAATATGCCAATGCATCAACAAGATTAGTTGTGGTTGCAGTTGTTCCAAACGGAAAATCCGCCTCGCTTCCTAAATATAACGATACCACATCGGGTCCGTTTTGGATGGTATTGTTTGGAATCAATAATTTTGGGCTTGGAGATACTAAAGCATTACCGATATGAATATTCCCATTAGCATCGGTAGCATATCCATCTAAATTTAATGAAAAATAACTAGTTGTTCCTAGTCCTGTCGATGTAGCATTATAAAAAACAAGCACATAACCGTTTAAGGAAAAATTGGGAGTAGCAGATTTGAGTTCAATAAATTCTTTATCATCTGTTCCAACAGTATCTGGATCAACCTCATTTATAACAACTTGGCTAAAACCAAAAACAGAACAAAACAATAAAAACAGTAGGTAAGTTTTTTTCATTTTATAATTTGATTAACACGCAAATATAACTATTCAAACAAAATAGGAGTGTTTATTATAATATTTATTTTTAACAAAAAAAAACAAAACCGTAATTTTATCGTATATAACTCATAATCAATAAAAAAATGTTTTTAAAAAGGTATAAAAAATCGTACAATTACAAATAAAAAATATGCTAAATACATTCCGTTTTTATTAAAAAAAACTAAATTGCACCTAATATGCAACCATCCAAAATAATAAACATTTACTTGAATACATTTCTAAAAATAAGCTTTTTTACGGTTTTGCTGTTTTCTTTCACGAATTTGTTTTCTCAAAACAATTCTAAAATGATAGTTGATTTTGACAGTCAAAAAAATATTTTATCTGTAAATCAGGAAATTACATACAAAAATCAATCAAACGATACTTTAAATTCGATAATTTTGAATGATTGGAATAATGCCTATTCTAGCAAAACATCATTATTAGCCGAAAGATTTTCTGACGAATTTATCCGAAGTTTTCATCTCGCAGCGCAAGAAGAAAGAGGAAATACCAATATTATTTCTGTTCAAAACGAAACTAAATCTAACATAAACTGGAAAAGATGTGACAATCAAGTAGATTTAATCCAAGTTGAATTTCCTAATAAAATTGCACCAAATCAATCTGTAAGGTTCAATATTTCCTATCAAGTCAAAATTCCTAGCAATCAATTTACAAAATACGGATATGCCAAAAATGGCGATATTAACCTAACGGATTGGTTCCTTGCTCCTGCCCGATTCGAAAATCATACCTTTACAAAATATAGTAATGCCAATATTGATGATATTGCAAATACTATTTCTAACTACGAAATCACCGTAAATATTCCCGAAAATTTGTCATTAGTAACAGATTTAGATCTTATTGAAACTTCGAAAAACGAAAAAAATAATTCCTACAAAATATCAGGAAATAATCGAAATAGTTTTTTAATTTTTCTTGAAACTAAATCTAAATTTAGAGATTATAAAAATGATGAAGTAACTGTAGTTACTGACTTGGAAGAGAAAAAGTTAGACGAAATTCAGAAAGCAATAATCATTAACAGAATTGCAGGTTTTACCAACCAAAATATTGGCAAATATCCGTTCGATAAAATCCTAATTTCCAAGGATGATTATAGTCGAAATCCTTTTTATGGATTAAACCAATTACCATCGTTTTTGAGTCCATTTCATGATGATTTTCTATTCGAAATCAAGTTCCTAAAATCCTATTTAAATGCTTATCTAAAAAATAGTTTGCATCTCGATCCTCGAAAAGACAATTGGATTTACGACGGAATTCAGGTTTATTTCATGATGAAATATATGGACGAAAATTATCCCGAAAGCAAAATGATGGGCAGCGTTGCAAAACTAAAAATTCTTAAAAGTTTTCATTTAATAAACCTCGATTTTAATGAGCAATTTAGTTATTTTTCGATTTTAATGTCACGGAAAAATCTAGACCAAACTATTAGTAACCCAAAAAATACATTAATAAAATACAACGAAAAAATTGCAGGAAAATATCGAGCAGGTTTAAGCCTAAAATATCTTGACAATTATTTGAATGAAAATAAAGTTCAAAATGCCATTCAACAATTTTGGCAACAAAATGCAGCAAAAGAAACTACAAATCAGGATTTTGTAAATTTATTAAAAACGAATGCCAACAAAAATATCGATTGGTTTTTTGACAACATTATCAATTTCCGAAAAATTATCGATTACAAGTTTACCAATTATTCAAAAACCAAAGACAGCGTAACATTTACCATAAAAAATAAAACCCAAACGCAAGTTCCTATTTCGGTTTATGGCTTAAAAAATAAAACGATTGTTTTCCAAAAATGGTTAGAAAACATCAAAACCGATAGCACTTTTACTTTACCAAGAAACAATGCCAACAAAATTGTTATCAATTACAAAAACGAAGTTCCGGAATACAATTTGCGCAATAACTGGAAAAAACTAGGGGGCATTTTCCCAAATAATCGTCCCATAAAATTTGTTTTTATGAAAGATTTAGAAGATCCAAAATACAATCAAGTGCTATATGTTCCCGCTTTTAATTACAATTTATACGACGGCGTAACAGTAGGAATGCGGTTTCACAACAAAACAATTCTGGACAAACCATTTACTTTCGACATCGAGCCGTTGTATGCAACCAACACCCAATCGCTTACAGGAAGTTTTTCGTTGGCATTAAATCAGAACATTCGCGAAGGAAAATTATACTTCATGAAATACGGAATTTCTAGTTCAACATCGCATTATGCGCCCGATGCATCGTATCAAAAACTAACTCCTTATTTATCATTCAACTTTCGTGAAACCGATTTCAGAAAAAACAAAAAAGAAAGTTTATTGTTCCGACAAATTATTGTAAACCGCGAAGAAAGTATCTTTTTCACAACAAAAGATACCCAAAAATATTCCATTTTCGATGCCCGTTTTGGAAGCAATGATACTCAAATTACCAAACAATTTAGGTATTCTAATGATTTACAAATTTCTGGAAAATTCGGGAAACTTTCGGGAAATATAGAATACCGAAAATTATTTGAAAACAACCAACAATTAAATCTCCGATTTTTTGCAGGAACTTTTTTGTACCGAAAAACCAACTCCGATTTTTTTAGTTTTGCGCTCGATCGCCCAACGGATTATTTGTTCGATTACAATTATATAGGACGATCGGAAACTACAGGAATTTTTAGCCAACAATTAATTATTGCCGAAGCGGGTTTTAAAACAAAACTTAACAAACCATTTGCAAATCAATGGATTACTGCTGTAAATGGAAGCACAAATATTTGGAATTGGATAGAAGTTTATGGCGATGCAGCAGTTTACAAAAACCAATTTCAAAATCCAAAATTCGTTTTTGATAGCGGCATTCGACTCAATTTAGTAACCGATTATTTCGAACTTTATTTACCCGTTTATTCTTCTAATGGTTGGGATATTTCTAAAAACAATTACAACGAAAAAATACGTTTTATTGTAACATTAAGCACAAATACACTAACGAGTCTTTTTACTCGAAAATGGTTTTAATTTTAATAAAAACATCATAAAGTATCTACTATTCTTAATTAAAAAGCATTTTTATTAAAAATAATGTATTTTTTGTCTTTAAAATCAATAATCAATTGACAATAATCAAATTACATTTTTTTCATAAGATTTTGAAAATTACAAGTTTTTCATTAAATTTGTTTCCATAAAGCACTTCAACCATGACAAAAGAAGAAACCAAAACAGCACTTACATTCCAAGATTTCAAGACCGAAGTTTTGAGTGATTATAAAATTGCCATAACTAGTAGAGAATGTAGCCTACTTGGTCGAAAGGAAGTTTTGACAGGAAAAGCCAAGTTTGGGATATTTGGCGACGGGAAAGAAGTGCCGCAACTAGCCATGGCAAAAGCCTTCCAAAATGGCGATTTCCGTTCAGGATATTATAGAGATCAAACCTTTATGATGGCCATTGGCGAAATGACTATTCAACAATTTTTTGCTGGATTATATGGTCATACCGACATAAATCATGATCCAATGAGCGCTGGACGACAAATGGGCGGGCATTTTGCAACCCATTCGCTTGACGAAAACGGAAATTGGAAAAACCTTTTATCACAAAAAAATTCAAGTGCAGATATTTCTCCAACCGCTGGGCAAATGCCTAGATTATTGGGTTTGGCACAAGCATCAAAAATATACAGAAATGTTTCTGGAATAGATACTTCAAATTTCTCCGAAAACGGAAACGAAATTGCATGGGGAACAATAGGAAATGCATCAACTTCCGAAGGATTATTTTTCGAAACCATTAATGCGGCTGGGGTTTTACAAGTCCCAATGGTAATGAGCGTTTGGGATGATGAGTACGGAATTTCGGTTCATGCAAAACATCAAACTACAAAGGAAAATATCTCCGAAATATTAAGCGGTTTTCAAAGAAATGAAAACGAAGAAGGTTTCGAAATTTTTAGAGCAAAAGGTTGGGATTACGCTTCCTTGATAGACATTTATCAAAAAGCTGCTCAAATTGCTCGTACAGAACATGTTCCCGTTTTAATTCACGTTCAAGAACTTACACAACCTCAAGGACACTCGACTTCGGGCTCTCATGAGCGATATAAAGATTCAGAAAGATTGGCTTGGGAAGCAGATTTTGATTGCTTGCGACAAATGAAACTTTGGATGATTGCCATGAATATTGCATCGCCAGAAGAATTGCAAGAAATAGACGAAACCACCAAAAAAGAAGTTCTAGAAGGCAAAAAAGCAGCTTGGAACGCATTTATTTCTCCAGCAAAAGAGGAACAAAATCAATTGGTTTCTTTATTAGAAAAGATAGCAAATTCAAGCGATAACAAAGTTTTTATCGAAAAACAAATTTCAGATTTAAAATCGATTAAAGAACCAATCCGAAAAGAAATTCTTACAACAGCTCGAAAAGTGCTCAGAATGATTGTTGGCGACAATAATCAATCCGAGTTAAGTTCGTGGATTGTAAATTATACTGCTAAAATTCAGCCCAAATTTAGCTCTCACCTATTTTCTCAATCAGCAAAAAATGTTTTTTCTGTAAAAGAAGTTTTACCAACTTACGACAATAATGCGGATCTAGAAGATGCTCGATTGGTCATTCGTGATAATTTTGATGCCATTTTTTCAAAATATCCAGAAAGCTTAATTTTTGGCGAAGATGCAGGAAATATTGGCGATGTAAATCAAGGATTAGAAGGAATGCAAGAAAAATATGGCGAACTTCGAGTTGCTGATGTTGGTATTCGCGAAGCATCTATATTAGGACAAGGAATCGGAATGGCAATGCGTGGATTGCGTCCAATTGCCGAAATTCAGTACCTCGATTATTTGCTTTATGCCATACAAATCATGAGCGACGATTTGGCAACATTGCAATACAGAACAGCAGGAAAACAAAAATCACCACTAATAATCCGAACTCGCGGACACAGGCTGGAAGGCGTTTGGCACTCGGGTTCACCAATGGGAATGATTATAAATGCCGTTCGCGGAATCCATGTTTTGGTTCCAAGAAACATGACCAAAGCTGCTGGATTTTACAATACATTATTAGAGTGTGACGAACCTGCGTTAGTAATAGAATGTTTGAACGGTTATAGATTAAAAGAAAAAATGCCAACCAATCTTGGTGAATTCAAAACCCCAATTGGAGTTGTAGAAACCATCAAAGAAGGAAAAGATATAACATTAGTTTCCTATGGATCAACATTGCGATTGGTAGAACAAGCAGCGAAAGAATTACTAGAAATAGGAATTGATTGCGAAATTATTGATGTGCAATCCCTTTTGCCTTTTGATGTAAATCATGATATTGCAAAAAGTTTGGCAAAAACCAATCGATTATTAGTTATCGATGAAGATGTTCCGGGCGGAGGATCGGCATTTATTTTACAACAAATTATAGAGGAACAAAACGGTTACAAATACCTAGATAGTAAACCAGAAACATTAGCATCCAAAGCACACAGACCCGCTTACGGAACCGATGGAGATTATTTCTCAAAACCATCAATCGAGGATATTTACGAAAAAATATATGGAATGATGAATGAGGTTAATCCAAAAAAATATCCAAGCTTATATTAGTCCTAAAACATTAATTACATTTATAAAAATCCCAAACTAAATCAAGTTTGGGATTTTTTTATTTTAAAATTAAATAAAAGATTACAAAAAATTTATATTAAATAGTTACATATTGTTAATTTTTTTATAAATTTGATAAACTTTTTAACAAATAAACAAACTATGTCTAAAAAAACAAGCTACATTCTAGGCATTTTGGGGACAATTCTTATTGGTACTTTGTTGTACAATATTTTTTGTTGCCAAGATTGCTGTAATGACGAAATGCAAACCGGTAAACCCGCTCTGACGAGTAATACTGGAATGGAAGATTACAACAGCTTCAATATTACTGGAGATGATTTAAATTACAAATGCCATGACAATTTTAGATTTTTATCTAATGGTTTCAACAACATTCAACCCGTAAATGACAGTATCAATACAGGAATTGGATTATTGAAAAATTATTTTGACAAAAACAAAGTTGATAAATTGGTCATTACTGGTTATGCCTTAAATAGTGAAAAAAACACATCAGCTTTTCCAAATTTAGCGCTAGCCAGAGCAAATAATCTAAAATCATATTTTGTGTCAAAAGGAATTTCGGCAAACCGTTTCGAAACCAAAGGCGAAATGCGCGATGCTTGGAAAATGAGTGGCGATACACTTTTAGGAAATGCTGATTTTCGAATTTTAGAAGGAAAAGAAGTAGCTGCTGAAAAAACGATCGATTGGGCTGCTTTAAAAGCAAAACTAAATGCAGACCCGTTAATTTTGTACTTCAACACCAATCAATCCGAAATAAATTTATCGCCAGAGGAAAGACAAAAAGTTGCCGATTTAGTAAATTATTCGGATAACGTAGAAAGATCTGGATTAAACGCTGTTGGTCATACAGACAATGTAGGAGATAGAACTATTAATACAAAACTTGGTTTAGATAGAGCTAATTTTGCTAAGGAATATTTAGCTAAAAATGGAGTTGTTGCGGACAAAATTACAACATCATCCAAAGGACCTGACGAGCCAATTTCGGATAATAAAACCAGCGAAGGAAAAGCAAAAAACAGACGAACTGTAGTTACAATCAAATAAATAAAATTTAAAAAATATAAATTATGGGAATCCCTTGTATATTAATTCCAGCAGTAGTAGGACTAATTTCTGGAGCGTTAGGTTACTTATTAGGAAGCAGTTTTTCTGCAAAAGGAGGCGATAATAATGCATCACTTTCATTACAATCCGATCTCGATGCTTGTAGAGCAAACTCAAAAAGCTTATCGGCAAAAATATCTGGTCTCGAAGCGGATTTGGCAGCTGCGAAAGCAAATGTATCAGTTAAAGCGCAATCCTTTGTTGCACCAGCAGTTGCTACAATAGCTTATGATGCAAGTGCCTCATTTGCTGCATTAGGCAAAAAATGGAAACAAGACGACTTGAAAATTGTTGAAGGAATAGGTCCAAAAATTGAAGAATTGTATCATGCAGCAGGTGTCAAAACCTGGAAAGCACTATCGGAAACATCTGTCGAAAAATCTCAATCAATCTTGGATGCCGCTGGCGACAGATTTGCAATTCACAACCCATCTACTTGGGCAAAACAAGCCGAAATGGCTTACCTAGGAAAATGGCAAGAATTAAAAACCTGGCAAGACAGCCTTGATGGCGGAAAGGAATAAATATCAAAATATTAAACCCAGAATCCCAATTAGAAATAATTGGGATTTTTTTATTTACATTTACATTAAAAGTATAAAAGATTATGAATCCAAACGAAAAATTAATCCAAAAATTTTATACCTCATTTGCAAATCAAGATCTTGATACAATGCTAAATTGTTATCACGAAAAAATTAAGTTTCAAGATCCTGCATTCGGAATTCTGAAAGGAAAAGACGCACGAGATATGTGGAAAATGCTAATACAAAGAGCAAAAGGAGAAATAAAAATAGAATTTTCGGACATCAAAGCCAACGAAAATTCAGGATCTGCAAATTGGGTTGCTACTTATAAATTTAGTCAAACCAATCGTAAAGTTGTCAATGTTATACATGCAGAATTCGAGTTTCAAGATGAACTAATCATCAAACATACTGATCATTTTGATATCTGGAAATGGAGCAAGCAAGCTTTAGGATTTGTAGGATTTATAATGGGTTGGACTGGTTTTATGCAACGGAAAATTCAAGAAAAAGCACTTTCGTCCTTGCGAAAATTTCAGGAAAAATAAAAATTTAGAATAATAAATTATTAGTTTCATTATACTAAAGTGAGATAAAAAGAGTTTTAAATTTATACATTTAAAACATTGATAATGAAAAACTTAATCCTTTTATTTTTGACGATTTCAATCATTTCTTGCAAAAGTAAAATGCCTAAACCAGAGGTAGTCACAGAAACTCCGACTGAAAAACCTGCAGAATCAAGATTCGTAACTATAAAACCAAATGAAATAGATTTTACTAAAAAAAATAAAACTTACGAACTCGGAAAACGTTTGCTAGACGCATGCAATACTTCAAAATTCAAACAATTCTCGAAAACCGAAGCAACCGATAAAGTTATTCAAAACGCAACAATCGAAAAAATATCTAAAACTTGTCAGAAAATAAATCTCAGAAACGGAAAATTTATAGATTTAGACTTACTAGAAATCCTTTATGACAATCAAACCGATGTTTATATTTTTAGATATGATATTGATTATGAAAAAAAATATTTCAAACGAGAATTAAAAATTACATTAGACAATCAGAACCGAATTTCCGCAATAAGCACCAAAGAAATTCCGAAAAAACCTATGTAATTTTTTTTTAAAACATGTTAATTTGAAAAAATTTTTCATTAAATTTACTTTGAAATAGTAAGCCAAAATGAAAAGTTTAATATCATACGAATTAGGAAACCACAAAGATAAATCTGTAATTTTTATACGGTTTTTATACGATTCAATATTAGTTGCAAGAGTAAAAAAACTCGTAGGTTCGGCTTGGAGTCAATCCCAAAAATCCTGGTATGTTCCTGATAATAAAGAGTATCGGATTCGTTTTGGAATTGAATTAGAAACCATCCAAAAACAAAAAGCAGGGAGAATAAATCCTGTAAATCAAAAACAATTTAATCGCTTCATCGAAACCCTTCAGCTAAAGGGATATAGCCCAAATACTTTGAGAACTTATGCCAATGAGCTATTGCAATTATTGGATTCAATTCAAGAAAAAAACATTGACGATTGCAGCAGCGAGGATATTCGGGATTACGTTTTGTATTGCATTAATGAACTAAAAATTTCGGAAAGCACGACCCACAGCCGAATAAATGCTTTGAAATTTTATTTCGAAAAAGTATTAAAACGCTCCAACTTTTTTCTAGAAATACCAAGACCAAAAAAACCATCTCAACTACCAAAAACCATTCATGCCCAAGATGTAAAACTAATATTCGAGGTAACAGAAAACCTAAAACACAACACGATGCTAAAATTGTGTTACGGAATGGGATTGCGTGTTTCGGAAATTATAAATCTTAAAATAAAAGATATAGACAGCAAAAATATGCAAGTTTTTTTGGGTAGAGCAAAAGGCAAAAAGGATCGATATGCCAATTTACCCGAAAGTATTTTAGAGCAATTACGATTGTATTTTGTTCAATATCAACCAAAAGAATATTTATTTGAAGGACAATTTGGTGGGCAATATTCTGCCAGAAGTGCACAACAAGTTTTTAAAACGGCACTCGAAAACTCAAAAATCAACAAAAAAGCCAGTATTCATAGTTTACGACATAGTTTTGCTACCCATTTATTGGAAAACGGTACCGATATTAGGTTTATCCAAGAATTATTAGGCCATAAAGACATAAAAACAACTTTATTGTACACCCATGTAAGTGACAAAAGTATCCTAAAAATAAAAAGTCCATTAGATGATTTGTAAGAAAATATTATTATATTTGATTAATGATTTAATATAAATATCACGCATTGCGTTTTATTTATATCAAAATATAAACAATTGAAAAGTAAGCATTTAGATATATTGTGATTATAATGATTGCGTGTATTTAAGAGTTAGGCGATATGCTAAAACAACCGCACCTGAGAAACGAAATCATTGTATCTTTTGTTTTGATTATTAAAATGGTCGTTGTCTAATTCAAATCCGAAGAAATGTAGATTAGCTTTATTTGCAGAAATACGAGAACTTCCCGAACCTAAATGCGTATCAAGAATTTTCATTCCTTCAGTAGCATATTTATTAAAAATCCAATCATACAAAGCAACAGGTTTTTGAGTTGGGTGTATTCTATTTTGCTGAGTTGGGTGCTTATCAAACTTTTTACAAGTTCCACTTAAAGAAGTCCAAGCCATTTCATATTGAGCAAATGAAACATCATCGCTAAATTTTTTATCCCACATAAGCCAACAGGCACTATCATAAGGCATACGACTAATAAAATGATTTGCACCCCAAACTATCTGGTTTTTTGAAACTCGAAATAATTCAAAGAAGTACTCAATCGGTGGCGGTTTGTCATCCCAATCAGCTGGTTTATAATTTGATTTTTTATTGCCTTTTCTTTTACCCATTGAATGATTTATATTTATTCCGTATGGTGGGTCAACAACCGCCAAATCGAAGTATTTATCGGGATAATGTTTCATTCCGTCGATGCAATCCATAAGGTAAACATCGGAAGTATAAGCACAATCGCCTAACAGCGGTTTGGCGCAATTGGGGTTTGAGTGCTTATTCGAGAGTTCGTGCGTGTTTGCTATCATAGTGTTTAATTTAAAGTTTGTGTGTGTTTAATCCCCAACTGACAGCCAAGCCACGGGACGTTGTGCGTCATTTTGCGAGAACCGAAACGCTAACGATGAAATTTAGATTTTGACTTGTCAAAATGAACAAATTTTGGAACATTTATAATTTCAAAAACATTAACGTAATCTAAATTTGTATGCTGAATTAATGGTTTAGGAAATTCAATTGTAATTCCACGTTCTTTCTCTAAACTGTTAAGAATTGCATCAGAAATAGAACCTTGATTTGCTTTATCGCCAATGACAATAACTTTTGTTGGTTTAAAATTTCGTGTCATAATTTTTTAATTATCGGTTACTATAAATGTGTAAAAAAGCATAATAATTGCAAAAAATCTTAACCAAATATTCCAATCCATAAACCTAAAAGTTCCTGCAATAAAACTGAAAATTAATGCCCAAATAATTATGATTAAAAAAGGTCGTAAAATGTAATGTTTAAAAAATTTCATAAAGTTATAGTTTAAAACATTTTCACTTAAAATCGGTGTGAAAATTAAACCGAGAAAAAACGAACGCACAACAGCGGTTTGGAAAAATCGGGGGTTTGGTTATTAATTTAAACATTTGGACTATCCGAATGTTTGGGTCTTGGCTCGAGGTTTAGGCTTATCATTTCCCCGACT
>JAYVZI010000022.1:0-38423 GCA_043783485.1 Bacteroidota bacterium
TGCAAAAAATAACCCGAAAAATTTTAGAAGTTTTTCGGGTTGTGGTTTGGTTGGTTTTATGCGGTTAATCTACGTTATCGTGCAAATACGAATTGTTGGATCGCAGTTGCGTGTCGTTGTTACTATCGGTTCCGAGCGACATTCTGGAGTTTTGGTTTGAGGCAAAATTGTTTGTCAAATCTATTCCTGAACGTTTGTAGGCTGGCTCTTTTTCGTACTCATCGACTTTGGACGGATTGTTGTGGAATTTGTAATTAAATTCTTTTAGTTTGCGTCGTCTTTCGTCTGCTTTGTATTTCATTGTTTCATCGATAGACATTTCCATTGGCGATACTTGATTGTAATTTGCCGCGAAATTTGTGGTCATATCGACTTCTTTCATTGTAATGTTTAGCTCTTCTGCAATTGGCTCATTGATTACTATTGCGGCTGGTTTTGAGCTAATTAGTTGGTCTTCGAGCTCCATGTATTCTTCGAGAGAATATTTTACAACGCCACTTTCGTTAAGTTCGGTGATTGGTACAAATTGTACTGCTTCGTTTACTTTTATGTCGCGGGTTTCTTTTGTGAGTTCGAAAAGGATTTTATTTTCATCGATTTCTGGCTCATTTACTACTGCTTTTTGCGTCATTGGTGCGTCGAACAAAAATGTGATTTGCTCTTCTTGTTCAAAAACGATTGGTGCTACAACTTGGATTTCTTTTACTGCTTCGGTTTGATTTGTATAAGAAACTGCTGGTTTTGTAAATGTAAAATCGATGTCCTTTATTGGCGAAACGATCTCGAAGGTTACATCAAGATTTTTGATGAATTCCGACATGATCATGAGTTCGTTTTCGTTGATTGTTACCTCTGGAAGTTCTTGTTCCATGAGTTCGAAAACTACTTTTTCGGTTGTGTTTGTGTTTTGCGTTTGATTGTCTAACTGAAAATTAGCAACTGTTTTTTGTGTTAGATCACGAACTATTTTTTGATCATCCTCTAGGGCATGAATTATTTTTTTTGGTTCGGTATTTACGATTTCGTTTTGTTGTTCTACGTTAAAACCTGTAGCAATTATAGTTACCGCAACCGCATCGCCAAGGGTTTCGTCCTCGCCAACTCCCATAATAATATTGGCATTGTGACCTGCTTCGTTTTGAATATGGTCATTGATTTCACCTATTTCGTCGATAGTAATTTCGTTAGTTCCAGAAACAATAAGCAACAATACGTTTCGGGCTCCAGAGATTTTGTTATCGTTAAGCAATGGCGAATCTAAAGCTGACTCAATTGCCGCTTTTGCTCTGTTGTCGCCACTTGCCGTTGCAGATCCCATGATGGCAGTTCCTGAATTTGAAAGAACTGTTTTTGCATCTTTCAAGTCAATATTTTGCGTGTAATGGTGCGTTATTACTTCGGCAATTCCGCGTGATGCTGTTGCCAAAACTTCGTCGGCTTTTGAAAATCCAGCTTTAAAACCAAGATTTCCGTAAACTTCTCTAAGTTTGTTATTATTGATAACGATTAGTGAATCTACTTGTTTTCTGAGTTTTTCTACTCCTAATAATGCTTGTTCGGCACGTACTTTCCCTTCAAATTGAAACGGAATTGTTACGATACCAACAGTTAGTATGTCTCTTTCTCTAGCTAATTGAGCAATCACTGGCGCAGCACCCGTTCCTGTTCCTCCACCCATTCCTGCGGTGATGAAAATCATTTTGGTGTTGCTGTCCAACATTTTTTCGATATCAGTAATGCTTTCGATAGCCGATTGCTGTCCAACATCTGGATTTGCTCCTGCTCCAAGACCTTCGGTAAGACTAACGCCTAACTGAATTTTGTTTGGAACTGGACTGTTTTGCAGTGCTTGTGAGTCGGTGTTACAAACAATGAAATCTACCCCTTTGATTCCTTGTTTGAACATGTGATTGATGGCGTTACTTCCGCCTCCACCTACTCCAATGACTTTGATTACATTGGACTGGTTTTTTGGTAAATCGAATGAAATACTTCCAAATTCTGAGTTGCTTATCATAATATTGGTTTTTTTAATCTTATTATTGTTTTGTTTGTTTTCTTATTCTGCGTTGTCTAAAAAATCTTTGATTTTATCGACATATTTATCAAAAAATGATTTTCTGATTTTTTTCTCGGTTGTTTCTTCTTCGTGAACCAAGGTTTTTTGAACAATTACTTCTTCTTCGATTTTATCGAAATTATTTTCTTCAAAATATTGTACTTGTTCTGGTTTTTCCCTAACTGGAAATGTTTTTTCTGGAACCGTATTTTCGATTTTGAAAGCACTTTTCGAATTATTTTCGACGCTGTTCATTACCAATCCTACTGCTGTTGCAAACAATGGACTTGAAATTTCTTCGTTTGAATTTCCTGCCAAATGCTCGTTTGGATATCCAATTCTGGTGTCCATTCCAGTAATGTATTCTACTAATTGCTTGATGTGTTTTAGCTGTGCCCCGCCGCCTGTTAAAACTATTCCTGCTATTAATTTTTTGCGTGGATCTTCGTGTCCGTACGCTTTTATTTCTGTAAAAACTTGATCTATAATTTCAATTACTCTAGCATTGATTATTTTAGAAAGGTTTTTTAGCGAAATTTCCTTTGGTTCTCGACCTCGTAATCCTGGAATCGAAACAATTTCGTTGTCCTTATTTTCTCCTGGCCAAGCGGATCCGAATTTTGTTTTTAGCAATTCGGCTTGTTTATCGATTATCGAGCAACCTTCCTTTATATCCTCGGTTATTACATTTCCTCCGAAAGGAATAACTGCTGTGTGACGAATAATTCCGTCTTTGAAAATGGCTAAATCGGTTGTTCCCCCACCAATATCTATAAGTGCTACGCCTGCTTCTTTTTCTTCAAGACTCAAAACCGCGTCCGACGATGCTAATGGTTCTAAGGTTAATCCCGATAATTCGATTCCCGCACTTTGTATGCATCGGCCAACGTTTCTGATAGATGCGGCTTGCCCAACTACTACATGAAAACTTGCTTCGAGCCTTCCTCCGTACATTCCGATTGGTTCTTTTATTCCGGATTGCCCATCGATTTTGAATTCTTGTGGCAAAACATGAATAATTTCTTCGCCTGGAAGCATGGCTAATTTATTGACTTGATCGATTAGTAATTGAATGTCTTTTCCTCCAATTACTTCTTCGGAATTGCTTCTAATAATGTAATCGCTGTGCTGAATACTGCGAATGTGTTGTCCTGCAATTCCTACTACTACATCTTTTATTTTGTAACCTGAGTTATTTTCGGCTTCTAAAACAGCTTGTTGTATAGATTGTATGGTTTGTGTAATATTATTTACAACACCACGTGCTACTCCTAGGCTTTTGGATTTTCCAACGCCAAGAATTTCGAGTTTTCCGTATTCATTTTTTTTGCCTATCATGGCAACAATCTTTGTTGTACCAATATCTAAACCTACTGCAATGTTCTCTTTTTCCATAATATCCTATTTTGTGCACACCACTTGTTGGGTAAATTTTAGATTTATTTTTTTGTAATGATAGAGTGAACTATCTAAAACTGCTTTTTGAAAAAAGGCTTTGTAATTCTTGAATTTGTCTTCGACATTTATTGTTCTGCCAAATTCTATTTCGTAATTAAAATTCCTATTCATCATTTTTAAGCTACCATTGGGCAAAATCTGAATGCCAATGATGTTTTTTTTCAAAAATTCATCATCGAAAATAATTCGAAATAAATCGAATAAATCCTTGCTATTTTCTTTATTTATTTCTCCCGAAACAAGCGGAACTCTTGCTGAGTAAAATTCCGACAGCGGCATTGTATTTCCTTGATAGTCAATATAAAATGATCCACTCTCGCTGAACACCCGTGCAATTGGCGTTCGTTGTTTTACTACAGCTTTTAAGACACCGTCAATGGTTACAAAAACCTCAGATTTTTCGATCATCGGTTGTTTATTCACGGATTTTTCCAACTTGTTCAAATCTATATTAAGTTTTTGAATACTTTTTGCATCTGAATAATTTTCTATTAACAATTTATTAACCGTTTCTTGTTTAACAAATAGGTTGTTTTCTCCAACAAAAAGCACTTCGGATTTCTTTAATTTTCTGTTTTCATTGCGCTGATAGGTGAATGAATACAAAAAAATTATTGCTCCAAACATTAAAAATAATCTGATATTTATCCAGTTAAATATTTTCATTTAATGCTTTTTTAATTGGTTTTACTAATTCTCCAATATCGCCTGCTCCAATGGTTACAATTACCGTTGCTTTGCTTTGCAAAATTGCAGGAATTAAATCCGTTTTTGACACTAATTTTACATTAGGATTTGTCATTTTGCTCATTAACCAAGACGATGTAATTCCTTCCATTGGCAACTCGCGTGCTGGATAAATGTCTAATAACAAAACTTCATCAAATTGAGATAGACTTTTTGCAAAATCATCGGCAAAATCTTTGGTTCGGCTAAACAAATGCGGCTGAAAAATAGCCAATACTTTTTGTGTTGGATACAATTCGCGAACCGCTTGATGAACGGCGTTTATCTCGGTTGGATGGTGCGCATAATCATCTATATAAACTAGGTTTTCGGTTTTTATTTGATAGGAAAATCGGCGTTTTATTCCTCGAAAAGATAATAAGGCACTAGCAATGTCTTCGTTTGGGATGCCGAATGTTTTTGCCATCGCTAATGCCATTAATGCATTCATTAAATTGTGTTTTCCTGGCAATCCAAAGGATAAATTTTGGATGGTTTCGGTTGGTGTTTTTACATCAAAAATATATTGTGAATTTTCGATTTTTATATTAAAAGCTTCAAATTTTGCTGCTTCATTTATAGCGCAACTCATTCCTTGAATTGGTAAATTTTTGGTGATAAAAAGTTTTGTTTTGTCCTCAACTTTATCCGCAAATTCTACGAACGATGCTTCTATTGCTTTGCTGTCTCCATAAATGTCTAAATGATCGGCATCCATTGAGGTTACGCAAGCAATATTGGGATGCAAATGCAAAAATGAACGATCAAATTCGTCTGCCTCGACAACCGTTATGGTTTTTCCGCTGCCTATTAAATTTGAATTATAATTCTCGACAATTCCGCCTACAAACGCTGTAACATCTACTCCACTTTGAAATAATATATGTCCTAAAATTCCAGAAGTTGTGGTTTTTCCGTGCGTTCCTGCTACTGCAAACGAGAACGTATCTTTGGTTATTATTCCTAGAACTTCGGCTCTTTTTTTGACAACATACTCTCTTTCGAGGAAAAAATTCCATTCCGAATGTGTTTTTGGAACCGCTGGAGTTATGATTACAAGTGTATTTTCGGTATAAAAATCGGTTGGAATTAAATCTATTCTATCTTCAAAATGAATAGCAATTCCTAGTTCTTGCAACTCCTTTGTGAGTTCGGTTTCGGTTTTATCGTAACCCGCAACTTGTTTCCCAATATTTTTGAAATACCGAGCCAAAGCACTCATTCCGATGCCTCCAATTCCTATAAAATAGACGTTATGTATTTGATTTAGATTCATTTTTTATTTAATTCATTTTCAATATCTTCAATACTTGGTAATGATGATTTTAAATTATCTGGCAATGCTTTTGTAAACTCATATTCCGAAACTCCGATTGGTTTACTATTGTCTTTTAACGCATATTCTGCAATAATTTTATTTCTATTTTCACAAAGGATTAATCCAATTGTTGGTTCATCGTTTTTATGCTTGACTAAATCATCGATTACAGAACAATAAAAATTCATTTTTCCAGCATATTCGGGTTTAAAATCTCCTTTTTTCAAATCAATAACAATAAAACTTCTCATTTTTAGATGATAAAACAAAAGATCAATATAAAAATCTTGATTATCGACTTCCAAATGATATTGTCTTCCAACAAATGCAAAACCAGTTCCGAGTTCTAATAAAAATTTCTGAATGTGTTTTACAAGTTCTGTTTCTAATTCACGTTCGGTAAATTGTTCCGCAATTGTCAAAAAATCAAAGATATACGGATCTTTCAAAGTTTGTTTTACCAATTCGGATTGCAAGTTTGGCAAATGCAATTCGAAATTATTCACCACCGAACCTTTCCTGTCAAATGAATTTGATTTTATCATGGAGCTTAAAACCTCACGACTCCAACCGTTTTCGATGGTTTGTTGCATATACCAAAACCGAGTTTCGATATTTTTTATTTTTTCTATCAATAAAATATTATGTCCCCAAGGAATTGATAGCAATAATTGGCTGTTTTTTAATTTTAAAACAGGCTCTTGCAAAATTGAATTTTCATTAATTTCTAATAATGCAACAGGCTGTTGCATTATTTCAATTTCTTGATTGTCAGTATTTTGCAATTTTGCAACGGGCTGTTGCAAAATTGAATATTCATTTGCAAACCGAAGCATATAGCCCATATTACGACTAGAAAAACCTTTAATTTCTGGAATATCTTTTTGGATATCGACGGATAATTTTTGAATAACATTCGTACCCCAACCTTCATTTGCTTGACGGTTCAGTATTAAGTTTCCAATATCCCAATACATCATAATCATTTGCCCATTCGCAGCCAATGTGGCTTTGACTTGCGCCTCACGAATACGAAGTTTGATTTCGGAAATTAACGATATGTAATTGGTTCCTGACATTATAAAAATTTCACAATTTCATTGACTATATCCTTTGTTGCATTTGGCAAAGCCAATTGTTTGATGTTTTTTCTTAAATTGTTTTGTTGGTTTTCATCGCTTAATAATGATTTGAAAATGGCTTCGAAATTTTCATTTAATTCACTTTCTTTTATCATTAATGCACCGTTTTTATCAACTATGGATTTTGCATTTTTGGTTTGATGATCTTCGGCAACATTGGGCGATGGAATAAAAATTACTGGTTTTCCAACAATACATAATTCTGAAACCGACGATGCTCCAGCACGCGAAATAACAATATCTGCAGCGGCGTAAACCAAATCCATTCGGTCGATAAAAGCCAGGACAGTTCTTGGTTTATGGTTGATAGTTGATGGTTCAATATTAGTATTAAACTTATTATATTCATCGAAATACAATTTACCACATTGCCAAATAATTTGAATATTTTGAGCCTCGAAAAACGCCAATTCTTTTTCGATTAATTGGTTAATTCGTCTGGCGCCAAGGCTTCCGCCAAGTATTAAAAGTGTTTTTTTGTTTTTATCTAAATTGAAATAATTAATTGCTTCTTCTCTTTTATTTTCAACATCGATTAAATCTTGCCGAACTGGATTTCCTGTAAGAATTATTTTATTTTTTGGAAAAAATTGATCTAAATTTTCGTAAGCCACACATATCTTGTTGGCTTTTTTGCTCAATAATTTGTTTGTGATTCCTGGATAAGAATTTTGTTCTTGAATTACAGTTGGAATATTCAAGGAATTTGCCATTTGCAATAACGGTCCCGAGGCAAAACCGCCCGTTCCTATGACTACATTGGGTTTGAAATCTTTAATTATTTTTCGGGATTTCCATAAACTATCTACTAGTTTTATAGGAAACATTGCGTTTTGCAAAGTAAGTTTTCGTTGTAATCCTACAATCCAAAGCCCTTTAATATCATATCCCGATTGTGGTACTTTTTGCATTTCCATTTTATCTTTTGCCCCTACAAAAAGAAATTCGGCATCGGGAAAACGCAACTTTAATTCATTTGCAATAGCAATTGCAGGATAAATATGTCCTCCTGTTCCGCCGCCGCTTAATATGAATTTATATTTTGTCATTTTTATTTATTTAAAACTGCGTTCATTGGGTTCTCAACAACATCTTCTATAGAATAATCTTCATTTTCGATAGCATTTTCTTTAGCAATTTGCTCATCGATCATTTTTTGCAAAATGGTTTCTCGTTGTTCTTTATCTTTCAGTTCTTGCGAAATTTCTTCTTCTTTTTTGGTTACATTCAGTATAATTCCAAGAGCTATACAAGTCATCCAAATAGAACTTCCTCCACTACTTATTAACGGTAAAGTTTGGCCTGTTACTGGCAATAATTGCACTGCAACTCCCATATTTATTAATGCCTGAAAAATCATTGGAAAACCCAAACCAACTACAAGTAATTTCCCAAAAGTTGTATTGGCTTTATGAGCTGCAATTACAAATCTGAAAAACAATAATAAATACAAAAACAAAACGCCCAATCCGCCAATTAGCCCATATTCTTCGACAATAATGGCAAAAATAAAATCGGAGGATGATTGTGGTAAAAAGTTTTTTTGAACACTTTTTCCTGGCCCAAGTCCGTAAACTCCACCAGTTGCAATGGCTGTTTTAGCTTTTTCGATTTGGTAATCATCATCGGTAATTTCCTTATTGTTACTCAAATAATTATCGACTCTATTTTCCCAAGTTTTTACTCTTTTGAAAAGTTTTGGTGTATGATCTGGACTGGTTCGTTCGTAAACTTTGGCAACAATTATAAACAAAACAAACATTGAAAGTCCCAATCCGATTATTATTGAAATATACTTTATTGGATAATTACCTACGAAAGCAAGCATTAAAACCATTAAAAAAATAAGTGCTGCGGTCGAGAAATTATTTGGAAGAATAAGTATTAGCGTTATACCTATTGGAATCCAAAGTTCTATAAATGATGATTTTAAATCGATTGGTGTTGTCCTTGTTTTAGATAAATATCTGGCTACAAAAACCATTAAAACTATAGATGCTAATGCCGATGTTTGAAACGAAATTCCAACAAACGGGATTTGGATCCAACGGGTTGCGCTACCTTGCTCGACTCCAAAAAACAAGGTGTAGGCAAGTAATACCCAAACTACTGGCAATGCAAGTCTCGAAATACTGCGGTAGTAATGATATGGGATTTTTTGGATATTGTATAAAATAAAAAATCCGAAAATAATATGAACTGCATGCTTTAACAAATAGCCCAAAGTATTTCCTGTTCCGTGGTTCATGTATGCCAAGTTACTACTCGCACTAAATACTGGCATAAACGAAAATAACGCCAAAAGGGCCACGAATGTCCAGATGGTTTTGTCTCCTTTTAAGTTTTGAATTAGTTCTTTCATTTTGGACATTTTAGATTTTTAGCCCTCTTAGATATTTTAGAATTGTTTTTTGAAAAGTCAAATTAAAATCTAAGAAGTCTAAGTGATCTTATTTATAAATTCTGAACAGCTTTTTTGAATTGTCTTCCTCTGTCTTCATAGTTTTCGAATAAATCGAAACTGGCACATGCTGGCGAAAGCAAAACTGCATCGCCTTTTTCGGTTAATCGTTGTGCCATTTTTACGGCTTCGGACATATTATCTACCTCAATCATAATATCTACCACGTTTCCAAAAGCATCTATGATTTTTTTGTTATCTATTCCTAGGCAAATAATTGCTTTTACTTTTTCGCGAACCAAAGCCATTAATTCCGAGTAATCGTTTCCTTTATCTACACCACCAACAATCCAAACGGTTGGAACATTCATACTATCGAGCGCAAAAAAAGTAGCGTTTACGTTTGTAGCTTTACTATCATTGATGTATTGTACGTTTTGGATTTTTAGAACTTTTTCCAAACGATGCTCTACACCCTGAAAATTCATCAAACTTTCTCTAATTGTTGCTTTACGAATTTGCAATAACTTAGCCACAGCACTTGCTGCCATAGCATTTTTTAGGTTATGCTTTCCTTCGAGAGCCATAGTTTCGGTTTCCATTGTAAATTCTTCGTGGTTGATATTGATTTCCATTTTTTTATCTTTTATATATGCTCCGTTTTCAAAAGTTTTTGTCAATGAAAATGGAATTAATTGGGCTTTTGTTTTATTATTTTTGAACCATTCTGCAATGGCTTCATCATCGGCATCGTAAATCAGATAATCATCCGAGGTTTGGTTCATTGTTATTCTAAATTTTGATGCAATATAATTTTCGTATTTATACTCATATCTGTCTAAATGATCTGGGCTTATATTGGTAATAATTGCAATATCTGGTCTGTAATTTATATTTCCGTCGAGCTGAAAACTGCTGAGTTCTAAAACATAATAATCGTAATTATCTACTGCCACTTGCCAAGCAAAACTTTTGCCAATGTTTCCTCCAAGTCCTACATTTAAACCCGCAGATTTGAGCAAATGAAAAACGAGCATTGTTGTTGTTGTTTTGCCGTTGCTTCCTGTAATTCCTATGGTTTTTGCATTTGTGAACGGTGCTGCAAACTCGATTTCGGAAATGATGGAAATGTTTTTTTCCTTGAGTTTTTTTACAATTGGTGATTTGTCTGGAATTCCTGGACTTTTCATTACCAAATCGGCATTTAGAATTAGGTTTTCGGTATGTTTTTCGTCTTCCCAAGCAATTCCATTTATGATAAGAACTTCCTTGTATGTATCTTTTATTTTTCCAAAATCAGACACAAAAACGTCGTAACCTTTTTGTTTTGCAAGAATTGCTGTTCCAATTCCGCTTTCGCCTCCGCCAAGAATTACTAATCTTTTCATGAATTAAAAATTAAAAATTAAAAATTAAAAATTTGAGATAGAACATAAACCAAGTTTTTAATTATTAATCATTTTTACATTTTCCCTTTTAATGTTATTATAATTTTAGCCAATATTTTACAAATTTCTTCCGCTTCTAAATGAATACTTTCGAATTCGTTGATAGAAATAAAATCTGTTTCTTTCAATAATTTTAACCAATAAATGGTTTCTCTCGCTTCTTTGTATGAAATTTCAAGTTTAAAAAGAAATTCTTTATCTGAACGTCCTCCAATTGATTCTTCGATATTTGCTCCAATCGAAGTTCCGCTTCTTAAAATTTGTTTACTTATTACAAACTCCTTTTTTTGAGTTGTTAAATATTTATATAAATTAATTATTCTAACAGCAAACTGAAATGATTTTTGTTGAATAATATTTTCCTTCATTCCAAAGATTTTTAATTTTTAATTTTTAATTCTTAATTGATTAACGAAGTTTTAGAGTTACAATCGATAAAATCGCCAAGAAAATCGCTACGATCCAAAATCTAGTTACAATCTTGCTTTCGTGATAGCCTTTTTTCTGATAATGATGATGTAATGGCGACATGAGGAAAATTCTTCGACCTTCGCCAAAGCGATTTTTTGTGTATTTAAAGTAAAAAACCTGAATAATTACCGATGCACTTTCTGCTAAGAAAATACCGCAAAACAAAACGATTAGCATTTCTTTCCGAACGGCAATTGCCAAAACAGCAATAATTCCGCCAATTGTTAAACTTCCTGTATCACCCATAAATACTGATGCTGGATAGGAATTATACCATAAAAATCCAACCAACGCTCCTACAAATGCGGCTATAAAAACCGTCATTTCGCCGGAATTTGGGATGTACATAATATTGAGGTAACTCGAAAAAATAATATTTCCTGAAACAAACGTAAAAATCCCCAATGCAATTACCGAAATTGCCGATGTTCCTGCCGCTAATCCGTCGATTCCGTCCGTAAGATTTGCTCCGTTAGAAACTGCTGTTATAATAAAAATCACTATTGGTATAAAAATTAACCAAGCCCATTTTTGATATCCATCGCCAGTCCAAGCCAAAACTTCGGCGTAATCGAACTGGTTGTTTTTGAAAAACGGAATGGTTGTAGCAGTCGATTTTTCATAAACCGGTGCTGGTTTTATTACATTTTCGGTTTGATTGATTACGATATTAGATTTTTTTAAGTCGGTTCTGATTGTTACCGCTGGACTAAAATATAAAACCGAACCTACAATTATTCCTAATCCGACTTGACCAATGACTTTGAATCTTCCTTTTAAACCTTCTTTATCTTTCTTGAAAATTTTTATGTAATCATCAATAAATCCAATAATCCCCATCCAAATTGTGGTTACAATGAGCAGAATTATGTAAATATTATTCAGTTTTGTAAGTAATAAAACAGGAATTAACGTAGCAATAATTATAATTATTCCACCCATTGTTGGCGTTCCTGCTTTTTGAGTTTGACCAGCTAAACCGAGTTCACGAACGGTTTCTCCAACTTGCTGATTCCTCAAATAGTTGATTATTCGTTTTCCGAAAACGGTCGAAATTAACAATGACATGATGATTGCCAATGCAGATCTAAAAGTTATGTATTGAAAAACACCTGTTCCTGGAACGTTCAAAACTTTGTCGAGATAATCAAATAAATAATATAGCATAGTTTTTTATTTGTTGAGTTGATTTAATAATTCTTTTACAATTGCCATATCATCAAAATCGTGACGAATGCCCAGAATTTCCTGATAAGTTTCGTGTCCTTTTCCAGCAATTAAAATAATATCGTTGGGCTGAGCCAATTGGCAAGCCGTTTTTATGGCTTGTTTTCTATCGGTAATAGAAATCGTTTTTTTGAAATTTTGAGGTTCAACACCCGCTTCCATTTCGGCAATAATTGTTTCGGGATTTTCCGTTCTTGGATTATCCGATGTAATAATTGCTTTATCGCTCATTGCCGATGCAATATTTGCCATAATTGGTCGCTTGGTTTTGTCGCGATCGCCACCACAACCTACAATTGTTATAAGTTGTTCGTTTTTGGTACGAATGTCATTTATGGTTTTCAAAACATTTTCTAGAGCATCTGGCGTATGTGCATAATCTACAATTGCAGTAATTTTTTCGTCAGAAATGATGTATTGAAAACGTCCTGAAACACTTTCTAATTCTGATAATAATCGTAAAACTTCTAATTCATCTAGCCCTAATTGCAACGCTGTTCCGTAAATTGCCAGCAGATTATAAGCATTGAAAGTTCCTATTAATCGAACCCAAACTTCGTTATTATTAATTTTTAAAAGTAATCCCGAAAGTTGATTTTCTAGAATTTGCGCTTTATAATCGGCATAAGTTTTTAGTGCGTAAGTCAGTTTTTTTGCATTTGTATTTTGCAACATAACTAGACCATTTTTATCATCGATATTTGTGATTGCAAAAGCCGTTTTGGGCAATTGGTCGAAAAAAGATTTTTTTACATCGCGATATTCCGCAAATGTTGGATGATAATCCAAATGATCGTGCGATAAATTGGTAAAAACTCCGCCAGCAAATGTTAGACCTTGAGTTCTTTTTTGGTGAATTCCGTGAGAGCTCACTTCCATAAAACAATAATCGCAACCATAATTTACCATTTCGTTCAAAAAATAATTTATGGTTAGCGCATCTGGTGTTGTATGAGTGGCTTTGTGCTCATCGTCATTGACCATGATTTTTACGGTAGATAACAACCCAACTTTATAGCCTGCTTTCTTGAATAATTGATATAATAATGATGCAACTGTTGTTTTGCCATTAGTTCCTGTTATACCAACTAATTTTAGTTTTTGGGATGGATTATCATAAAAATTATTTCCTAAATAAGACAATGCTTCGTTAGCATTTTTTACTTTTACGTAAGTAATATCTGGATTCAAATCTTTAGGTAAATCCTCGCAGATTATTGCGGTTGCTCCTAATAAAATTGCTTTTTCGATAAACAAATGCCCATCCGAAGTTGTTCCTTTTATGGCAACAAATAAATCGTTTTTAGCAATTTTTCTCGAATCAAATTCAATCTTATTTATAGAGATTGATGTTGATCCATGTATTGCCTCAATTGTGACTTTGTATAATATGTCTTTTAAAATACTCATGACAATTCTAAAATTATTGTGTTGTTTTTAAGTATTGGTTCGCCTGGCAAAATAGATTGTTTTCTTACTTTCCCTACCCCAATAACTTTTACTTTTAGTTTCAAATTTTCTAACAATGCCACAGCGTCCATTCCCGACATTCCTTTTACATTTGGAATGGTATTTTGTTTTAATTCTGCTTTTGCAAAATATTTATCGAAATCCTTTTCTTGTTTGATATTTTTTTTATCAATATTTTTTATCTGATTTGTTGATGGTGCATCGGTAAAAATTTTCTGAGCAATTCGCTTAAAAACTGGTCCAGCAACATCGGCACCATAATAATTATTGTTAGATGTATTTGGCTTATGAACTACAACAATGCAAGAATATTTTGGACTTTCTGCTGGAAAATAACCTACAAATGACGAGGCATAATACTTCTCTGAACCTCCATTTTTTGAATAATTTACTGCTGCAGTTCCTGTTTTTCCGGCCATAGAAAAATCCTTGGAATACAATGCTTTTGCGGTTCCTTTTTTTACAACATTTTGCAAAACTGCTCTTACTTTATCAATAGTTTCCTGAGAGCAAACTTTTGGGTTTATAATCTCAGCATCAAATTTTTTGATGGTTTTATTCCATTCTTTTATTTCGGAAATAAATTGTGGCTTTACCATAACTCCGTTATTAGCAACCGAGTTATAAAATGTTAAAGTTTGCAATGGTGTAATGGAAACTCCATATCCAAAAGCCATCCACGGAAGTGAAATGTTAGACCAATTTTTATCCGTTGGTTGCGGAATATATGGTTTACCTTCGCCTTGAAATGGTAATCCTAATCTTTTATTTAAACCATAAGCATTGAGATGATTTACAAATTGCGATGGATTATTTCTATAATTATTATAAACTGCCTGAACCATAATTGTATTGGAGGAAAGTTCGAAACCTCGTGCGAGGGAAATTTTTCCGTAACCTCCCGTATGTGAGTCTCTAACTTTTTGGCCAGAATAAGTAATTTCTCCACCATGAGAATCATAAACAGCACTTGTATCTATTTTTTTATCTTCGAGCAACGTCATTAAATCCGCTAATTTGTATGTAGAACCTGGCTCATGCGATTCGGCAACTGCGTAATTTATAGTTTCGAAATACGAACCATCCGTAGCGCGACCTAAATTTGAAATAGCTTTTACTTGACCTGTTTTGGTTTCCATAACCACCACGCAACCATGGTCTGCTTCGTAAAGTTCTAATTGTTTTAGCAAAGCGTGATGTGCAATGTCTTGAATATAAACGTCGATTGTAGAAATCACGTCGTAACCATCTTGCGGATCAACTTCGTTTACATCGCGAATGGGTTTCCATTGCCCTTTGGCGATTTTTTGTTTAAGAATTTTACCGTCTTTACCGTTTAAATATTTTCCAAAAGCGCCTTCTATTCCAACTCTTGTAAGTATTCCTTTATCATCCAATCGTTCGTAACCAATGGTTCTCTCGGCGATCATTCCTATTGGATGTTCGCGAACGGTAAATTGTTCGGTTATAATTCCGCCTTTGTTTGCCCCTAGATTAAATAATGGAAACCCTTTTATTTTCATGTACTGAGTAAAACTCAAATCTTTTGCAACTAGGAAATATCTGTTTTTGTTGGATCTGGCTTTTCTTAATTCTGATTGAAAAATGCTACTTGGTTTTTTTAATAACAAGGATAATGAGTCTGATAATCCCTTTATATTTTTTTCGAAATTTTCGGATTTTGGAGCTACAGCATCAAATCTTATATTGTAATTTGGGATTGAAGTGGCAAGTAAACTCCCGTCAGCAGAATAAATATTTCCTTTGTTTGCAGGAATCACAAAAGTACGCACGGTACGTTCCTTGGCTAGTTTACGGTAATGATTACCTTCTATCCATTGAATATTTGTGAGCTTTACTACAATTCCGATTGCCATCAAAAAAACGAAAATCGCAATTATGTAAATTCGATAAGAAGTATTTTTATCTTCTATTTCCATATTTTTTGAAAGAAGTTTTTATCTTCTATTTTTTTTACTTCAATTTTTGTTGGTGGAACCGATGCTGGAAAAATTTCTTTAGATTCCATTTCGGCAGAAACTGTTGATTCCATTTTTAGTTTCATTAATTCCGATCGTCTGTCTACAAATTCGGATCGTAATTCCTTTACATCGTTTGTGAGCGCAATGATTTTGAAAACCTTTTGCTCGTAACGTTGCGTATTGGCAATCATTATTATGGCGAGAAAAATCAGGAAAACTATAAAACGCCAATTTTTGGTAGCATTTGCATCTTCTTTTATGAGAAATCGAGCTTTTAGTATGTCGTAAACTCCATTTTTCATTTTTTCTCTGCAATTCTTAATTTTGCACTTCTGGCCCTATTATTAGTTTTTATTTCTGCATGGTCAGGAACAATTAATTTCCCTATTGTTTTGAATGGAACTGAAAAATTTCCAAAAAAATCTTTTTCTGGTTCGCCCTCGAACATGCCGTTTTTGATGTATCTTTTTACCAATCTATCTTCTAATGAATGATAAGAAATAACTGATATTCTTCCGTTTGGCTTTAAAACCTCAAGCGATTGCTCTAAAAATTCTTTTAGAACATCCATTTCCTGATTGACTTCGATTCTGATTCCTTGATATATTTGGGCCAAAATTTTATGGCTTTTATGAGCTGGTAAAAATCGACTTAAAACATTTTTTAGCTGTTCGGTATTTTTTATTGGTTCGTTTTCTCGGGCTTCAATAATTACTTTTGCAATGGCTGGAGCGTTAGATAATTCCGAGTAATCGTAAAAAATTCTTCGCAAGTTGGCGTCATCATATTCATTGATAACTTTATAGGCGTCAAGTTCGTTTTTTTTGCTCATTCTCATATCTAATTCGGCATCAAAACGAGTAGAAAAACCGCGTTCTGGAACATCAAATTGATGTGAAGAAACGCCCAAATCTGCCAAAATTCCATCGACAGCTTTTACGCCATGAAATCTCAAAAACCTTTTTATATATCTAAAATTTTCACTAATCAAAGTAAATCTATCATCGGGCAAAACGTTAGCCAAAGCATCTTCGTCTTGATCAAAAGCAAAAAGTTTTCCGTTTGGTCCTAATCTACTCAGGATTTCACGCGAATGTCCGCCGCCGCCAAAAGTTACATCCACATAAATGCCATCTGGATTAATATTTAAACCATCGACAGTTGGGTGAAGCAATACGGGATTATGATATTCCATTGTCATCGTCATTTAAATTTCCCATTACATCTTCGGCTAAATCGGCAAAATCCACAACCGAATCGTCGATGGCTTTTTCGTATAAATCTTTATCCCAAATTTCGATAATATTTACTGCCGATGACAATACTAAATCTTTAGAAATATTTGCAAAAATCACTAAATCTTTAGGAACCAATAATCGTCCTAAATTATCTATTTCGACCACTTTTACACCTGCCGTAAAACGACGAATAAAGTCATTGTTTTTCTTTACAAAACGATTGAGTTTGTTGATTTTTTGCATCATCAAATTCCATTCCTGCATAGGATATAACTCCAAGCAAGGCTGAAAAACCGAACGTTTTAGCACAAAACCATCGGTAAGCGATGCCGCAAATTGCTTTTTTAGAGCAGCAGGCAAAAGCAACCTTCCTTTGGTATCGACTTTACATTCGTATGTTCCAACTATTGAATTCAATTGTAATGGTTTTGATTGAAAGCAAAAATATAAAATATATTACCACAAATTACCACTTTGTACCACTTTGTTAATAAGTTTTACCACTTTCAATCCAAAAACCTTAATTCATCGCTGCTCAGATTGTTGAACAATTTTTGCGTACTTCAATTGAATTGTTAATTAAGTAATCGAATTGATATTAAATTTGAAAAAAGAGAAAAAATTATTGTAACGATTTTTAATGAAAATTATATAGATTTTTGATTTAAAATTCATTTTAAAACATTCCGGCGAGATTAACTTTTGTTTAAAAAATGGATTCAAAAATTTATTTCTAGCAATAAAATATTATATTTGTGAAAATTGAAAAAAGCCAACAGATATTCATGGAACAAAACTTTAAGAAAGAAGGAAAGTACAACTATTTTGAAGCTGGAGAAGGTACTCCAATTGTAATATTGCATGGTTTGATGGGTGGTTTGAGCAATTTTGATAAAGTTGCAGAACATTTCTCGACAAAAGGATACAAAGTTGTAATCCCGGAATTGCCATTGTATTCTCAAAATTTATTGAAAACAAATGTTAAAGCATTTTCTAGATACGTAAAGGATTTTATTACCTATAAAAAATTTGATAGAGTCATTTTACTAGGAAATTCGCTTGGCGGACATATTGCTTTGTATCATACAAAAATGTATCCCGAAAAAGTTGCGGGTTTAGTAATTACAGGAAGTTCTGGACTTTACGAAAGCGCTATGGGCGATAGTTACCCGAAAAGAGGCGATTATGATTACATTCAGAAAAAGGCAGAAGCCGTTTTTTATGATCCAAAAGTAGCAACTAAGGAAATGGTCGATGAGATTTTTGCGATTGTAAATGATCGTATAAAAGTTATCAAAACCCTAACGATTGCCAAAAGTGCTATTAGGCACAATATGGCTAAGGATTTGCCAAAAATGCATGTAAAAACCTGTTTGGTTTGGGGGAAAAACGATCAAGTTACGCCGCCAGATGTTGCTGAGGAATTTCATAAACTAATGCCCAACTCATCCCTTTATTGGATCGATAAATGCGGTCATGCTGCAATGATGGAACATCCAAACGAGTTTAATAGAATTGTGGAAGAATGGTTGATTGAAAACCATTTGTAACCTAAATTTAAAAATTTCTTAAAAATAATGAGATTGCTTCGTGCCTCTTAACGACCTAAAAATGAAAATTAATACCGCCGAGTTTATTATTAGTAATTCCGAAGTAAGCAAATGCCCACAGGAATTTTTACCCGAATATGCCTTTATTGGCAGGTCTAATGTTGGGAAATCATCGTTGATAAACATGCTAACCAACCACAAAAATTTAGCAAAAACATCAGGAAGACCAGGAAAAACTCAGCTTATAAATCATTTCAAGATCAATAATAATTGGTTTTTGGTAGATTTACCAGGTTACGGATATGCCAAGGTTTCTAAAAAAACCAAGTCGGTTTTTCAGCAATTTATTACGGATTATTTCGAAACTCGCGAACAATTGGTTTGTGCATTTGTACTAATTGATATTCGTCATGAAGCTCAGAATATCGATATCGAATTTATGAGCTATATGGGCGAGAGTGAAATCCCCTTCTGTATTATTTTTACAAAAGCCGATAAAATTAGTAAAGTAAAAATCGATTCGCATGTGGCTGCTTACAAAAAGCAAATGTTTGCCAATAACTGGGAAGAAATGCCACAATATTTTGTTACATCGGCAACGGAGCTAACAGGGAAAGACGATGTTTTGTCCTATATAGAGGAAGTAAACGAAGATATTTTCAAAAACGGAGGCGCATTTTAGAACTTTATAAATCCAATAAAAAAATCCCAAAACTTAAATAAGTTTTGGGATTTTTGGTTTTATTACTGTTTTTTTAATTCTAGCTTTTCTGCAAAATATTCGCAAAAATCTTTCATGGTTGCGGTCATTTTTTCATCGCCAGTAGCACGCTCAAAAGTGTCGGTCATGGTAACTAATGTTTGATGAAAAAATAATTTCATTTCATCTACAGGCATGTCTTTTGTCCATAAATCTATTCGTAAAGATTCCTGAGCCTTGCTGTCCCAAATCGAGAGCATTATCGCTTTTGCTTCCTCAAGATCTACACCGCCATCCTTTGCGGTCCATGCTAGTTTTTCTGGAACGCGATTTTCGTCAAGTTGTACTAGGAATTTTATTTCGGAGGTTGTTGTTTCTGACATTATTTTTTTGGTTTGTATTTAGATTTTTCGAATAATTCTTTTGCATCCATTTTTAGCATTTCCTGCAAGGTTGTTTCGTTGTTGTCCATATAGGAACGTATAATTTGCCAACCCATCCATGCGCCAACTCTTCCTGGAGATTCGTTATCTATTTCGAGATAAAATTTAGAAAAAGGCGCAGGATTTATAAATCGGTTTGGGAGTTTTGGATCAGAATCGTAAAGTAAATTTCCGTCTATAAAATACCGCCACATATAAGATTCGTTTTCCTGACACCAAGTAATTTGGTTTTTTGTGTAACCTATTTTTACTTCATCGGTAAGTTCTGGAAGTAATTTATCTTTTAGGTACAAATCTTTTCCTGCGTAAATCATCATAGATAATAAAGATTTGTCGCGAGGAAATGCTATTTTTCGAAGTCCGAAACTAGTTGCTAAATCAGGCGCAATTTGGTTTTCTTCGAAATTTTGGCGCATATAATCCGGAAATTCATTGGCATAAAATTTGTGGTCTTTTCCTAAATATAATTCCAAGGAAACAAAAACCAAACTATTTGCATAAATGGCTTTTGTGTTGTAATCCATTTCGGAAATTAAGGTGATTACTTTTGGTTTTTTTACCTCTGGATAATAATATTTTATGTGTTTGAACAAATCCTCGATTTGAGTTTGTACTAGCGAAAAGTTGCTGTATTTTTTTTGGACTTCGGTGTATAATTCCCTCCAAAGTGGATTTTGCATTTTGTTGGTCCAAACTGTATCTTGGTTTCCTTGAGGAAAAAGATATGGAAATTGTTGTTTCAGTTTTCCTAAATCTTGTGGTTTAGTTTCGAAAAAAAGTTTGTCAAAACGGGTTACTTTTAAATCTAATGGGATTTCCTCGACAGCAGTTTCGACTTTGGATTTATTATTACAAGAAATCAAAGCGATTGCAAGTACAAAAAGAATGAACGATTTTCTCATAGTGAATTGGTGTTTTAGCCCAGATCGTCGCGGCATCCTTTTTTTGGGCTTTTTTGCCCTATAAAAGATATAGCAGAGAGCTGGAAATAGCTCCGAAAAATTTATTATTTTTGCAAATATACAATCCTGATTTTATAAAATTTACAAAATTATGTCAAAAAATATTTCTATTGATGTTGCAAATGTTAATCTTCAAATTGTTGATTGGCTAAAAAATTATGCAACAAATGCAAAAGTGAACGGATTTGTGGTTGGAATTTCGGGCGGAGTGGATTCCGCAGTTACATCGACACTTTGTGCGCAAACAGGCATGAAGGTTTTGTGTGTAGAAATGCCTATTCATCAAGCGGAAAGCCATGTGAGTCGCGGGATAGAACATATTGCGCAATTGAAAAATAGGTTTCCGAACGTGGATTCTGTTGAAGCAAATTTGACACAAGTTTTTGAAACTTTTAAAAATCAGGTTCCAAACGATGCGGAATCATCAAAAACTAATTTAGCATTGGCTAATACTAGAGCGCGATTGCGAATGACAACTTTATATTATTTTGCAGGAATTCATGGCCTTTTGGTTGCTGGAACGGGTAATAAAGTAGAGGATTTTGGGGTTGGCTTTTATACTAAATATGGCGATGGCGGAGTGGATTTGAGCCCTATTGCCGACTTGATGAAAAGCGAAGTTTATGCTCTTGGTGAATACTTAAAAATCCCGAATTCGATATTAACTGCCTCGCCAACAGATGGTTTGTTTGGAGATGACCGAACAGATGAAGACCAACTTGGAGCAAGTTACGACGAATTGGAATGGGCAATGACCGAAAATGAAAAAGGAAATTTAGCGGAAAATTTTTCTGATAGAGAAAAAACCGTTTTCGAAATATACAAAAGGCTTAATAGTATAAATCAGCACAAAATGAATCCGATACCAGTTTGCGAAATTCACAGGTTTTAATTACTTTTGGTCGGAAAAGTTTAATAAATCGAATTATTAGTTGTAATTTTACAGTTATAAATCTCGTTAAACAGATGTTAAAATTTTAAGTTATGATAAAAGTATGTTTAGCCGACAATTATCCTGTTGTTCATTTTGGGGTAAAATCTTATTTCAAGGATCATACAGATATTGGTATTGTTGCCAATGTTGGTAATTTTTTGATGGTAAAAGACGTTCTAAATACCAAAGATATTGATGTTTTGGTAATGGATTTAGACTTGAACGGTCTGTCTAGTGTATATGATATAAAAATGCTTGTAAAGGAATATCCTAAAACTAAAATTATAATTTTTAGTAGTCTTGCAGAAAAAATGTATGCGCCAAATGCCATAAAAATTGGAGTTTCGGGATATTTACATAAATCCGAAAAACTAGAAACGCTAGGAAATGCAATTGTAAAAGTGAGCAAAGGAGAAACTATTATGAACGAGGCTTTGAGAAAAAGTATTGCTCTAATCTCTAAACAAAACAAAAGCGAGCGTTTGTACAGAAAACTTTCTACTCGCGAAATCGAAGTGCTTAGATACCTTAGCGATGGCAAGAAAAACAACGAAATTGCTGAAATTTTAGGTCTTAACGAAAAAACAATTAGCACCTATAAATTGCGTCTTTTGCAAAAACTAAATGTTACCAACTTAGTAGATTTGGTAAACAAAGCAAAAACGTTAGAGATTTTCTAGTTATACGTAGATCTCATTCGGCCAATGCTTCTTGTAATGGCAACTTTTAGGAAATTATATTCATTTACCGAAGACTTAAGTTCTTCTAAATCTAAATCGGGGTTTTCGGTAAAACCCTTCATTAAGCTAGAAATCAACTTATTAATAAGCAATTCCCGGTAAGCAATTATGGTTTCGGAAACCAATCGTTGTAAAACTTCCTCGTTGTTTTTATCTTTTACAAATACTTGCTTTTTTTCGAGCCAGCCGTGTAATTGATATTTTTCGTCGTCCATAAAAATATCGGTAACAATTTGAGAAAACTCTGGTTTGAGATTGTTTAAATAATTTTTGTTATCAAAAGCTTCATTTTGAAGAAAATTTAAAACCAAATCATCGTAAATTTCTTTAAATAACGGATTAGAAAATTCTACCTCATCTTCTTGAAGATTAAGATAAATATGCTGAAAAACTTTGGAATTTGTTTTTTCGATTACTTCTATTTCTTTCTGATTTTCATCAAATTTTATAAAAACGTTTTGAAACTCGACTTCGTCATTTCCATAAAGTAATAAAATCTCTAAAATTGATTTTTCGAGCAAATTTATTACATCAATTTTTTGAAGTGATATTGGATTTTCGGATTTTACAATTTCGAAAGCTTTTTGCTCTTGTTTGGCTTTTTTTCCAACTTCGTTAATATCTTTTTGGACTAATTGTGCCAATGTACTAAGCAAAACTTGTTCCGAAATATCCATTATCCTGGAACATTCCTGAATGTAAATTTCGCGTTTGATGCGATCCGGAATTTTAGAAATACTCAAAACCATATCCCTAATAAGCTCTGCTTTTTTTATAGGATCGTTCTTGGCTTCGCCCATTAAAATTGAAGCTTTGAACTGAATAAAGTCCTTAGAATTTTCGTCTAAATATTTCACCAAATCCTCATACGAAGTTTTTTTGGCAAAACTATCTGGATCATCGCCATCGGGAAAAGTACAAACTCTAACGTTCATTCCTTCCTCTAAAATAAGATCTATTCCACGAATCGACGCACGAAGTCCAGCCGCATCGCCATCAAAAAGTACAGTAATGTTTTTGGTCAATCTATTAATTAATCGGATTTGATCTGGCGTAAGCGCAGTTCCTGATGATGCCACAACGTTCTCTATTCCAGCTTGATGAAACTGGATTACATCTGTATAACCTTCGACAAGAAAACAATTGTCTTGTTTGGCAATGGCTTGTTTGGCATGAAAAATTCCGTATAAAACTTTACTTTTATGGTACAAATCACTTTCGGGCGAATTCAAATATTTGGCCGCTTTTTTGTCATTTGTCAAAATCCGACCTCCAAAACCAAGCGTTCGTCCCGACATGCTTTGAATAGGAAACATAACTCGACCTTTGAACCTATCGAAAGGCTTGTCTTCACGAGGAATTGTTAGTCCGGTTGCCTCTAGAAATTCCTGTTTGTAGCCTTTTCCTAAAGCTTCTTTGGTAAAAGAATCCCAAATTTCGGGGGAATATCCGAGTTCGAATTTCTTGATGGTTTCGTTGGTAAAACCTCGTTCCTTGAAATAGGAATAACCAATGGCCTGACCTTCTTCGGAATTTAATAAAATATCGTGAAAATATTTTTTGGCAAATTCCGAAACCAAATACAAACTTTCGCGTGCATCGGTATTTGCTTTTTCTTCGGCAGTTTGCTCGGTTTCCTCGATCTCTATATTGTATTTTTTTGCTAAATATCTTATGGCTTCTGGATACGTAAAATGCTCGTGTTCCATAAGGAAAGCTACTGAATTTCCGCCTTTCCCGGAACTAAAATCTTTCCAGATTTGCTTTACCGGAGATACCATAAATGAGGGCGAACGCTCATCGGAAAACGGGCTCAAACCTTTATAATTACTCCCCGCCCGCTTAAGTTGCACAAAATCGCCAATTACCTCTTCTACTCGGGCAGTTTCGTAAACGGTATCTATGGTGGCTCTTGAAATCAATTTTTATAAATTATATAGTTGGTAAAAATACATAATTCAAAATTTAGAAATTAGAATTTAGAATAAAAAAAGTGCTCCATTGCTGAAACACTTTTTAAATATAAATAAACTAACAAATAATTAATTGAAATCCCATCTAATTCCTAACGAAACGTTGTTTTGTTTCACCAAATTATCTTTAAACATTGGATTTAAATCGTATTTTAAGTACAAACTGGTTTCTTTATAACCAATATAAGTGCTTAGTCCGTAGATGAAATCATTGGTGTTGAAATCGCCTTTGGTTCTGTCTTTTACATTGTTTTGGTTTGCATCTTCGTATTTTAGGATTTGTTTAGATTTTAAATTTACACCCGCATATCCTCCAATTCCGAGGCGCAAACTTTGATGTGTTTTGTAAAATGGTTTACCTCCGTCTCTAGTTTTATTTCCCGAAAAATCGAATTCTAAATGTGCTGGAACTACTAAATAAACACTTCGGAAACGAGAATCTTTTAGATTTATAGCACTGGTTTGCAAATTGGTTTGGTTTCCTGAATTTACAAAAAACCGATTGTCCGTTGGGCGAAGATTATTGTACATCAAGGAAAAACCGTATTTGGCATGAAGCAAATTATCGTTTTTGAAAATTCGGGTGTTATAAGTCCAACCCCATTCGTAAAAATGCGATCCTAAATACCTAAAATCCGAATGTGCAACTTGGTTATTGGTTACTAAATTGTTCAAACCCGTTGCTAAAACAAATTGTGTTGTGGTTCGCTTTTCTGATTTTTGAATTGTATCTCTAGTTGCCTTAAAGTTTATAACAAGCTTTTGTTTGCTGGCTTCTTGTAGTTTTCCATCTACTTTTTGTTGTACTAAATCTTTCAATTCTTCTTGAGCAACCGCAACTTTGGTTTCTATAATTGTTGCTCTTGCTTGAGCCAAACTATTTTTTTTCTCATCGGCTTGCTCTTTGGTAATAGAATTATTTTCGAGCTGAACATTCACTGCTTCTACTTCGGTTTTTAAAGCGGCTTTTTCCTCGCTTGTAATTTTTTCTATCTTTTCCGCAATGATTTTTGCTTTGGTTTCGAAAGTTTCTTGCGCATTCATTTTACTAAAAAATAAGCACAAAAATGTGGTTAGGTAAATGATAATGTTTTTCATGATTTTTTGATTTTTGATTTTTGATTTATTCTTGATTTCTGGTTGCAACTGCTACTTTTATGGTCTGGAAATTTTTAGAAACTTTACTTATCACTTTTTCTCTAAAAGTTTGTGTTAATTCGCCATCAACTTGCGAAAGTAAACTTGATGGATTAACTTTTATTGTTGATTTCGGAATTTGGTTTTTTGCTTTTTCTGATAGCAAAACTTCATCAATATTGGTTTCTTTAATTTTCTGATTTTGGATTATTGGCATTTCTGATTGAAGAATTGATGCCATTTGATTTTGATTGTTTTTGATGATTGAAACTCCTTCTATTTTGGGTTTTGGTAGTTGATTGTTGGGTTTTGGTTGTTGGTTTTTTTGATTTTCTGCTTGGTTATCTGCTAAAACTGTTTCTGTTTTCAAAATTGGTTTTACTGTATCAACATTTTTTGGGATATCGACTTTTGGAGTTTCTAGAACCACATTTTCATTTACAGTAGTGATTTCTTTATTTTTATTGATAAAAATTGTTCCCAAAATTGTAAATCCTACAAAAACTGCTGCAATTGCCAACCAATTTATCTTGCGTTTTGGTTTTTTGTTTTCGGCAACCGAGAGCATGGCGTCCAATCGATCCCAAGCTTGCGCCGAAGGTTGAATTTCGCGAGAAGTCAGTTTTTCTTTGATTTGATTTTCTAATTTATTCGGTGCCATTGCTGTAATTTTTTAATTTTATTATTTGCTGTTGCAATATTTTTCGAGCGTGCGATAATTGCGATTTCGAGGTTCCTTCATTGATTCCTAACATGGTTGCAATTTCCTGATGTTTAAATCCTTCGATGCAATATAAATTGAAAACCATTTTGTAACCATCTGGCAATTGGTCTATTAGATGCTGAATATCATCGACAGAGAATTTACTTTCGATGTTATTAAAACTTTCCTCGAAGTAATTTTCATCGTCAATAAATTTTACTTTTTTCTGAACTCTAATAAAACTTATGCACTCGTTTACCATAATTCGTCGAATCCAACCTTCGAAACTGCCTTTGTTTTCAAAATTTTTCAGATTGGTAAAAACTTTCATAAAAGCAGTAATCATAATATCCTCGGCTTGGTGTAAATCCTTGATGTATTGCCTGCAAACGCCCAACATTTTTGGCGAAAACTTGGTGTAAATCATTTGTTGCGCATGTCGATTGTTCTCGACTGCCAACTGAATGGTTTGGTTTTCCTCTTGATGTAGATTGATTACTTTCATGATAAAATTTCAAATTCAAAAGTCAATTTCAAAATTCAAATTAACATTGTAATTTATTTTTGACTTTAAATAAGACTTCTATTAGCATAGACGAGAATGGTTGCAAAAAGGTTGCATCAAAATAAATTATTTTTTGAAATTATTTTTTGAAATTGACTTTTGAAATTGACTTTTGAAATTAAAATCAACTATTTTTTCCGTTCAATAACATAATTTACCATCAAAATTAATGCATCTTTATATTCCGATTTTGGATAATTTTCTAGAAGTAAAAGTGCTTCTTGCTGAAATTGTTCCATTTTGGTTTCGGCATAAAGCAAGCCGTTTTTATCTTTTACAAAAGCAATCACTTCTTTGACACGGGTTTTGTCTTTATTGTGATTTTTGATAGAATTAATGAGCCATGATTTTTCCTTAGCGCTACAATTATTCAAAACATGAATTAGCGGCAAAGTCATTTTTTGCTCCTTAATATCTATTCCTGTTGGTTTGCCAATGGCATCATCGGTATAATCGAATAAATCGTCTTTGATCTGAAAAGCCATACCGATAAGTTCCCCAAATTTGCGCATGTTTTCGACTTGAGCCTCATCATCAATAACAGATTTTGCTCCAAGTGCGCAGCAGGACGCGATTAGAGTTGCGGTTTTTTTTCGGATAATTTCGTAGTAAATAGCTTCGTCGATATCTAATCTTCGGGCTTTTTCTATTTGAAGTAATTCACCTTCGGACATTTCGCGAACAGCTACAGAAATTATTTTTAATAAATCAAAATCGCCATTGTCTATGGATAAAAGTAAGCCTTTAGAGAGTAAATAGTCGCCAACGAGAACGGCAATTTTGTTTTTCCAAAGCGCATTTATAGAGAAAAATCCACGTCGGCGGTTGCTATCATCCACCACATCGTCATGAACCAATGTTGCGGTATGAATAAGTTCGATTACCGATGCGCCACGATACGTTCGCTCGTTTACATTTCCTCCCGAAAGCATTTTGGCAGTTAAAAAAACAAACATGGGTCGCATTTGTTTTCCTTTTCGGTTTACGATATAATACGTAATTCGGTTGAGGAGCGCGACCTGTGATTTCATAGAGTCATAGAACTTTTTTTCGAAAAGCTCCATTTCCTGTAAAATAGGTTTTTTTATTTGTAAGGTAATATTCATGTATTGCTCAAAGATACAGATATATGTGTTAAAGTTGGAATTTTAGAAAATAAAAAATGTTAGGATTTCGTTAATTTAAATTAAACCTTTTGCATAAAAAGTGTTCTTATTTACATAACCCAAAAAAAAATACATTATGAAAACAAATTCTTTTTTGAAAACCGCTGTAGCTTTTGCTATTATTTTATTTGCAAGTTGCTCTAAAGATAATTCTTCGAGCAATTCCGATTTGACTGCTGCCGATGTGGCAATGACTGCAAAAATTGACCAATCTACGAATGATGTTTTGGATATTGCTCAGGATCAATATTTTCAACAAAATGCTGCTGGAAAAGGGATAATGCCCGTTTCCTCATTACCAGCTTGTGCAGTTGTTACATCTGTAATTACAAATACTTCCTGGACAAGAACAATTGATTTTGGGACTGAAGGGTGTGCTTTATCTAACGGAAATGTGCTAAAAGGTAAAATAATATTTACTGGAAGTATAGATTTTACCTCGCATCTTTACACCATTTCCTATAGTTTTGAAAATTTTTATCATAACGATTACCTTGTTCAAGGAAACCGAACCATTACAAAATCATTAGAAAGCACCGCAGCAAATACTGATATTCACCCAGTTTTTGTTCTTACGATCGATATGACATTTACATCGCCTGACGGTAAAGTTTTCAAAAGAGTTGGGACAAGAACCAGAGAATTTATTGTGGGTTACAATACACCTTTAGATTTGAATGACAATGTGTTTTTGATAACCGGAAGCTGGACTACCACTTTCCCGAACGGAGATGTTGCCTCAACAACCATTACAACTCCTATTAGAATAGAAAATAGTTGCCAATACAAGATTGTTTCTGGAGTTTTAACAATTGTAAAAAATGACCACACCGCAATTTTAGATTATGGTGATGGTACTTGCGATAATACGGCTACTCTAACCATTGATGGTGGAGCACCAACAACAATAACTTTTGGGAATTAGATATTTTCTAAAATAAAAACTAAGAGTTCAACCTAAAAAATTGAGCTCTTTTTTTATGCTTCTTTATTCGCCAATTGTCCACAAGCGGCATCTATATCTTTTCCTCGGCTGCGGCGCACTTTTACTACAATTCCAGCGTTTTGCAATGCAGAAATATAGGCATTTATGCTCTCGTCAGATGCTTGCTGAAATTCCCCATCATCAATCGGGTTGTATTCTATTAAGTTTACTTTGCAAGGCACGTATTTACAGAATTTTACTAATGCATCAATAGATTTTTTATCATCGTTGATGTCTTTCCAAACTACATATTCATAAGATATTTTAGATTTTGTTTTTCTGTACCAATATTCTAAACTTTCGCGCAAATCGGCTAACGGAAAATTACTTGAAAACGGCATGATTCGAGAACGGATTTCGTCGATTGCAGAGTGCAATGAAACGGCTAATTTGAATTTTACTTCGTCGTCCGCCAATTTTTTTATCATTTTTGGAACTCCAGATGTAGAGACCATTATGCGTTTTGGAGACATTCCCAAACCTTCCTCAGAAGTAATCATTTCGATGGCTTTCAAAACATTATTGTAGTTCATGAGTGGCTCGCCCATTCCCATAAAAACAATATTAGACAGCGGATGATTGTAATACAAACGACTTTCCTTGTCGATTGCTAGAACTTGGTCGTAAATCTCGGCCGGTTCTAGATTTCGCATTCTTTTTAATCTTGCTGTGGCGCAAAAATTACAATCTAAACTGCAACCTACTTGGCTAGAAACGCAGGCCGTTGTTCTAGTATTTGTTGGAATTAGCACACTCTCTACAACCAAACCATCGTGCAAACGAACCGCATTTTTAACCGTTCCGTCTTCGCTACGTTGCATCAAATCTACTTTTATATGATTGATTACAAAGTTGTCTTCGAGTATATTTCGTGTTGCTTTAGAGATGTTTGTCATGTCCTCAAAACTGTGCGCTCCTTTGCTCCAAAGCCATTCGTAAACTTGGTTTCCACGAAATGGTTTATCGTTATTTGATACAAAAAAATCTCGTATTTGATCTTTGGATAAACTTCGGATGTCTTTTTTCTCGATTTGCATTTTGCAAAAATACCATTTTTTTTAGTTTTAGATATTTGATAAAATGAATACTTTAATTTGTTTAGTAATTTTTTGTAAATTTGTACTAAATAGAGTTATTATGGGACTTCCAGAATTAAAAAATAAAGTTTTGATGTATATCGAAAATGCCGATGAGATTCAACTTACAAAAGTTTCAGATATTTTTGAGAATAATTCAGAATATAAAATAATCGAAAATTCAGAAAATATAGTTTCAGAATTGATCATTGCTTATGATGTTTTGGGAAAACCATTAACATTAAAACAATATAACGAAGAAATTGATAAAGGAATTGAAGATATAAATAATGGAAGATTTATTTCTCAAGAAGATTTAGAAAAAAAAATCAAAAGTTGGACGAATGAATAAATTCGAAATAATTTAGTCATTAGAATCCATTCAATATTTAAATAAAGTAAAAAATAACATTTCGAAAACTAAACTAAAAAATATTTCAATTGCACCAAAACAAATAATTTTTGGAGAACAATATCAAATTGATGAATATCGCCAAGATTGTAGGCGGATTTTAATCGAAAATTATAAGATACTATATCAATTTTTAGATAATAGAATTTCTGTAATTAGAGTTATAAACACACTTCACGACCCTATAAAAAGCTTACTTTAATGCATTTCCTATCACAAGATTTAGAAGACTATATAGAACAACATTCGGAAAACGAACCCGAATTGTTAGCAAAACTAAATAAAGAAACCTACCAAAAAATATTATTGCCTAGAATGTGTTCTGGGCATTTTCAGGGTAGAGTTTTGAGCATGTTGTCTAAATTAATTCGTCCTGTAAACATTCTCGAAATTGGAACTTTTACGGGTTATGCGGCGCTTTGTCTTTGTGAAGGAATGCAGGAAAATGGACAATTGCATACCATTGATATTAAGGAAGAATTAGTGGATTTTCAGCGGAAATATTTTGATAAATCGGTTTGGGGAAAACAAATTCACCAACATTTAGGTGAAGCAGTAAATATTATTCCAACTTTAGATTTAAAGTTTGACTTGGTTTTTATAGATGCCGATAAAGAAAATTATATTAATTATTACAATTTGATTTTACCTAAAATGAATAAAGGCGGGATTATTTTGTCTGACAATGTTTTGTGGAGCGGCAAAGTAGTTGAGCCTTTACAAAAAAATGATTTGAGCACGAAAGTGCTTTTGGAATATAATTTACTCTTGAAAAATGATCCTCGGGTAGAAACGGTATTGCTGCCAATTCGGGATGGTTTGACGGTTTCGAGGGTTTTGTAGCCCCGACAGAACGGAAAATCCTTTTGGTTTTTTTTCTTTAAAAAAAGCAAAAGATTTGGGATGATGGCGGGATTAAGCTCCTAAATAAAATACTTTTTGAGGATAAATTGATAAAATTTGAACGTTAAAGTACCGAAAATTATTCCGCAAACATATCCTGTTAAAATATCGATTGGATAGTGTAATCCTAAGTAAATACGGCTGTAAGCAAAAATTAGTGGCCAAAGGATTATGAATCCGAAATACTTATAATGTTTTCTCAAAACTAGAAACAAAAACATGGCTACTGCGGATGAATTTGCTGCATGACCTGAGAAAAAACTAAAGGTTTGACTTGGCTTTATGTTTCGCATAATTCCTACAAAATCCGGGTTGTTGCAGGGTCTGAGTCGTTGGAATTCGTTTTTGAAAAGGTTGCAGGTTTGGTCTGTAATTATTAAAATAAAAGTTACTGAAAGCAGAACCAAAAGCAGTTTTTTCCAGCCTAATTTTTTATAAACTAAATAAAAAAGGAATAAAAAAAACGGAGTCCAATTTGCTTGTTTTGTGATAAATAACCAAAAACCATCGAATTGTTCGGAGCCTAAATTGTTTAGAAATAAAAACAGTTCTTTGTCCAGTGCTAGTATTTTTTCGAGCATTACAATTGGCGTTTTATTGGTCCTGTAATGTTTTCGAAATCTTCTTTAATTTTGTTTACTGTTGATGTGGAATCTCCAATAAAATTTTCTTTTGCTTTGGTAATTTCGGATGATATATCGGATAAACTTGTATCGTCGGTTATTTCATCTACTCCTTTTTGGATTTCGGATTTGAGTTCGTTTGTTGCATTTTTGAGCTGCGCCATCAATTTTCCCAATGTTCTTGCAATTTCTGGAACTTTATCAGATCCAAAAAGCATAAGTACAACGAGTAAAATAAATACTATTTCGCCTCCACCTATTCCAAACATATTTTTTATTTTTTGATTTATACTTTATAGTTGCTGGCTGTAAACCAACAACTATAAAGTATAAAATAATTTAATCAAACTTAGATTTTACTTCTTGTTTTGGCCAAGTATTGTTGGTTACATCAACATCGGCGGTTTCGAGTTTTGGATCTACAACAATTTTAGTAACTACTTTTTGCGTTGCAAAAGTTCTGGTTACTTCGTTGTCGTTCATTCTCCAGATTTGTGCTGGCAATGTTTGAGTTTCGGTAGTTCCGTCCTCGTAAGTTAGCTCAGCAATAATTGGCATTACCAATCCACCAGGTTTATTGAATGTTACTTCATAAAAGTATTTTGGGGCAACTAATTTAGCCGCTTCTTCTGGTTTGAAATTGGTTGAAATAAAGTCATTTAATGTCTTAATGTCTTTTACTTCAAGCGATTTTTTTAGTTCTGGTTTTAGTTCCGCGTTAGTGCTAGCGTACATAAAAACCATTGGTCCTGTTGCTCTCATTCGGTTTCTGCGATTTGGAACTGGAGCTTTGAAATCTTTTGGAGCATCGCCACTTACATAATATTGGTTTACTTCTTTTATACCAATATCTGTAAAATCGGTGGTGTAAAACCAACCACGAACAAACCAATCCAAATCTACCGCAGAGGCATCTTCCATGGTTCTGAAAAAATCTTCGGGTGTTGGGTGTTTAAATTTCCAACGGTTCGCATAGGTTTTGAAAGCATAATCAAATAATTCATGACCCATAATTGTTTCACGCATTATATTTAATCCTGCCGCAGGTTTTCCGTAGGCATTATTCCCAAATTGTTTTATGGCTTCGGAATTGGTCATTATTGGTTCAATATTTTTTTGATCACCACTCATGTAAGGAACAATTTTAGATGCTGGGCCTCTATCTACTGGGAAATTTTTATCGAAAGATATTTCGGCTAAATATTCCATAAATGTGTTTAAACCTTCATCCATCCAAGTCCATTGGCGCTCGTCGGAGTTTACAATCATTGGGAAAAAGTTGTGTCCTACTTCGTGAATAACAACTCCTAACATACCGTATTTTACTCTATCGGTATAGGTTCCGTCAGCTTCTGGGCGACCAAAATTCCAGCATATCATTGGATATTCCATTCCTTGATCTTGTGCATTTACCGATACTGCTTTAGGATAAGGAAAATCGAAAGTATAGCTTGAATAACTTTTTAGAGTATGTGCAACTGCTCTTGTTGAATATTCTTCCCATAGCGGATTTCCTTCTTTTGGATACAACGAAACGGCCATTACGGTTTTTTCGCCTAATTTTACAGCCATCATATCTAAAATAAATTTTCTTGAGGTCGAAATTCCAAAATCACGAACATTTTCAGCTTTGAATTTCCAAGTTTTTTTCTTGTCAGAGAATCCTTTTTCGGTTTCTGTTGCTTCTTTTTGAGTAACAATTACAACAGGTTTATCGAACGATAATTGGGCTTGCTCATATCTTTTTACTTGTTCTGGAGTAAAAACTTCGGCTCTATTCATTAAATTTCCCGTTGCTTCCATAACGTGATCCGCAGGAACTGTAACGTTTACCTCGAAATTTCCGAAAGGCAAAGCAAACTCTCCGCTTCCCCAAAATTGCATATTTTGCCATCCTTCAATATCATTGTAAACTGCCATTCTTGGATAAAACTGTGCTAAAACGTATAGTTTATTTCCGTCTTTAAATGGCTCATATCCAGAACGTCCTCCGTCAAGCATGTAATTGTTAATATTGTAATTCCACTTTATATTCATTACAAACTTTTCGCCATGAGCTAGTGGTTTTGCCAAGTTGATACGCATCATGGTTTCATTTACAGTATAGGAAATTGGGTTTCCTTTTGCATCTTTTACATAATCGATTTTGAAACCTCCGTCGAATTTTTCTTCAATATACTTTCTTGAAAATCCTTGCGCGCTTATGGAAGCATCTACTTTAGAGTTTTCTACAAGTGGCGATTTAGATGTTTTTGCAATTTGGTTCTGATCCAATTGTAACCACAAATATTCTAATTTTTCCTTGGCGTTATTGGTATAAGTTATTGTTTCTGTGCCATATAGCTTTGCATTTTTATCATCGAGTTCCACATCAATTTTATAATCTGCTTGTTGCTGATAATATTCTGGACCCGGAGCTCCAGATGCGGTTCTGTACATATTTGGGGTTGCCAATAAATCGTACATTTGACGAAACTTGTTCGAATCTGTATGACCTAGTTCCTTTGTTTTTGGAGTTTCTTTGACATCCTGAGCTAAAATTACCGAAGTAAAAGCAAAAAATAGAAAAATAAATTTAGTGGTTTTTTTCATAGCTGAAATTATTTTTTTCAAGCTATAAAAGTAATTAATTTTATCCGAAAAAATCTTTTTGTTATTGTTTTAACAAACCTTTCACATTATCAGAAGTTAGTAAAAGACTTTCTTTTTTACCATAAATCGTCGTTTGAATTATGTTTTGTTGATCGGAATTCAAATCAAACAAACAAGTATTTTGAATCTCGAAAGTTTTTATTTTTGGAATGTCCTTTATATTGTAATAACAAATTACAACATTTCCTTCGAGTTCTTTGCTTAAATAATTAATGGTTTTGGTTTGACCATTTATTTTTATTGAAAAATTTTCCGAAATGTATTTTTTCATCAACACCAGATCTTCAGGCGTTTCGGTAGGTTCGCTAATATGCGTTTTTTTGTTGTATTTATTTTTCAAGACATCGTTAAGATCATCTATAAAAATCCTCGAAGTAATTTGGAGCATTTTTTTTTCCGATGCATATTTTATTTGATATATAGATATGTAAAACTTATGAACCTCAAACGAGGTTAAAGTCATGAATAAAATACCGAAAATTACGAATATGATTTTCTTTTTCATTTGTCAAAAGTAGGGATTGTTTGGAACTCTTTATTTTTTTGAATTAAAAATTCCATTAATCCAAAAACATTTTCTATTTCCAGAAGCAAATTGGAGCGCGGATCGTTTGCGCAAAAAGCCAGAAAAGCGGAAATTTCATTTTCTTTGAGTTTCAAAGTTTTGGTAAAAAAATCATGATTGTTTCTTTTTAATGCTGTTGAAACAAAATTTATCTCTGGTTTGAAATCCTTTTTTTCGGGATGTTTTTTCTTAAATAATTTTGCAACTCCACTAAAAATCCGAATAAAATCTATTCCGTTTGTTATAGTACCATCGTAGACGTTTGTAGTTTTTGGCGAGGATTTTTCATCGTCAAAATATTGTTTGTCTATAATGGCTTGCATACTTGGAAGTCGCATATCAGGCTTTTTTGCAAGTACAATAACTTCGTCTAATTGTTCTGTTTTTCGACTCAATTCAATACTCAAATTATCATTTTTGATGTCGTCTTGAGTAATTAATTTTCTTTTAAAATCGTAATTTTTAGATCCAAAAACCAACATATCATCTTGATTTACTAAAATAGAAAACATTCCGTTTTGATCCGAAAAAACACTTTTCTCGGAAACTAGATTTATAATTTCGATTCCTTGAATAAGATTGTTTTCGCAAGAAATTTTTCCATGAATAAGTTTTCCTGATTGCGAAAAACCAAATTGATTCATGAAAATGAGACCTAAAAACAGGAGTTTATTTACTCTCATAAGCAATAATTTTATTGAAATTTATAGCCAATTTTGTCATTGTAAACTTCAAAATACTTTTGTTTTTAGATTTCCAAGCTGTCAAAAATTCTTTGTCCTCGATAATATAATACTGAAATGCTTTGATATATTCCTTATTGATTTTTAGTCCGTTTACATAATAATCTTCCTCAAATTGATTTTCTAATTTTGATAATAATATCTGATTTCTCTCAATTTTTAGATTGTTTTTAAGCATTTTTGTTCGACCAGTAATTGCATTTATTATAGGATCTATTGGTAATTGACCACCTAAAAGACCTAATAACTGTATTGGTTTGAAATCTCCAGCGGTTTTTAATCGGCGTTCGGCGGGCGTATATTCTTTGGCTGGTTTAGAGAGAATTCCTAAATCGACTGCATTTAGTTTCGGATATTTAGTTACAATAACCTCATCGAGCTGATTTATTTTTCTGGTTAGAATGATTGTAAAATTACCCAAATCGATATCGGATTGAGTTAGAAATTTTCTTTTGTAATCGTAATTTAAAGATATAAAAACCAGCATTTCATCGGCTTTTGCCAAAATAGAAAAATTACCATTTTCATCAGAAATTGTACTTTTTTCGGAAACTAAATTCAAAACTTGAATGCCTTGAACAGGAATATCCTCACAAAATATTTTTCCACGAACAATCCTTTCGTTTTGAGAAAAAACAAATTGATTGATTGAAATTATAAAAAATAATAAAAGTAATTTTCTGGCCATACCACTAAACTTGGTTGTAAAAGTATCTTATTGCATTCCAAAAAAATTGCCAATTACTTTGTAAATTTATGTTAATAAATAAAATTCGCTTTTTTATAAAACGGAGTTTAGTAAATAATGTAACTTTGAAATATTAAATTTAAGCAATGAAAAACGCCATAATAGCAAGTACATCGACACTTCATGAAGGTTCGTATTTAGAATATCTTTTTCCTGAATTAGAAAATCATTTCAGGGATTGCAAAACCATTCTTTTTATTCCTTATGCGCGTCCGGGAGGCATTTCGGAAGATGATTACACGGATAAAGTACGAATTGCTTTTGCAAAAATAAATAAGCTTGTGGTAGGTATTCAAGATTTTGAAAATCCAATATTGGCATTTGAAGCCGCCGAAGGCATTTTTACCGGAGGTGGAAATACGTTTTTATTGGTGTCGCAATTGTATAAAAACAAGGTTATGATCCCATTGGCAGAAGCAATAAAAAGCGGAAAACCATATCTAGGAACAAGCGCAGGTAGCAATATTACTGGCATGACGATGCAAACCACAAACGATATGCCAATTGTTTATCCGCCAAGTTTCCAGACATTGGGGATTATTCCTTTTAATCTCAATCCGCATTATCTTGATCCAGATTTGCAATCCAAACACATGGGAGAAACGCGCGAAACTAGGATAAAGGAGTTTCATAGTTTTAATTCGTTGCCCGTTTTGGGATTGCGAGAAGGAAGTTGGTTGGATGTAAAAGGCAAAAAAATCACTCTAAAAGGAAAGCTTTCTGCAAGGGTTTTTAGACAAAATAAATTACCAGAGGAATTGGAAACAGGAAGCGATTTGAGCTTTTTGAAATAAAAAATTTGAATTTATAACCTGTAGAGCTAATTCATTTTTTTATCTTAAACCACATAGAAACATAGTTTATTGAAAAATAATCAAGATGTTTCACTTTAGTTTTAGTAAATAATAGCTATGTTAAACTAAGAATTGGTATCTGCAAATCTTTTTTCTATATTTCTATGTGGTTTATTTTTTAAAAACTTAAATTTCACTAAAAGCACGCAAAGAGGTATTTATAGCAAAAAAAAAGTCTTAATCAGTGATTAAGACTTTAGAGCGAAAGACGAGGCTCGAACTCGCGACAACCAGCTTGGAAGGCTGGAGCTCTACCAACTGAGCTACTTTCGCATTACAACGGTGCAAATATACAATAAGTTTGAATTTCTGCAAACTTATTGTAAAAAAATATTAAAAATTTAATTTAAAATTCTAATACATTCAAAATTAATTTGTTACATTCGAAATTTGAATTAATATTTATATAAATGATTAAAGAAATAAGTTCTTTTGAGACTTTTTTGGTGCGCCATCCAGTTTTAAGAGCTGATAAAAACATAGAAACTTGTGTTTTTGATGGCGATGATTTAGAAACCACCAAACATTTTGGATATTTTATTAACGAAAAATTAATTGGAGTTGCATCAATTTACCAAAATCGAAATTTGAATTTCTTAGAATTAAACCAACTTCAATTGCGTGGTATGGCAATACTTAAAAATCATCAAAAAAATGGTTTTGGCGAAAAACTTCTCAATTATTGCGAAGATTATGCAATTAAAAACCAAATTGAAATGATTTGGTTCAATGCCCGAGAAATTGCGACTCCGTTTTATAAAAATTTGGGATATTATGTTTTCGGTTCTTTTTTTGAAATTTCTGAAATAGGAAATCATATCTTAATGTTCAAGCGTTTTGTCGATTAAAATCGTGAATAATCGATTAAAACAAAATCTTAATAATTTCTTAATTATTTGTAATTTTTTTTATGTAATTTTGAATGATATGAAACAAATTTACTTAGTCATTATTCTTACTTTTTTTATTAGTTGCAAGAAAGAAAATTCTGCAAATGCTAGTACAATTCCTTTTTCTAATCTATTTGAAGGTAAAAAAATTATTATTGA